>JAEWGX010000017.1 GCA_023388075.1 Pseudomonadota bacterium
CCTTCGCCGCGATGGTTCCGGGGATACGGGTGCGATGCTCGATCGCGCGCATCAGCGCCATCACGACCAGCGTGATCGCACTGTAGATCACGGTCGCCGCCGTGAACGCCTCGAAGCCCTGGAACGTGTACTCCTCGATCTGGCGAGCCACCGCGGTGAGCTCGATCAGGCCGATGGTGAGCGCGAGGGAGGAGTTCTTGAAGATCGTCAGGAACTCGCTCGTCAACGGCGCGATGATGATCCGGAATCCGACCGGCAGCAGGACGTGACGGTACACCTGTGGCTCGCTGAAGCCCATGGCGCGGGCCGCGTTGCGCTGCCCGGTGCCGACCGCCTCGATGCCGGCGCGCACCTGCTCGCAGACGCGCGACGCGGTGTAGAGGCCGAGCGCGACGACCGCGGTCGTGAACTCCGGCAGGGGCATCTCCCGCTTGACCCACATGCCAGCCTCGTGCGGCAGGATCTCCGGGAAGATGAAGTACCAGAGGAAGAAGTGGACCAGCAGCGGGATGTTCCGGAATATCTCCACATAGACGGTGGCGATCCAGCGCAGCCAGGCCGCGGTGGCCGTGCGCATGATCCCGAGCAGGGATCCGAGCGTGAAGGCGATCACCCAGGCGAGCAGGGACACCTTCAACGTCCATCCGAATCCCTGGACGATCCACATGAGGTACGGATCGCTGACCAGGACCGCCCAGTTCCAGTTGTAGTTCATCGGCCGGCTTCTCTGGCAGGCGCACGCCGGATCCGCTCGGAGATCGAGTCGGATCCGGGAGCGGCCACGTGGCTGAGTCTCAGCCGCGTAGCCGTTCGTGGACCGTGGCTATTCCGGGAGCGCCTGGATCTGGAAGGCGGTCTTGAGCGTGTCCGACATCGGCATCTTGATGTCGGTCGGGCCGGGCGAGAACCACTTGTTGTACATCTTCTCCAGCTCGCCGGAGCGCATCAGCTCCGACAGGACCGCGGTGCCGAGCCGCTGGAAGGTGTCGTCGTTGCGGGGGACCATGATGGCGTAGGGATCGAAGCTCAGGTACCGCCCCACCACCGCGTAGCCGTCCGGCGCCTTCGACTTGGAGATGAGCCCGTAGAGCAGGACGTCGTCGGACCCGTAGGCGTCGACCCGACCGGTCTCCAGCGCGAGCCATCCCTGGCTGTGATCCTTCACGTGCGTGATCTTGATGTCGAGGCGGTTCTCGGCGATGTGGTCCTTGATCGCCTTCTCGTTGGTCGTGCCCGACGCGACGCCGATGATCTTGCCCTTGAGATCCTCGATCTCCTTGACGCCGGAATCCTTGCGGACCGCGATCTTGGTGCCGGTGATGAAGGTGGTCTGCAGGTAGGACACCTGCCTCTGCCGGGTGAGGTTGTTGGTGGTCGATCCGCACTCGATGTCGATGGTGCCATTGGCAAGCAGCGGGATACGGGTCTGCCCCGTCACCGGGACCATCTTGACTCCCAGGTCCGGCTTGCCCAACTGGGCGCGGACGGCGTCCACGATCTTCATGCAGATGTCGATCGAGTAGCCGATGGGCTTGCCGCTCTGGTCCATGTAGGAGAACGGAATGGAGGTCTCCCGGTGCCCGATGCTGACCATGCCGCGCTCGGCGATGCGCTTGAGGGTCGGCGAGTCGCCGGCATCGGCGTGCGCCGGCAGGGGGGAAGCCGCGAGGAACATGACTGCCGAGGCGAAAGACAGAAGCTTGAGTTTCATCGGGTTGTCTCCTTGCTGATTGGTCGCTTGCTTGCTGCTTGGTATCTTTGCTTGCCGCCGGGCGGCGTGCCCGCTTCCCTGCCGCCTGACGACTGCCGCCCTACCCGGTTGCGTCAGCGTGCTTGTGCATCGGGAAGTAGTCACCGGCGTATCCGAACAGGGCCGCCGATCCGCCGGTGTGGAGAAAGACGACCTTGTCAGCCTTCCCGAACCGACCCTTGCGCACCAGGTCGATGAGGCCGGCCATGCCCTTCCCCGAGTAGACAGGATCGAGGAGGATCCCTTCCAGCTCGGCGACCATTCGAATCGCCGCGATGGTGGCCGGCGTCGGAATCCCGTAGCCCTCGCCGATGTAGTCGCAGTTCGCCACCACGTCCTCGCGTCGCACCGCATCCGGGACACCGATCTTCCCGGCGGTGGCACCGGCCAGCCTGAAGACCGACTGCTCCTGCGCGTCCCTTGGCGCCCTCACCCCGATTCCCAGCACGTCCATCGGCGAGTTCAGAATGCGCAGCCCGGCCAACAGGCCCGCCTGCGTGCCGGCGCTGCCGGTGGCATGCACCACGCAGCGACAGCTCATTCCCATCTCGTTCAGCTGGCCGACCAGCTCGAGCGCGCAGTTGGCATAGCCGAGCGCGCCGGTCGCATTCGAGCCGCCGCCCGGGATCACGTAGACCGACCTGTCCTGCCTGCGCAGGTCGTTCGCGACGATCTCCAGCTCCCCGTTCATGTCACCGCCAGCCGGGCGGTGCTCGATGCTCGCACCATGCAGTCCGTCGAGCAGGACGTTGCCGTTCTCCAGGTAGTCCCGACTGCCGGAGCCGGTCCTGTTCTCCAGCAGGAGGTGGCAGGCGAGGCCGAATCGGGCAGCGGCGGCCGCCGTCTGGCGAGCATGGTTCGACTGGGTCGCGCCGTGGGTGATCACGGTATCCGCCTTCAACGCCAGCGCCTCTCCCATGAGGAACTCGAGCTTGCGGGCCTTGTTGCCGCCGGTGGAGAGCCCCGTGCAATCGTCCCGCTTGATCCATATCCGCGGGCCGCCAAGCGCCTCCGACAGGCGACGCATCGGCTCCAGCGGCGTGGGCAGGTGGGCAATCCGGACACGAGGGAAGGCGGCGAGATCCATTTCCTTTCCTGACCGCAAAAGGGTCGCAACGAGGGTTCGCAGCATGCGAGCGTTCCCTGGGATTCCAATGCAAAGCGGTGGACAGGGCTAGTCTCGGGAAAACCCGATGCGCGGATACGGTGCAATCTTCCCGAAGCGGGCGGCGGTCTCTCCGACGAAGCTCGGCTGGATGTCCGCGCCGGTCAGCTCCTCGCGAGAGCAGCCAGTGGCCCGCGGCGAGCGCTCGGTCGACGTAGCCGAGATGGTTCGCGATCTCGCTCTCGATCCGCGGCGCGAGCGGCACGCCGGCCTCGCCCAGGCGGCCGACGGAGAGCTTCAGCACCAGCGGCAGCATCGCCAACAAAAAACGCGCCCGAAGGCGCGTTCGATGCCGGATCAGCCGATGCGGCCGCTGACGCGGTCGCACGGCATCCGCTGGTTCAGCCGACGCTCACTGCCCCTCGAGGAAGCTCTTCAGCTTGTCCGCGCGGCTGGGGTGGCGCAGCTTCCGGAGCGCCTTGGCCTCGATCTGTCGGATCCGCTCGCGGGTGACGTCGAACTGCTTGCCGACTTCCTCCAGCGTGTGGTCCGTGCTCATCTCGACGCCGAAGCGCATGCGCAGGACCTTCGCTTCGCGCGGGGTCAGCGAGTCCAGCACCTCCTTCACCACGTCGCGCATGGAATCGTGCAGCGCGGCGTCCGAGGGCGCGAGCGTCGTCGTGTCCTCGATGAAGTCGCCGAGGTGGGAGTCGTCGTCGTCGCCGATCGGCGTCTCCATGGAGATCGGCTCCTTCGCGATCTTCAGGATCTTGCGGATCTTGTCCTCCGGCATCTCCATCTTCTCGGAGAGCGTGGCCGGATCCGGCTCCTGGCCGGTCTCCTGCAGGATCTGGCGGCTGATCCGGTTCATCTTGTTGATGGTCTCGATCATGTGCACCGGAATCCGGATCGTCCGCGCCTGGTCCGCGATGGAACGGGTGATCGCCTGCCGGATCCACCAGGTCGCGTAGGTGGAGAACTTGTAGCCGCGACGGTACTCGAACTTGTCCACCGCCTTCATCAGGCCGACGTTGCCCTCCTGGATCAGGTCCAGGAACTGCAGGCCGCGGTTGGTGTACTTCTTCGCGATCGAGATCACCAGGCGCAGGTTGGCCTCGGTCATCTCGCGCTTGGCCTTGCGCGCCTTCATCTCGCCCATGGCCATGCGCTTGTTGATCTCCTTGAGGTCCGGCAGCGGCAGCACCACCCGCGCCTGAAGGTCGATCAGCTTCTGCTGCAGGTCCTGGATGTCGGGCACGCTGCGCGAGAGCACGTCCGCGTACGGCGGGTTGCCGGCCAGCTCCTTCTCCACCCAGTTGAGGTTGGTCTCGTTGCCGGGGAAGCTCGCGATGAAGTGGCCGCGATCCATGCCGACCCGGTTCACGCAGATGTCCAGGATCGAGCGCTCCAGGGTCCGCACCTCGTCGACCTGGGCGCGCAGCATGTCGGAGAGCTTCTCCACCATCTTCGCGGTGAAGCGGATCGCCATGAGCTGGTTCTGCACCTCCGACTGGGCCTTGAGGTACGCCTTGGACTTGTAGCCTTCCTTCTCGTAGGCGACGCGCATCTTCTCGAACCAGTGGGCGATCTGGTCGAAGCGGGCGAGCGCGGCCTGCTTGAGCTCCTCGAGCTTGGCGTTGTTCAACGCGGCGACGGCTTCCTCGTCGTCATCGTCGATGTCGGCGTCGTCACGGGAAGGGCCGAAGGAAATCTCCTCGTCCGCGTCGATGTCGATCAGGCCGTCCACCACCTCGTCGACCCGGATCTGCTTGGCGCGGATGCGGTCCGCCTGGGCGAGCACTTCCGCGATCGTCGTCGGGCAGGCGGAGATCGCCTGCATCATGTCCTTCAGGCCTTCCTCGATCTTCTTCGCGATGACGATCTCGCCCTCGCGCGTGAGCAGCTCGACCGAACCCATCTCGCGCATGTACATGCGCACCGGATCGGTGGTGCGGCCGAACTCGGAATCGACGGTGGAGAGCGCCGCCTCGGCCTCCTCCTCGGTGTCGTCGTCCGACGAGGTGACGGTGCGGTCCGCCATCAGCAGCGTGTCCGCGTCCGGCGCCTGGTCGAACACCGAGATGCCCATGTCGCTGAACGTGCCGATGATGGATTCGATCGCCTCGGCCTCGACCAGCCCCTCGGGCAGGTGGTCGTTGATCTCCGCGTAGGTCAGGAAGCCACGGTCCTTGCCGAGCTTGATCAGCTGCTTGAGCCGCGTCCGACGCGCTTCGAGCTCTTCCTCGGAGATGCCCTGCTTGGCGTTGGCGAGCGCCTCCTTGATCAGCGCCTTCTCCTTGGCCCGCTTGTCGCGCAGCTTCTGCTTGGCACTGACCGGCGCGGGGACCTCGACCTCGATGGCCTCGGCATCCTGATCCACCTCGTCGTCCAGGGCCTCGAACTCGTCGCCGGCAGCCGTCGCGTCATCCTCGATCCGGGACTTGGGCTTGGGCCCCCTGCGACCTGCCTTCTGGGCGGGCTTCTTGGCCTCGGCGGCCGCGCCACCCTTGGTCGGACGGCCGGCCCGGGCGCGCGCAGGCGCCTGGCCCGAGTCGGCGGACTCGGCCTTCGTCGCGGCACTCGCCGCAGCCGGCGTGGCCGCCTTCGCGGCAGTGCCTTTGGCCGGCGTGGCCGCCTTCGCGGTGGCGGTGCCGGACTTGGGCTTGGCGGCTTCCCGCGCCTTCTCGGTCGCCTTCGCCAGCGCCAGGTCCTGAGCCTTGTCGGTCACCTTGTCGGTCGACTTCTCCGCTGTCCGGGTCACCTTGGCCGTGGCCTTCTGCGCCGGCCTCGACGCCTTGGCGGTCTTCGCGACCGTGGCCTTCTCGGCCGGCTTGGGCGTCTTCGCCACCGGCCTTGCCACCTGCTTCGCCTTCGCGGCGGTGGTCGCGACGCCGGCCTTCACCGGCTTGGCGGCCGCTTTCACGACCTTGCTTGCTGTTTCCTTTGCTGGAGCCTTTGTCACCTTCGCCTTCTCACCTGCTTTGGGATTCAATTTCTGCGATACCTTCGGATTGGCCGCGGAGCCGGCTTTCGCCGCCACCCGGGCCTGGGTTGCCGGCGTCTTGCGGCCCGCCGTCTTCGTTGCCGTCGCCCGCGAGACCTGCGCCGCTGGCGTGCGCGCCCCGGCCGACTTGAGCGGCCCCTTCTTGCCCTGCGTCTTGCCCGCAACCGCCTTGGTCACCCTGCCGGCCCCGGTCCCCACGCCCTTGCCCCCCTGCCTGGGCGCCGTCGGCCGCACCACCGCCGAAGCGCCTGGACGCGCCGACGTGGAACCGGCCTTGCGCCTGGGCGTCGCGGGAGCTTGCTTGCTGGGGGACGTGGCTCGTTTCATCGGGTTGCTCACCTTGTCGGGAAGACGAACGGATCCTGCGTAGCCGGCGTCCGGATGCAACCGGCGGGAATGGGCGGGGCTATGCCGCGACCTGCGCCCGGGGTCTCGGGGCCCGAGCGCCTGGATGGAGGGGGCGAGCCTACACCACGTCGATGAACAAAACCTTGTATGTTATCAGGCATTTGCCACCGCGGAGAGGCTTTGCTTCGCGCCCATCAGTTCCTTGTATCTGGCGCGCTGAGCTTGCGTTTCAAGCCCTTCACGGGCCAATGAGTCGATTTCGGCCGCAACCTGCGCAAGCTTGAGGCGCCCGACGGCGTCGGCATACTCGTGGCGGGCCTGCTCCAGGGTCAGATCGCCGACCAGCACCGGATGACCGCGATCCTCGGCGGCCAGGCGAGCCGCCTCCTCGGGTGACTCCAGTTTCAGGCCCTCGAGCAGGACGGCGAAGTTGGCGCCGGCGGGCAGCGCGGCGATCCGGTCCCGCCATTCCAGTAACGTTGCCGGAAGGAATTCGGGCGACAACGGCTCCCGGGCAAGCGACGGATGGTAGGCGAGCAGCAGCCGGATCCGGGCCTCGAGCCCGGGTGGGGTGGCGGCCCTGCTGCGCAAGGCCGCGGGCACCGGGGCCGGCCGGTCGCGCCAGGGCTCGCGCCGGGGAGGCGTCGGCGGCGCGACGCGCAGGCCGACGTAGCGCAACAGCTCCTGCGCGCCCACGCCTGCCCGGCTGGCCGCCTCCAGGGCGATCTGACCGCGCAAGGCGATGTCCGGCATCGCCCGGACCAGCGGCTTCAGCTCCGCCTGCAGCCGCGCCCGCCCCTCCGGCGTGCCCAGGTCCACGCGTCGGCAAAGCTCGCGCACGAGGAAGACCGAGAGCGGCATCGCCTCCTCCACGGCGGCCTCGAACCGGTCCAGGCCCTCCGAGCGGATGAAGCTGTCGGGATCGTGGCCTTCCGGCAGGAAAAGGAAATCCAGCCGCCGGGTGTCCGAAAGCAGAGGCAGCGCGTTCTCCAGCGCGCGCCAGGCCGCGCGGCGACCGGCGGCGTCGCCGTCGAAGGCGAAGACGATGCGCTCGGCCTGCCGCATCAGCTTGCCCAGGTGCGCCGCGGTGGTTGCCGTGCCCAGCGTGGCCACCGCGTAGTCGACGCCGTGCTGGTGCAGCATGACCACGTCCATGTAGCCCTCGACCACCAGCACCCGGTCGCGGCGACGGATGCCTTCACGTGCCTCGAACAGGCCGTACAGCTCACGCCCCTTGGAGAAAAGTGGTCCTTCCGGCGAGTTCAGGTACTTCGGCTCGCCCTGGTCCAGCACGCGCCCCCCGAACCCGATCACCTGTCCCCGCGAATTGCGGATGGGGAACATGATGCGGTCGCGGAAGCGGTCGTAGCGCTTGCCGTCCTCGCCCTTGATCACCAGCCCGGTCGTCACCACGGCCTCGTCGCCATAGTCGGGAACCGCGGCTTCGAGGCTGCGCCAGCCGGCTGGCGCAAAGCCGAGGCCGAAGCGCGCGGCAGTCGCACCGGTGAGCTCGCGCGACTTGAGGTAGTCGATCGCGCGCGGCGTCTCGCGCAGACGTTGCCGATAGTAGGCCGCGGCGGCCTCGAGCACCGGTACCAGTCCGGCCGCTTGCGACGCCTGGCCGGCAGAGCCGCCGCCGTCGCGACGACCGCCCTCCTGGGGGACGGTGAGGCCGAGCCCGGCGGCGAGATCGTGGATCGCGTCCACGTAGGACAGCCCATGGTGCTCCATCATGAAGCCGATTGCCGAGCCGTGCGCACCGCACCCGAAGCAGTGGTAGAACTGCTTCGTCGGCGAGACCGTGAAGGAAGGCGACTTCTCGTTGTGAAAGGGGCAGAGGCCCTGAAGGTTCGCCCCCGCCTTCTTCAGCTTCACGGCGCGCCCCACCACGTCGACGATGTCGACCCGGGACAGCAGGTCCTGGATGAACGACTGGGGGATCATGTCGCCGCGGGCAACCGCTGCTGGCTGGGCGGACGGTCAACCCTTGGCGGCGAGGCCTTCGCGTACCCGGGCGGATACGGCGGCCATGTCGGCCCGCCCGGCCAGCTTCGACTTGAGCACGCCCATCACCTTGCCCATGTCGGCAGGCCCGGCGGCCCCCGTGGCCGAGATCGCCTCGGCAATGGCCGCCGCTATCTCGGCGTCGCCCGCCTGCTCCGGACGGTAGGCATCCAGCACCGCGAGCTCGGCCTGCTCCGTATCCACCAGGTCCTGGCGTCCCGCCCGCTGGAACTGCTCGATGGAATCGCGGCGCTGCTTGATCAGCTTCTCGATGATCGCGAGCACCTGCGCATCGTCGACGGTGATCCGCTCGTCCACTTCCTTCTGCTTGATGGCGGCGAGCAGCAGGCGCAGCGTCCCCAGGCGACCGGACTCGCGCGCCCGCATGGCGGCCTTCATGTCGTCGGTGATGCGGTCCTTGAGGCTCATGGCATCCTCCGTTGGCGGCATTCGGGTTGCGCCGCCCTGCAAACAACAAAGGCCCGCCGGTGGGGGGCCTTTGCCTGTGATCGCTCCGCGCCGGCGGATCGGGGTGAGTACCGTCCGGTCAGTACTTCTTCTTGGGCAGCATCTGGCTGCGCAGACGCTTGTAGTGGCGCTTCACCGCGGCCGCCTTCTTGCGCTTGCGCTCGGCGGTAGGCTTCTCGTAGTACTCTCGGGCGCGCAACTCGGTCAGGAGCCCGGTTTTCTCGATCGTGCGCTTGAAACGCCGAAGCGCGACGTCGAAGGGCTCGTTTTCCTTGAGGCGGACCGATGGCATAGATGGGGACCTTCCGTATAGACCTGCGAGGGGGTTGACAAGATGACTACGCAGAGCCGGTTAGTATAACCGGAGGACGCCCCGAGCGCAAACCGGCGCTTGACAGGCCGCGCCCGCCCGCATCTCCCCACCGCCGCCGGGAGGATCCTCCCGCAGGCGCCCGGATTGATCATCGGGAGCCCGCCTCCCACGGCACCGCCCAGACCCGACCGTCTCCCACCACGAACACCCGCTCGCCCGGCCCCGGCACCAGCTCGGCGGCGCCGGTGAACTCGCCGAACGCCGGCAGGATGGCGCCGGCCGGCCCGAACAGGAAGCATGGCAGCCGCAGCCGCTCGCCGGCGCGGCCCCGCAGGACGTAGGCGGGATGGAGGTGGCCGGCGAGGCGATAGCCTCCCTCCGGAGCGTCCGCCCGCCGATCCCCGTGGGTGAGGAGGAACGGGGCGAGCGGGAGCGGATCCGGCACGCTCTCGATGCCCAGGCCGGCCGGAAGCGCGCCGGCCCGGCGATCGTGGTTGCCTTCCACCACGGTGCAGCGCAGGCCGGGCTGGCGCGCGCGCCAGGCGACGATCGCCTCGATCAGCGACAGCCGCAGGCCCTCGCGCGCGTGCAGGAAGTCGCCCAGCACCACGAGCCGGGAGACGGCGAGCCGATCCGACAGCCCCTCGATCCGCCGCAGATTGGCCGCGGTGGTCCCCGTCGGCACCGGTTGGCCGAGCCGGCGGAAAGCGGCAGCCTTGCCCAGGTGCACGTCGGCAACCAGCAGCACGCCGGCAGACGGCCACCAGACGGCCCGCTCGGGCAGCAGGTACAGTCGCTCGCCCGCGCAGTCGATCGCCGCGGCGCCGTCGAGCGGATCCGCTGCCGTCACTTCGCGGCCGCGGCCGAGGTAGCAACCGCCGGGACGTCCCCGCCCCGGCGGCGGCGCCGAACCGGCGGCGGCGCGTCCGCGGCGCGCTCCAGGTCGCGCAGCATCCGCTCGATCCGGTCGCGCAGCTTCTCGGTGGACAGCTTCTCCCGGAGCCGCTCGATCAGGAGCGGAAAGGCAAACGGCGACGGTCGCGCGAGGAAGCGCACCACCAGGGAGTCGGCGCGAAGCCGCGCCAGCGCCGCGGCGAGGCGATCCACCTCCAGCTCCTGGCGAAGCACCTCTTCCTCCGCTTGCCCGAGCAGCAGGTTCTGCGGATCGTGCTGGCGAAAGACCTGGTAGAAGAGCCCGGAGGACGCCTGGAGCTGCCGCGCGCTCTTGCCGGCGCCGGGGAAGCCCTGGAACACCAGCCCGGAAACGCGGGCGATCTCGCGAAAGCGCCGCTGCGCCAGCTCGGCGGCGTTCAGGCTTGCCACCAGGTCGCCGAGCAGGTCGTCCGCGCCGAAGAGCCTTGCCGCGCCGGGCGCATCGGCGAGCAGGGCACCCCAGTCCACCGGCTGCGGCGAAAGCAGCTCCAGGCCGTAGTCGTTGACCGCCATCGAGAAGGTGGCGGCCGACCCACGGCCGACGCGCCAGGCGAGCAGGCTCGCGATCCCGAGGTGGACCTGGCGACCGGCGAAGGGGTAGAGGAACAGGTGATGCCCCTCGCGCGAGCGCAGCGTCTCGGCCAGCAGCCGGCCGGCGACGGGCAGCGCCGACCAGCGCGCCTGCAGCGCGAGCAGCGGCTGCAGGCGCTGCATCTCCGGCGACTCCAAGCATCCCGACTCGGCATCGTCGAGCTCGAGCCGCATCGCGTCCGCGAGCTCGCTCGACAACGGCATCTTGCCGCCGTTCCAGCGCGGTACCGCGGCGCGCCCGGCCGCGGCCCGGCGCACGTAGGCCGTCATCTCGTGCACGCGGACCAGCTCGAGCAGCCTGCCTCCGAAGAGGAAGCAGTCGCCGCGTGAAAGCCGCGCGATGAAGCTCTCCTCCACCGTGCCGAGGACCGTGGCGGCAGCGCCCTTGCCCCAGTAGCGCACGGTCATGCTGGCGTCGCTCACGATGGTGCCGATGCTCATGCGATGGCGGCGCGCGAGCCGGGCATCGGGCACCCGCCACACCCCGGCCTCGTCCGGTGCCACGCGCCGATACTCCGGATACGCGGTCAGCGAAGGGCCGCCCCGGCGCACGAAGTCGAGGCACCACTGCCAGTGGGCGGGAGCGAGGTCGCGGTACGCGTGGGCACCGCGCACCTCCGCAAGCAGGTCGTCCGGGACGAATCCGCCTCCCAGCGCGACGGTCACGAGGTGCTGCACCAGGACGTCGAGCGGGCGAGCGGGCGAGCGCCGGGCCTCGATGCGGCGCGCGAGCACGGCCCGCCGCGCCGCGGCGGCTTCCAGGAGCTCGAGGCTGTGGGTCGGCACCAGCGTGACGCGCGACGTCCGGCCCGGCGCGTGGCCGGAACGCCCGGCACGCTGGAGCAATCGCGCCACGCCCTTGGCCGAGCCGATCTGCAGCACCCGCTCGACCGGGAGGAAATCGACGCCGAGGTCGAGGCTCGAGGTGCACACCACCGCGCGAAGCCTGCCATCCTTCATCGCGCGCTCCACCCAGTCGCGCGTGGCCCGGTCGAGCGAGCCGTGATGCAGGGCGATGACTCCGGCCCACTCCGGCCGCGCCTCGAGCAGCGCCTGGTACCAGAGCTCCGCCTGGGACCGGGTGTTGGTGAACACGAGCGCGGAGGTCGTTCGCTCGAGCTCGGCCACCACCGCCGGCAGCATCTTCATGCCCAGATGGCCGGCCCAGGGAAAGCGCGCCACGTTCTCCGGCAGCAGCGTGTCGACCGCGATCGGCTTGTCGATACGCCCTTCGACAATCGTGCCGCTGCCCACGCAGGCGGGCAGCAGCGCCGCCAGCGCTTCGTCCAGGTTGCCGAGCGTCGCCGACAGTCCCCAGGTACGCAGCCCCGGACACCAGCGCCGCAGGCGCGCGAGCGCGAGCTGCACCTGGACGCCGCGCTTGCTGCCGAGCAGCTCGTGCCATTCGTCGACCACCACGAGGCGCACCGTGGCGAGCGTGGCGCGGGCGTCCGGACGCGACAGCATCAGCGACAGGCTCTCCGGCGTGGTCACCAGCGCGGTCGGCAGGCGCAGCGACTGCGCCGCGCGTTCCGCGCTGCCGGTGTCGCCGGTGCGTACGCCGATGGTCCAATCGGCGCCGAGGTCGGGCAACGGTGCCGCGAGCGCCCGCGCGGTGTCGGCGCTCAGCGCCCGCATCGGCGAGATCCAGAGGACGGTCAACGGCGGCGGTCGACCGGTTCCGGGCAAGCGTGCGGTCTCGAGCTGCAGCGCGCCGAACCACACCGCGTAGGTCTTCCCGGCACCGGTGGTCGCGTGCAGCAGGCCGTCTTCGCCGCCCGCGATCGCGGCCCAGACACGCCGCTGGAAATCGAAGGGCTGCCAGCCCCGCGCGGCGAACCATCGGTCGATCGCGACGGCGGGCACCGGAGCGGCGCCGTGACCCCCGGCGGCCGGCGCCGTCGCGCGGGACCGGGAGCGCGCCGGCATCATCCGTCGCCCAGGCGCATCGACGCGCCGGGAGTCGCCGGCGTCGCGTCCGCGGGAATCGCCGGCGGCGTCGCGTCGGCGGGAACCGTCGGCAAGTCGGGCAGGCCGCTCAGCCAGGCCTGCAGGTCGGCCAGCACGCGCGCCCGATCATCGGCCGGCTCGTTGAAGAGCTCGTGGTAGAAGCCTTCGTACACCCGCAGGGTGCGCAGCGACGGCGGCACTGCGTCGTGGAAGGCACGGGCCGCGGCGACGTCGACCAGCCGGTCCGCCGTGCCGATCATGACGAGCGTCGGCACCCGCATCGAGGACGCGTCGGCAAGCGCCTGCTGTCCGGCGCGCAGGATGAAGTCGGCCAGCCTGGGCGAAGCGAGGGCGTGATTGCGAGGATCGCTGCGGTAGGCCGCCACCACCGCGGGATCCCGGGAGACCGCCCGCGGATCGAGCAGCGACGGCAACGGCCGGTCCGGGACCAGCCAGCGGCCGACGCGCAGGGCGAGGCGCTGCGCGGCGGAGAGACGGCCGGCGATCGCCGGCGAGGAGAGCGCGAGGGCGCGCGGTGAGATCCAGCCGCCGGTACAGGCGCGCGCCGCGACCGCGCCGCCCATGCTGTGGCCGAGCAGCACCGGGAGCTCGCCGCATTCGTGGTGCCAGGCCTCGAAGACGCGCCGGGCATCGTCGAGCAACGCATCCTCATGCGGTATCACGCCGCGCGGCCCCGGCGAGGCGCCGAAGCCGCGCTGGTCGTAGCCGCGGACCTCGAAGCCGGCGGCGACCACGGACCTGGCGACATGCGCATAGCGCCCGATGTGCTCCCCCAGGCCGTGCACGATCAGCAGGCAGCCACGCCGCGCGGCCCCGGCTGGCAGGCGCCAGTCCGACACCTGCAGCGCCAGTCCGTCGTCGGCGATCACGATGCCCGTTCGGGGCGGCGGGGATTCGATGGTCACCTCGGTTGCCCTCGCAGGCGCAGGTTTCGTTCCCGACGGTGGCGGCGCGGCCCCAAGGTCCGCCGCGGCGCCTCAGAGCGCCATCGCGGCAGCGTACGCCGAGGACCATGCCCACTGGAAGTTGTAGCCGCCGAGCCAGCCCGTGACGTCGACCGCCTCGCCGATGCAGTAGAGTCCCGGCACGCGGTGCGACTGCAGCGTTCGGGCATCCAGCTCGCTCGCGGCGATCCCGCCGACCGTGACCTCGGCCTTGCGGTATCCCTCGGAACCGGCCGGCTCCACCTCCCAGCGGTTGAGTCCGTCGCCGAGCGCGCGCAGCGCGGCGTTGCCGGTTTCGGCCAGGCGTTCGTGTCCGGACAACGCGGCGGCGCCGCGCGGGCCGCCGGCCGCGAGCCAGGCCTGGGCGAGCCGCCGCGGCAGCATCTCGCCGAGCACGGTGGCGAGCTGCCGGCGCGGGCCGTCGCCGGCGGCCGACTGCCGGCCTTCGCGGATGTCCATCAGCCGCTGCGCCATGTCGATCCCCGGCACCAGGTCGATCCGCAGCCGCTCCCCCGGCCGCCAGTAGCTGGAAACCTGCAGGATCGCCGGCCCCGAGAGGCCGCGATGCGTGAAGAGCAGGTCTTCGCGAAAGGAGACGGGACGGTCGGCCCGCCTCGCCGACGGCGCGGTCGCGATGGCGACCGGCAGGGAGACCCCAGCCAGCTGCGCGAACGGACGCCAGGCTGCGGCCTCGAAATTGAGCGGCACGAGACCCGGACGCGCCGGCTCGGTCGCGATCCCCCAGGCGGCGGCGAGCCGCCAGCCGAAGTCGCTCGCGCCGATGGCAGGCACCGACAGGCCGCCGGTGGCCAGCACCAGGTTGGCCGCGGCGACGCTGCCGTGGTCGCCGTGGATGACGAAGCGATGCGTTGCCACGTCGGTGCGGTCGATCGTGCCGACGCGCACCGGATGCCGGACCGCGACGGCGCCGGCGGCGCACTCCGCGTTCAGCAGGTCGATGATCCGCTGGCTGCTGTCGTCGCAGAAGAGCTGGCCGAGGTGCTTCTCGTGAAACGCGATGCGATGGCGGCGCACGAGCGCGAGGAACCGCGACGGCGGGTAGGCGCGCAGCGCGTGGCGCGCGAAGCGCGGCGCCTGCGAGAGGTAGCGCGTCGGATCGGCGCCGTTCATGTTGGTGAAGTTGCAGCGCCCGCCGCCGGAGATGCGGATCTTCTCGCCGAGACGCCGCGCGTGATCCAGCACGAGCACCCGCAACCCGCGCTGCCCTGCGATGCCCGCGCAGAACAGGCCGGCGGCGCCGGCGCCGATGACGACCACGTCGAAGCGCTCCACCGGCGCGATGATAGACTGGCCGGCTTGTCGCCTGCCGATCCCACGGGTCGCCTCCTGCCCTAGCGGCGCCAGTTGCATGGACTCACCGTCACATACCCAGCCGACGCGGAGCGGGCTTCGCCCGGCCGCTGCCGGCGCCCCCCTTTCCAAGGGGGACCGGGCCGAGGCCCCAGGGGGCGCGGGCCGCGTCGTCCTCGGCATCGAGACCTCCTGCGACGAGACCGGCGTGGCGCTCTACGACACGCGGCTCGGCCTGCGCGCGCAGATGCTCCATTCGCAGGCCGCCATGCACGAGCGCTACGGCGGCGTGGTCCCGGAGCTGGCCTCCCGCGATCATGTCCAGCGGCTCACGCCGCTCATCCGCCTGGTGCTGGAGGAGGCTGGCGTCACGCTGCCGCAGGTCGATGCGATCGGCTATACCCGCGGCCCTGGCCTTGCCGGCGCGCTGCTGGTCGGCGCGGCGGTCGCCACCGCGCTCGGCTACGGGCTGCGCAAGCCGGTGATCGGCGTGCACCACCTGGAAGGACACCTGCTCTCCCCCCTGCTCTCGGCGGACCCGCCGGCCTTCCCTTTCGTCGCGCTGCTTGTCTCCGGCGGCCACACGCAGCTCCTGCGGGTCGACGGCGTTGGCCGCTACGTACTGCTTGGCGACACGGTCGACGATGCGGCGGGCGAGGCGTTCGACAAGAGCGCGAAGCTGCTGGGGCTGGGCTATCCCGGCGGGCCGGCCCTGTCGGCGCTTGCCGCCACCGCCTCCTCCGAGCAGGTTGCCGCGCGCCGCTTTCCGCTGCCGCGGCCCAAGCTGCGCTCCGACGACCTCGACTTCAGCTTCAGCGGCCTCAAGACCGCGGTGCTCACCCACGTGAAGCGGGGCATCGCCACCGACGACCGCGCGGCGATCGCCCACGAGGCCGAAGACGCGATCACCGACGTGCTGGCCGGCAAGGCACTGCGCGCCCTCGACGATACCGGGCTGGAACGGCTGGTGGTCTGCGGCGGCGTGAGCGCCAACTCGGTCCTGCGCCGCAAGCTCGCCGCGGTGCCGGGCAAGCGCGTGCGGGCTTATTTTCCCGAGCTCGCTCTCTGTGGCGACAACGGCGCGATGATCGCGTTCGCCGCGGCGATGCGGATCGAGGCCGGGCTCGAGAAGGTCACCGTGCCCGCGACCAGCTTCGACGTGAAGCCGCGCTGGCCGCTCGAGGAGCTGGTGGCGGCGGCTCCTCGACCCGAGTAGGCGCGCTCGCGACGCCGGCTCCGGCGGCGCAGCGTGCGAGCGCTACCGCGGCGAGTGTCGCGTCCGGCTTCGCCGCAGGAAGGGCGTCAGCAACAACGGCGCGAAGTACATCGGGATCTGCGCGATCCCGATGTAGAGCGGAAAGAGGCTGCCCGCCGTGCCGGCGGTCACGACCAGCATCAGGCCGACGTTGCGGTTGCCGCTCAGGACCGACGCGGTATAGGACGTGACCAGGCCCGCGCGCCGGAAGAGCAGGTAGCCCGCCCAATGCAGCAGCAGCGCGGCGATCGTGGCGGCGGCCAGCAGGGTCGCGATCGTCCCAGGGTCCGCGAGCAGCCGTGCCGTGACGCCGTCCATCACGGCGATCGCGAAGATCACCAGCAGCAGCACGTTGAGGCCGCCGAGGAGCGCGTCGGCCCTGGCAAGGCGCGCCGCCCCGACCGCGCGCCGCACGATCCACGCCAGCACGAAGGGCGTGCCGACCAGCAGCGACACCCGCAGGAAGAACGGCACCAGGTCGACCCGCACGCCGGCCTCCGGCAGGAGCAGGGCCATCAGCGGCGTCAGCGTGAGCGGCAGGAGCAGGGTGGCGATCACCGTGCAGAACGCGGCGAGCGCACCGTCGAGCCCCAGGATCAGCGCGAACACCGCGGCCGACCCGATCGGTGGCGCCGCCGCCTGCAGCACCACCGCGAGCCGCAGCTCGGCGCCCAGCCCCAGGAGCGCGGTCAGCTGCCACGCGAGCAGCGGCGAGGCGATCAGCAGCCAGCCGACGAGCAGCGACGAAAGCGCCGGGCGCCGCCCCAGCACCGCGAAGCGGTCCCAGTCGAGCCGCAGCAGCGCGCCGAGCAGGGTGCCGATCACCGCGGCGGTGAGCAGCGGGCGCATGAGCGCGGCGAGACCCGGCAACGCGATGCCGATGAAGACGCCGGCGGGCAGCGCCCAGCGCGCCTGCCGCCCCAGCAGCTCGATGACACCCACCACGGCGCGCTTGCGCGAAGAAAGGCGTGCCGTCAGTCGCGATAGCCGGGCATGACGCGGTCCAGGATGCGCATCATCGCCTCGAAGAAGAGGCGCTCGCGCTCCGCGCGCGAATGGCGGTCGTCGGGATGGGGCTCCTGCACCCGCGCGATCACGTCGTCCGAGAGGAGGTGCAGGGGCCTGCCGGTGCTCATCGCCAGCACCTGCGCCCGGCAGACGCGCTCGAGCTTGTAGAGGCGGCGGTACGCCTGCGCGACCGTGTCGCCCACCGTGAGCACGCCGTGGTTCTTCATGAACAGGACGTGCTTCGCCCCGAGCAGCTCGGCCAGCCGTTCGCCTTCGTCGAGCACGTCGGCGGTGCCGCCGTAGTGGTCGTCGTAGGCGATGTGGCCGGCGTAGTACGCGGCGGTCTGGCTTGCCGGCAGCAAGCGGTTGTCCTCCAGCAGGTTGAGCGCCTGAGCCCAGGTCTGGTGGGTATGCAGCACGACGCGCGCGCCGGTCAGCCGGTGCAGCGGCGCATGGATGCACTGCGCCGAGAGCTCCACCACCCCCTCTCCCGCCAGCGTCGCCCCGCTTTCGTCGAACTCGATCAGGTTGCTCGCGCTCGCCTCCGACCAGTGCAGCCCGAACGGCAGCACCAGGTAGCGGCCTTCGCTGCCGGGCACCGTCATCGTGAAATGGTTGTCGATGCCCTCGTCGAGCTCGTGGAAGACGGCGAGTCGATGGGCCGCGGCAAGATGGATTCGGGCCTCGGCGGCAGCCGCGCCGGGCGCGGCGGAGGAGGATGCGGACATTGGCAGGC
>JAEWGX010000110.1 GCA_023388075.1 Pseudomonadota bacterium
GCGCTGCGTTCCCGCTCCAGGAGCCGGGCCACGCCGAGCGAGCCCAGGGTGAGGATGACGTCGACGAAGCTGTAGATGCCGTCGAAAATGATGGCGGCCGAACCGGTGAGCAACCCGCCCGCGATGCCGAGCAGTCCGATGGCGACCGTGGCTGCGATGGATGACTTCAGTGCAAGCTGCTCGCGCGATGTCTGCATGGCGGGGCGCCGCGTGCTTCCTTCGTCGTTGCCGAGTTGCTAGTATTGCCGCTCCACGGCGGCCCGGCACGAATCCGGCATCGAGATGATCACCAGAACCATCGGTTTCGCGCCCGACGACGCCGTCGTCGACGACGTGCTCGAGCTGCCGTTCGATGCGCGCGAGCGCTCGCGGCTGCGCGCCTGCACGCTATCCGGGCGGGAGGTCGGCATCGACCTGCCGGTGGGCACGCTGCTCGCCCACGGCTGCCGGCTCGAGCTCGAGGACGGCCGGGTGGTCGCGGTCGAGGCCGCGCAGGAACGCCTGCTCGAAGTGAGCGCGCCGGATGCGGCGGGCCTCGCGCGCATCGCCTACCACATCGGAAACCGCCACGTCCCGGTCCAGGTCGGTGCCGGCTGGCTGCGCATCCTGCCCGACCATGTCCTGGAGGCGATGGTGCTCGGCCTCGGCGGCAGGGTGGCGCAGGTGGCCGAACGCTTCCAGCCCGAGACCGGCGCGTACGGCCACGGCCACGTGCACCACCATCACGACGACGAAGGCCATGGCGGCCGCATCCACGTGATGGCCGAGGCGAAGCCTGGCGCCTGAACGGCCGGCCCCGGCGCTGCAGGACGGCACGCAATGTCGCGGATGATCCGGCTGCTCCAGCTCGCGTCGCCGGCGCTGCCGATCGGCGGCTACAGCTATTCCAGCGGCCTCGAGACCGCGATCGACACGGGGCGGGTCCGGGATGCCGAGAGCGCATTCGCCTGGATCGCCGATGCCGTTTCGCTTGTGCTCGCCCGCTTCGATGCGCCGCTGCTGGCGGCCGCCGTCCATGCGGGTATCGATGGCGACCGGGCGCGCCTCGCCGAGCTCAACCGGCTGGCGCTCGCCGCCCGCGAGACGGCGGAGCTGCGGCTGGAATGCGAACAGGCCGGCTACTCGCTGGGGCGCTGGATCGCGGAGGTCGCGGGCCCGCAGGGCGGCGAGGTCGTCGACGCGCAGGAACGAGCCGACGACGCCACCGTATCGGATGACGAGCCAGGGCGCGCGGCGGCCATCGCCGGCCTCGCCGCGGACATCGGCCGGCCGCTCGCCGCGCCGGTGGGGTGGGGGCTCGCGTGCGCGAGCGTGGGTCTGCCGGCGCGCGACGCGGTGACCGCCTTCCTGTGGAGCTTCGCCGAGAACCAGGCGGCGGTGCTGCTCAAGGCGATGCCGCTTGGCCAGGCCGGCGCGCAGCGGCTGCTGCTGCGGCTGGGGCCGGTGCTCGCCGCCTCGGTCGACGCCGCGCTGGCGCTGCCGCAGTCGTCCTGGTCCAATGCCGCCCCGGGCCTGGCGATCGCCTCGATGCGGCACGAGACCCAGTACTCACGTCTCTTTCGATCCTAGTGCTTCAGGAGCAATGCAATGGACCTGTCCACCGCCGCCGGCAACCGCCACGTCGAAAAGCAGCCGGTGTCGCCGCGCCCCGCGGCAAGGTCGGCACACGGGCCGCTGCGCGTGGGCATCGGCGGGCCGGTGGGCTCGGGAAAGACGGCGCTCACGCTCGCGCTCTGCAAGCGCCTGCGGGACGGCCACGAGGTGGCGGCGGTCACCAACGACATCTACACGCGCGAGGATGCCGAGTTCCTGGTCCGCAACGACGCGCTGCCGCCCGAGCGGATCCTCGGCGTCGAGACGGGCGGCTGCCCGCATACGGCGATCCGCGAGGATGCCTCCATCAACCTCGAGGCGGTCGATCGGCTGCAGCGCGCCTTCCCCGCGCTCGAGCTCGTGTTCATAGAGTCCGGCGGCGACAACCTGGCCGCGACCTTCTCGCCCGAGCTGTCGGACCTGACGCTCTACGTGATCGACGTGTCCGCCGGCGACAAGATCCCCCGCAAGGGCGGCCCCGGCATCACCCGCAGCGACCTGCTGGTGATCAACAAGATCGATCTCGCGCCTCACGTCGGCGCATCCCTGGAGGTGATGGAGCGCGATGCGCGCCGCATGCGGGGCGACCGGCCGTTCGTCTTCAGCAACCTGAAGACCGGCGAGGGGCTCGAACGCATCGTCGACTTCATCCGGCACCAGGGGATGCTCGGCTAGGCGCGTTTGCCGCGGCGCTCGTGCCCGGCGCGACGCCGGTGGCGGCAGGCCCCGCCCGTGCTCAGCCGCCCTCGTCGCGCCTGCGGTCGCGGCCGCTGCGCCAGATCGAGCCGAGCAGCCAGACACCGCCCACCACCGCGCCGATGAACGCGAGCAGGCCGAGCGAAGGCCAGCCGCTCAGGTACTCGCCTTCGCGCGTCATCACGATGGACGAGCCGATGATCAGTGCCGCCACCACGATGCCGACGGTGAGGCGGCTCGCGGCACGGTCCACCTTCTCGCCGAAGCGCTCGAGCGGCACCACGTCGACGTCGACCTTCAGCCGCCCGCGACGGGCGAGCCGCGCGAGCCGCTCCAGGTCGCGCGGCAGCCCGCCCAGCAGGTGAAGCAGCCTGCTCGCCTCGCGCGTGCCTCGTCTCGCCAGGCGTTCGGGCGCGTAGTGCGCCGAGACCACCCGCTGCAGGTACGGCGAGGCGGCGCTCGCCATGTCGAAGTCGGGGTCGAGGCTGCGGCCCAGTCCCTCCAGGGTGATGAACGCCTTGATCAGCAGCGCGAGATCCGGCGGCAGCGAGAGCCGTTGCTCGCGCAGGATCGCCATCGCGCCGCCGAGCATCGCGCCGAAATCGAGCTCGCCCAGCGGCACGCCATGGAAGCGGTCGATGAACTCCTCCACCCGATCCTGGAGCCGCGCCGGAACCGTCTCCGAATCGCTGCCGCCCCAGTCGAGCAGCACCTCGGTCACCGCGTCGGCATCCTGCTCGGCCATTCCCTTGAGCAGCATCGCCACCTGGAAGCGGCGCTGCTCCGAGAGCCGCCCCATCATGCCGAAATCGATCAGCGCGAGGCGATTCCCCGGCAGGTAGAAGACGTTGCCCGGATGCGGATCGGCATGGAAGAAGCCGTCCTCCAGCATCATCTTGAGGACGGCGTCAGCGCCGCGCCGCGCGAGCGCATGGCGATCGAGCCCGGCCGCATCGAGCGCCGCGAGGTTGCGCCCGGCGATGCCGGTGATGCGATCCTGCACGTTGAGGCGCTCGCCGCTCCACTGCCAGTGCACCCGAGGCACCACGATCCCGTCGCGTCCGGCGAAGTTGCCGGCCACGCGCTCCGCGTTGCGGCACTCGGCCGCGAAATCGAGCTCGCGGCGCATCGACTGGCGGAACTGGCGCACCACCTCGACCAGCTGGTAGCGGCGCAGCTCCGGGAGCCGTGACTGCACCAGGTCAGCGAGCCGCGCGAGCAGGCGCAGGTCGGCCTCGACGATCGGCACGATGCCGGGCCGGCGCACCTTCAGCACCACCGGCGTGCCGTCGCCGGGCAGCCGGGCGGCATAGACCTGCGCGAGAGAGCCGGAGGCGAGCGGCTCGGTCTGCAGGTCCGCAAAGACCGCCTGCGGATCCGCGCCGAGGTCTTCGGTGAGCTGCGCACGCAGCTGCTCGAACGGCACCGTGGGCGATGCATCCTGCAGCTTGCTGAACTCCGCGATCCAGGCCGGCTCGAAGAGGTCGACGCGCGTGGCCAGCACCTGGCCGAGCTTGACGAATGCCGGGCCAAGCTCCTCCAGGGCGCGCCGCACCCGTGCCGGCGGCTCGAGCCGGGCGAGCTCCTGGGGCGACTCCCAGTGCAGCACGCGGCCGGCTTCCTCGAGCAGGCCCGCCAGCCCCATGCGCCGCACCATGTCGCCGAAGCCGTGGCGGATCAGGATCGCCGCGATCTCCTGCAGCCTGCCGAGCTCGTGCCGCAGCTCCGATGATTCCCGTCCCATTCGATCCCCAGTGCCCTTGCGAGGGCTCGCGGCATTCTACCGAGGCGCCGCGGATCGGCCGTCGGCTGCCGCCAGCCGGGCCGGCCGGCAGGCAAATGTGAAGAGCCGGCGGAGTTTTCGCGGTATTCCGCAGGCGCGCACGGCTGCGCCTTGAGTCGGGACCGCGCAGTGAGGTCCAATGCCTACCGGAGCTCCCGGCAAATGAAGATCGGCATCGCCTTCAAGTTGTTCTGCGCGCTGCTCGGCGCGGGCATCGTCATGGCCACCGCCATGGGGGTGGCGAGCCGTATCAGCTTCCAGCGCGGCTTCCTCGGCTATCTCAACGACCTGGAGACGCAGCGGCTCGCGGTGCTCACCGCGACGCTCGCCGAGGTGTACGAGGACCATGGCGACTGGACCTTCCTGCGCGGCGAAGAGGACGAATGGCGACGGATCGTGCGCGCGAGCGACCGGAGCTTTCGCCAGGCGCGCGACGCGGGACAGTCGGGCGCGGCGCCGGCGGCGAACGACGCCGCCAACGCCAACGTTCCTCCGGGCGCCGACCCCGCGGCCGCAGCGCCGGCCGGTGCTCCTGCGGCGCCGGGCGCGGCCGCCTCCGGCTCGACCTCGGCCGGGACCGGCGGCGTGACGCGGACGTCGCGCACCACGCTGCTCGATGCCGGTCGGCAGGTGATCGCGGGCGACCCGACGCCGTCGCCGGACGCCCGCTACGGCGCGGTGCAGGTGGGGGGGCGCACCGTCGGGTGGGTCGCGAGCCCGCCGTATCGCGAGCTCACCAACGCCGCCGACCTGAGCTTCCAGCAGAAGCAGAATGCGGCCGCCTGGTACATCGCGGCGCTCGCCGTGCTGCTCGCCGGCATCGTGGCATGGGCCCTCGGGCGGATCTTCCTCGCGCCGGCGCGCCGCCTGGCGGCCGCGACGCACCTGCTTGCCGCGGGCCGCTTCGATACCCGCGTGCCGGTGGAGTCCTCCGACGAGCTCGGCCGGCTCGCCGTCGATTTCAACCGGCTCGCGACCACGCTCGAGCGCAACGAGAACCTGCGGCGCGCCTTCATGGCGGACGTCTCCCACGAGCTGCGCACCCCGCTCGCCATCATGCGCGGGGAGCTGGAGGCGATGGAGGACGGCCTGCAGCCGCTCGACCGCGATTCGGTGCGGTCCCTGCAGGCCGAGGTGGCCGCGTTGTCGAAGCTGGTGGAGGACATCCACCAGCTGGCGATCGCCGAGGTGGGTGCCCTCTCCTACGACCGGGTGGAGTTCGACGTCGCCGCACAGCTCGCGCGCAGCGTCGATGGCTGGCGCGAGCGCCTCGCCGGCCACGGCATCGCGGTCGAGATGCGCCTGCCGCCGGCACCGCTCGTGGTGACCGGCGATCCGGACCGGCTCGCCCAGGTGTTCGGCAACCTCCTGGAGAACGCCCTGCGCTACGCCGGCGAGGGCGCCCGGGTGCGGGCAACCGCCCGCCCGGACGGCGCCTTCGCGCGGGTCGTGGTGGAGGACTCCGGCCCCGGCGTCCCGGACGAGATGCTCGAGCCGCTCTTCGATCGCTTCTATCGCATGGAAGGCTCGCGCAACCGGGCGACCGGCGGCTCCGGGCTCGGGCTCGCCATCTGCCGCAGCATCGTCGAGGCGCATGCCGGCACGCTTGCCGCCTCGCGCTCGCCGCTGGGCGGTCTCGCCATGACCCTGAGCCTTCCCGCGGCGGCAACCACAGTGCCGGCGAAAACGGGAATACTGGGGAGCCTATGACTACGAACACCCCGGTCCCCGCCAACGGCGTCACCGTGCTCGTCGTGGAAGACGAGCCCAAGCTGGCCGAGCTGGTCGTCCGCTACCTGGAGGCGTCCGGCTACGCGGCGCGGCGCCTGGTCGACGGTCGCGACGTGGTTCCGGCCGTGCGCGAGTCGCCGCCAGACCTGATCCTGCTCGACCTGATGCTGCCGGGGCGGGACGGCATCGACATCTGCCGCGAGCTGAGGACCTTCAGCGACGTGCCGATCGTCATGATGACGGCTCGGGTGGAGGAGATCGACCGGCTGCTCGGGTTGGAGCTGGGCGCCGACGACTATGTCTGCAAGCCGTTCAGCCCGCGCGAGCTGGTGGCGCGGGTGCGCGCGATCCTGCGGCGCACGCGCGGGGCGCCACGCTCCGGCGCCGACGGCGAGGCCGAGGACGATCGCGTGGTGGTGGACTGGGCGGGCGAGGACGCGCGCCCGGTCCGGCTGGTGATCGACGAAGGGCGCCACCAGGTGCGGCTGGAGGACAAGCCGCTCGACCTCACGCCCGTGGAGTTCCGCCTGCTCGCCACGCTTGCCGCCGCGCCCGGACGGGTCCTGCGGCGCGACGCGTTGCTCGATCGCCTCTATGCCGATCACCGGGTCGTCAGCGACCGTACCGTCGATACGCACGTGAAGAACCTGCGCCGGAAGCTGGCGCAGGTGGTGAGCGACCGGGACCTGATCCACTCGGTCTACGGCGTGGGCTACAAGTTCGAACCCTGAAGAACCGATGAAGGCCATCTCCGACAGCGAAAGCGCAGCCGTCGCGACCACCCGGCGCAGCCCGCCGGCGGGCGACGCGGGGCCGGGGCGGACCGTGCCCCGCGCCGACGACGGCGGCCCGGC
>JAEWGX010000135.1 GCA_023388075.1 Pseudomonadota bacterium
AGACCCTCCCCATGGCGAAGCCCTTCGCGATGTAGTGGCGCACGAACCAGATCACCACCGCACCCGGCACGATGGTGAGCACGCCCGCGGCCGCGAGCACGCCCCAGTCCATGCCGGAGGCCGACACGGTGCGCGTCATGGTCGCGACGATCGGCTTGGCGTTCACGGAGGTGAGCGTGCGCGCGAGCAGCAGCTCCACCCAGCTGAACATGAAGCAGAAGAAGGCGGTGACACCGATCCCGGCCTTGATGAGCGGCATGAAGATCCGCACGAAGAACCGCGGGAACGAGTAGCCGTCGATGTAGGCGGTCTCGTCGATCTCGCGCGGCACCCCCGACATGAAGCCCTCCAGGATCCACACCGCGAGCGGGACGTTGAAGACCAGGTGCGCGAGCGCGACCGCGAGGTGGGTGTCCATCAGCCCCAGGGTCGTGTAGAGCTGGAAGAACGGCAGCAGGAAGATCGCCGGCGGCGTCATCCGGTTGGTGAGCAGCCAGAAGAACACGTGCTTGTCGCCGATGAAGGTGTAGCGCGAGAAGGCATACGCCGCCGGAAGCGCCACCGCCACCGACAGCACGGTGTTGATCGCCACGTAGATCAGGGAGTTGATGTAGCCGCTGTACCAGGACCGGTCCGTGAAGATCACCTTGTAGTTGTCCCAGGTGAGGTCCCGCGGCCAGAAGGTGAAGGTCGAGACGATCTCGGTATTCGTCTTGAGCGACATGTTCACCATCCAGTAGATCGGCAGGATGGCGAATACCAGGTAGACGAGCAGGAAGAGCGTGCGCTTGCGCATGGGCATCCTCCTCACTCGCCGCCGGCGCCGGGCTGGCGGTCGGCCGTGCCCACCCGCTGCATCCAGTTGTAGAGGATGAAGCAGAACAGCAGGATGATCAGGAAGTAGACCAGCGAGAATGCCGCCGCCGGCCCGAGGTCGAACTGGCCGACCGCCTTCTGCGTCAGGTACTGGGACAGGAACGTGGTGGCGTTGCCGGGTCCGCCGCCGGTGAGGACGAACGGCTCGGTGTAGATCATGAAGCTGTCCATGAACCGCAGCAGCACGGCGATCATCAGCACGCCGCGCAGCTTCGGCAGCTGCACGTGCCGGAAGACGGCGAGCTTGCCGGCCCCGTCGATGCTCGCCGCCTGGTAGTACGCGTCCGGGATGGCGCGCAGGCCGGCATAGCAGAGCAGCGCCACCAGCGGCGTCCAGTGCCACACGTCCATGACCAGCACCGTGAGCCAGGCATCGATCGGGTTGCCGGTGTAGTTGTAGTCGAGGCCCAGGTTGTAGAGCACCACGCCGAGCAGCCCGATGTCGGTGCGGCCGTAGATCTGCCAGATGGTGCCGACGACGTTCCACGGGATCAGCAGCGACAGCGCGACGATCACCAGCACGAGCGATGCGCGCCAGCCGGAAGCCGGCATGGCGAGCGCGAGCGCGATGCCCAGAGGGATCTCGACGGCGAGCACGCTGAGCGAGAACAGGATCTGGCGCAGCAGCGCCTGGTGCAGCTCGCTGTCCCGCATCACGGCCTTGAACCACTCGGTGCCGACGAAGACGCGCTGGGTGGGCGAGAGGATGTCCTGCACCGAGTAATTGACCACGGTCATCAGCGGCAGCACCGCCGAGAACGCGACGCAGACGATCACGGGCAGCACCAGCAGCCAGGCCCTCTGGTTCACCGGCTTCATGTGATGAGCTCCTGGTCGCGGTAGAACCGGCTGTGCCGGTTGATGAGGCAGATGCGCAGCGGCTGCCCCGCCGCGGCCGTGCCCGCGGTGGCGAGCGCCGCCTGCCGGTCGGTCTGCACCGGCGCGCGCAGGCGGACGACGACGTCGCCGACGCGGGTGGTGACCAGCATGGAGTGGCCGAGGTCCTGGATGCGTTCGATGCGCGAGTCCACCGTGCCGGCATCGCCCTCGGCCGCGATCCGCACGTACTCCGGCCGGATGCCGAGGACGAGCGCCGCCTCGGGCCGCGTCGCCTGCTGGGCGGCGAGCCAGCGGGCAAGCTGGCCGGTGGCCTCGCCCTCGAGCGGCTCGCCGGCGACGAAGGGGGCGCCGTCCTTCAGCGATACCGGCAGGAAGTTCATGCCCGGCGAGCCGATGAAGTGCCCGACGAACTGGTGCGCCGGTTCCTCGAAGAGCTCCTCGGCGGTGCCGGCCTGCACGATGTGCCCGTCCGACATGACCATGATGCGGTCGGCGAAGGTGAGCGCCTCCACCTGGTCGTGCGTCACGTAGATCAGCGTGAGCCGAAGGTCGTGATGGATCTGCTTGAGCTTGCGCCGCAGTTGCCACTTGAGCTGCGGGTCGATCACCGTGAGCGGCTCGTCGAACAGGATCGCGGCGACGTCCTCGCGCACCAGTCCGCGACCGAGCGAGATCTTCTGCTTGGCATCGGCTCCGAGCCCGCTCGCCCGGCGGTCCAGGGCGCCCGAGAGGTCCAGCATCTCCGCGACCGTGCCGACCCGGCGCCGGATCGCGTCGTCCGGCATGCCGCGGTTCCTCAGCGGGAAGGCGAGGTTCTCGGCGACGGTCATCGTGTCGTACACCACCGGGAACTGGAACACCTGCGCGATGTTGCGCGCCTGCGGAGACAGACCGGTGACGTCGCGGCCGTCGAACAGCACCTGCCCGCGCGACGGCCGCACCAGGCCGGAGATGATGTTGAGGAGCGTCGTCTTGCCGCAGCCGGACGGCCCGAGCAGGGCGTAGGCGCCGCCGTCCTTCCACTCGAGATCGAGCGGCTTCAGGGCATAGTCCGCGTCCTGGCGAGGCCGCCGCCGATACGAATGGGCGAGGCCCTTCAGCTCAATGCGTGCCATGGGCTTCCAGCGTCGTGTTGCCGCCCTGCCGCTGCGCGTCGCGAAGCGCCACGACCTCCGGCGCGAGCAGCAGCCGCCCGGCGTGATCGAAGACGTAGAGCGCGCCGGGGTCCGCATAGAGGCTCAGGTTCTGGCCGAGCTCGAAGCGATGCACCCCGATGAGCTGGGCCACCAGCGGCCCTACCCGGGTCACGACGTGCACGTAGCTCGCCGAGCCCGCGATCTCGGCGAGCTCGACCCGCGCGTCGAAGCGCAGGTCCCCGGCCTGGCCCGCGACGGCGAGGTTGCCGGCCCGGATGCCGACCGTCACCTCGGGGCTGTCGGTGCGCAGCGGCGCATGCAGCGCCACGCGGGGACCCTGCTCGATCTGCAGGGTGTTGTGCGACAGGCGCCCGGGCACGAAGTTCATCGGCGGGTCGCTGAAAGCCTGGGCCACGGCGATGCTTGCCGGCCGCAGGTAGACATCCGTGGTGGGCCCCGCCTGCAGCAGCCGGCCCTGGTCCAGCACGGCGGTGCGGCCGCCGAGGAGCAGGGCCTCGGCCGGCTCCGTGGTGGCATAGACCACCGCCGATTCGCCGCCCGCGAAGAGGTCCGTGAGCTCGTCGCGCAGCTCCTCGCGCAGCTTGTAGTCCAGGTTCACCAGCGGCTCGTCGAGCAGCACCAGCGGCGCGCCCTTCGCGAGGGCGCGGGCGAGCGCGACCCGCTGCTGCTGGCCGCCCGAGAGCTCCGCCGGCAGCCGGTCGAGCAGGTGGTCGATGTGCAGGCGCGCCGCGAGCGCCGTCACCTTGTCGCGCGTGCCAGCCTCGCCGCGCAGCGCGAGCGGCGAGGCGATGTTGTCGAAGACCGTCATCGACGGATAGTTGATGAACTGCTGGTAGACCATCGCCACGTTGCGGCGACGGACCGGCACCCCGGTCACGTCCTGCCCGTCGACCAGCACCCTGCCCTGCGTCGGTCGATCGAGCCCCGCCATCAGGCGCATCAGCGTGGTCTTGCCGGCGAGCGTCGGGCCCAGCAGCACCGTGATACCGGCCGGCGCCACCGCGAGATCCATCGGGTGGACGTGCATGTGCGGCCCGACCCTGAGGGCGACGCCCTCCAGCTGCAGCCTCATGGCGCGCCCGCCTCTCGCGGGCCCGGCGCCGTCGCCGTCATCGGGGCCCGGCCCACGTCGCCGAGCCATGCCGCCACGGCCTGCCGGCCGGCCTCGTCCAGGTGCAGGCCGAGCTTGGAGCGGCGCCAGAGGACGTCGTCGGCGCCGCGCGCCCACTCCCGGTCGCGCAGGTAGGCGAGTTCCGCCTCGAAGAGCCCCGTCGCGACCTCCGCACCAAGCCCGTCGGGCGACCCGGCGCCGCCCACGATGGTCTCGAAGCGGGTGCCGTAGCTGCGGGCCCAGCGGGCGGCGACGGCGGGCGGCAGCCAGGGGTGACGCTGGCGGATGAGCGCGGTCAGCTCGGCGAGGCCGAGACCGCCCTGCCGTCGCGGCAGCAGCGAATCGAAATCGCCACCGGGCAGCGGAGCATCGAGGGTCCAGGCCGGCCCCATCGCATCCACCTGCGGCGCGAGCAGCGGATGCAGCCGGTCCACGGCCTCCTCCGCGAGCTTCCGGTAGGTGGTGATCTTGCCGCCCCAGACGGTGAGCAGCGGCGGCCCCTGCGTGCTCAGCTCGAGCGAGTAGTCCCGGGTCACGGCGGACGGATCGCCCGCCTCGTCGTCGAGCAGGGGACGCACGCCCGCGTAGCTCCACACCACGTCCGCGGCATCGATGGGCTTCTCGAAGTAGCGGTTGATCAGGCGACAGAGGTAGGCCGTCTCCTCGAGCGAGATGCGGACCTCGTCGGGCGGGCCGGACAGCTCGACGTCGGTGGTGCCGATGAGCGTGAAATCGTCCTCGTAGGGGATCGCGAAGACGATCCGCCGGTCGGGGCTCTGCAGGATGTAGGCCATGTCGTGCCGGTACATGCGCGGCACGACGATGTGGCTGCCCTTCACCAGGCGCAGCGTGCGGCTCGAGGCGGCCGGTGTCCCCGAAGTCGCGTCACGCAGGAAGCTCGCGGCCCACTGGCCGGTCGCATTGACCAGCGCGCGGGCCCGGACTTCGAGCGGACCGCCGCGCTCGTCGCGCAGCGACGCGACCCAGCCGGCGCCTTCGACGCGCACCCGCTCGCAGCGCGTGCGCGGCAGGACGGTGGCGCCGCGCTCGGCGGCGCCCACCGCGTTCAGCACCACCAGCCGGGCATCGTCCACCCAGCCGTCGGAGTAGACGTAGGCACGCGTGAACGTCTTCTTGAGCGGTGCGCCGGCCGGATGCGCCGGCAACCGGATGCCTTCCGATCCGGGCAGCAGCTCGCGACGCGCGAGGTTGTCGTACAGGAAGAGCCCCATCCGCATCATCCAGCCCGGACGCATCGACGGATCGTGGGGCAGGACGAACCGCAGTGGCCGCATGATGTGCGGGGCATTGCGCAGCAGCACCTCGCGCTCCAGCAGCGCCTTGCGCACGAGGCCGAACTCGTAGTGCTCCAGGTAGCGCAACCCCCCGTGGATCAGCTTCGTGGAGGCCGAGGAGGTGTGCGAGGCGAGGTCGTCCTTCTCGCAGATGACCACCGAGAGACCGCGGCCGGCGGCGTCGCGGGCGATCCCGGCGCCATTGATGCCGCCACCCACCACCAGCAGGTCGCAAGCGAGCGTGCCCCGCTCGCCGCCAGGGCGCGCGCCGGGTGCCGCGGCCGTGCCGCCACCCGGCACCGCCGAGCCCTGACCCGTCGAAACCGCCATCGCCTCTGCCCCCTGCGCCTTCCGGCCGTCCAGCCGAGCCGCGATTCAAACGCGATATCGCTCAAAGATCAACATTGCGTCGCGTCATTTGTTTTCGTTTCCTTTCGTTTATCCTTCGCACATGGTCGTGAACCCCCGCCAGCAGCGCCTCCTCGAGGCGGTCAAGCGCCGCGGCTCGGTGTCGGTGGAAGAGCTCGCGCAGCTGCTCGAGGTCACGGCTCAGACCATCCGGCGCGACGTGACGGCACTGGCCGAAGCCGGGTTGGTGGCCCGGTTCCATGGCGGCGTCGGCCTGCCCGCATCGACGGTGGAGAACATCGCCTACCGGCAGCGCCAGGCGCTCAATCCGGAGGGCAAGGCCCGGATCGCGCGCGCGGTCGCCGCCCGCATACCCTCGGGCTGCTCGCTCTTCATGAACATCGGCACCACCGTCGAGGCGGTCGCGCGGGCGCTGCGCCATCACGACGACCTGCGCGTCGTGACCAACAATCTCAACGTCGCCGCGACGCTCGCGGACAATCCGCGCTGCGAGGTCATCGTCTGCGGCGGCCAGGTGAGGCCGCGCGACCGGGGCATCATCGGCGAGGCCGCGGTGGACTTCATCCGCCAGTTCCGGGTGGACATCGGCCTGATCGGCATCTCGAGCATCGAGACCGACGGCACGCTGCGCGACTTCGACTATCGCGAGGTGAAGGCGGCGCAGGCGATCATCGAGCAGTCGCGCGAAGTATGGCTCGTGGCCGACCATTCCAAGTTCTCGCGTCGCGCCATGGTCCAGCTCGCCCACCTGTCCCAGGTGGATGTACTGTTCACCGATGCGTCGCTCGAGCCGCACATGCAGGCCTGCCTGGAGGAGGCCGGCGGCCGGTGCGTCGTCGCCACCGGCGAGGCGATCGAAGAGAGAGGAGAAGTCACATGAAGTATCTGCTGGCGCTGGACCAGGGCACCTCAAGCTCGCGCAGCATCGTGTTCGACCTTCAGGGCAACATCGTGTCGATGGCGCAGCAGGAGTTCCGCCAGATCTATCCGCAGCCCGGATGGGTGGAGCACGACCCCGAGGAGATCTGGTCCTCGCAGCTCGCCACCGCGCGCAAGGCCATCGCCGAGAGCGGCATCGCGCTCGGCGACATCGCCGGCCTTGGCATCACCAACCAGCGCGAGACCACGCTCGTCTGGAACCGGCGCACGGGCCAGCCCATCCACAACGCGATCGTCTGGCAGGACCGCCGCTCGGAGCCGATCTGCGCCGCGCTTCGGGAGATCGGCGCCGAGACCGAGGTGCGGGAGCGCACCGGGCTCATCATCGACGCCTATTTCTCCGGCACCAAGATCCAGTGGATACTCGACCACGTGCCAGGCGCGCGAGCCCAGGCCGAGGCGGGCGAGCTCGCCTTCGGGACGGTGGACAGCTGGCTGATCTGGAAGCTCACCGGGGGCCGCCTGCACGTCACCGACGTGACCAACGCCTCGCGCACGATGCTCTACAACGTGCGCACCGGCCAGTGGGACGACCGGCTCCTCGCGCTCCTCGGCGTGCCGCGGCCGCTCCTGCCGGAGGTCCATCCCTCGGCGCACGTCTACGGCGAGACCGACGCCGAGCACCTTGGCGGGCGGCTGCGCATCGGCGGCATCGCCGGGGACCAGCAGGCCGCCCTCTTCGGCCAGGCGTGCTTTCGCGCCGGCATGGCGAAGAACACCTATGGCACCGGATGCTTCCTGCTGATGCACACCGGCGAACGATGGCAGCTCTCGGAGAACGGGCTCGTGACCACGGCCGCCGCGCAGACAGGCGCGAGCCGGGAATACGCGATGGAGGGCAGCGTCTTCATCGCCGGCGCGGTGGTGCAGTGGCTGCGCGACGGCCTCTCCGCCTTCGAGCACTCCCCCGAGGTGGAGGCGCTCGCGGCCACCGTTCCCGACTCCGGCGGCGTCGTGCTGGTGCCGGCGTTCACCGGTCTCGGGGCACCCTACTGGCGCGCCGACGTGAAGGGAGCGATGTTCGGCCTCACCCGCGGCGTCACAATGGCGCATGTCGCGCGGGCGGCGCTCGAGTCGATCGCCTTCCAGAGCGCGGCACTCCTGCATGCGATGAAGCGCGACGCCACCGCGCCGATCAGCGAGCTGCGGGTCGACGGCGGGGCCTGCGTCAACAACATGCTGATGCAGTTCCAGGCCGACCTCCTGGGCGTGCCGGTGGTGCGCCCGCGCACGATCGAGACCACCGCGCTGGGATCCGCCTATCTCGCCGGCATCGCCTGCGGCGCCTACGCCGGCCCGGAGGAGGTGGCAAGCAACTGGCAGGTGGAACGGGTGTTCGAGCCGCGCATGTCGCAGGACGAAGCGGCGGCGCGGATGGCCCGCTGGGAGAAGGCGGTGGCGTCGTTGCCTCGGGAAGGCGGCGAGGAGTCCTGAAGCGTCTGCCGGGGCGCGCCCCCCGGGCAGGCCCGTAAATTGCGCTCGGCCGCAACCCGGCGGACGCTACCATCGCGCCTACCGAGGGCCGGAGGACACGGACATGCGCTGGCAAGGTGGACGGGAAAGTCGCAACGTCGAGGATCGTCGCGGCCGCGGCGGCCTGGGATTTCCGGGTGGCGGCGGCATGCGGCGCGGCGGTGGCATCGGCCTCGGCACGCTGGTCATCGCGCTGGTCGTCGGGTGGTTCCTCGGCATCAACCCGTTCACGCTGCTCGGCATGCTGGACGGCGGCGGGCCGGTGGTGCAGGCGCCCCAGCCGGCGCCCGGGGGCGGCTCGCCCGCGAGCCCGGCCCAGGGCGGCCAGCCCGACGCGGGCCGGCAGTTCGTCTCGGTGGTGCTGGGCAGCACCGAAGACGTGTGGTCGGCCCTCTTCCGACAGTCGGGCAGCCAGTACCCGGCGCCGACACTGGTGCTCTTCAGCGGCATGACCCAGACCGCCTGCGGGCACGGCAACGCGGCAGCCGGACCCTTCTACTGCCCGGCGGACGGCAAGCTCTTCATCGACCTGTCCTTCTACCGGACGCTGCGGGACCGGCTGGGCGCGCCGGGCGATACCGCGCAGGCCTATGTGATCGCGCACGAGGTGGGCCACCACGTCCAGAACCTCACCGGCACCATGCGCAAGATGGAAGCGGCCCGCCAGCAGATGGGCGAGCGCCAGTACAACGAGCTTTCCGTCCGGCTCGAGCTGCAGGCCGACTGCTACGCCGGCATCTGGGCGCACCATTCACAGCAGGCACGAAACTGGTTCGAGCAGGGCGACATCGAGGAAGCCCTCAACGCCGCCGCGGCCGTGGGTGACGACAACATCCAGCGTCGTACCCAGGGCGTCGTCGTTCCCGAGGGCTTCACCCACGGCACGTCACAGCAACGGGCACGCTGGTTCCGCACCGGGCTCGAGCGCGGCGACGTGGGAAGCTGCGACACATTCTCCGTGCGCACTCCCTGAACGCCCGAATCATTCCGCTGCTGTCGCTGTGCGCCTTCGCCAGCGCCGCATCGATGCGGCTCTGCGATCCGCTGCTGCCGGTGCTCGCCGACGAGTTCGGGACGAGCCTCAGTGCAGCGGCGGCCACCACCACCGGGTTCGCGCTCGCCTACGGCGGCGCGCAGCTCGCGTTCGGCGCGCTCGGCGACCGGTTCAGCCGGCTCGCCGTCATCGTCGTCGCCATGACGGCCGCGGGGCTCGCCACCGTGGCGAGCGCGCTCGCGCCCACGCTGGACCTGCTGGTCGCCGCGCGCGTCGCCACCGGCGCCTTCGCCGCGGCGGCGATTCCGCTGTCGCTTGCCTGGATCGGCGACAACGTGCCGTTCGCCGGGCGGCAACTCGTCCTTGCGCGCTATCTCGTCGGACAGATGCTGGGCATGACCGCCGGCCAGGTGGGCGCCGGCGTGCTGGCCGAGCTCCTGGGCTGGCGCGCCGCGTTCTGGCTGATCGCCCTGCTCTTCGCGGTCGCCGTGCTGATGCTGCAGGGGCCGGCGCGGCACGACGCCGCGCGCGCGACGCGCGCGCCCGGCGGCCTTCTCGCGCATACGCGCCGGCTGCTGAGGGACCGCTGGGCGATGGTCGTGATCGGCACGGTGACGCTGGAAGGAACGATCCTCTTCGGTGCGGTCGCCCTCGTCGCGAGCTACCTGCAGCGCGAGTTCGGAGTCTCGCCTGCCACGGCCGGGACGGTGAGCGCGCTCTTCGGGCTGGGCGGCCTGCTCTACGCGTTCAACGCGAGGCGGCTCCTTGTCAGGCTGCAACCGGCTGGCCTCAGCCGGCTGGGCGGCATCGTGTTCGCGCTTGCCATGCTCGTGCTGATCGTGCAGCGGCGGTGGGAGCCGGCAATCCTGGCGTCCCTCGCGGCCGGCCTCGGCTACTACATGCTGCACAACACGCTGCAGACCCAGGCGACGCAGCTTTCCACTGAGGCGCGCGCCGCGGCGCTCGCCTGGTTCGCGAGCGGGCTGTGGATCGGGCAGGGCATCGGCGTGACCGCCACGGCCGCGGTGGCGGAGCGGATCGGCTTCGTGCCGGTGTTCGGCGCGGCCGCTGTCGCGCTCGCCGTTCTCGGCGCCGCCTTCGGCCGCGCGGTCGCGCGGCGTCACCCCGTCCGGGCCGATCCGGGCTGAGCGACCGATCGCACCGCGTCAGTCGTTCAGGTGGCAAGCCGAGAACCGCCGCGGCGTGACCTCCCTGAGCAGCGGCTTCTCGGTGCTGCAGCGGCCGCCCGGCACCTTCGACGCATGCGGACAGCGGGGATGGAAGTGGCAGCCCGAGGGCGGATTCAGCGGCGACGGAATCTCGCCCTGGATCGCGACGAAGGTCTTCTTGCGCACCTCGAGCGTCGGCGCCTCGGCGAGCAGCGCCTGGGAATAGGGATGGTTCGGCGCCTCGAAGAGCGCCTCGGCGGGCGCCGTCTCCACCACCCGGCCAAGATACATGATCACCACCCGGTCCGAGATATGGCGAACGACACCGAGGTCGTGGCTGATGAAGAGGTAGGTGAGGTCGAGCTCGTTGCGCAAGCGAATGAAGAGGTTGAGGACCTGCGCCTGGATGGAGACGTCGAGCGCGGCGACCGCCTCGTCGCAGACCAGGAACTCGGGCTTCACGGCGAGCGCCCGCGCGATGCCGATGCGCGCCCGCTGCCCGCCGGAGAACTGGTGCGGGAAGCGACGCTGCAGGGAACCGTCCAGGCCGACGCGGGCGAGCAGCTCCGCGACGTGGTCCTGCTGGTCCGCCGCCCGGATCATGCCGTGCGCCACCGGCGCTTCCCCGACGATGTCGGTGACCCGCATCCGCGGATTGAGCGATGCGTACGGATCCTGGAAGATCATCTGGATCGCGAGACGCGCCTTGCGCTCGGCCTGTCGCGATCGCGAGAGGTCGATCCCCTTCCAGTACCGGGTACCGCCGGAGAGCGGATAGAGGCCCACGGCGAGGCGCCCGAGCGTGCTCTTGCCGCAGCCCGATTCGCCGACCAGGCCGACCACCTCTCCGGGGCGCACGGCGAGGTCGACATGGTCGACCGCGTGCACCACTTCCTCCGAGAGCTTCGCGCCGAGCGCACGGGCGGCCTTGCCGGCGAGGTCGAGCCGCTTGACGAACCGCTTGGAGACGTCGCGCAGCTCGAGGATCGGCATGCCGGCGCCGGTCGACGTCGCTGAGCTTGCCGCGGTCGTGGCGCTCGCGGTCGTCGCGGCGGCGGCGGCGATCGTGACGTCGGGCGCGGCGGCCGGCAATGGCCGTGCCGGATTCACCGGGCGCCTCCCTGGTCCGGCAGCGCGGCCACTGGCGTGACCACCGGCGCGGCTCGATCGAGGGGATGAAAGCAGCAGAGCGAGCTGCCGTCGGGGTAGCGCTGGTACGGCGGATCGGTCGCGCAGATCGCGGTGGCGCGAGAGCACCGGGTACGGAAGGCACATCCCGAGGGCAGCCGCAGGAGCGACGGAGTCATGCCCGGAATCTGGGCGAGCGGCTCGCCGCGCGGATGGCCGCGTCGCGTCGCGGCAGCCGGCGTGGATGCGATCAGGCCCGCGGTATAGGGGTGCCTCGGTGTCTCGAGCACCGCCGCGACCGGCCCGGATTCGGCGATCCGGCCCGCGTACATCACGCTCACGGTGTCGGCAAGCCCGGCAACCACAGAGAGATCGTGCGTGATCCAGATCAGGGCGGTGCCCGACTCACGACAGAGCTTCTGCATCTCGTAGAGGATCTGACCCTGGATGGTGACGTCCAGGGCGGTGGTCGGCTCGTCGCAGATGATGAGATCGGGTTCGTTCAGGAGCGCGATCGCGATCGCGACGCGCTGGCGCATGCCTCCGGAAAACTGGTGCGGATAGGCGGCGAGGCGCTCGTCCGGCGAGGCGATGCCCACCCGCACCAGCGCCTCGCGGGCGCGCTCGCGCGCCGCTCCCCGGGAAACGGCACGATGCGCGGTGATCGCCTCGATCATCTGCGCATCGATGCGCATGACCGGATTGAGCGTCATCATCGGATCCTGGAAGATCATCGCGATGCGATTGCCACGCACCGAACGCAGTTGCCGGGGCGTGAAGGTCCGGAGGTCGGCGCCCTTGAGCAGCACCCGCCCGTCGACGATCCGGCCGGGACGATCGATCAGCCCGATGATGGAATAACCGGTCATCGACTTCCCCGAACCGGACTCACCCACCAGGCCCATGACCTGGCCGGCGCCGACAGTGAAATCGACGCCGTCGACCGCCTTCACCACCCCGGCGCGGGTGAAGAAGTGCGTGCGCAGGTTCTCCACCACCAGGGTCGGCACGGCGGAGCTCGGGCCCGGTTGCATCTGCGCCTTCAATGGGACTGGAGCCGCGGGTTGAGCACGTCGCGCAGCCGGTCAGCGACCAGGTTGATCGAGACGATGGTCACCAGGAGCGCGATGCCTGGAAAGAAGCTGATCCAGTACTGTCCGGAGAGCAGGTAGCGGAAGCCGTTCGAGATCAGCAGGCCGAGCGACGGCTCGGTCACGGGCACGCCGAGCCCGAGGAACGACAGGGTGGCCTCGAGCGCGATCGCGGAGGCGACCTGCAGTGCCGCGACGACGATGAGCGGCGGCAGGCAGTTGGGCAGCAGGTGCCTGAAGATGATCCGCAGCGGGGACAGCCCGAGGCCTCTGGCCGCTTCGATGTACTCCTTGCCGCGTTCGACGATCGCCGCGCCGCGCGTCGTGCGGGCGTAGTACGCCCACTGCACCGCGACCAGGGCGATGACGATGTTGCCGATGCCGGGCCTCAGGAACGCGAGCAGCACCAGCGCGAGCAGGATGGCCGGAAACGAGAGCTGGATCTCGGCGATCCGCATGATCACGGAATCCGTGCGGCCGCCGACGTAGCCGGCAAGCAGTCCGACCGACATGCCGATCGCCAGCGCCAGCACGGTGGCGAGCACGCCGACGCCGATGCTGATGCGCAGGCCGTAGAGGATCGCGCTCACCATGTCCCGCCCCTGGGCATCGCTGCCCAGCAGGAAGCGCATGGTGCCGTCGCTCGACGGCTCGCCCGGCGCAAGGCGCGAGTCCATCAGGTCGAGGCGCGCGAGGTCGTACGGATCCTGCGGCGCCAGCCAGGGGGCGAAGATGGCCATCAGCACCAGCAGCAGGAGCACGGCAAGGCCGGCCAGCGCGAGCCGGCTCTCGCCGAAGCTCGTGACGAGCTGGCGCAGCGGCGTCTGGTCGGCCGCCATGGCCGGCGCGACCACGGTCGCGGCGGCGGAGGTGTCGGTCTGCAGCGGCGTCGACATCGCGGCGGCTATGCGTTGGCGGCGAGCCGCACCCGCGGATCGAGCACCGAGTACAACAGGTCGACCACCAGGTTGATCAGGACGAACAGGATGACGATCACCAGCAGGTAGGCGACGATGATGGGCCGGTCGAGCACCGCAATCGAATCGATGATCAGCTTGCCCATGCCGGGCCAGGCGAAGATCGTCTCGGTGACGATGGAGAACGCGATCAGGGACCCGAACTCGAGGCCGATCACCGTCACGATCGGGATCATGATGTTCTTCAGCACGTGCCGCCCGACCACCCGTCCCGGCGACAGTCCCTTGGCGCGCGCGAACTTGACGTAGTCCTGCACCAGCGCCTCCTGCGTGCCGGCCCGCGTCAGCCGGATGATCAGGGAGAGCTTGAAGAGCGCGAGGTTGACCGCCGGCATCAGCAGGTGGCGCAGCCCGTCCCAGGTCAGGAACGACCAGTGCACGCCCAGGACCTCGACCGTCTGCCCGCGGCCGCTGGTGGGCAGCCAGCCGAGCTGGACGGAAAAGAGCATGATCATCATCAACCCGACCCAGAAGGTCGGCAGCGAGAAGCCCAGGATGGAGCCGGCCAGTATGGTCTTGCCCGCGAGTGAATCCGGCGCGAGGCCGGCCCAGAGGCCGAGCGGGATGCCCAGCACGATCGCGATCAGCATCGCCGCGATCGCGAGCTCGAAGGTGGCAGGCATCCGCTCGACGATCAGCTCGACCGCGGGGGCGCCGTAGGCGAAGGACCGGCCGAGATCGCCGGAGAGCGCACCGGAGAGGAAGCGCCAGTACTGCACCGGCACCGGCTGGTCCAGCCCCATCGCGACCCGGGTCGCCTCGCGCTCGGCCTGGGTGGCGTCGGGTGGCGCCATCACGTCGACCGGGTCGCCGAGCGCCGACACCCCCGCGAACACGATGAGCGACATCGCGAACAGCACGCCGACCGCCTGCAGCAGCCGCCGGATCACGAATGCGAGCATCGCCGACTCTTCGGTTCGACCGGGCGCCGGGGGCGCCGGCAGGACGTGCCCGGCGCCACCCGCCGCCCTACCCTGCTACTTGCCCTTCAGCTTGAAGGCATGCGCGTGGGTCCGCTCGTCGGTCCGCGCCGTGTAGTCGATGTCGCTGCGCATCGCCCAGGCGGAATGCTGGAAGTGCAGCGGCAGCCAGGACTGGTCGTTGATGACGATGCGCACCGCATCCTGGAAGAGCGCGAGACGCTTGGCGTCGTCCACCTCGGCGAGTCCCTTGATCATCAGCTCGTCCATCTTCGGATTGCAGTACGACGAGCCGTTGTTGGTGCCGAACCCGCGGGCGGCATTCTCGCAGGCGACCAGGGCCCGCAGCCCGTACGAGACCTCGCCGGTCACGAAGCCCCAGCCGAGCAGCCACGCCGAGGCGTCCTTGCGGTTGATGCTGACCCGGGGCGCGAAGTCCGCCATCGGGCTTGCCGCCACGCGGGTGTTCACGCCGATGCGGGTCCACATCGCGGCGATCGCCTGCAGGATCGGCTCGTCGTTGATGTAGCGGTTGTTGGGGCCGTGCAGCACCAGGTGGAAGCCGTCCGGGTAGCCCGCCTCGGCGAGCAGCTTGCGGGCGCCTTCGGGGTCGAACTTCACCACCTTCAGCTCGGGCACATAGCCGAACATCGTGCTCGGCAGCATGTTGTTGGTCGGCTCGGCAAGCCCTTCCATGATCCGGTCGGCAATGGCCTGCCGGTTGATCGCCTGGTTCATCGCGGTGCGCACCTTGATGTCGCGCAGCGGATTCTTCTCCAGCACCGCGCCCGACTTGTCGGTGACGTACGGCGACTTCTCCCGCTGGTCGAGCTGCAGGTAGATCACCCGGTAGGAGGGCTTGGAAACGAAGTTGAGGTTCTTGTCCGATCGCACCCGCTTGAGGTCGGCGGTGGGAACGTTCTCGATCGCGTCGACGTCCTTCGCAAGCAGCGCCGCCACGCGGGTGGCCGGTTGCGCGATGAAGCGCAGCGTCACCTTCTCCCAGGCCGGCTTGTCGCCCCAGTAGGCGTCATTGCGCACCAGCTCGACCCGGTCGTCGCGCGCGAAGCGCGTGAACTTGAACGGGCCCGAACCGATCATGCCCTTGCCTGCGTTGAAGTCGTCGGTGGACAGTCCTTCGGACAGCTTCTTGCTGACGACGAAGATCGAGGTCAGGTCCGAAAGCATCAGGGGATAGGGCGTGGCGGTCTTGAAGCGCAGCGTCTTCGCGTCGACCACTTCCTTGGCGACGATCGACTTGGTGTACACCTCGAACTTGCCGGGACTGTTCACGATGGTCGGCACCCGGTCGAAGGACCATACGATGTCCTCCGCCGTGACGTCGCTGCCGTCATGGAACTTGGCGTTCCCCCGGATCTTGAACTCCCAGGTCAGCGGATCGACCAGGCGCCAGGATTCAGCCAGCGCCGGCACGATCTGGCTGTCGGCGTTCATCCGCACCAGCGGCTCGAAGATATGCTCCGAGATGTTGACGTTCGGCGCCAGGTTGTAGAAGTGCGGATCCATCGAATTGGGCGGCGAGCTGAGGCCCACCCGGAGCTCCTGGGCCGCGACGGGCGTCGCCCCCAGGACCGTCGCCGTCACCATGGCGGCCACCGCGGCGCCGACCGCGGCACCCAGGACCGTGGAACCGAACCGTCGGCCGCTGCCGACTGACCCTTGCGTCGTCATCATGCTCTCCTGGAATGGTGTCGCCCGGTCGCCCCGGTACGCGGTCGGAAGTATGCCGTGGCCGCCCTGGGGAACGCCGATGCGGAGTTTCCCGTAGGGGGTTTTCACCCCGGCGGCCCCGTTCCTGGAGATGCTGCCGGTAAGCCTCGAGCAAGCTCGAGTGGCGCGGCAGCCGGGGGCCGGGCCCGCGAAAGCAGACCCCGCGGGGTGGCCTCTACAATCTCCGAGAGGAGAAGCGATCATGAAGAGCGAGGACAAGACCCCAAGCGCGAAGCAACTGCTGGACCAGATGTTCGCCAAGCGCGGCTATCTGCTGCCCTATCACCGCCTGCTCGGCGAGTCGGACCCGGCACTGCTCGCGACCTACGACGAGCTCTACACCCGCCTGACCCTGAACGAGCGCAGCCTCACGCTGGAGGAACGCGAGATCGTGTGGGCCGCGCTGCTGGCCACCACCCGCGAGAAGAGCGGGTCATTCCACCTCGACCGTGGACTCAAGGCCGGCATGACGCGCGAATCCATCAGCGACTCGATGGCGATCGCCGCCGCCTGCGAGGCCTTCGAGGCGTTGAGCTTCAGCCATCGGGCCTTCCCGGACTGGGTCAGCGAAGAGCTCGCGATGACGCGCTACGCGGCGGTGTTCGAGGCATCACGAGGATCTATCCCGGAAGCGATCGCCGAGATCGCGGCTGTCGTCTGCCACGCCGCGCACCGCAACGCAGCCGGAATGCGAGTGCACCTCGTGCGCGCGTTCGACCGCGGCGCGCGGCGCGAGCAGATGGCCGAGGCACTTTCCTATGTGTTGTTGCACCGCGGCGGACCGACGATGATCGAGGCCGCGGCCAGCTGGGAACTGGCAGCGAGCGAGCTCGGCGTGCCCGGGCCCTACTAGGAGACTATCAGGAGGCTATCGCTCTCAATCGAGCTTGATGCCGCGCGTCCGGGTCAGTTCCGCCCACTTCTTCCGTTCGCCCATCAGGTAGTCGCGAAACGCATCGCTCGATCCGCCGACGGGCTCCACGCCGAGGGTCCTGAGGCGTTCCGCGACGGCCGGGGCACGCAGCGCCTCCCCGAACGCGCCGTTCAACCGCGCGACGACGTTGGGCGGCGTGCCGGCCGGCACGAGCACGCCGTACCAGCCGTTGGCGTCGACGTCGTGAATTCCGGAATCCCCGAGGCTCGGGATGTCCGGAGCCAGAGCGGAGCGCTTTGGCGCGAGCACCGCCATCGGCTTGAGCTTGCCGGACCTGATCAGCTCGGACAGACCCGCGAGCCCGTCGACTCCCAACGGAATATGACCCCCGAGCAGATCCGTCTTCAATGGTGCGGACCCCTTGTACGCGACGTGGGGAATGTCGACTCCGGCCCGCAGGTTGAAGAGCTCCATTCCCAGATGGGAGTTCGACCCCGTACCGGCGGAACCGAAGCTGAGCGAGCCGGGCTTCGACTTGGCGTTCGCGACCAGCTGGTCAAGCGACGTGAAAGGGGTGCCCGGCGCGGCGACGAGCACGTTGCCGTAGCGCACGAGGTGAATCACGGGTGTGAAGTCCTCGAACTTCCAGCCCAGCTTGTCGAACAGGGCCTCGCTGGTGGTGAAGTTGGGCGCCGTCACGAGGATGGTGTAGCCGTCGGCCGGTGCGCGGGCCACGAACTCGGTGCCGATGTTGGCCGAGGCGCCCGCCTTGTTCTCGACAACCACGGTCTGGCCGAAAGCGGCCGTCAGCCGTTCCGCCATCAGCCGGGCGACGGTGTCGGTACCGCCGCCCGGGCTGTAGGGAACGATGATACGCATCGGCTTGGTCGGAAACTCCTGGGCCCAGGCGGCGGGCATGCCCGCGACGAGCACCAGCAACAGGCTTCCCAGCAATCTCTTCATCTTCCTGCTCCGACGTCCCTGGCTTCGGGTCCTTCAGTTGACGCGGATGCCCGCGGCCTTCACCACGTCGGACCAACGGGCGATATCACGCGCCACCATGTCGGTGTACTCCGCAGGCGTCAGCCGATTGGGCTCCGCGCCGAGGCTGCGCAGGCGTTCCGACAGCTCGGGCGAGTTGAGCGCGGTCACGAGCGCGGCGTTCAGCTTCTCGGCGACTTCGGCGGGGATGCCGGCCGGCCCTGACATGCCGAACCAGTTGGTCGCGACCAGGGGCTCGAGGCCCAACTCGCGAACGCTGGGCACATCGGGCCAACGGGAAGCCCGCTCCGGCGTGGTGATCGCAAGCAGGCGCACCAGCGAATTGTTGCCGACGTCCGGCACGGCGGCGATCAGTCCGTCCACCTGACCTGCCAGGACATCCTGCGTCGCCGGTGCCGATCCCTTGTACGGTACGTGCGTGATGCTGACCTTGGCGGCACGGTTCAGGATCTCGAGCTTGGCGTGCGACGAGGTGCCGTTGCCGTTGGAGCCGAACTTCACCGCACCCGGCGCGGTGCCTGCCTTCTCCAGCAGTTGCGCAAGCGACGTGTAGGGCCCGTTCGCGGCCACGGCAATGCCGCTGGGCACGCCGGCGATCAGGCCGATGTGAGTGAAATCCTTCAACGGATCGTACGGGAGCTTGGCGTACACGCTCGCGCCGATCGCGTGCGACGCGATGTTGGAGAGGATCAGCGTATACCCGTCCGGCGCGGAATTGGCGACGGAATCGCTGCCGATCACACCGCCTGCGCCGGGACGATTCTCCACCACGAGCGGCTGGCCAAGGACCGCTTGCATCTCCTTGGCGGCGAGGCGACCCAGGAGGTCCGCGGTCCCGCCAGGCGGAAAGGGAACGACGAACTTGACCGGGCGATTGGGCCAGGCCTGTGCCGATGCGATCGCGGGGAGCAGCATCGCGATCGCCACGAGCGTCGACGTCACGAGACGGGACATGCGCATGACTACCCCTCATCCATCCAAGGCGTAACATTCTTCCCGACAACCTTGCTGGAGGCAACACCTTGTCGGTCGAGTACGCGCCCATCGGCTTCGTCG
>JAEWGX010000008.1 GCA_023388075.1 Pseudomonadota bacterium
GCAGGAACCGGTCGCGCGAGTCGAAGCCGAACTCGCGGACCTGCCAGTGGATGTTGCTGACCACCCCGCGGTGCTCGATCATGACCCCCTTGGGGCGGCCGGTGGAGCCCGAGGTGTAGATGACGTACGCAAGATGCTCGGGACCGGCGACCGGCACGGGATCGGTGGCCGGATGCGCGGCGAAGGCATTGGCGTCGCGGTCCAGGCAGATCAGCTGCAGGGCAGCCGCTGCAGGGCTGGCGCCATCGACATCGCGCTTGCCATTGCCATCGGTGTCGGCGGAAGCGATGGCGGCGGCGAGGGCAGGATACGCGGTGTCCGCGGTGAGGACGATGCGCACGCCGGCATCGCCGAGCATGAAGGCCAGTCGCTGGGCGGGGTACTCCGGATCGAGCGGCAGGTAGGCACCGCCGGCCTTCATGACGGCGAGCATGGCGACCAGCATGTCGATGCCGCGAGTCAGGCAGACGGCGACGCGCTGGTCGGGGACGACACCGAGCGCGCGCAGGTGATGCGCGAGGCGGTTGGCGCGCTGGTTGAGCTCGTGATAGGTGACCTGGTGCTCGCCGAAGACGGCCGCGATGGCCTGCGGAGTGCGCGCCACCTGCGCCTCGACGAGCTGCGGCAGGCAGAGATCGCGCGGGTACGGCGCCGCCGTGGCGTTCCATTCGGCGGGGGGCAGGGCACCGTGCTCGGGCGTGAAGGGTTCTAGTGAAGTCGTGCGGGTCGGGGGCATCGCGGCATCCGTGTCTGGTTCACGTCCGCCCTGGCTGACCCGCACCACGACTTTCCGTCGCCACGGCGAGCCGGGAAGCCAGGGTGGAACGTGCCGGGGCCCGTGGGGCTACCGGCGCTGGACCCAAAGGTCCCATGGGATCGCTGCCATGGCCCTCCGCAATGGCCTGTCCGGAATCAATTGCCCGATGAATGGCCCTTCTGCGCGGGCATGCCCCACACATCGGCCGCGCGCCATGGGGCCGGGGCCGTCGAGCGGCGCGGCGACCGTCAGTCAGGAGCAGGCGGGCGAATGTGCGGTCTTGCATCGACGCTGTCGCCAGGTTCTGCAACCATCGAGGGTCCATGGCGCATTTCGGTCACCTTCTCAGCGGCGCTGCCTGGGGTATCTCGGGCAAGATCGTCCAGTTCGCACTCAGCCTGCTCGCGCTGGGCTACATCGCCCGCGTGATCGGGCCGGAGGCCTACGGCATCTTCGCGATCGGCTGGCTGGTGGTGGGGCTGTTCGAGGTGGTCATCAACGGCGCCCCGATGGACACGCTGGTGCAGCGCAAGCAGGTATCGCGCGGGCATTTCAATGCCACCCTGGTCGTCTCGCTCGCCATCTCGCTCCTGATCTTCGGATTGATCTGGCACCAGGCCGCCTTGATTTCGGACTGGTTCGATGGCGGCGAGCTGCTGGCCGCGATCCTGCCCCTGCGGGCAGCGACGCTGCCGCTGATGGCACTCACGGTCGGTCCGTCCGCGACCCTGCTGAGGGCATCACGCTTCAAGGCGCTGGCCGGAGCGGAGACCTTCGCATCCGCGGTCGCCAACGTGATCGGTATCGCGATGGCCTTCGCGGGCACGGGCATCTGGTGCCTGGTCGGCATGGAGCTGGCGCGGGCCGTGATCCTCGTCGTCTGCCTGGTCGTGCTGAGCGGCTGGCGCCCGGGCGTGCGATTTCGCAGCAGCGACGTCACGGACCTGCTCGCGTTCAATGCAAGCACCTGGACGTCCTGGGGGCTCGGCTACCTCAACGGCCAGTTGCCCAGGCTGGTGCTGGTGTCCACCCTCGGAGCCCATGCTGTCGGGGTCTTCGCACTGGCCCAGCGCCTCTACGACCAGATCACCAACATCCTGATGATCCCGGCCTACCAGGTCGTGCAGGCCGGCGTGGCCCGGTCCCAGGACAACCGGGCGCGGGCCGGCCAACTGACCGAGGGAACGCTGCGCATCACCGGCTTGCTCGCGTCTCCGCTCTTCCTCGGGCTGGCGGCCATCGCGCCGGTGCTGGTGCCGGCAGTCTTCGGGCACGCCTGGAGCGGTGCGGTCCCGGTGGTGCAGATCATGATGCTGCTCGGGATCCAGTCATCGGTGAACATCGTGCAGGCGGCCGTCGTGCGCGGCATGGGCAAGCCGCACTGGGACATGTTCTCGGCGGCGGCGGTGGCGGTGCTGACGGCCGGACTGCTGGTGGTTGCCGCGCCCTACGGGCTGGAGATGGTGACCGTCGCGGTGGTGGTCGGGTCAGTCGCCGTCTGGCCCCTCGACGCGCTGTTCGTGCGCCGGCTCACCGACCTGTCGTCCGCGGCCCAGTTCGCGACGGTAGGGCGAGCCGGGCTCGCCGCCACGGCGATGGCAGTGGTCGTCTGGGGCGCTACTCCGTTGCTGCTGCCGTACCTGCCCGTGACAGCCGTGCTGGTGGCCCAGGTGATCCTCGGCGCCCTGTTCTACTGGGCCATGCTGAGAGTGCTCATGCCGACCGTAGCCGCGATCATCGGCCGTGTCCTGATGGCCGTGGCGCGCCGCGATTTCGGCGCCGTCCGCGCCTCACTCGGCATGCTCGCCGGCTGACTGACGCTGCATCGCCCGCGGGGACCGGCTCACCGGTCCGCGTCGGCCCGGAAGCGCCCGACGGTCATCTCGCGCTTGCCGGCGTATCCCCGGACGCGGCGCGGCTCGAAGCCGGCGGCGGCGAGCGCGTCGCGCACCCTGCGCGCGCTGCTCCAGGTGGCGAAGGTCGCATCCGGCGCCGCGAGCCGGGCGAGGCGCGTCATCAGTGAGACAGACCACAGGTCCGGATTGCGCTCGGGCGAGCCGGTTGCCTTCCAGGAAGACGTGGCGCGCCGGCCCCCGGTCCTGGCCTGCCCGGTCCGCATCCCCCGACCGTTCGTCCGCCCCGCGCCGCGCCGGTCGGGGAACGCTGCTAACTTGCGGCGATGGAATCCACCGCAGCCGCAGCCCGCCCCGACGCGCCGGACGACGGGCCGGTCACCCGGCCCGCGCTCGGGCGCCAGGACCGCAACCTCCAGGTGCCCGACCTGCTGAACGGCCTGGTCGCGGATGGCCTGGTGCCGGCTGACGTCGCGGCCACGCTGGCACGCGACGCGAGCCTGTCCACCGCCGACCGCCATCCGCTCGTCTTCATCGCGGAACGCAAGCTCAAGTCCGCGGTCCCGCCACACGCGACGCTCGACCTCGAGGCGCTGTGCCAGTGGCTGGCCGCGAGCCTGCGGATGGAGTACCGGCACATCGATCCGCTCCGCGTGGACTTCTCGCGCATCGGCGACGTCATGTCGGGCACGTACGCGAGCCGATTCCGGATCCTGCCCCTCGAGGTGAATCCGGGGGAGGTCGTGATCGCGACGGCGCAGCCGTTCGTGACCGAATGGGTGGCGGAGCTCACGCACACGCTGCGCAAGGAAGTGCGCACGGTGCTCGCCAATCCGCTCGAGCTGCAGCGCTACCTCGGCGAGTTCTTCAATCTCGCGCGCACCATCAAGAGCGCGCAGAAGAACGGCACGGGCACGGTCCAGAACAACTTCGAGCAGCTGGTGGAGCTCGGCCGCAGCGGTCGCAGCTTCGACGCGAACGACCAGCACATCGTCACCATCGTCGATTGGCTCTGGCAGTACGCGTTCGAGCAGCGCGCGAGCGACATCCACATGGAGCCGCGCAGGGAGCTCGGCGTCGTGCGCTTTCGCATTGATGGCGTCCTGCACAACGTCTATCAGGTTCCGCCCGGGGTGCTGTCGGCGATGACGAGCCGCATCAAGCTGCTGGGCCGCATGGACGTCGTGGAGAAGCGCCGCCCCCAGGATGGCCGGATCAAGACCCGCACCGCTTCCGGCAGGGAGATCGAGCTGCGCCTGTCCACGCTGCCGACCGCCTTCGGCGAGAAGCTGGTGATGCGGATCTTCGATCCCGACGTGCTGGTGCGCGACTTCGAGGAGCTGGGGTTCGGCCGGGACGATCTCGCCCGCTGGAACACGATGACGCGGATGCCGAACGGCATCGTGCTGGTCACCGGCCCGACCGGCTCGGGCAAGACCACCACGCTCTACACGACGCTGAAGGAGCTCGCCACCGAGGAGGTCAACGTCACCACCGTCGAGGACCCGATCGAGATGGTCGAGAACAGCTTCAACCAGATGCAGGTGCAGAACGGCATCGATCTCGACTTCGCCGAAGGCATCCGGGCGCTGATGCGCCAGGATCCGGACATCATCATGGTGGGCGAGATCCGCGATCTCGAGACCGCCGAGATGGCGGTGCAGGCCGCGCTGACCGGCCACCTGGTCCTCTCGACACTGCACACCAACGATGCACCGAGCGCCGTCACCCGGTTGCTCGATCTCGGCGTGCCGGCCTATCTGCTCAACTCCACGCTGGTTGGCGTCATGGCCCAGCGCCTGGTGCGAACCCTCTGTCGCCACTGCAAGACGCCGGACGGACAGGTGAGCGAGGAGGAGTGGAACGCCCTGATCAGGCCGTTCAAGGCGCCGAAGCCGGCGCATGTCTATCGGCCCGTCGGTTGCCTGGAGTGCCGCATGACCGGCTACCGCGGCCGAACCGGCCTCTACGAGATCCTGGTCACCGACGAGCGCAGCCGCCAGATCGTCACCGAGCGGCCGGACCTCGCGGCGTTGCGCCGGCATGCGATGAAGGCCGGGATGCGGCCCCTGCGGCTCGCCGGTGCGATGCGGGTGGCCGCGGGCGCGACCACGGTGGACGAAGTGGTGCGCAACGCGCCGCCGATCGAGACCTGAGCGGCGCGCGCTAACATGGGTCCTTCGGCGTGCGAGGCCGCCGACCGAAGAGGTGAATCACGAATGACGATGGCGATGACGAGCGCTCCGGCCAAGCCCGGCGCGGGGCTCCGGCGTGCCGCGCTGGCAGTGGCGATGGCGACCGGCCTCGCGTTCGGCGTGCCGACCGGACCGCTGGCCGCCCAGGCGGTGACCGAAGCCACCTCGGGCACGGGGGCCGCCTCGGCAGCCACGCCCAAGGCGCCGGCGAAGCCCGGGCAAACAACCGCCACGAGGCCGCGCTCCTCGAAGAAGCCGGCGGCCGGACGGACCTCGGCCAAGCCGGCCGCCGCGGGGGGCGCAGCAGCGGGCGGCGCAGCAGCGGGCGGGTCCCCGGCCGCGCAGGCCGCGCCCGCCGACCCGCCACGGGCGCGGGCGGCGGGGAAACCGGCCGACGTGCCGTACGATTGCCGCGGCCTGCAGGGCGTCTCGCGCGAGGTCTGCGTGCAATGCGCGGAGGTGCCGATCTACAAGCGCGTGGTCTGCGAGCAGAAGGTGTTCTGGTCCCTCTGCAAGGGCAAGCGGCTCTTCACCGACGCCTACTGCCAGCAGAACCAGTCGCTCGGGCGGGGCGAGGGCGGCTGAGCGCCGGCCGCCCGGCGGCGGCTAGCGCGTGAGCTCGCGCATCGCGCGCTCGAGCCCGGCCATCGTCACCGGGTACATCCGGTTGGACATCAGCTGGCGGATCACAGAGATCGACTGGCGGTACTCCCAGACACCCTCGGGCTCGGGATTGAGCCAGGCGAAGCGCGGGAAGTGCTCCGTGAGCCGCTGCAGCCAGACGGCGCCCGGTTCCTCGTTGTTGTACTCCACGGAGCCGCCGGGCTGGAGGATCTCGTAGGGGCTCATGGTGGCGTCGCCCACCAGCACCAGCCGGTAGTCGCTGTTGAACTTGCGCAGCAGGTCCCAGGTCATCAGCCGCTCGGCATGGCGACGCCGGTTGTTCTTCCACACGAAGTCGTAGACGCAGTTGTGGAAGTAGTAGAACTCCAGGTGCTTGAACTCGGACCGGGCGGCCGAGAACAGCTCCTCGGTACGGGTGATGTGATCGTCCATGGTGCCGCCGACGTCGAGCAGCATCAGCACCTTCACGGTGTTGTGCCGTTCCGGGCGCAGCCGGATGTCCAGGTAGCCGGCGTTGCGCGCGGTGGAGGCGATCGTGCCGTCCAGGTCCAGCTCGTCCTCGGCTCCTTCGCGCGCGAAGCGTCGCAGGCGGCGCAGCGCCACCTTGATGTTGCGGGTGCCGAGCTCGACCTCGTCGTCGTAGTCCCGGTACGCGCGCTGCTCCCACACCTTGACTGCCGTGCGGTTGCCGGCCGAGGGGCCGCCGATGCGGATGCCCTGCGGGTTGTAGCCACCGTTGCCGAAGGGCGAGGTGCCGTTGGTGCCGATCCACTTGCTGCCGCCTTCGTGCCGGCCCTTCTGCTCCTCCAGCAGCTGGCGCAGCCGCTCCATCAGCTTGTCGAGGCCGCCCATGGCCTCGATGGCCGCCTTCTCCTCCGGCGTGAACTCGCGCTGGAACTGGCGCTTGAGCCAATCGAGCGGCAGGTCCAGCTCGATCCCCGGAATCGACTGCACGCCCTTGAAGTAGGCGGCGAAGGCGCGGTCGAACTTGTCGAAGTTGCGCTCGTCCTTGACGAGCGCGGCACGGGAAAGATGGTAGAAGTCGTCGACGGACGCGCCGATCACCCCCTTGCTCATCGCTTCGAGGAGCAGCAGGTACTCCTTCACCGATACCGGCAGCCTCGCCGAACGCAGATGCAGGAAGAAATCGATCAGCATGAGGCCATTCTAAGCGCTGCGGCCGGCGGCCTCAGCGCTGTCCGGCAGGGGCCGGGCGCACGGTGGCAGGCGGCTCCCAGGGGCACTCCGGCTCGAACTTCCCTGAAAGCAGCTCCGCGCGGTAGCGCTCGAAGCTGCGCGGCACCACGTCGGCGACCGACACCAGGCGATAGATGCCCCAGCCGTGGGTGCCCTTGACCGGCTGCGGCGAGGTCTGGCCGGGCTCGAGCGAATCCAGGAGCTCGCGGGTGGAGCGGGCCCAGCGGCAGCCGGCATGGTTGCCGAGCGCGCCGCCCCGGGTGGCGCTCTCGGCATGGGTGGAGTGCTTGCGCGCCATCTCCTCGAAGCGGGCGCCGCTGCGGATCTGGGCGATCAGGCGGCGCGCCAGCGCCTCGTCGGGCACGCGGATGTAGCCCACCTCGTAGCGGCGCAGCCCCTTGACGCTCGCCAGGTAGTCGGCGTACTCGCGCTGCAGCGTCGCGTCGTCGATGATCGGCGGTGCCTGCGTCGGCGACTCGGGCGGGTTCGCCCCGGCGGCCGGAGACGCAGCCATCGCACTCAATGCACTCATCGCGCTTGCGAGCAGCGCGGGCAGAAGCCGGCGTCCGGCGCCGGCCGCGACGCACCGGATCAGGCGCGCCCCAGCCGGAAGGCGAGGTTGTTGCGTACCGCCGGCCATTCGGGGGCGATGATGCTGTAGACGCAGGTGTCGCGCAGGCTGCCGTCCGGCATCACCATGTGGGCGCGCAGAACGCCGTCGAGCTTCGCGCCCAGCCGTTCGATGGCGCGGCGGCTGTCCCGGTTCATGAAGTGCGTGCGCAACTCGACGCCGAGGCAGCCGAGCGCGTCGAAGGCATGGGTGAGCAGCAGCAGCTTGCTCTCGGTGTTGATCGCCGTGCGCTGCACGCTGCGGGAGTAGAAGGTGTGGCCGATCTCCAGCCGGCGGTTCGGGGCGGCGACATTGAAGTAGCGCGTCGCGCCGACCAGGCGGTTGTCCGCGGCGCTGCGGATGACGAACGGCATGGCGCCGGCATCCTCGCGCTGCTGCAGGGCCGCATCCATCCACGCGCGCATCGCCTCGGGTCGCGGCACGCTGGTGAACCAGAGGTTCCAGAGCTCGCCGTCGGCGGCGGCCGCGACCAGCTCGTCATGGTGGGAAGGCGCCAGCGGCTCGATGCGCACGTGTCGGCCCTCGAGAGTGATCGGCTCGATCCAGCGGGTCATCGTCGGTCCTCGGTCGCCGTGGCGTCCGTGCCTGGCGGGTCAGCGGTTGTGGCGCGCCATGAAGACGAGCCGCTCGAAGAGATGGATGTCCTGCTCGTTCTTCAGCAGCGCGCCGTGCAGCGGCGGGATCGACGCCTTGTCGTTGCTGCGCAGCGCCTCCGGCGGGATATCCTCCGCGACCAGCAGCTTCAGCCAGTCGAGAAGCTCCGAGGTGGAGGGCTTCTTCTTCAGGCCCGGGAGCTCCCGGATCTGGAAGAAGCTGTCCAGCGCCTCCTTGAGCAGCTGCTTGCGCAGGCCGGGGAAGTGAACGTCCACGATCGCCTGCATCGTCTCCCGGTCCGGGAAACGGATGTAGTGGAAGAAGCAGCGGCGCAGGAACGCGTCGGGCAGCTCCTTCTCGTTGTTCGAGGTGATCATGACGATCGGACGGTGCTTCGCGCGGATCGTCTGCCGCGTCTCGTAGACGTGGAACTCCATGCGATCGAGCTCGCGCAGGAGGTCGTTCGGAAACTCGATGTCCGCCTTGTCGATCTCGTCGATCAGCAGCACCATCGGCTGCTCGGACTCGAAGGCCTGCCACAGCACGCCCTTCACGATGTAGTTCTCGATGTCGCGCACGCGTTCGTCGCCGAGCTGCGAATCGCGAAGGCGCGAGACGGCGTCGTACTCGTACAGCCCCTGCTGCGCCTTGGTGGTGGACTTGACGTGCCACTGCAGCAGCGGCAGGCCGATCGCCGCCGCCACTTCCTCCGCGAGCATGGTCTTGCCCGTGCCGGGCTCGCCCTTGATCAGAAGGGGGCGCTGCAGCGTGATGGCCGCATTGACGGCGAGCTTGAGATCTTCGGTGGCGACGTAGGAGGAGGTACCTTCGAACTTCATCGGGGCCTTGGCGACGGTGGGCGGACCGGACCCGGACAGTGGTCCAAGGCCGGCTTGCAGTATACGAAAAGCCGATCGCCCGGTACAATCTTCGGTTTTTCAGGTATCGGTTCGGAGAAGACGAGCACATGAGTGCACGCAAGAACGGGGCGAGAAGCGCTGCCCTAAAGTGGATCGCGACCCTCGCCGCGCCGGCCCTGATGCTCGCCGCCGGCGGCGTCTATGCCCAGGAGGTCAAGGGCGACCCCGAGGCCGGCAGCCGCAAGAACGGCATGTGCATCGGCTGCCACTCGATCGAGGGCTACCGGGCCTCGTTTCCGATGGTCTACTCGGTGCCGAAGATCAACGGCCAGACGCCGCGCTACATCGAGCTTGCGCTGGCGGCGTACCGCAGCGGCGATCGCGACCATCCGACCATGCGCGCCATCGCCGGCAGCCTGACAGACCAGGACATCGCGGACCTCGCCGCGCACTACGGGCGGGTGCTGGAGTCGCGATGATGATTCTTCCTCGATCCAACTCCGCCATGGCTTCCGTCGCGCGCCTTCCGCTTGCCTCGCTTGCCGCCGCCATCGCCCTCGGGCTCGGCGCGCCGGCCTTCGCCGCCGACCTCGCCGCGGGTGAGCGGCTCGCGAACGAGCGCTGCGCCGCCTGCCACGGCAAGGACGGCAACACGCCGATCGATCCGTCGTATGCGCGCCTGTCCGGCCAGTACGAGGACTACCTGGTGCATGCGCTCAGGGCGTATCGCAACGACAGCCGCAAGAACCCGATCATGGGCGCGCAGGCAAAGACCCTGTCCAACGCGGACATCGAGAACGTGGCTGCGTACTATGCCCGCCAGCCGGGCATGCTGACCCACGACCGCTGACGGCTGGTGAAGCAGGGCGCGGGCGCGCAGGCGGCAGGCGTCTCGCCTGATTCCGGTGGCGCGCCGCCGGGCTTCGGCGCCGATGCCCGAGTCGCCGGCCTGGTGGGCATCGGGCACGCGGTCTCCCATTTCTACCAGCTCGCCTTCGCGCCGCTCTTTCCGCTGTGGCGCGAGGAGTTCGGTCTCGACTGGACCCAGCTCGGCCTGATCATGACGGTGTTCTACCTGGTGTCGTGCGTCGGCCAGGCCGGGGCCGGTTTCGTGGTGGATCGGCACGGCCCGGGTGCGTCGCTCCTTGCCGGCTTCGTGTCGATGGCCGCGGGCGTGCTGATCGCGGCGGCCGCGCCAGGCTATGGCTGGCTGCTCGTCGCGGCGGTCGTGATGGCGCTCGGCAACAGCGTCTTCCACCCGGCGGACTTCTCGCTCCTCAACCACCGCGTGTCCGATGCCCGCATCGGCCATGCCTTCAGCCTGCACGGATTGTCGGGCACGCTGGGCTACGCCAGCGCGCCCGTCCTGGTCGCACTGCTCTCGGCGACTTGGGGATGGCGGACCGCGCTGGTCGTCGCCTCGGGCGCGGGGCTCGCCATGGCGGTCGTGGTGGTGCTGTGCCGCAGCGCGTACTCGGTGGCGCCCGTCACCCGCGCCGCGCAGGGGACGGCTGCGCCGGCCACCCGGCAGCCCGTGCTCGCCTTCTTCAACTTCGCGCTGGTCGCCTGCATGCTCTTCTTCGTCACGATCAACATCGCCGGCATGGGCGTGCAGAACATGGGCGTCTCGCTGCTGGAGTCGCTCGGCCGGATGGACGCCACCGCCGCGGCTGGCTGGATCACCAGCTACATCTGCGCGGTTGCCGTCGGCATGGTGATCGGCGGCTTCGTCGCCAGCTCGGCCCGGCGCCATGAATGGATCGCCGTCGCCGGCACCCTGTCCGCTGCGGCCCTGCTGCTCGCGCTCACTCATCCGGCAATGTCGACGCTCGCGACCGGCCTGCTGCTCTGCGTGGCCGGCGTGTCGCTCGGCATCGTCACCCCCGCGCGCGACATGCTGGTCCGGTCGGCGGTGCCGAAGTCGGCCACCGGGCGGGCCTATGGCATCGTCTACTCGGCCGTGGACATCGGCGCGGCCCTGGGTCCGGCGCTGATGGGATGGTGGCTGGACCGGCACCTCGCGGCGGCGGGCTTCGCGAGCGCCGCGTTCTTTCTCGTGCTCGCGGCCATGGCCGGCTGGCTCATCGCCGCGCAGGTGCGGCGCCTGGGGGTCCTGGCCGCCGCCCCGGGCACGGCCTCGTCCGGCACAGTCGCGCCCGTGCGCTGATCAGGGGCCGGGTGCCCCGATGGATGCCATCGCGCCTGCAAGCGTCGGCTCGACGTTCACAGGAGGCCGTGGAAGGGAACCACCTCCACCCAGTCGCCCGCCGCGACGTCGCCCGAATCGTGGCCGAGCACCATCATGCAGTCCGCCTCGCTCATCGAGCGCAGCATCGCCGAGCTCTGGCTGCCGGTGATCCGGGCTTCGAGCACGCCGTCGGCGGCGATTCCGAGGACGGCGCGCTGATACTCCGTGCGGCCGGGGCGCTTGCGCACCGGTGAGGCGGCGCGGGCGCGAAACGACGGCAGGGGCTGCGGCGCCGCGCCCATCAGCCGAAGCAGCGCATCGCGAACGAAGAAGCAGAACGTCACCATCACGGCCACCGGATTCCCCGGCAGGCCGAAGTAGTAGGCGCTGCCGACCCGGCCGAAGGCCATCGGGCGCCCCGGCCGCATGGCAATCGACCAGAAGGCGACGTCGCCCACACGCGCCATCACCGCGCGCGTGAAGTCGGCCTCGCCGACCGAGACCCCGCCCGACGAGATCACCGCGTCCGCGGTGCGCGCGGCTTCGGTCATGGCGCGCTCGAGCGCACCGGGGTCGTCGGGCACGACGCCCATGTCCAGCGGCTCGACGCCGAGCCGCGCGAGCATCCCGAGCAGCGCGTACCGGTTGCTGTCGTACACCTTGCCCGGCGCCGGGGGCTCGCCGAGCGAAAGGATCTCGTCGCCGGTCGAGAAGAAGGCGACGCGCACGCGCCGACGCACCGGCACGGTCGCGAGCCCGAGCGAGGCCGCGAGCCCGAGCTCGGCCGGACCGAGTCGCTTGCCCTCGGACAGCGCGGGTCGGCCCGCCGCGAGATCCTCGCCGCGGCGGCGACGGTTCTGCCCCGTCTGCTGTCCGGGGGGGACGATCACCTGCGGCGCGCCCGTCTCCTCGTCCGCCAGCCGCACGGCTTCCTGGAGCACGACCGTGTCGGCCCCGACCGGCATGACGGCGCCTGTCATGATGCGGACCGCTTCGCCCGGACCGAGGCGGCCGTCGAACGGCCTGCCGGCCGCGGCCCGGCCGATCACCGCGAGGCGGGTTTCGCCGTCGGCATCGAGATCGCTGCCCCGGACCGCGAAGCCGTCCATCGCCGAGTTGTCGTGCGGGGGCACGTCGATCGGCGAGACGATGTCCCGTGCCAGCACCCGCTCCAGCGCCTCCCGGATCGGGACGTCCTCGACCTGCCGGACCGGTTCGATGAAGCTCGCCATGATCGACTGCGCGCTGGCCACCGGGAGGGCCCGCGGGTCGAAGGCGGCGACAGCGCGACAGAGCGCGTCGATGCCGCCGGGGGAACCATCGTCGGGTCCTGCAGCCCGCGCATCGCACGCGCCGCACGTATCCGACGTTTCGGCGGCGTGCAGCTCCTCGGGCGTGTTGATGTTCCGGAAGGCGCCCGGGTCCGGAAAGTCCGCCGCCACGGCGCCGAGGGACGCGTACCAATCCTCCATCCGGCGTCCGCCGCCCGCGAGGTAGGACTCGAGGTTCTCGCGCAGCGACGTGCGCACCAGCGCGAAGACCGGATGCGAGCGGCCGCCGGCGCGGGCGAACGCGATCGGTGCGCCGGACGCCTCGGCCGCCGCCGCAAGCCGGTCCAGCAGATCGGCTGGCAGGAACGGCGAGTCGCACGGCACCGCCATCAGCCACGGGCTCCGCGCAGCCAGCAGCCCGGCATGGAGCCCGGCCAGCGGTCCGGCGAAGCCTTCGACCGCATCGACCACCACGGGATGCCCGAAGGCACGATAGCGCTCCAGGCTGCGGTTGGCGTTGACGAGGATGGAATCGACCTGCGGGGCGAGTCGCGCCAGCACGTGCGCGACCAGCGGTGCGCCGCGCAGCCTCAGCAGGCCCTTGTCGGTGGCGTCGCCCTCAGCCTGCATCCGCCGGGCGAGACCGCCGGCGAGCACCAGGGCCGTGACCTGCCGTTTCATCGGCCCGTCCCGGCCGATGCGCCTCGCTCGATCAGCGCCGGGAGGTGCGATGGGTCCACGGATCCAGGCGGATCACCCGCCGATATAGCTCATTTCGATCTTGCGGCGCGGGGCGGTCTGGCTCGCGCGGATCTCCGAGTAGCGGTCGCTGCGCACGCTCCACAGTGCGGCGATCGCTCCGGCGATCTGTTCGTCGCTGAAGCCGCCGCGCAGCAGCGCGCGGAAGTCGTGACCGCTGTCGGCGAAAAGGCAGGTATAGAGCCGGCCTTCGGTGGAGAGCCTGGCGCGGGAGCAGTCGCCGCAGAATGGCCGGGTCACGGACGAGATGACGCCGATCTCGCCGCTGCCGTCGCGATAGCGCCAACGCTCGGCCACCTCGCCGGTGTAGTTGGGCGTAAGCGACTCGAGCCCGAACGCCTCGTCCAGTCGCTCGATCACCTCCCGGCTCGGCACGACGTCGTCCATCCGCCAGCCGTTGGATGCGCCCACGTCCATGAACTCGATGAAACGCAGGATGTGGCCGCTGCCCTTGAAGTGGCGCGCCATCGCCAGGATCTCGCCGTCGTTCACGCCGCGCTTGACCACCATGTTGACCTTGATGCGGTCGAAGCCGACCCGCGTGGCTTCCTCGATTCCCTCGAGCACCTGCGAGACCGGATAGTCGGCGTCGTTCATGCGGCGAAAGATCGCGTCGTCCACCGCGTCGAGGCTGACGGTGAGCCGTCCGAGGCCCGCGTCGCGCAGCGCGGCGGCCTTGCGGCGCAGGAGCGAGCCGTTTGTGGTGAGCGTGAGATCGACCGGTCCGTTCGCCGGTGTGCGCAGCCGGGAAAGCTGGGCCACGAGCCGCTCGACATGGCGCCGCAGCAGCGGCTCGCCACCGGTGAGACGCAGCTTTTCGACGCCATGGGCGACGAAGAGCCCGGCCAGCCGGCTGATCTCCTCGAAGCTGAGCAGCGAGGCCTGGGGCAGGAACTGGTAGCTCGAGTCGAAGACCGACTTCGGCATGCAATACGTGCAGCGGAAGTTGCAGCGATCGGTGACCGAGATGCGCAGGTCATGCAGCCGGCGGCCGCGCGCATCGGCGAGGAACCCGACCGGTGCGACGGGGGCTTGGGGGATCGCTGGCAGGCTCGCCTGGTAGCGCAGATCCGCGATGGGGATGATGCGTTCGGTCATGGGCGGAGGGTATACTGACTCCCATGTTAGCAGGGAGCGTATGGACATTCCCCCTAGCGGCGCCGTGAGGCGCACCCGCAGATCCCGTTCCTTACCGCGCTGGCTGCAGAGCCCGATCGCCGCCGTCCTGGGGGCGCTCGCCTTCGCGGTGCTGCTCGCCAGCTAGGACGTGAGCCCGCCCGGCTGATCCGGCCGAATCGATCGGCCGGACGCCGTCCGATTGCCGTCCGGTCGCCGTGGCCGCGAACGGCCACGGCTCGTCCCGTTTGCTACGCCTCCGGCCGATCGGCCGGCTGGGTCTCCACCTGCTGCAGCGGCTCGGCCGGGATTTCGGCCCTTGGCTTGCGCTGGCGCCGCGGGCGGGGCGACGGCATCGGTGCCGGCGCTTGTGCCTCCTCCTCGGCCGAGTGCCGGGTCTGCACCCATTCGAGGCCGGCGGAGGCCACCACGGAGGAAAGCACCTCCGTGGGCACCGGCGCCGGCGCCGACGGCCGCTCTCCTTGCTGCGGCTCGACCTCGCGGGGATCATCCGCCGCCGGATCGTCCTCGGCCGCTGCTGCCGCCGGCGACCCATCAGCCGGGCCGGAATCGGTGGCCGCCAGAGCGGGTCCGGACGGCGTGGCCGTGGCCGGAGCGGGCACCGCGGGCGTGGCGTCGACGCCTGACGCTGTCGCAGCCGGCTCGCTCCCGGTCGTTGCGACAGGCTCGGCCGCCTCGACGACGGCCGGGGCAGGCAGCCCGCCGCCCTGGCCAGACACGCTGCCCGTGCCTGCAAGGCCGGCCTCCGCGGCGATCGGTGCGCCGATCGCGACGCCCCCGGACACGTCGCCGTTCCTCTCGCTGCCAGCCTCGCCGCGACCACGCGACGGTCGGCGCGCACCCTGGTCCCGGACGGCCTCGTCGGCTTGCGCCGCTTCGTCGGCAGCCGCCTCCTGGCGCGGCGCTTCCTGGCCGCTGTCGTCGCCGTCGTGACGGTGCTCGCTACGCTCGCCACGGCCACGTCCGCGACCGCGACGTCGGCGTCCGCGGCGCTCGCCATCGGCACCCGCTTCGCCACCGTTGGTCTCGACCGGCACGGCCTCGTCGCCGCCATCGGCTGCTTCCGCCTCGCCCCGTGGTCCGGTATCGACCGTCGCGCCGCCCGGAGCGGTCACGACCGGCGCGGCAGCCGGCAGCGCAGCCGCCGGCAAGCCAGCCCGGTCGTCGGTCACGGCCGATTCCCGATCCATTGCCGTCGCCGTTGCGGCAGCCGGCACTGAGCGCCCTTCGCCACGCTCCCCGCGCTCGCCACGCTCCCCGCGCTCGCCGCGCTCACGACGCTCGCCGCGCTCGCCTCGGTCGGCTCGATCTCCCCGGTCACCGCGCTCGGCCCGGTCGCCCCGCTCACCGCGGCGACGCTGTGCGGGTGCGCCACGATCGGCGTCCACGCCGGCATCCGCCGTGGCCAGGGTGGCATCGCCGTTGCGCGGGCCCTCGGAGGCCGCGCGCGAGCGTGCGGCCTCGTCGCGGCCACCGCGATCGCGACCGCCGCGGCCGTTG
>JAEWGX010000011.1 GCA_023388075.1 Pseudomonadota bacterium
CCTCGTCGCTTTTCCGGTTGGCCCCCTACGTGGTGTTCGGCTGCATGGCGCTTGCCTGCGGCATCATCCCGTCGCTCGCCACCGAGGTGCCGCTCGCCAGGGTGGCGGACGCGATCGCGCTGGTCGGCCTGTTCGCCGTGGCTCGGGTCTTCATCTCGCTCGCCGCGATGGACGTCGGCACCGCCTTCGGCGCCATGGGCGCGCGCCGCGAGATGCTGGTGGGATTCCTGGCCGAGCCGGCGCTGCTGATGGTGCTGTTCCACGCCTCGCTCATCTCACGGTCGACCTCGCTCGCCACCATCGTGGACACGCTGACGACCCGGGAGCTGATGATCTATCCCGGGCTCGCCTTCACCGGCGTGGCCTTCACCATGATCTCGCTCGCCGAGAACGCACGGGTTCCCGTGGACAACCCCGCCACGCACCTCGAGCTCACGATGATCCACGAGGCGCTGGTCCTGGAGTACTCCGCCCGGCATCTCGCGCTGATCGAATGGGCGGCGAGCCTCAAGCTGTATGCCTATTCGTGCATCGGCCTGGCGCTCTTCGTCCCCTGGGGAGTCGCTTCCGGACACTCGCTGCCGGGGCTGCTCGTGGCCTTGCCGGTGCTGGTGGCCAAGCTGGCCGTCGGCGGCGCCGTGCTGGCCGCCCTCGAGACCGCAAGCGCCAAGATGCGCATCTTTCGCGTGCCCGAGTTCCTCGCGACCGCTTTCCTGCTCGCGGTGATCGGCATGCTGGTCCATATCCTGCTCTTCGCGGGCGATTGATGAGCGTGCCCGCCCGGCCGCCCGAAGGGCACGCTCCCTCCCCTGGGGGGGATGTCGCGCTTCGCGCCAGGAGGGCCGTCCATTGAGCGCGCTGGCCACCCAGTTCATCAACCTGCTCGGCGCCGTGCTGCTGATGCTGGCCTTCGCGATGATCGCCCAGCGGCGCATCCTCTCGCTCATCCGCCTCTTCACCCTGCAGGGCGCGATCCTCGTGCTGTCGACCCTGATGGTGGGCTACGTGACCGGGCAGGTGCACCTCTATGCATCGGCCGCGATCACCCTGGCGCTGAAGGTGGTCCTCATCCCGATGCTGCTGCATCGCGTCGTGTCGCGCCTCGACATACGGTCCGAGGTGGAGACGCTCATCAACATCCCCACCATCATGCTGATCGGGATCCTGGTGGTCATCCTGGCATTCAACCTGGCGCTGCCGGTGGCGAAGCTCTCCACCTCGCTCGCCGGCGGCACGCTCGGCATCGCGCTGGCCTGCGTGCTGCTCTCCTTCATGATGATGATCACCCGCGCCCGGGCGGTTCCGCAGGTGATCGGCTTTCTCGCGATGGAGAACAGCCTGTTCTTCGCGGCGACCTCGGCGACATACGGCATGCCGATGGTGGTGGAGCTGGGCGTGGCGCTCGACGTGCTGATCGGGGTCCTGATTCTCGGCGTCTTCATCTTCCAGATCCGCGAGCGGTTCGACAGTCTCGACATCCGCCACCTCGAGAAGCTGAGGGACGAATGAAGGCGCTCTTCTTCGTGCTGGGCATTCCGCTGCTGGGCGGGCTCGTGCTCGCGCTGGTGGGGCATCGGGACCGGGCGCGCGACCTCAATGTGGCGTTCAGCCTGGGGACGCTGCTCGCCGCGGCCGTGCTAACGGCGGAGGTGGTCTCCGAAGGCTCCCGCTTCGCCTGGGACAAGGAATTCTTCATCGATCCGCTCAACGTGTTCCTGGTGGCGTTGACCGCCTTCGTCGGCTTCACCACGGCGCTCTTCTCGCGCCCTTACATGCAGGTGGAGCGTGACCGCGGAAAGATGACGCCTCGGCGGCTGCGCCTCTACCACAGCATGTACCAGGCGTTCACGTTCACCATGCTGCTTGCGCTGACCACCAACAACATGGGGATCCTGTGGGTGGCGATGGAGGCCGCCACGCTGACCACCGTGCTGCTGGTGAGCGTCTATCGCACCGCGGCGAGCCTGGAGGCGGCGTGGAAGTACTTCATCCTGTGCGGGGTCGGCATCGCCCAGGCGCTCTTCGGCACGGTGCTGCTCTACATGGCGGCGGAGAAGGTGCTCGGCCACGAGGGCGGAGCGCTGCTGTGGAGCAACCTGGAGGCGGTGAAGGGCCAGCTCGACCCGGACATCGTCACACTCGCCTTCGTGTTCCTCTTCATCGGCTACGGCACCAAGATCGGACTGGTCCCGTTGCACAACTGGTTGCCGGACGCGCATGCCGAGGGACCCACGCCCGTCTCCGCCGTGCTGTCAGGCCTCCTGCTCAACGTCGCTCTCTACGCAGTCCTGCGCTGCAAGGTGCTCACCGACGGCGCTCTAGGCAGCGGTCTCACTTCGAAGCTGATGATCGGCTTCGGGCTGCTGTCGGTGGTGACCGCGGTGTTCTTCCTGATCCGCCAGCGCGACGTCAAGCGGATGTTCGCCTACTCCTCGATCGAGCACATGGGGCTGATGACCTTCGCCTTCGGCCTGGGTGGCCCGATCGCCACCTACGCCGGGCTGCTGCACATGACGGTTCATTCGCTGGTCAAGTCGGCCATCTTCTTCGCGGTGGGCCATGCGTCGCAGACGGCGGGCAGCCAGTCGATGGACGAGATCCGGGGCCTGATCCGCGTCAGCCCGACGGTGGGGTGGGGCCTCACGCTGGGCGCGCTCGCCATCCTCGGCATGCCGCCGTTCGGCGTGTTCGCGAGCGAGTTCCTCATCATCACCAGTGCGATGAGCCTGCAGCCCTGGGCGACGCCTTTCCTGCTGCTCGCGCTCGGCATCGCCTTCGCCGCGGTCTTCAGCCGGGTTCAGCCCATGGTGTTCGGCGAGTCGTCGATGCAGCCGCTGCCGCACCCGCCGGCGCTCGTGCCGGTGTTCCTGCATCTCGGCCTGGGGCTCGCCCTTGGCCTCTACGTGCCCTCGTACCTGGACGGGTGGTTCCGCCAGGCGTCGCGGCTGCTTGGGTAGGGCGGTCCGGATGATTCATGGATTGGAGCTCGACCTGACGCGGATCCACGGACCGCTGCGGATCTGGCGCGGGGTGGTGGACGAGGAACGCTGGAGCGCCGCCGCGGAGGCTGTCGCGCGGGCGGGCGGCCGCCTTGTCGCGCTTTGGGGACTCGAGCGGCGCGACGGAAGGACCGGGCGCCTCGTCGCGGCCGTCGCCTACGCGCTGCGTGACGGCCTGCTCTGGCTCGAGCTGCCCCTGCCGCCGGGCAGCGACGAGTATCCCGACGTCTCGCAGTGGCTCCCGTCGTCGAGCCGGATGCAGCGCGCCGCCGCGGACATGGTCGGCATCAGCGCGCGCGGCGCGTCGGACCGGCGGCCGTGGCTCGATCACGGTCACTGGCTCGAAGGCCTCCCGCCGCTCCGCCAGGGCGCACCGGCAGTCGACGCCGAGCAAGCGCGTGCCGCGCTCGCGCGCGACCCATCCGAGGATAAGGACTCGAGCCAGCGCCTTGACGGCGAGCCGTACCCGTTCGTGCGGGTCGAAGGCGACGGGGTGCACGAGATCGCGGTCGGACCGGTCCATGCCGGCATCATCGAGCCCGGCCACTTCCGCTTCTCCGTGGTCGGCGAGAAAGTCCTGCGCCTCGAGGAGCGCCTGGGCTATGTGCACAAGGGCATCGAGCGTCGAATGAGCGAGCTCGGCCCGCTCGAGGCGCATCGCCTGGCAGGCCGCGCCTGCGGGGATTCGACGGTGGCCTTCGCCTGGGCGTACTGCATGGCGCTCGAGTCCGCCGCCGGCGTCGCGGTGAGCGGGCGCGCCGAGCGCCTGCGCGCGCTGATGCTCGAGCGGGAACGGGTGGCGAATCATCTCGGCGACCTGGGGGCGCTCGGCAACGACGCCGGCTTCGCATTGGCTCTCGCGCAGTTCTCGCGGCTACGCGAGGACTGGTTGCGACTGTCAGGCGAGGTCTTCGGCCACCGCCTGATCATGGACCGGGTCGTACCGGGCGGCGTGGCGGTGGATCCGGCCACCGCCGCGCTCGATCGCATCGCCCGCCAGTGCGACGCGATCGAGCCCGAAGTCCAGGCGCTGGCGGCCATCTACCGCGAGCATGCCGGCCTGCAGGATCGCTTCGCAGGGACCGGTCGGGTGGCCCCCGAGCTTGCCGCGCGCCTCGGTCTCACGGGGCTCGCGGGGCGCGCGAGCGGACAGGGGCGGGACCTGCGGGTGGACCAGCCCTCGCGACCGTACGATACGCTCGGCGTGCGCATCGCGACGCGGCGCGGCGGCGACGTGGCCGCCCGCGTCGAGGTCCGCTTCGCGGAGCTGCTGGAGTCGCTGAGGCTGATCCGCACCCTCTGCGGCGACGTGCCGGGTGCCCTGCGGGCCGGCCATGCCGTGGTACCGGTGCCGCTGCCCCGGCACCGGGCCTTCGGCGCGGGCTGGGTGGAGGGGTGGCGTGGCGAGGTCTTCGTGGCGCTCGAGCTCGACGAGGCAGGCACGATCGCGCGGTGCCATCTCCACGATCCATCCTGGCACAACTGGCCGGTGCTGGAGCATGCGGTGATCGGCAACATCGTTCCCGACTTCCCCCTGATCAACAAGTCGTTCAATCTCAGCTATTCGGGGCATGACCTCTGATGTGGCGAATCGTCAGGCAGATCGTACGCACGGGCGTCAGGACCCAACCGCTGGCGGCCGGCGGCACCGGGCGGCGCGACGTTGGACAGCAGGCGCGCGGCATGCCGGCGCCGGCCGCCGCTTCCCCGGACGGCACGACGGATGGCGACGCGCAGCGGATTCACGACGACATCCTGGCGATCCTCGGCCGCGCGCTTGCGATCCGCATGGTCGACGCCGGCTCCTGCAACGGCTGCGAGCTGGAGCTGCACGCGCTCGGCAATCCCTACTACAACATCGAAGGGCATGGCATCAGGTTCGTGGCGAGCCCGCGCCATGCGGACATGCTCGTCGTGACAGGGCCGGTATCGCGCAACATGGCCGAGGCGTTGCGTCGCACCTACGACGCGGTGCCGGATCCCAAGCTGGTCGTGGCCGTCGGCGACTGCGGTTGCACCGGTGGCATCTTCGGGGAGGGCTACGCGAGCTGCGGCCGGGTCGCGAACGTGATCCCCGTGGACTTCGCCATCAGCGGCTGCCCGCCGGCGCCCGCGGACATGCTGGCCGGTGTGCTCGAGGCGGTGCGCCGCCGCGCGTGACCGCTGGACAAGCGACTTGCATTGCGTTAGCTTGTCAGACAAGTTGGCACCGGAGGGGGCCGATGCAAGCGCAGCACGGAAGCCGGGACAGGCAGGGCGCGTCGGTGCGGGAGAACCTCGCCACCCGGATCGTGCGCGGCCTCGAAGGCGAGATCCTGCGCGGGGCCCTGAAGCCCGGTGATCGTCTCCCCAGCGAGCATCAGCTCGAGATCCGGTTCGGCGTCAGCAGGGCGGTGGTCCGCGAAGCGATCACCAGCCTCAAGGCCGAGGGCCTGGTTGCCACTCGCCAGGGCGCCGGCGCATTCGTGCTCCAGTTGCAGCGCGCCCCCACTTTTCGCGTCGCCCAGGCCGACCTCGCCACGCTCGAAGAGCTGATCCAGATGCTGGAGCTGCGCGCGACCGTCGAGGCACAGGCGGCAGCGCTCGCCGCCGAGCGGCGTTCGCGTGGCGAGCTCGCCGGCCTGCGCTCGGCGCTCGATCGCATGCGGCGTGACGTCGGGCAGGGCGAGGATGCGGTCGCCCCGGACTTCCAGTTCCACCTGCGCATCGCGCGGGCGACCGGCAACCGGCATTTCGCCGATTTCATCGACTATCTCGGGACGATGCTGATCCCGCGCACGCGCGTGAACCTCGTCGGCCGCGATCCCGCGAGGCGCCGCGGCTACCTCGACGGCGTCAACCACGAGCACGAACGGATCTACCGCGCAATCGCGGACAGGGACCCGGATGGCGCGCGTGCCGCGATGCAGGCGCACCTGACGCGCAGCCGTGACCGCCTGCATGCCGCGGCGACGCGGCAAGGCAGGACGACCCCCCGCGGAGGCGCGCCGCCGCCCTGACTCGCGCGAGGTCACGAGGTTGCTGGCACGACGCAGACGAAACGAAGAGAGGGGAGGGTTCACATGAAGTTCACTCGCGCGGTACTCATGGGATTCGTGCTCGGAGTCGGATTCGCGCTGCCCGGGGGCGGCGCCGTTGCGCAGGCGCCCAAGCTCGGCTCGACACTGATCGGCAAGCTGGAAGGGCCGACCATCGTGCTGGACGGCCAGGCCTATCCGAAGGCGTTCAAGGAGGCGCCGCAGCTCGCTGCCGACGTCAAGGCGGGCAAGCTGCCCGCGGTCGAGCAGCGCTTGCCCGAGCCTTCGCAGCTGTTCGTGGTGAAGCCGCTGCACGAGATCGGCAAGTACGGCGGCAATTGGCGCCGCGCGTTCACCGGGCCGGCCGACCACGAGAACGGCAACCGCATCAACTCGATGGACAAGATCCTCACCTTCGACTACACCGGCACGAAGATCGTGCCGGCGCTGGCCCGTGACTGGAAGGTGAGCGACGACGGCAGGACGACCACGATCCATCTTCGCAAGGGCGCGAAGTGGTCGGACGGGAAGCCCCTGACCGCGGACGACTTCCTGTTCTGGTTCGAGGACATCTACAGCAACAAGGACATCGTCCCGACGCCGTTCTTCGAGTTCCAGATCAACGGCAAGCCGGGCTCGATGCGCAAGGTCGACGACTACACGGTGGCCTTCGAGTTCGCCGAGCCATACGCCTATTTCGTGTACCAGCTTGCCGGAAGCACCGCCATCGGCGCCGGGCTGGCCACGCGGGGCGCGTTCCAGAACTGGGGCGGCGCCTACGCACCCGCTCACTACCTCAGGCAGTTCCTGCCCAAGTACTCGTCGGTCGAGGCCGCGAACGCGAAGGCGAAGCAGCTCGGTTTCGACAACTGGGTATCGCTGCTGCGCAACCGCTACAGCTGGGCGCTCAACCCGGAGCTGCCGGTGATGACCCCGTGGCGGACCGTGTCACCCATCAACACGCCCACCTGGATCGTCGAGCGCAACCCCTACTTCTGGGCGGTCGATACCGCCGGCAACCAGCTTCCCTACATCGACAGGATCACGTTCACGCTCGCGGAGAACACCGAGGTGGCGAACCTGCGCGCCATCGCCGGCGAGTACGACATCCAGGAACGGCACATGCACCTGTCCAAGCTGCCGGTGTTCCTGGAGAACGCCAAGAAGGGGAACTACACGGTACGCCTGGACCCGGGCCAGAACGGCGCGGACGCAGCGATCCACGTCGGCAACTCCTACGAAGGCGATCCGGAGATCATGAAGCACCTCCGGAACAAGGACTTTCGCCATGCGCTCGCGCTCGGCGTCGACCGCGACCAGCTGAACGAGGCGCTCTGGCTCGGAGTGGGCGTCTCGGGATCGGTCGCGCCGTCGCCGGACTCGATCTACAGCCCGGGTCCCGAGTGGGTCAGGAAGTGGGGCGTGCACGACCCCAAGCAGGCCAACGCCCTGCTGGACAAGGTCGGCCTCGCGAAGAAGGACGGCGAAGGCTTCCGGCTCCGGACCGACGGCAAGGGACGTCTGCGACTCGAGATGGTGACCGTGGGCGGAAGCTTCGTCCCGTACACGCAGATCGGCGAGATGGTCAAGCAGCAGTGGCGCAGCATCGGCATCGACGTCGACATCAAGGAGCTGGAGCGCAACCTCGCCTTCACCCGTGACCTCAACAACGAGAACCAGCTCATCACCTGGGCGAACGACGGCTCCGAGATGCTGTACCTGTTCCCGCGCCACGCACTGCCGGTCGACGCCGCGGAGAGTCACATGGGTGCCGCCTTCGCGAAGTGGTACGCCTCGAACGGTGCCGCGGGCACGAAGCCGGACGATCCGGAGATGCTGAGGGCCTTCGACATCTTCCGCAAGGCCTTCGGCGCGAAGGAGACTGAGCAGGTGGAGTACGCCAAGGAGCTGTGGCGGATCATCGTCGAGCAGACCTGGAGCATCGGCACCGTGGGTCAGTCGCCGGCGTTCATGGGGGTGCGCATCGTGAAGAACAACGTCGGCAACATCCCGTCGCGGCAGGTGAACGCGCAACACGCGCGCACGCCGCACAGCTCCATGCCGATCACGTTCTACTTCAAGTAGCGCTTCGTCCTTCCGACACGCCCTGTCCCCTGGGGGGAGGGGCGTGCCCGGCGACCGGACTTCCATGCTTGCGTACATCGTCAACCGCCTGCTGCTTGCCGTCCTGACGACCTGGGCCATCTCGGTCCTGTCGTTCGTGATCATCCAGCTTCCCCCCGGCGACTACGTCACCTCGTACATCGCCTCGATGTCGGCATCGGGCAGCGCCGTGTCTGCGGCCGAGGCGGAAGCGCTGCGAGAGCAGCTGGGGCTCGACCAGCCGATGACGGTGCAATACCTGAAGTGGATGGGGCTCATCCTCCAGGGCAACTTCGGGATGGCGATGGAGTGGGGACGACCGGTGGCGGACGTGATCGGCGACCGGCTGTGGCTCACCTTCGTCATCTCGCTGGCGGCGATCGTCTTCACCTACGGGCTGGCGCTCCCGATCGGCATCTACTCGGCGGTCTACCGCTACTCGTTCCTGGACTACCTGTTCACGTTCATCGGCTTCATCGGACTTGCCATTCCCGGGTTCATGCTCGCGCTGATCGTCATGTACGTGGGCTTCGTGTGGTTCGGCGCGAACGTCGGCGGGCTCTTCTCCGCCGAGTACTCCGAGGCTCCCTGGAGTCTCGCGAAGGCGTGGGACCTCATCAAGCACCTGCCGATTCCGGCGATCGTGCTCGGCGTGGCGGGCACCGCGCAGCTGATCCGGATCATGCGCTCCAACCTGCTCGACGAACTGCGCAAGCCCTACGTGATGACGGCGCGCGCGCGCGGACTGCCCGAGCACCGGGTGATCATGCGCTATCCGGTCCGGGTGGCGCTGAATCCGCTGGTCAGCACGATCGGCTACCTGCTGCCCTACGTCGTGTCGGGAAGCATCATCGTCTCGCTGGTGCTGAGCCTTCCCACGGTGGGCCCGCTGCTCCTGAAGGCACTGATCGCCCAGGACATGTTCCTCGCCGGCACGATCGTGCTGCTCCTCGGAGTCCTCACCGTCATCGGCACGTTCATCTCGGACCTGCTGCTGATGTGGATCGACCCGCGCATTCGCCTCGGAAGACACTGATGGCGCAGATCGCTGTCGACCGCGGGCCGGGCCTTGCCGAGGGCGGCGAGGATGCAACGGTGCCTGCAGGCCGTGAGGCGGTGAGCGTAGCCGAGCAGCGCATCGCGGTCGCCACCCAGTGGCAGCTCATGTGGTGGCGCTTTCGCAAGCACAAGCTCGCGGTGGGCGGCACCATCGTCCTGATCGGGTTCTACCTGCTGTCGCTGTTCGCGGACTTCTTCGCCTACGCGGATCCGGACGCCTCCGATGCCCACCGCTCGTTGATCGCGCCCCAGGAGATCCACTGGTTCGACGACGGCCGATTCGCCCCCCACGTGTACGGGCTCAAGGGCGCGCGCGACCCGGTCACATTCAAGCGGGTCTACGTTCCGGATCCGGAGCGCAAGGTCGCCCTGACGTTGTTCGGCCGCGGCGAGCCCTGGCGCGTGCTCGGCCTCATTCCGACCGACCGCCATCTGTTCGGCGTGGCCGAAGGCACGGCGGAGAAGGCGGGAGACGTGCTGTTCCTGCTCGGCACCGACGTGCAGGGCCGCGACCTGTGGTCGCGGCTCATGTTCGCGACGCGCACGTCGATGACGATCGGGTTGGTCAGCGTGGCCTTGTCGCTGGTGCTGGGGGTGGTGCTGGGCGGCATCTCGGGCTACTTCGGCGGCCTGGCGGACACGGTGATCCAGCGAATCATCGAGATCCTGCGGTCGATTCCGACGATTCCGCTCTGGATGGGCCTTGCCGCGGCGCTTCCAGCCGACTGGAGCGTGGTGCAGGTCTACTTCGCGATCACGATCATCATCTCGCTGATCGGCTGGACCGAGCTCGCGCGCGTGGTGCGCGGCCGGTTCATCTCGCTCAAGGAAGAGGACTTCGTGATGGCCGCCGAGCTGGTGGGTTGCAGCAAGTCGCGGATCATCTTCCGCCACATGGTCCCCTCGTTCATCAGCCACATCATCGCGGCAACGACGCTGGCGATTCCCGCGATCATCATCAGCGAGACGTCGCTCTCCTTCCTCGGGCTCGGCCTGCGACCGCCGGCGATCAGCTGGGGCGTTCTGCTGCAGGATGCGCAGAGCATCCAGGCGCTGGCGATCTCCCCGTGGCTGCTCATTCCCGCGCTGCCCGTGATCGTCGCGGTGCTGGCCTTCAACTTCATGGGCGACGGTGTCCGTGACGCCGCGGATCCGTACCTGTGAGAGCGGAGCAGGTGAGCGCGGACGGGGTGAGCGGGGAACGGTCGAGGGCGGATCGGCCCCTTCTCTCGGTGCGCGACCTGCGGACCTACTTCTTCCAGGACGAGGGGACGACCAAGGCGGTCGACGGCGCGTCGTTCGACGTGCTGCCGGGGAAGACGCTCGGCATCGTCGGCGAGAGCGGCTGCGGCAAGAGCGTGACCGCGCAATCCATCCTGCGCATCGTCGAGCAGCCGGGCCGGATCGTCGGGGGCGAGATCCTCCTCGAGCGGGCGGGCGGCGGGCGGGTCGACCTGGTGAAGCTGCGGCCGGACAGCCGGGAGATCCGCGCGATCCGGGGCGGCGACATCGGGCTGGTGTTCCAGGAGCCGATGACGTCGTTCTCGCCCGTGCACACGGTCGGCGCCCAGATCACCGAGGCGGTGCTGCTGCACAACAACGTGAGCCGCAGGCAGGCGCGCAGCCGCGGCATCGAGGCGTTGCGCAGTGTCGGCATTCCGAATCCGGAGCGGCGCATCGACGAGTACTCGTTCGAGCTTTCCGGTGGCCTGCGGCAGCGCGCGATGATCGCGGTGGCGCTGGCCAGCAACCCGCGCCTGCTCATCGCCGACGAGCCCACGACGGCGCTCGACGTGACGACGCAGGCCCAGATCCTCGACCTGCTGCGCAAGCTGCAGCGCGAGCGCGGAATGGCCATCATGCTGATCACCCACAACCTCGGCGTCGTCGCCGAGATGGCGGACGACGTCGTCGTCATGTACCTCGGCCGCGTCGTCGAGCAGGGCGCGGTGGACGAGATCTTCCACGATCCGAAACATCCCTACACCCGGGCGCTGCTGCAGTCGATCCCGCGCATCGACTCGCGTCCTCGGGTGAAGCTGCCGACGATCACCGGCACGATTCCGCACCCGGCCAATCGGCCGACGGGTTGCCCTTTCCATCCACGCTGCGAGGCGTTCATGCCGGGGCGGTGCGATGTCGTGGTGCCCGAGTTGCGGGCGGCGGGGGAGGGGCGGCGGGTGAGTTGCCTGCTCTACCAATGAACGGGAGGCAGGCGGCCGCTTCCATCCCGGTCCTGGCGGCAACGGCGTCGCCCTGGGGGCCGGCGGTCGCCACCGTTGCCGGCACCAGCGAGCCATGCGAAGAGATGGCAGCGCGGCAAGCGCCCCCTTGGGGCAGTCATCAGCACCCCGCATCCAAGGCACGACACACTCCGGCGCAGCGAGTTCGTCACCCCACCCCGGCCGCCGTCGCCCCACGGCGGCGACCGCAGGAATCCCAGCGATGACCGTCGCGAGCAAGCCGCCGCTCCTCGAGGTGAAGAACCTGCGCAAGCACTTCCCCATTCGCCGCGGCCTGCTGCAGAGGACGATCGGCTACGTGAAGGCGGTCGACGATGTGTCGTTCGTGCTCAACCAGGGGGAAACCCTGTCGCTCGTCGGCGAGAGCGGCTGCGGCAAGACGACGACCTCCCGCTGCGTGCTGCGCGCGGTGACGCCAACCGACGGCCAAATCCTGCTGTCGAACGAAGGCAAGGTCGTCGATGTGGCGAGCTTGCCGAAGAGCGAGCTGCGCTCGTTGCGGCACCAGATGCAGATGATCTTCCAGGATCCGTTCTCGTCGCTGAACCCGCGAATGACGCTCTTCGACATCGTGGGCGAGCCGCTGCTGGTTCACGGCATCGGCAACAGCCGGGAGCGCGCCGATCGGGTCGTCGAGCTGCTGCGGCTGGTGGGGCTTCGTCCCGAGTACATGCGGCGCTATCCGCATGCGTTCTCAGGGGGACAGCGCCAGCGGATCGGGATCGCCCGGGCGCTGGCGCTGGATCCTCGTCTGATCGTCGCCGACGAGCCGGTGTCCGCGCTCGGCGTCTCGGTGCAGGCGCAGATCCTGAACCTGCTGCTGGAGTTGCAGGACCGGCTCGGACTGACCGTGCTGTTCGTCGCCCACGATCTCAGCGTCGTGAAGCACATCAGCGAGCGCGTGGCGGTGATGTACGTCGGCCGGATCGTGGAGACCGCGCCGACCGGGCAGTTGTTCGACTCGCCCCGGCATCCGTATACCGAGGCGCTGATGTCCTCGGTGCCGATCCCCGATCCTCGCCTGCGATCCGACCGGATCGTCCTGCAGGGCGAGGTGGCGGACGCGGCCAATCCGCCGCCGGGGTGTCACTTCCATCCCCGCTGCCGGTATGCGCAGGCGATCTGCCGGGAGCAGGTCCCGGTCCAGGAGGAAGTGGCGCCGGGCCACTTCGTGAGCTGTCATCGGGCCAGGGAGCTGTCGCTGCGGGGCGTCGCGGGGTCCGGTGGGTAGCCCTATCCCCCGCGAAGCTCGACCTCGGCCTCGATCTCGAC
>JAEWGX010000081.1 GCA_023388075.1 Pseudomonadota bacterium
AGGTCTGCAGCCGCCCGCGGCCGCGCAGGATGCGCTCGGCGGCGTCGATGCTTCGCGCCACGCTGTCGAGGTTGGGATTCACCGCCAGCGCCCGACGCCAGTACAGGATCGCCATGTCCATGTCGTCGAGCCGGAAGTAGATGTGGCCGTAGCCGGCGAGCGACCCGAAGTGATCCGGTTCGAGCTCGAGCGCCCGCTGGCAATCGTCCATCGCCCCCACCAGGTCGCCCACGAGGAACCGCGCGGTGGCCCGCTTGTTGTAGGCCTCCGCGAAGCCGGGCATGGTGTCCGCGACAATCGTGAAGCTCTCGATGGCTTCGTTGATCTCGCGCCGCCCCATCTGCGCGACACCGGTGCGGAAGATCCGGTCGACCGCCGCCTGGCCTGATCGTCCCCACAGCGTCCAGATCGCGTGCTCGGCGCGCTCGCGCACCTGCGCATCCGGATCCCTGAGCAGCGGGATGAGCCGGCGCGCGTCGCTGCGCTTGCCGGTGCGCTGGAGCTGCTCGATGCGTCGCAACTGGCCTTCGCGCTGCGCCACCGTCGCCGGCGCGTGCGACAGGGCCGGCAACGTGCTGGCGGCATCGGCCCGCGCATCCACCGCGCCAGCCCCAAGCGCGGGGCTGCAGGGCAGGATGAGGGCGAGCGCCAACGCGGCGCTCGAGGCATGGCGGGATAGGAGGTCCACGGCTGGCGTCCTGTGCGAAGGTTTGTCTTCGCATCGGACACTACACCGGCGCGAGGCCGGGCAGGGCCGCGCGAGGCGCCCGGCGGCGGCGAAGCCGCGTTGCGTCGGGACGCCTGCCAGCGGCGTCGGCAGCGGCGACGGGTACCATGTGGGCGAGCGCACGTTCCGGCCCGCGCGGCCGCGCCGTCGGATGACCCGAGCGTCAGCCGACCAGCACCTTCACCAGCCAGAGGCTCAGCGCCGGGAAGGCGAGCAGCAGCCCGGTGCGGAGGAAGTCGGATGCGACGAACGGCATCACGCCGATGTAGGTGTCCCGGATCGGGATGTCGCGCGCCAGCCCGTTGATGACATAGACGTTGAGCCCCACCGGGGGCAGCAGCAGGCCGATCTCCACCACCATGAGGACCAGGATGCCGAACCAGATGATCTTGTCGGTCTGGTCCAGGCCGAAGAGGTCCAGCGCCGCGACCGTCGGCAGGAAGATCGGCAGCGTGAGCAGGATCATGGAGATTTCGTCCATGACGCAGCCGAGGAAGACGTAGAAGAGCAGGATGCCGGCGACCACCGCGATCGGCGGCAGGCCGCTGTTCTCGACGACGCCGGCGAGCGCGGCAGGGAACTGCGAAAGCGCCAGGGCGGAGTTGAGCACATCCGCCCCGAGGAACAGCATGAAGATCATGCCGGAGGTCATCGCGGTGTCGTAGAAGCAGGCCTTGATGCCGGCGAGCTTCAGCTCTCCGCGCAGGATCGCGACGAGGAAGGTTGCGGCCGCGCCGACGGCGGCCGCCTCGGTCGGGGTGAACCACCCGGTGTAGATGCCGCCGAAGACGATCACGAAGACCACGACCACCGGCCAGACGTCGCGCATCGCCGCGAAGAGCTCGGCGTAGGTCCGCTTCTCGCTCGGCGGGCCCTCCTGCGGCCGCAGCCGGACGTAGATCGCGATCGCGATGCAGTAGCCGATCGTGGCGATGATCCCCGGGATGACGGCCGCGGCGAACATCTTCGCGATGTTCTGCTCGGCCAGGATCGCGTAGAGCACCAGGATCACCGAAGGCGGAATCATGATGCCGAGCGTCCCGCCGGCGGCGAGCGTACCGGTGGAGAGACGACCGGAATAGCGCATCGCCCGCATCTCGGGCAGCGCGACCTTGGCCATGGTGGCGGCGGTAGCCACCGAGGAGCCGCAGATGGAGCCGAATGCGGCGCAGGCCAGCACCGCAGCCATCGCGAGCCCTCCCTTCAGGTGCCCGATCAGCGCGTTGCCCGCCCTGAACAGGCTGCGGGAGAGGCCTCCCTGCGACGCGAAGGCGCCCATCAGCAGGAAGAGCGGGATCACCGTGAGGTCGTAGTTGGCGAGGCGGCCGTAGGCGAGGCCCTTGAGCGCATTGGCGAAGGACGGCCAGCCGGAAAGCGCGATGTAGCCGATCACGCCGGGCACCATCATCGCCATCGCGATCGGCACGCGGATCACCATCAGCGTCAGCATGCCGCCGAAGAGCAGCAGCGCGATGGTCACGCCGCTCAATGGAGCTCCTCGACGTCGCGCAGGCGATAGTGCCGGTGCGCGATGTACACCGCGCACAGCGAGGCGAGCGCGAAGGAGGGAACCATCGCGGCATAGCCCCACCAGGTGGGCAGCTCCATCAGCATGCTGGTTTCGTTGTGGGAGTACGCGTCCATGGCGCCGACCGCGGTGCGCCATGCGATCAGCGCCATCATCACCGCGAGGACCACGGCGCCGAGCGCGTCGAGCCGCTTGCGCGTCTTGCGGCCGGCACGCAGGGTGAAGAAGTCCACCAGGATGTGGCCGTTGCGCATCTGGCACATCGGGAAGCAGGCCGCGATCGCGACCGCGCAACCCATCGAGACCAGCTCCCAGTCACCCATGATCGGGGTGCCGGTCAGGTTGCGCATGCCGATGCTGTAGAGCGACAGCAGGGTGAGCGCGGTGAGGAGCGCGCCGCCGGCGAGCGCGAAGCCGCGGGCGGCGAGGTCCAGGGCGCGCCCGAACGCCGACATCCCGGCTGGCTGCGAGTCAGCCAAGGCGGGACCCGACCGCTCTCATCGTCGCGGGCCGCGCCGGCATCCGGGCGGCTATCGCTTGGTGTGCTTCTCGATCAGCGCCCGCGCGCCGTCGAGCAGCTCCTGCCCCTTGAAGCCCTTGCCGTCCATTTCCTTCACCCAGGCCTCGTCGATCTTGCTGGACGCCTTCTTGAACTGCTCGTAGTCGGCCTTGCCGAAGCGATGCACGGAGCTGTCGTCCACGGTCTTGCGCCCGCGGGCATCGTTGGCGTGCTGCACCTTGCCGAGCCAGCCGGAAGTCTCCAGGCCGCTGTTGTCGTCGATCACCTTCTTGAGGTCCGGCGGCAGCGACTCGTACTTCGCCTTGTTCATCGCCATGACGAACGTGCTGGTGTAGAGCCCGGGCAGGGCGGGGTCGAACTCGGAGTGGTACTTGGCGAGCTCGTTCACCTTGACCGAGGGCACCACCTCCCAGGGAATCACCGCGCCGTCGATCACGCCCTTGCTGAGCGCATCCGGAATGCCCGGCAGCGGCATGCCCACCGGCGTCGCGCCGAGCGAGGCGAGCAGCTTGGTGACCTGCCGCGTGGGGCCGCGCACCTTCAACCCGCGCAGGTCGCCGATCGACTTGATCTGCCTGTTGGCGGTGTGGAAGAGACCCGGACCGTGGACATGCAGCGCGATCACGTGCACGTCCTTGAACTCGTCCTTGGCATAGGTCTGCACGTACTCCCAGTACGCCCGGGAAGTCGCTTCGCCGGTGGTCAGCATGAACGGAAGCTCGAACACCTCCACCCGCGGGAACCGGCCGGCCGTCGTGCCGGGCAGCGTCCAGATGATGTCCGCCACGCCATCCTTGGCCTGGTCGTAGAGCTGAGCCGGTGTGCCGCCGAGCTGCATCGCCGGATAGCGCTCGAACTTGATGCGCCCCTTGGACTGCTCCTCGACCCGCTTCATCCAGCCTTCGTGCATGTCCAGCCAGACGTACGACTGGGGCGCCATGAAGGTGGAGAACTTGAGGACCACTTCCTGGGCCATCGCGCCGCTGGAAAGGGTCAACGCCAGCGCAGCAGATGCGCCGAGCGCCCATCGAGTGAATCCCATTGCCGTCTCCGTTGAAGTCATCGAGATGACGAAGATTACAACGGAACAGCGTCGGTGCCGGCGGCAATCCGTCGGCAGCAGGCTCATGCGGACTGCACATCAGGGTTTCCCCCGATCTCCAGCGCGCGCCTGGTAGGAACAGGCCGCGATGCAGCCGGAGTTCATGTTCAGCTTCGTGAACATCGACGGCCCGGATGTCACGCAACCGCGACCGTGTCGGTCGCCGTTCGTACGCAACTCATTGGTTCACCGGAGAGCGTCGGCGACAACGGCAAGTGGCACGGTGGTTGCAAGCAGGTCCAGGAGAGCCGATCACCGACACCAACCGATGCCTGCTGTACTGCTTGTTGCCGCGACCGCAGCGGCCATGCTCCTCACCTCACTGGCCGCGCGACACGACCGGGCCTCGCTTGCATGCCTGCTGCCCGCGGCGCTCTTCGTCGCAGCCGCGGCCGCGCTGCCACCGGTGATGGCTGGCGGCGCCGTCAGCTGGGGGATGCCATGGATTCCAAGCCTCGGTATCGAGCTTGCCTTCCGGATCGACGGCCTCTCGCTGCTGTTCGCGCTTCTGATCACCGGCATCGGCACCGGCATCTTCCTCTACGCGGCCCATTACCTGCGCGATGACGGCGACCTTCCCCGGTTCCTCGCGTTCCTCACCCTGTTCATGGTGGCGATGCTCGGCGCGGTGCTCGCGGACGACCTGGTGGCAATGCTCGTCTTTTGGGAGGTGACCAGCTTCGCGTCCTTCCTGCTGATCGGCTACCGGCCCGAGCAGGCGCAGGCACGGCGCGCCGCGCAGCAGGGCCTGCTGGTCACCGTGGGCGGGGGTCTGGCGCTCCTGGCCGGGATCATGCTGATCGGCGAGGCGGCCGGCACCTACCGCATCAGCGCCATCACGGCGCAGGCCGGGGCGCTGGCAACCGATCCTCTTGCGCCGCTGATCATCACCCTGGTGGCCATCGGCGCGTTCGCCAAGTCGGCGCAGTCGCCGCTTCACTTCTGGCTTCCCAACGCCATGGTCGCGCCCACGCCGGTCTCGGCCTTCCTCCATTCGGCGACCATGGTGAAGCTCGGTGTCTACCTGCTGGCGCGACTTAACCCGGCCCTCGGCGCGCATGGCTCCTGGACGGCCCTGCTGGTGGCCGCGGGCCTTGCGACGATGCTCACCGGCACCGTGCTCGCGCTTCGCGAGAAGGATCTCAAACGCGTGCTCGCCTACTCCACGGTGGTCTCGCTGGGCACCCTGGTGACCTTGATCGGGCTGCCTGCGGAGGTCGCCGCCTCGGCGATCGTGACGTTCCTCCTGGTGCATGCCCTGTACAAGGCCTGTCTCTTCATGGTCGCCGGCATCATCGATCACGAAGCCGGCACCCGCGACGCATCCGCCCTTGGTGGCCTCGCGCGGTCGATGCCACTGACCGCCACCGTGGCGGTGCTGGCCGGCCTGTCGATGGCAGGGCTCCCGCCGTTCGTGGGCTTCGTGGGCAAGGAGATGATCTACCAGGCGGGATTGACCGCCTCGTCGCCGTGGATCGCGGTCGGCACCGCCCTGCTCGCCAACGCCTGCATGGTGGTGGTGGCCGGCGTCGTGACGGTGCGATGCTTCTTCGGCAGGCCGACGCCGACCGGCTCGCCCGGCGACGCACAGCGCCGGCCCACGGATCCTGCCTGGGGCATGCTGGCTGCCCCTGCCGCGCTAGCCGTCCTGGGGCTCGTTTTCGGCGTCCATCCGGCGCTCGCTCATCGCCTGCTCGGGCCCGCGGCGAGCGCCGTGGCCGGCCACCCGGTGGAGCCTGCGCTCGCGCTCTGGCATGGTTTCACGCCCATCCTCTGGCTCAGCGTCGCGACGTTCGTGCTCGGCGTGCTGCTGCTGTGGCACTGGCGCCCGATGCGCAGCTTCCTGGCCAGCCGCCCCGAGCTGGATCGCTGGGGACCGGATGCCGCGTATGACCGCCTGATGGCCGACATCCAGAAGTTCTCCGCCTGGCAGACACGGCTGATCCAGGGAGGAAGCCTGCGCCGCTACCTCCGGGTGGTGTTCGCCGTCATCGGCCTCTCGCTGCTCGGCACGCTTGCCCTGCACGACGGTTTCGCGATGCCGCCACTTGACACGGATGGGGTGGCGCGCGCCCTCGTGCTGTTCGCGCTGCTCGCGCTGGCCACAGGGGCGGTCATACGCTCGACCTCCTTCACGGCGGGAATCGCGGCCGCCGGCATGGTTGGCTTCGGCGTCGCCCTGGTGTTCCTCTTCCACGGTGCTCCGGACCTGGCATTCACCCAGTTCGCGGTGGAGGCCCTCGCGGTGGTGCTGCTGCTCGCGGTGATCGGGCGCATGCCGTTTCGCGAGCGGGACCAGCGTGATGCCGACGAGCGGCGGCGTGATGCCATGACCGCCGCGCTCCTGGGAGTCTCGGCCACCGCGGTCCTACTCGCGGTCGTCGCCACGCCGTTCGACGCCCGACTGTCCGACTACTTCCGGGAGGCCAGCGTGCCCGAGGCGCATGGTCGCAACCTGGTCAACGTGATCATCGTGGACTTCCGGGCGCTGGACACCCTCGGCGAGATCGCCGTGCTCGCGCTGGCCGCCTTGTCGGCGACCGCGCTGATTGCCAGCGTGACCGCTTCCCGCAGGAGCGCCGCTCGTCGTACCGCTAAGGAAAACGCATGAACTCGCTCATCCTCTTCTTCAGCGGACGCATCCTGCTGCCGCTTTCGATCGCTCTCTCGCTGTGGCTGCTCTGGCGTGGCCACAACGCACCCGGTGGCGGCTTCATCGGGGGCCTGGTGGCAGCAGCGGGCATCGCGGTGCACGCCCTCGCGCGCGGCCCCGGCGTCGTCGGGGCCATCCTGAGGCTGCGACCCACCACGATCGCCGCGGTCGGCGTGCTGCTGGCACTGGCCTCCTCGCTCCCGGGGTTTGTCGGAGGCGCGCCGCTGCTCACGCATCAGTGGTGGATCAGCGAAGGCGGCTTCGCGCTCGGCACGACTCTGCTCTTCGACTCAGGCGTGTACCTGGCGGTGGCCGGCTCCGTCCTCACGTTCCTCGTTCCCTACCTGGACGAGCGGAGATTTCCGGAATGAGCGCTGGAGTCCATCCCCTTGGCCACCAGGCCCGCCGCCACGAACTCGATTGAGGCCTTGAACACCGAATGGAACTTCTCTTCATCCTGGCCTTCGGCCTGATGGTCGGCGCCGCGGCCTACCTGCTCATGTCGCGCAACCTGCTGCGCATGCTGCTCGGACTGCTGGTGCTCAGCAATGCCGCGAACCTGTCCATCTTCATCAACGGCCGGATGGGCAGCGGGCAGCCTCCGATCGTGCCGGCGGGCGAAACCTTCCTCGCCGCGGGCGCGAACCCGCTGCCGCAAGCGCTCATCCTCACGGCGATCGTCATCTCGTTCGCCCTGGTGGTGTACACCATGGTGCTGTTCCACCATGCCAACCGGCGCCTCGGCACCATGGATCCGGAGGCGATGCGGTCCGCCGAGCCGGAGGTGGGCGAACCGGATCGAAAGGAGGCGCGGTGATGGCTTACCTGCTCCTCGCCCTGCCGCTCGCCATTCCGCTGGTGACCCTCGTCATCTGCGCCGCGCTCTGGAAGCACGGACCGGCGCAGCGGCTGGCGAGCCTGGCGGGCAGCTTGCTGCTGCTCGCCGCATCGATCGCCTTGCTCGTGGCCGTCTCCGATGCCGGGGTGCTCGCGGTGAACGCGGGATCCTGGCAGGCGCCCTTCGGCATCAGCCTGGTGGCCGACCTGCTGGCGGCAGCCATGGTGCTGATCACGGGCATCATGGCGGTCGCGGTCGCGGTATTCGAGATGGCCGGGCAGACGCGCGTGCGCGACCGCGCCTTCCATCATCCCCTCTACCACGGCCTGCTCTTCGGCGTCGCCGGTTCCTTCCTGACCGGAGATCTCTTCAATCTCTACGTCTGGTTCGAGGTGATGCTGATCTCCTCGTTCGGACTGCTGGTGGTGGGCGGGCGTCGCGAGCAGCTAGACGCAGGGGTCAAGTACGTCACGCTCAACCTGGTGGCGACCACCTTCCTGCTGATCGCCGTCGGCCTGCTCTACGGGACCACGGGCACCCTCAATATGGCCGATCTCGCGCGCACGCTGCCGGACGTAGGCAACCAGGGGCTGGTCGCCACGCTGTCCATCTTGCTGCTGATCGCCTTCGCCTCGAAGGCGGCGCTCTTTCCGCTCTTCTTCTGGTTGCCGGCTTCGTATCACACCGCCAGCGCGCCGGTCGTCGCGATCTTCGCCGCGCTGCTCACCAAGGTGGGCGTCTACGCGATCATCCGGATGTTCACCCTGGTCTTTCCGGTCGACGCCGGGTTCACCGGCCCGATCATCGCGGTCATCGCGGTGCTCACCATGATCACCGGAGTGCTGGGTGCCGCATCGCACTTCGACGTGCGACGGATCCTCTCGTTCCACATCATCAGCCAGATCGGCTACATGCTGGTCGGCGTGGCGGTCGCGACGCCCCTCGCGCTTGCCGGCTCGGTGCTCTATGTCGTGCACCATATCGTCGTCAAGGCGAATCTGTTCCTCGTGGCAGGGGCGATGCGCGTCGCCGGCGGATCGTTCGACCTGAAGCGCCTGGGCGGATTGCATCGCAGCTCGCCGTTGCTCGCGCTGCTGTTCCTGATCCCGGCGATGTCGCTTGCCGGGCTGCCGCCGCTATCCGGCTTCTGGGCGAAGTTCGTCGTCATCAAGTCGAGCATCGACGCAGGGCATTGGGTGGTCGCGGCAGTGGCGCTGCTCGTCGGCCTGCTGACGCTCTACTCGATGGTGAAGATCTGGAACGAGGCCTTCTGGAAGGCCGCCCCCGAGGAAGCCGCCGTGGCCACCGATACCCGGCGCGACGTCCAGGCCTGGCGATTGGCGATGCTGCCGCCGATCGCCGCGCTTGCAGCGATCACGGTAGCCATCGGGCTCGCGGCCGAGCCCTTCGTCGAGTTCTCGCTGCGTGCCGCCCATCAGCTGCTCGAGCCGACCGCGTACATCGAGGCAGTGCTGGGCATCGTGCCGGTCCCGATCGCAGCCGCCCCATCATTGCCCTGAGAGAGAGGAGGAGATCACCATGAGCCCCTTGAGAAGCACCGTCCGCTGGGTCGCACTCACAGGTCTTTTCCTGCGTGAGCTGGCGATGTCGGTGCAGGATGTGATCCGCACGGTGATCGATCCGCGGCGGGTCGGCCACAGCGCGATCGTCGCGGTCCCGCTGGACGTACGTTCGGACGCCGGCATCTCGCTCCTGGCCAACATGATCACGCTCACTCCCGGCACGACGAGCCTGCACGTCTCCGACGATCGGCGGGTGCTGTACGTGCACGTGATGAACGCCTCGGACCAGACGGTCCGGATGATCAAGGACGGCTTCGAGCGAAGCGTCCGGGAGGTATTGCCATGAACGGCGCCGTCGCCTTCGACATCGCCATCATCGGATGCGCGCTGCTGTTGCTCGGCGCCATGGCCATCGCCGGCGTGCGCATCGCGCGCGGGCCGCATGTCGCCGACCGGGTCGTTGCGCTCGACATGCTGTCGCTCCTCGGGATCGCCGCGGCCGGCCTTGCCGCGGTGGCCACCGGATCGGCCGCCTTCGTCGATGTCGCGCTCGGCGTGGCGTTCGTCGGCTTCCTTGCCATCGTCGCCTTCGCCGGTTTCATGGAGCGCGGCTCGCGTCCGCGCGGGGAGGAATCATGACCAACTTGCTCGCCTGCCTTTTCCTTCTTGCCGGTGCAGCCGTCAGCCTGCTTGCGGCAATCGGAGTGCTGCGCCTTCCGGACTTCTTCATGCGGATGCATGCCGCGACAAAGGCCGGCGTGGCCGGCTGCGGACTGGTGCTGATCGGCGTCGCACTGGCTGACGGCTCGGCCGCCACCTGGGCCAAGGTGTCGGTTGCGCTGGTCTTCCTGCTGCTGACCACTCCGGTGGCCGGCCACCTGCTGGGTCGCGCCGCGTATGTGAGCGGCGCGCCGTTCTGGCACGGTACCGCCGAAGATGCGCTGAGCGGCGTGCTGCCCCGGACCGATTTCGAATCGGACGAAGCGCTGGACACGCAGCGCGGCGCGCAGGCCGGCGGCATCCGCTCGGTCGTGCTCGCGCTTGCCAAGGGACCGAACCTGGACGCCGCGATCCGGGAGGCGCTCGCCCTTGCGCGGGCTCACGACGCCGAGTTGTGCGGCATGGCGATCATCGATGTCCCGCGCCTGAGCAACGTCGGTCCAGGAGTGGCCGGAGCCGGCTGGCATGCGCAGGCGATGCGCGACCGGCGCATCCGGCTCGCCCGGATCGCGGCGGCCGAAGCCATCCAGCGCTTCGAGCAGCACGCGGCCGGATCGGGCCTGCGCTGGACCGTCCGCCTGGAGGAAGGCCGGCCGGCAGCGTTGCTGAGGTCCGTGGCGCAACCCGGCTGCCTGCTCGCCGTGGCACCGGGAGCCTGGTTCGATCAAGGGGTGCTGGAGATCAAGGCGGATCCGAGGCGTCGGCTTCGCTGGTCGGGACTGCGCAGGGACATCCTGCTGGTCGGCGATCCTGCTGGTAACGTACCGGATCGAGAAACTCCATGAGCGACGCAGATGCCCCTGTGGTTCAAGCGGCTGCCGCTCACGCTGCGATTCCCGGTCGCAGTGGCCCTCATGATCTTCATCGTGGCGGTCACGACCACCCAGGTGGCGATCCAGACGTCGTCGCGGCAGTTCGAGCAGCAGATGGGACAAATCGGACAGGTCTACCTGGACGGGCTCGCGGCCGCGCTGATTCCGGCGCTCGCCAGGAGTGACCCCGATGCCATGACCGCGATACTGGAGCGATCCCTCACCGTCCGGGAAGGGATCGAGGACCTGCGCCTCGCCGTCCTGGACGCGGAGGGTGCCATCGTGGCCCGCGCGGACCGCACGACATCGGACGATCCTGCGCGCGATCCGTCCTCCACCGCGGTGGAGGACTTCGCCGAGTTCATCCACTCGCTTCCCGGCATACGCTTCGACCACGAGAGCCGCAGCGTGTGGGTGTGGCGGCCGCTGCCGTGGGTCGAAGGTGTGCCCGATGGCGCCGCGCTCGAGCCGCCCACCGCCGTCGCGTCGCGCGGCGAAGGGTCCATCGTGGCCAATCTCGACGTGGCGGCGTTCATCGAGGAACGACAGGCGCTCCAGGTGAAGCTGCTCGCCTTCGACCTGCTGTTCAGCGGCGTTTGCGCGGCGGTCGGTTTCCTGATCGTGCGCCAGATGCAGCGCCCGATCGCGCTCCTCACGCAGCATCTGCAGCTCGGCGAGCAGCGGCAGCCGCAGCCGGTGGCGGAAGAGCTCGTGCCGCGGCAGGACCCGCAGATCGCGGACCTCCTCGCGGCATACAACCGCATGGTGCGGGAATCGCGCCAGCGCGAAGCCATGATCGGTCGCGTCATGGAGCAGGAGCGCGATGCCATCCTGGGGCGCATGGCCGCGACGCTTGCTCATGAGATCCGCAACCCGCTGGGCGGCATGTCGACGGCCATCCGGACCGTGCGCAAGTTCGGCGACGATCCGGCTGCGCGGGCCGACGCGCTCGACTTCATCGAGCGCGGGATCGCGGCGCTGCAGGAGGTCACCGACGCAACGTTGCAGACGCACCGAACCACCGAAGAGCGACGGAACCTCCGGCAGCAGGACCTGCGCGACGTCGGGGTCCTGGCGCAGGCGGAAGCGTCGGGTCGCGATGTCACCGTGGATCTCGACCTGCAGGTGCCGCCCGAAGTCCCGGTGCCCGCCGCCGAGATCAGGCAGGTGCTCCTGAACCTCATGCTCAACGCCATCCGAGCCAGCCCGGCGGGAGGGCTCGTTACCTTGCGCGCTCGCCTCGAGCCGACGATTCTGCGGCTCGACGTGGAAGACGGGGGCCGTGGACTGCCGCCGGACCTCGCCAGCGGACTGGAAACCGGTGTTCCGCCGCCGGGCAACGCCGGGCTCGGGGTGGCCGTTATCGTCCGGCTGGTGGAGCGCCTGCAGGGACGGGTGTCGGTGACCGGGCGATCCGAGGGCGGCACCCACATCAGCCTGCACGTACCGCTCGGTGCAACGGCAGCGATCGAACCGGAGCTGGCAGGCGATGTCGGGCCCGCATGACGTGCTGGTGATCGAGGACGACCCCGTCCTCGGAGGCGCGCTGACTCAGCGGCTCGAGCTCGAAGGTACTGCCGTGCGATGGGCGCGCACCTGCGCCGAGGCGATGACCGAGCTGCGCCGGCTGCGGCCCTCTTTCGTCGTCGCCGACATCCGCCTGCCCGACGGATCGGGCGAAGACCTGTATCGCCAGGCGCTGCCGTACCTCGGACGCACGCCGATCGTGTTCGCCACCGCCTTTGCCGAGGTCGACCAGGCGGTACGGCTGGTCCGCGCCGGTGCCGACGACTATCTCACCAAGCCGTACGATGTCGACGCGCTGGTCGCCCGAATCGGCGCTGCCCTGGCTCAGGCTGGCACCGAAGTTGCCGAGACGACGCAGCCCCGCCCCTTCGGGCGGTCTGAAGCGACTCTGCGTCTGGCATCCGACCTGGAGCGCGTGGCGCGCACGGACCTGCCGGTGCTGCTTCTCGGCGAAACCGGAGTCGGCAAGGAGGTCGCCGCCCGGCACCTGCATGCGTCGTCGGCGCAAAGTGACCACCCGTTCGTGCCGGTCAATTGCGGTGCCATCCCGTCGGAGCTGATGGAGAGCCAGTTCTTCGGGCACGAGAAGGGTGCCTTCACCGGTGCGGTGGCGGCGCACGTCGGCTACTTCGAGGAGGCCGGCAATGGCACGCTGTTCCTCGACGAGATCGGCGAGCTGGACGCGAAGCTCCAGACGGCGCTGCTGAGGGTGCTGAACGACGGCGAGTTCCGCCGGATCGGTGGGCGCAGCCCGATCCGGTTCCGGGGCCGGATCGTCGCCGCCACCAATGCCGACCTCCAGGAACTGATCGCCGCACGCGCGTTCCGCGAGGACCTCTACTATCGGCTCGCGGTGGTCGAGCTTCGCATCCCGCCGCTGCGGGAGCGTCCGGCGGAAGTCCTGCCGCTCGCCGAGGCATTCGCCGCCGAGGCGGCAGCACGAGCCGGCCGCGCAAGGCTGGCGCTGGACGGATCGGCACGGGCCGCCCTCCTCGAGCATCCCTGGCCCGGCAACCTGCGCGAGCTCCGCAACCGGCTCGAGCGCGCGGCGGCCCTCACGGACGGCGAAGTCATCGGCGCTATCGACCTGTTCCCGGAGCGCCGGCTGGACCAGCCGGCAACGGCTACCCTCGCAGACGCGCGTGACCGTGCGGAGCTGGACCAGATCGAACGGGCCATGACCCTCTCCGGCGGACGCGTCTCGGAGGCGGCGCGCCAATTGGGCATCTCCCGTACCACTCTATGGAAGCGGCGCAAGCGCCAGGCCGACGGCTAGCCGCGCCGGCAAGGCGCTCAGGCTCTACCGCAGCCAGATCACCGTGACCAGGGCAAAGAGCGGCATCAGCACGGCAACCGACCAGGCCATGTAGCCGAAGAAACTCGGCATGCGCACGCCGCGGTCCTCGGCGATCGCCTTCACCATCAGGTTCGGCGCATTGCCGATGTAGGTGTTGGCGCCCATGAAGACGGCGCCCATGGAGATGGCCGCGAGGGTCGGCGCGAGCGTCGTCATCAGGGTCTGCGCGTCGCCGCCTGCCGTGTTGAAGAACACCAGGTAGGTTGGCGCGTTGTCGAGGAACGAGCTGAGAACGCCGGTTGCCCAGAAGTACATCGCCGGATCCGGCTTGCCGTCCGGCCCCGTCACCGCGGCGACCACGGCACCGAACGGGCCCTCGGTGCCGGCGCGCAGCATGGCGATCACCGGGATGATGGTGAGGAAGATGCCGGCGAAGAGCTTGGCCACCTCGGCCATCGGCCCCCAGCTGAACTGGTTGTCCTCGTGCACCTGCGAGGACGTGATCGCCAGCGAGACGAACGTCACCACGACGAGCCCGACGTCCCGCACGAGGCCCGGCAGGCCGACATGCGTGCCCCAGATGTCGAACTCCACGCTCGACTTCCAGAGGCCGCTCATGAGCACCAGCGCCACCACTACCCCGAGCAGCAGGAAGTTGGCCCTGCCTTGGACGCCCAGCGGCGGATCGGTGGGCGGCGTGGGATCCACCGGCAGGACGCCTTCCTTGCGATAGAGCCAGCTGTCCAGCAGGTAGAACATCGCCAGCAGCGTCACCGCCATGAAGAGAGTCTCGGGAAGGATGGTGTTCATGGTCCAGAAGAAATCGACACCCTTCAGGAACCCGAGAAAGAGCGGCGGATCGCCGAGCGGCGTGAGGGAGCCGCCCACGTTCGATACGAGGAAGATGAAGAAGACGACCACGTGGGCCTGGTGGCGGCGGTTGTCGTTCGCACGTACCAGCGGACGGATCAGCAGCATCGAGGCGCCGGTGGTTCCCATGAAGCTGGCGAGCACCGTGCCGACCGCGAGGATCGCGGTATTGACCGCGGGGGCCCCCTTGATGTTGCCGCTCACGTGGATCCCGCCCGCCACCGTGAAGAGCGCGGTGAGCAGCAAGATGAACGGGATGTACTCCGCCAGCAGCGCATGCACGAAGCTCTGGCCCGCCAGGTCGAATCCGAACAGCGCGGCGAAGGGCACCAGGAAGGCGAGCGACCAGGCAGCCGTGATCTTGCCGAAGTGGTGATGCCAGAACCGCGGCGCGAACAGCGGCCACAGCGCGATGGAGAGGAGGACGCCGATGAAGGGAATCGCCCACCAGACGGAGAGGCGCGCGCCGTCGACCTCCGCGGCGCCGACCAGCCCGGGAAAGGCGAGTCCGAATCCCAGGGCCAACCTTCGGGCGGTCAGGCGATGCATTGCGCGATCAGGATCACTGTGTCGGGTCTCCTTGCGGCCGGCGCCCGGGCCGTGAAGGCGCGGCGACGGCCCTTGCCGCCGCGCACCCGCGCCGCGGCGCCGCGATGGTACTTGAGCACGCGCGCCGTGTGACGGGTCGCGCCATGGGGGGAAGTCCGGGCCAGGGCACCCGTTCTCCAGGGTGGGAAATTATGACAGAATGAATCGAGGCACCATCATCGCGCCGTCACGTTGATGCCATACAGTCCGGGCGCCCGCCCAGCGGGCCGACAACAGGAGAATCCATGAGAGCAACGACTACCCGATGGGCGGCCTTGGCCGTAGCTGCCTGCTTCAGCCTGCCCGCGCAGGCGCAGACGGAAATCCAGTGGTGGCATTCCATGTCCGCCGCGCTCGGCGAATGGGTCAGCGACCTCGCCAAGGGCTTCAACGAGAGCCAGAGCCAGTACCGCGTGGTGCCGACCTACAAGGGGAGCTACGACGAATCGCTCACCGCCGCCATCGCGGCGTTCCGGGCGGGCAACGCGCCGCACCTGCTGCAGGTGTTCGAGGTCGGAACCGCCACCATGATGGCGTCGCGCAAGGCGATCAAGCCGGTGGCGGAGGTGATGAAGGAATCGGGCCACAAGTTCGATCCGGGCCGCTACGTGCCGGCGGTCGCGGGCTACTACACCGCGCCCGACGGCCAGATGCTGAGCTTCCCGTTCAACAGCTCCACCACCATCTTCCATTACAGCAAGGACGCCTTCAAGGCCGCCGGGCTGGATCCCGAGAACCCGCCCAAGACCTGGCCGGAGGTGGTCTCGGCGGCCGCGAAGCTGAAGGCGTCGGGCCATCGCTGCCCCTACACCACCAGCTGGATCAGCTGGACGCAGCTGGAGAGCTTCTCCACCTGGCACAACGTGGAGTTCTCCACCCTCGGTAATGGCTTCGGCGGCACCGGCACCCGCCTCGTGGTGAATTCGCCGCTGCACGTGCGCCACATCGAGAACCTCGCCAACATGGCCAAGCAGGGCCTCTTCCACTACCGTGGCCGCGGCAGCGCCGCGGATGCGGTCTTCGCCGCCGGCGAATGCGCCATGATGACCGGCAGCTCGGCGCTCTATGCGCGGGTCAAGCGCGAAGGCAAGTTCACCCACGGCATGTCCACCCTGCCCTACTATCCGGACGTGCCCGGCGCCCCGCAGAACACCGTGATCGGCGGCGCGAGCCTCTGGGTGATGGCGGGCAAGAAGGCCGAGGAGTACAAGGCGGTCGCGGCATTCCTGAACTACCTCTCGGACGACAAGGTGGCGATGTCCAACCACACCCGCACCGGCTACCTGCCGGTCACCAAGGCGGCGTACGAGATGACGGAGAAGTCGGGCTTCTACAAGGAGAACCCGGGCACCGACGTCGCCGTCACCCAGATGATCCGCAAGACGACGGACAAGTCCCGCGGCATCCGCATCGGCAACTTCGTCCAGGTGCGCGCCATCATCGACGAGGAGCTGGAGGCGGTCTGGGCCGGCAAGAAGGAGGCCAAGGAAGCGCTGGACACCATCGTCAAGCGCGGCAACGAGCAGCTGGCCCGCTTCCAGCAAACCGCCAAGTGAGCTCCGCGTCCGGCCACGGCGCGCCCCGGGCGCGCCTCGCCGGGCGTGCGGCGGCGCCCGCTGCCGTCCGCGCCAGTAGATCGCACCCGAGCCGGCGGGCCCGGCGCCCCGCCTGCGGCTGAACCCTCCTCATGGAGAAGCGCGTCCGCTTCAAGTCGAAGCTGCTGCCCTGGCTGCTGCTCGCGCCGCAGCTCGCGGTGATCATCATCTTCTTCTTTCTGCCGGCGGCGCAGGCGCTGTTGCAGTCGGTCCAGCGCGAGGACGCGTTCGGCTTCAGCTCCGAGTTCGTGGGCCTGGCCAACTTCCGGGCGCTCTTCAACGATCCCGGCTACATCGATTCCTTCTGGACCACCGCAGTGTTCTCGGTGATGGTCGCCGGATTCGGCATCGCCATCTCGCTCCTGCTCGCCGTGTTCGCCGACCGGATCGTCCGTGGCGCCGCCCTCTACAAGACGGTGCTGGTCATTCCCTACGCGGTCGCGCCGGCTGTCGCGGGAGTGCTGTGGACCTTCATGTTCTCGCCCAGCGTCGGCGTCCTCGCCTGGTGGCTGTGGCAGATCGGCATCGAGTGGAACCACCTCCTGGACGGCGACCACGCGATGGCGCTGATCGTCATGGCCGCGGTGTGGAAGCAGATCTCCTACAACTTCCTGTTCTTCCTGGCCGGGCTCCAGTCCATTCCGAAATCCCTGATCGAGGCCGCCGCGATCGATGGAGCGAGCTTCTGGCACCGGTTCCGCACGGTGGTGTTCCCGCTGCTCTCGCCCACCACGTTCTTCCTGCTGGTGATCAACATCGTCTACGCGTTCTTCGACACCTTCGCGATCATCGATGCGACCACCCAGGGCGGCCCCGGCCAGGAGACCAAGATCCTCGTCTACAAGGTGTTCTACGACGGCTTCAAGGGCCTGGACCTGGGCAGCTCCGCGGCCCAGTCCGTGGTGCTGATGGCGATCGTCATCACCCTCACCGTCATCCAGTTCGGCTACGTCGAGAAGAAGGTGAAATACCAATGAGCGCCACTGCAACGGAAGCGGAGGGCGCGGCGTGATCGAGCGACGTCCGCTGCTCACCTTCGCCTCGCATGCCGTCGTGCTGCTCGGCATCCTGGTGGTGGCATTCCCCATCTACCTCACCTTCGTCGCGTCGACCCATACGGCGCAGGACATCGTCCAGGCGCCGATGCCTCTTCTGCCGGGGGCGCATTTCTGGGAAAACTACCAGACCGCCCTGAGCGGCGGCGGCGGCGGTCCCGGGTCGAACGCTCCGGTCGGACGGATGATGTGGGTGAGCTTCGTCACCGCGATGGTGATCACCGTCGGCAAGATCGCGATCTCGCTGCTCTCGGCCTTCGCGGTGGTGTACTTCCGCTTCCCGCTGCGCATGCTCTGCTTCTGGGCCATCTTCGTGACGCTGATGCTGCCGGTGGAGGTCCGGATCGGGCCGACCTACAAGGTGGTCTCGGACCTGGGGATGCTCAACACCTATTCCGGCCTCACCATCCCGCTGATCGCCTCGGCCACGGCGACCTTCCTCTTCAGGCAGTTCTTCCTCACCGTCCCGGACGAGCTGGTGGAAGCCGCGCGCATGGATGGCGCCGGGCCGATGCGCTTCTTCAAGGACGTGCTGGTGCCGCTTTCGGTCAACAGCATCGCCGCCCTCTTCGTGATCCAGTTCATCTACGGCTGGAACCAGTATCTCTGGCCACTGCTGATCGCCACCGACGAGAGCATGTACCCGGTGGTGATGGGCATCAAGCGCATGATCAGCGGCGGCGATTCCGGCAACGACTGGAACATCGTCATGGCCACCGCCATCCTGGCCATGGTGCCGCCCACGATCGTCGTGCTCGCGATGCAGAGATGGTTCGTCAAGGGCCTGGTGGAAACCGAAAAGTAGACATGGCATCGATATCGTTTCGCAACGTCGTCAAGAAGTACGGCAGCGGCGCCAAGGCACTGCAGGTCATCCATGGCGTGAGCGCCGAGATCGGCGACGGCGAGTTCATCGTGATCGTCGGTCCATCCGGGTGCGGAAAGTCCACGCTGCTGCGGATGGTGGCCGGCCTGGAGGAGGTGACCGGCGGCGAGATCGCGATCGGCTCGCGGGTGGTGAACGAGCTGGAGCCGGCCGACCGGGACATCGCGATGGTGTTCCAGAACTACGCGCTCTATCCGCACATGAGCGTGTTCGACAACATGGCCTATGGCCTCAAGATCAAGAAGCTGCCGAAGGACGAGATCCGCCAGCGGGTCGACAAGGCCGCGAAGATCCTGGAGCTCTCGGCGCTGCTTGCCCGCAAGCCGCGGGAGCTCTCCGGCGGCCAGCGGCAGCGCGTCGCCATGGGCCGCGCCATCGTGCGCGAGCCGCAGGTCTTCCTCTTCGACGAGCCGCTGTCCAACCTGGACGCCAAGCTGCGCGTCCAGACCCGGCTGGAGATCCAGAAGCTGCACCGGGAGCTCGGCATCACCTCGCTTTTCGTCACCCACGACCAGGTCGAAGCGATGACGCTCGCGCAGCGGATGATCGTGATGAACGCCGGCAACATGGAGCAGATCGGCACGCCCGACGAGGTCTACACCCGCCCGGCCACCACCTTCGTCGCGAGCTTCATCGGCGCGCCGCCGATGAACCTGCTCTCCGGCCGGATCGAGGGCGATCGCTTCGCCGTCCCGGGCCTCGGGCTCGACCTGCAACCCGGCGAACGCCCGGCACGCACCGATCCGGTCGTCATGGGCGTGCGCCCCGAGCACCTGCGACTCGCCGAGTCCGGCTGGCCGATCACGGTGGAACTGGTGGAGGTGCTCGGCGCCGAGCGGCTCCTGTACAGCCAGCTCGGCGACCAGCCGATCGTCGTGCGCACCGATGACTCCGCGCTGCATCCGCAGCCCGGGCAGTTGCTGCACGTGACGCCGATCCAGGGCAAGACCCACTGGTTCGACCCGGCCAGCGGAAAGCGGCTGTGAGGCAATCCTCCAGGCCTGGACTCTCCCTGGCGACGATCGACATCGCGTAGCCCCATGGAAGTGGATTACGACTCCTGGCCCTATCCGCGCTGGGTGGCCCATCGCGGCGCGGGCAAGCTTGCGCCGGAGAACACGCTCGCGGCCTTCCGGCTCGGCGCGCAGCATGGCTACCGCATGTTCGAATGCGACGCCAAGCTGAGCGCCGACGGCGTGCCGTTCCTGCTGCACGACGATACGCTGGAGCGCACCAGCAACGGCGCCGGCAGCGCCGGAGCCCTGCCGTGGAGCGACCTGCGCTCGCTGGATGCCGGGCGCTGGCACAGCGCCACGTTCGCCGCCGAGCCGCTTCCCACGCTCGCGCAGCTCTGCGCCTGGGCGCGCGCCAACGGCTACCTCCTGGACGTGGAGATCAAGCCGTCCACGGGCGCCGACGAGGTGACCGGCCGCGCGGTCGCCACCGCCTGCGCGGAACACTGGCGCGACGCCGAGATCCCGCCGCTGCTCACCTCGTTCAAGCCGCTCGCGCTCGAAGCCGCACGCGCGGCCGCTCCGGAGCTGCCGCGCGGCCTGCTGCTCAACGAGCTGTGGGAGGGCTGGCTCGATGTCGCGCAGCGGCTCGGCTGCAAGGCGATCATCGTCAAGCACACGCTGGCCGATCCCGCCCTCGTCGCGCGGGCGCATGATGCCCGCCTGCGGGTGGGCGTCTACACCCCGAACGACCCGCCGGATGTCGACCGGGCCCAGGCCGCGGGCGTCGACCTGATCGTGACCGACGCCGTCGACGTATACTCGCCGTACGCATGAAGCAGAGACGCTCTGCCGTGTCGCGCCGACGGAGCGGCGCGGTCGCGGCCGGCCTGCTCGCGGCCGTGCTCGCGTGGCCCGCGGCCGCGTTCGACCTGCAGGGCCATCGCGGCGCCCGCGGTCTCGCGCCGGAGAACACCCTGGCCGCCTTCGAGCGCGCGCTGGCGATCGGCGTCTCGACGCTCGAGCTCGACGTCGGCATCACCGCCGACGGCGTGCCGGTCATCGTGCACGACATCGCCCTCAATCCCGCGACGACCCGCGACCCGGCGGGCCGCTGGATCACCGCGTCACCGCTGGTGCGCTCCCTCACGCTCGAGGAGCTGCAGCGCTTCGACGTGGGCCGGTCGGACCCGGCAAGCAGCTACGCGCGTCCGTTCGCCACGCAGGCGCCGAGCGACGGCGAACGCATCCCGACGCTCGCCTCCCTGTTCGCCCGCGTGGAGGAGCTCGGCGCGGACCCGGTCCGCTTCAACATCGAGACCAAGATCGACCCGAGGCGGCCTGCGGACACCGCGGACCCCGACGCCTTCGTTCGAGCCATTCTCGACGCCGTGCGCGAGGCGGGCGTGCTCGAGCGCGTGACGCTGCAAAGCTTCGACTGGCGCACGTTGCTGGCGGCGCGGCGCCTCGCGCCCGGTCTCGCCACCGCCTGCCTGACCACCCAGGGCGGCAACGCCGACGTGCGCGACGCCGCGGGCACGTGGACCGCGGGGTTGCGGCTTGCCGACCACGGCTCGGTGCCCCGGCTCGTGAAGGCGGCCGGCTGCGCCGTGTGGTCGCCCAACTTCCGCCATCTCGATCGGCGGTCCGTCGGCGAGGCGCAGGATCTCGGCCTGCAGGTGATCCCCTGGACGGTGAACCAGCCGGGCGACATGGCGAGACTCCTCGACTGGGGCGTCGACGGCCTGATCACGGATTTCCCGGATCGCCTGCGCGAGCTGATGGCGACCCGCGGCCTGGCGCTGCCGCCCCGCTACCCGCGTTGACGACCCGGCGAGGGCCGATCGGCTCCCAGGCTCTCTTGCCTGTCGCGGGAAGCCCGCGACGGCTGGAAACGGATCACCCGCCAGAGCCACCCGATCACCGCCCCGGCGAGGATCACGATCGTGACCGGGTCCAGCCAGTGCGCGATCTCGTCGTAGCGCTCGCCCAGGACCTGGCCGATACCGGCCAGGGCGCTGGTCCAGACGATGGTGCCGAGGGCCGACCAGAACAGGAATCGCCCGAAGGGCATCCCCATGATTCCGGCGGGCGCCGAGATCACGGTGCGCAACGCGGGCACGAGGCGACCGAGCGCGACCGCCCAGCGCCCGTGGCGATCGAACCAGCGGTCGGCGCGTTGCAGGTCGTCGCCCGTGATGGTCAGCCAGCGCCCGTGGCGGTCCGCCCAGCGCTCCAGCCGCCGGGCACCCAGCCTGGCCCCGGCCCAGTACCACGGCAGCGTCCCGATCAGCGATCCGATGCTGCCGGCGACCACGACGAGGACGAAGTTGAGGTCGCCCCGGCCCGCCACGGCCCCGGCGAACGGCATGATGAGCTCCGACGGAACCGGGGGAAAGATGTTCTCCAGGGCCATCAGCAGGGCGATCGCCCAGTAGCCTCCCTCGGTGATGAACGAGGTGATCCAGTCCGCCATGGCGGCTCCCGGGCGAAGTCAGGGATTGCCTCCACAGCGAGATTCGCGCCCGCCCGGGGCTGCAGTCGCGGCGCCGGGGCCCGCTGCCGCCGGGTTGCGCGCCCTCCGGCCGGGCACCCCTGGGATCTTTCCTAGTACTGGGTCTCCGGCACGGTGATCCGGATGCCTTCCAGCGCCTCGGTCATCCGCAACTGGCAGGAGAGCCGGCTCCCGGGCCTGCGCTCGGCGGCGGCGAACTGCAGCATGTCCTCCTCCGCGTCGTCCGGCGGCGGCAGCCGGTCCGCCCACTCCGCGTCCACGTAGACGTGGCAGGTCGCGCAGGTGAGCGCGCCGCCGCATTCCGCGACGACACCGTCGACATTGCAGCGGACCGCGGCGCGCATCAGGCTCTCCATGCGCGCCACGTCGATTTCCTTCTCGCTGCCATCGGGCTGGACGAAGACTGCCTTGGGCACGTGTCGTTCCTCTGGTTGTCGGTTGCCCCCGCCAGGGATGCCGGCGGGCTTTTGATGATTGTCCCACGGCGGTGGTATCGTCGATGGATGCGACCCAACCCCCGAAGCGCCCCGCGCCCCTGATGCTGCACCGGATCTTCGCTCCCGCCTCGCTCGATTCGCTCTTCTCGGACGCGGCGCTCCTCGCGGCCATGGCCCGCTTCGAACGCGGCCTCGCGCAGGCCCAGGCGGCCGCCGGCCTCATCCCGGAGCCCGCCGCCCAGGCCATCGGCCGCGCCTGCAACGAGCTCGGCGATCCGGCCGCTTCCGACGGCGGCCCGCCGGAGCTGGCCGGTGGTCGCTTCGACCCCGCCCGGCTCTATCCGGCGGCCCGTACCGCCGGAACGCTGGTGATTCCCTTCCTGAAGGCCCTGGGCGAGCAGGTCGCCACCATCGATGCCGGCGCGGTGCGCTACCTGCACCACGGCGCCACCAGCCAGGACGTGATCGACACCGCGCTCGCGATGCAGTGCAAGGAGGCCGGGCGGCGCCTCCTCGACGCGCTCGAGCGCACGGGCGCTGCGCTGTCGCAGCTCGCCCAGGCGCATCGCGACACGATGATGATCGGGCGCACCGTGATGCAGTCGGCCTCGCCGATTCCGTTCGCCTGGAAGGTGGCCGGCTGGCTCGATCCGCTGTCGCGATCGCGTCGACACCTGCGCACGTCGCTGCTCGACGTGGCGGTGCTGCAGTTCGGCGGCGCGGTGGGCACGCTTTCCGGGCTCGGCCCGACCGACCAGTCACAGGCGGTGGCGCAGCGCCTGGCGGACTCCCTGGGGCTGATGCTGCCGGCGGCTTCCTGGCATACCTCGCGCGACCGCTTCGCCCGCTTCGGCAACGAGCTCGCCATCCTCTGCGGCTGCCTAGGCAAGATCGGCACCGACGTCGCGCTCCTGATGCAGTCGGAGGTGGCCGAAGCGTTCGAGCCGAGCGGCGTCGGCCGTGGCGGCTCGTCGGCGATGCCGCACAAGCGCAACCCCGTGGGCGCGCTGCTGATGCGCGAAGCGGCGCTGCGCGCGCCCGGACTCGCCGGCATCCTCGCCGGCTCGATGGGCGTCGAGCACGAGCGCGGCCTCGGGCAGTGGCAGTCGGCGTGGTGGACGCTCGGCGACCTGGTGGGCGCCACCGGCAGCTCGCTCGCGGCCGCGGAAGAGGTGCTGGCCGGCCTGCAGGTGAACGCGGCCTCGATGCAGGCCAACATCGACCGCATGCACGGCTTCGTGTATTCGGAGGCGGTGTCCGCTCACCTCGCACCCAAGATGGGCAAGAAGGAGGCACAGGCGCTGGTCTCGGAGCTTTGCGAAACCGCGCTGGCCAAGGGCATGTCGCTGCGCCAGGTGCTCGGCCGCGACAGCCGGATCTCGCAGCTCATGAGCCTTGGCGACCTGGACCGCCTGTTCGATGCCGACGCCCAGAAAGGCTCGAGCCCGAAGATGATCGACCAGGTGCTGGCCGCCTGGCACGCCAGCCGCTGAACCGATTCCTTGCCGGCCCGGCGCCGGCCGAACACCGAGAACTCCGGAGGACACCGCCATGCCATTCGTCGATCGCGCCGGCGTGCGCATCCACTGGCGCAGCGACGGCCACGCCGACGCGCCGCCCCTCGTGCTGTCGAATTCGCTGGGGACCGACCTGGCCTTCTGGGACCCGGTGCTGCCGCGACTGGCGGAGTACTTCCGCGTGATCCGCATGGACACGCGCGGCCATGGCGCCTCCGACGCCCCGCCGGGACCCTACGACCTGGGCATGCTCGCGGACGACACCCTCGCGGTCGCGGATGCTGCCGGAGTGGATCGCTTCGCCTTCTGCGGCGTATCGATGGGCGGCGCGATCGGCATGCACCTCGGCATCCATCATGCGGGGCGCCTCTCCCGCCTCATGCTCTGCAACACCGCGCCGTCGTTTCCTCGGGACGTCTTCGATGCGCGCATCCGCACGATCCGCGAAGGCGGCATGCAGGCCGTCGCCGACGGCGTCCTGCAGCGCTTCTTCACCGAGGCCTTCCGGCGGCGCAACGACAGCGTGCTCGCCAGCGTTCGCAGCACGCTGCTCGCCCTCGATCCCCAAGGCTATGCCGCCTGCTGCGCGGCCGTCCGGGACACCGCGCTGGAGGCGGACCTGGGGCGGATCACCACGCCGACGCTGGTGCTGGTGGGCGACCACGACCAGTCCACCCCGCCGGAGCGCGGCCGGGCCATCGCTGCCGCCATCGCCGGCGCCCAGGTGGCCGCGCTGCCGACCGCGCACCTGCCGCACCCCGAGCAGCCGTCCGCGTTCGTCGACCTGGCCGTGCCGTTCCTGCTGGGCGAGGCCCTGCCCAACTGCAACGGCCCGCTGGACCGGGCCGGCCCGCGCGCCGCCGAGACCCACGCCCAGGCGACCGAGCGCGGGCTTGCGCGCAGGCGCCGCACGCTCGGCGCCGCCCACGTCGATCGCCGCGTCGCGGAGCACGATCCCTTCACCGCCGACTTCCAGCAGTTGATCACCCGCTATGCCTGGGACGAGATCTGGAACCGTCCGGCGCTGGATCCGCGCACGCGCCGGCTGCTGGTGCTGGCGATGATGGCCGTGCTCGGCCGCTGGGAGGAGTACGAGATGCACGTGGCCGCCGGCTTCGCTGCGGAGCTGCAGGCGGCCGAGCTGAAGGAGGTGCTGCTGATGGCCGCCATCTATGCCGGCGTGCCGGTGGCGAACACCGGCTTCGGCCTCGCGCGGCGGCACCTGCAGCCGACGCCGCGGCCGGCAGCCGAGCCGTAGGCGGTGCGCGGCGCGCGATCGGAGTAGGGGGGTATCGTTAGCCGGCGCCGCCGGGGCGACTGCGTCCTGGAGGACGCCGGGCTGGTGCGAAAGGGTGTGGGGAGACGGCCTTCGTTCTGTCTCGAGGGCGGATCAGTGAAGGACCAGGGGCTGCTGCATCAGGCCCTGGAAACCGGCGAGGAAGTCGTCCACTTCCTCGATCGACGGCTCGCCGGCGATCAGCATGGTCACGTCATGACGGAACTTCTCCGCCATCGCGCCGCCGAGGAAGATCTCGCGCTTGCACGCCTTGTCCATAATCTCGTAGCCGCCCGCGAAAGCTTCCGGCTCGTCGCTCTTGAACTCGACGATGCAGAAGTTCGGACTGTTGTAAATCATGTTCATAGGAATCCTCAGACGACAGGCGCCAGTGTTGGCCATGAGGACCCGGGTCAGTAGCAAGGCCCGATGAGCGTGCTGCGGGCACCGATGGACGTCCCGGCCCCGCGAAAGGCGTGTGAACTTTGTCACGCGCCCCGGCTAGGGTCGGTCGAACAGGCCCGCGAGCGGCTCGAGAAGGGCGGCGGCGCGGTCGCGATCGGCGCCCGCCGCGAGGCTCACGACCAACCGGCTGTCGAGCCGCCAGGTCGTCTCGTCTTCGGTGAGATCGGCCTGGTCCACTAGGAGCGGCTCGGCCGCGTCGATCCGGCCCCAGGCCCACCGGTACCAGGCGCGCGGCGTGCGGACCAGCGCGAGGAATCCCGCGACGTCCGATTCCCTCGCGAGTGAACCGAGCAGGTCGAGCATCGGACGCCGCTGCGCCACCGCTTCGCCGTCCCAGCGCCGGACCAGCAACCCCGCGCGGGCGAGCGATGTCGCAGGCACGGCGCTGAAAACCTGCCAGGCCGGACCGAGGGCACCGGGCGTCGCGGCGGCCGGCTCCCCGACCGCTGCGCCAGTCTGCCAGAAGGCCTCGTCGGCTCGCGTCGCCCGGCGGTCCGCCGGCGACCACCGGCCATCCTCGTCCGCCGTGCGGCGACGCGGCCACGGCCCGGCGCGCTCGAGCACCGCGGCGGCTGCGGCGAGCATCGCATCGTCGGCATCGTCGGGCAGCAGGAAGTCGCTCGCGAAGCCGAGGGCTGCGTCGCCCAGGCCGGATTCGTCGTCGGATCGCGCGGGGCGACTTGCCGCGGCGGTAACCGGCACCAGCAGGCGCGACACGCGCAGGATGCGATCGAAAGGCGGGCTGCGCAACTGGTCGACGATCGCGTGGGCATGACCCGAGGGGTGGACGTTCACCAGCAGCCGCTCCCAGGGACCGGCGCGCAACAGCCGCGCGAGCGTCGCCCTGAAGACCGGGCCGGCGATGCAGCAGGCGCATCCGCCCGCGACGGCGAAGCGGTGCACGCCGCGGCCTGCGCCGTCTGCCTCGTCGACCTGGAGCGGTCCCGCGTCGTCGTTGTCGAGGATCGCCCAGCGCGCCGCGTCTGGGCGGGCGGCCATCAGCTCGCGCAGCAGCCTGTGCCTGGCGCGGCAAGCGACGCCGGCCACGACGGTCACGGGGATCGGGGTGGTGTCCGGCGGCATGGTCGGTTACCGGGGAAGTCTCCAGCCTGTGCACGGCTGCGGTTTCGGGGCGCCGATCGCATTGGCGGCGCGGGATCGCCGCGCCACCGGTCATCCCATCCCTGCCGCGTGCGACTTCGTTCACCGCACGCCCGAGGGTACCCCGCTATGCTGGTCGGATCCAAACCCTGCCCCTTCAAGCGACGGAATCCGCGTGATCAAGGACAAGTTTCGAACCATTCTCGGGATACGCGCCAAGCGCGAGACCCCTGCCATGGGCGCGAAGCCCCGCATGGGCGGCAAGATCGCTCTGGGCTCGATGCGGATGTACGTGACGGCCAACCCGTCCGACGAGCTGTGGTACTTCTTCTCGTTGCAGGGCTGGCGCGAGATCACGTTCCCCCGGGATCGCCGGAAGTACATCGACCTGCCGCGCGCGAGCTTCGACCTGCTTGCCCGCTGCGGCAGCGCGGAGCGCGAGGTCCGCTACCGCCAGCTCGTCGCCAGCGCCAACCAGCGAGCCCAGGCGAAGACGCCGCGCCAGGCGGCGAGCAGCGCCGCGCGCTGAGCGCGGGAGCCTGCCTGGCCCCACGCACGCGCCAACTCCACCCTTCCACGACCCGCGGCCGCCGGTGGTTACAGCCCCGGCATAGACCACCCAACTTCCGTTACAAAGTAGCGTCCTACCGGACGCGCGCTCCGGCGTTGATAGGGTCAGGGGCAGCCCAAGCGGAGTGGATGTATGTTTGCAATCGACACGGACACAGGCGGGACCGGCCGGTCTCCGCGCACGCCCGCGCTCGGGGGCCGACTGCGCGGCAGCGCCCGAGCGCTCGCGGCGGGGTTCGTCTGCACCGCGGCCCTGGCCTTTTCCGCGCCGGCCACGGCCGGCGATCCGGCTTTCGGTGCCGTGCTCGGTGCCGGCGCGGGGGCGATCATCGGTCATACCGTCGGGGGATCGGACGCCGCGGTGGTCGGCGGGATCATCGGGGCGGCGACCGGCGCGGTGGTGAGCCAGGCCCACCGCCACGCGGCGGTCTCCGTGCACTACCGCCCCTTCCCGCCCACCTACGCCCCGCCGATCTACGCGCCTCCGCCGGTCGTCTACGTCCCACCGCCCGTCTACTATGGCGCACCGGTCCGCGTGGCGCCGCCGGTCTACGTCGCGCCACCGGTCGTGATCGTCCCCGGCCACCGCCACGGCTACCGGCATCACCATCGTAACGGGCACCGCGGACATTGGGCGCACCCGCCCCGGCACCGGGTCGATTCGCATCGGCACCGGCCGCCTGTCTTCCGGCCTTCGTACCCGCGCTGAGGCTCGGGGCGCGCCGGTCAGTGCGCCATCGCCTCCGCGCCGTCGCCCGTGGCCGGCCGACGCTCGATGAACCCCATCTTGGCCAGCATGTCGAAGGCCTCGTCGAGGTTGCGGTAGCGCGGCAGGAGGTCGCGATACTCCGCCATGCTGCGACGGCCGTTCACCAGGAAGAGCAGCATCCGCAGTCGGTCGGGCAGTTGCGCATGGCCGCGGGCAGCCACGTGGGCGCCGCGTGGCGTCTGCATGAAGACTTCGTTGGAGGCGATCTCGCCCGGCCGGCCGTGCACCAGCGCCTCGAGGGTTCGTGACCAGTCGCCGGAAGTGCTGCTTCCATCCATGAGTCGGGCCTTGGGCTGCCGTCGCGCCGCCCGTCTCGGGCGGTCGCGGCCAGGTTTGGTGTCGAATCTACGCGCCAGTGTAGGTCGCGCCGTCACCACGCGCTGTGCCATCGGTCACGCCTCGGCGCAGACCGGCTCCGGGCGGTTCAGGACGGAACCCGGGCGTGCAGTCGCTGCTCCAGCCGCAGCAGCAGCCAGCCCGCCGCGGTGGCGAGCGCCGTGAGGAGAAGGGCCAGCGCGACAATGATGTCGATCTCGTTGCGCTCCATCGACCGGACCAGCAGGTGCCCGAGCCCGCGCTGGGATGCGAACATCTCGCCGATCAGCGTGCCGAGCAGCGTGAGCGAGAAGCCGAGGCGAAAGCCGGTGATGATCTCGGGCAGGCTCGCGGGCACCAGCACGTGGAGGAACGTCTGGGCAGGCGTGAGCCGCATCGCCCGGCCCGCTCGCAGGTAGACCGCGGGAATGGTGCGAACGGCGTTCATCGTGAAGAGCGCCACCGGGATGATGCCGTGGATCGCGCCGAAGGCGATCTTGGCCGGCATGCCCAGCCCGAAGAGCAGCAGCACCACGGGATAGAGCGTGATCTTCGGAATCGAGTAGAGGGCGACCAGCACGGGCTCGGCCACCTCGCCGGAGAGCCTGTGCGCGCCCAACGCCACCCCGAGCAGCAGGCCGCCGGCGAGCGAGATCGCGAGCGCCACGGCGAAGGCGGTCGCCGTCTCCGCGGCATGCGCGGGGAAGTCGGGATCCGCCATCAGGCTTCCCAGCCGACGCAGCGTCGCAAGCGGCGATGTCAGGACTTCGGCGCCGGCGAGCCAGGAGAGCAGCTGCCACAGCGCGATCAGCCCTGCGAAGAGCAGCATCGTGTCGCGCACGGGGGTGTCGCGCGCCACCTACCGACCCCCTCGCCGCTCGTGCAACCGGCGCTCCCAGGCGTAGAGCAGCAGGTTGAGCCCGCCGACCAGCCCGAGGAGCAGAATCATCAGGCCGTACATCGTCGCGTTGTCGAAGCTGTTGTAGGCAAAGGCGATCTGGAAGCCGAAGCCCGCGCCACTCAGCACGAACTCGCCGGCGATGACGCCGATGAAGGCGTAGACGATGGCGAGCTTGACGCCGGTGAAGAGGTACGGGGCGCACGAGGGCAGCACCACGTAGACCATCTCCTCCCGCGTGGACAGGCGCAGCGCTCGCGCGGTCCGGCGCAGCACGCGCGGCACGCGCTCGAAGCCGTGCAGCGTGTTCAGCGCCATCGCCACCACCGCGAACACGTAGCCGATCGCCACCAGCGGCCACCGGTTCAGGCCGAACAGCACGATGAAGAGAGGATAGAAGATGAAGGTCGGCACCGCGTAGTAGCTGGCCAGCAGCGGGTCCGCGGCGCGGCGCAGCCGCGGCAGGCGGTACAGCAGCCAGCCGGCCGCGAAGCCGGTCACCACCGCCAGCGCGCAGGCCATCGCCACGTTGGTCAGCGTGAGCAGCATGTCCGCGGTGTAGCGCCCGGAGGCGAGCAGGTCCCAGGCGCCCTGCGCCATGCGGCTTGGCGGAATCACCGCGACCGGATCGACGAGCCCGGCGCGGCAGGCCCACTCGAGGGCGCCCACCGCCGCCGCGACGAGCAGCAGCCGCAGCCAGCCGGCGCGCGTCATCGCAGGCTACGCGCCGTCGGCCGCGCGCCCGCTCCGAGCGACTTCAGCGACTCGTCCCGCAGCCGATGCCACAACCGCCCGGTGATCCGTCCGAAGGATTCGTCGGAGACGATGGTGCTGTCGCGGCCTCGCTCCCAGCCGGTCTCCACCACGTCGAGGAAGATGCCCGGCCGCGCCGACATCACGCCGACCCGGTCCGACAGCATCGCGGCCTCGTCCAGCGCGTGGGTGATCAGCATCACGGTGGCCCCGGTCTCGCGCCAGAGCGCAAGGAGCTCGTCGCCCATCAGTAGCCGGGTCTGCTGGTCGAGCGCGCCGAACGGCTCGTCGAGCAGCAGCAGCCGAGGGCGCATCACCAGCGTGCGCGCGATGCACAGGCGCTGGCGCATGCCGCCGGAAAGTTGCGCGGGGTAGGCGCGCGAGAAGTCGGCGAGACCCATGAATGCGAGCGCATGTGCCACCCGATCGCGGACCTCCGTCTCGGCCATGCCGGCGCGCCGCAGGCCGAAGGCGGCGTTGTCATGGACCGTCAGCCAGGGGAAGCTCGCGTCCTCCTGGAACACGATGCCCACGCCGTCGGGGACGCCGTCGACCGGGCGGCCTTCGAAGGCCACCGTGCCGGCATCCGGCGCGGCCAGCCCCGCGATCAGGTCGAGCAGCGTGGACTTGCCGCAGCCCGAAGGGCCCACTACCGAGAAGAACTCGCCCGCGCGCAGGTCGAGATCGATCGGGCCAAGCGCATGCACCGGCTCCGCGCCCGCGACGCCCGGATAGGTGCGGGTCACCCCGCGCAGGCGCGCGTGCGGCTCGCCGGAGGCCGTCACTTCTTGCTGCGCAGGTCCGGCGGCAGCAGGCTCTCGTCGATCACCTTGGTCCAGTCGAACGGCCCCTCGGGAATCGCCTTCACCATCTGCAGGCCCTTCAGCATGACCTCCATCCCTTCGTAGTCGAAGTTGCCGAGGCTCCAGTACTCGCCCTTGCCGCTGCCGACGCTCTCGATCGCCGACTGCGCCTGCTCCGGCGGCATCTTGTACTCGCGCGCCATGATGGGCGCGGCCTCCTTCGGCTGCGCACGCACGAACTCCACGCCCTTGCGCCGCGCCGCGATGATGCCCTTGATGACGTCCGGATTCTTCCTGAGGTAGTCGGTGCGCACGATGCCCACCGTCTGCGTCACCCGCGGCGCGATGTCCGTGGAGCGCCAGGCCTCGCGGAAGTTGGCCTTCTCCTTGCTCCACACCGGCTCCAGCACGTAGGTGATGTCGACGCCCTTCTCGCGCAGCGCCGTGAGGCCCGCGCCCACGCCTCCGACCGACTTGCGCTCGAGCCCGGCGAGGCCCTGCTCGTTCATCATGATCGAGGACAGGATGTCGGTGACCGACTTCGGGCTCGAGTAGCCCAGCGTGCGCCCCTTGAGGTCGCCAAACTTCGCGATGCCGGTATCGTCCTTCCGGGTGGCCCAGACCATGTCCGCGACCGACACCACGCCGGCATGCACGATGGTGAGGGGCACGCCCTGCTGGATCGCCGAGATCGCCGCGGGCAGCGCCACCTCGCCATAGGGAATCTCCGAGGCGAGCGCGTTGCGCACCGTGGTGCCGCCGCCCGCCGAGGTGATGAAGCCGGTCACGTCCAGCCCGGCGTCGCTCTTGAACCAGCCCTTCTCGCGCGCGACGGCGAACGGCACGCCGTACATTCCGGCTCCGAAATGGGTGACGGTCAGGTCGACCGCGACGGCCGCGCCGGCACCCCCGAGGGCGACAGCGAGCGTGGCCGCGCGAAGCAACGTGGCATGCAGCATGGAAGGTCTCCGTCGGTTGATTCTGTTGGCATCGCGTAGCGGCGGGTTCCGCCCCGTACGCGCTTCCCAGGCATTGGGGCGCAACGCTGTCCGTGGCGCAAAGCCGGCATTCCAATCGTTGACATGGCGCTCGGGCGCGCCCGATACTGACCGTGGCCCTCGCCAACTTCGAACGACACACAGTGGAGGAACTCATGGACTACCTGCCGGATGTGCGCAAGTACTCGCCCGATGCCAGTGAGGCAGCGGTCGCCGCGATCGTGAAGTACTGCGGCATCGCGCTGAGGAATCGGGATTCCTCGATGGTGTCCACTACCGACCCCAAGGAAATGGCCACCGTGAAGGAGGGCTTCGCCACGAAGAAGCTCGGGCTCACCCCCGAGCAGGCCGATGCCGGCATCAAGACGGTCATCGAAAAGCTGAAAGGCGACCGCACCAAGAGCCGCGTGACCTTCTATTACCTGCTGGCGGAGGCGACGGGTACGCTGGACAAGCTCGCCTGACGGCGCGGCTGCCGCGCGCTCAGCGCGGCTTGAAGTAGTGCTCCCAGGCCATCCGGTAGTCGACCAGCGTATCGTTCTGCCAGGTGGCCGCCCGCTCGGCGAATTCGCGCATGGAGGCCTGCACCCGGCGGAACATCGGGTTCTCCCGCGACTTGCGCTCGGCCACGATGTCCCACGCGTCGAGCTGCGCCTGCAGGACACTGTCCGGCGTCTTCTCGAAGCGCACGCCCTGGCGTGACGCCATCTGCTCGTAGTCGCTGGAATAGCGGTCGATCGCCTTCCAGCTCATGTCGGCCGACGCCGCCTGCACGGCGTGGCCGATGATCGTCTCCAGCTCGTCCGGCAGCCGATCAAGCACCGCGCGGTTGAACATCACCTGGAAGTTCTCGGCGCTCTGGTGAAAGCTGCGCAGCATGCAGACGCCGGCGACGTCGGTGAGGCCGAGGATGCGGTCCGACGTCGGATTGTTGAACTCGGCGGCATCGAGGAGCCCGCGGTCCATCGCCGCGGCGATCTCCGCCGCGGGCATCGCCTGCACCACGGCACCCATCTCGGTAAACATGTCGATGGAGAGGCCGACGGTCCGGAAGCGCAGCCCGCGCAGGTCCTCGGGTCCCTTGATGGGGCGCTTGAACCAGCCGAGCGGCTGGGTCGGCATCGGCCCGTAGACGAACGACACGACGTCGAGATTGAGCGATCGATAGATCTCCTCGAGCAGCTCGCGCCCGCCACCGTAGGCATGCCAGGCCAGCACCATGTTGGGATCCATTCCGAGAGCGGGGCCCGAACCCCACAGCGCCATCGCCGAGTTCTTGCCGGCCCAGTACGCGAGCGACGCGTGTCCGCCATCGAGCTGCCCGGCGTGCACGGCGTCGAGCACGTCGAACGGCCTTACCACCGCACCGGCCGGCAGCATGTCGATGCGCAGCCGTCCGCTCGTCATGTCGCTCACCTTGCGAGCGAAGTCGTTGGCGAACTCGTGGAAGATGTCCTTGGCCGGCCAGACGCTCTGGAAGCGCAGCCGGTACGCCGGCTCGCGCGCGACCGCGGGCCTGCCGATCGCCGCGGATGCAGCCGCACCGGCCAGCAGGAAGCGGCGGCGGCGGCGCATGAACGCGGACTACAGCACCTGGCTGGCGCCGCGGCGGTAGTTGCCCTTGGAGAGATCGATGCCGAGCTGCTTCAGCTTGCGGTAGAGGTGCGTGCGCTCCAGGCCCGTGCGCTCGGCGACGCGGGTCATGCTGCCGTGCTCGCGGTGCAGGTGATGCTCGAAGTAGGCGCGCTCGAAGGCTTCCCGGGCTTCGCGCAGCGGCACGTCAAGTGGCAGGTCGCGCGCCATGATCGACGGATGCATGTGCTGCGCTGGTATGCCTTGCGCCGGCGCCGCGAGGAACTGCGCGCTCGGCGAGGTGAGCGGGATCATCTGGCTATTGCTCTGCGGTCCCGGCACCTGGAGCATCGACAGCGGTGTCGTGCTCGACGTCGCCGGCTGGTAGCTGGGCATGGCCCGGACCGGAACCGCGCCGTTCTTTCCCTTGTTGAGCCCTTGCTCGACCGCCTTGAGAAGCTTCTGCAGGGCAATTGGCTTCTCGAGGAAGTCCAGCGCGCCGATGCGCGTCGCTTCGACTGCCGTCTCGATGGTGGCGTGGCCCGACATCATGATCACCGGCATGGTGAGCTGGCCCGCCGCGGCCCACTCCTTGAGCAGGGTCACGCCGTCGGTGTCCGGCATCCAGATGTCCAGCAGGATCAGGTCGAGCTTGGTCGCCTGGATGGCTTCCCGCGCCCGTTGGGCATTCTCCGCCAGGGTGACCGAGTGGCCTTCGTCGCCAAGGATCTCGGAGAGCAGTTCGCGGATCCCCATTTCATCGTCTACAACAAGAATTTCAGCCATGGTTTTCCTGACGGGTGGTTTGAACAGTCGTGACCGGGGCGCCGGCGCCCGGCGCGTTCGGCTGTCGTTCTTTTGGTTCTGTTGCTGCCGCGCTGAAATTGTCGTCGCTTTTTTCCAATTTCGCAAAGAGAACCGAGACATACGCGCCGGGCACTCCAATTGCTGCGGCTGCGTCACCGCCCACACTCCGCCCTTCACCTGTGGCGCCGGCGCCCCCTCCTTCCGGCAACGGGAACGGCTCGGGCCGGTTCCCCACCTCGATCCGGCCGCCGTGGTCCTGGATGATCTTCTTCACGATGACCAGCCCGAGACCGGTGCCCTTGGCCTTGCTGGTGACGTAGGGCTCGAACACGTGCCCGAGCATCGCCTTTGAGAACCCGGGCCCATTGTCCCGGACCACCAGCCGTACCCCATTGAGCACGCCGGCCGCGTTGTGCGCCGGCACGGTGAACACCTCCACCAGCCGCAGGGGCTGCTTTTCGGTCGCCTCGCTCGCGTTCTTGAGCAGGTTGTGGATCACCTGCCGGAGCTGGTCGCCATCGCCCATGATGCGCGGCAGGCCGGGGGTCAGGTGCACCCGCACCGCCTGGCCGGGGTCCGAATCCGCGTAGAGCGACAGGATGTCGGTCACCAGCTCGTTCAGGTTGACCGGCGCGACCCGGGCGGACGGCAGGCGCGCGTAGTCGCGGAACTCGTCCACCATGAGCTTCAGCGCGCCAACCTGGTTGACGATCGTCCGGGTGTTGCGCGCGAGCAGGTCGCGGTCCGCTCCCTCCAGCTTCGCCCCGAGCTTGAAGTCCATCCGTTCGGCGGCAAGCTGGATCGGCGTGAGCGGATTCTTGATCTCGTGGGCAAGTCGCCGCGCCACCTCGCTCCAGGCGATGGCCCGCTCGGCCGAGACCACGTCGGTGATGTCGTCGATCACGAGCAGGTGGTCGCCGTGCGCCTCCGGCAGCAGCGCTCCGCGCAGGAGCAGGGTCTTGCCGGTGCCGCGCTCCTTGTCGCCGCCCGGCGGCGCATCGATCACCACCTGTCGCTGCCAGCTCTGGGAGTCGGTGTCGCCCGCCTCCTCGAACGCCTTGGATACCTCGCCCTGCAGCGGCGCGAGCCCCGGCAGGGAGGCGAACGCCTGTCCCACCATGCGGTTCGCGGATTCGCCCAGGATCTTCTCCGCGCCCGCATTGGCCAGCGACACGCGAAAGTCCCGGTCGAGCACGATCACTCCGGCGGTCAGGTTGGAGAGGACGCTCGCGAGTCGCGCATTCGCGAGCTCGAGCTCCACCCGATTGCGCTCCACCTGCGCCCGGGCCTCCTCGAGCTGGCGCGTCATCGCGTTGAACGACTGGGTGAGCATGCCGAGCTCGTCGCGACCGACGTAGTCCTTCACCGGCCGGAAGTCGCCCTCGGCGACCGCGCGGGTGCCGGCGGCCAGCATCGACAGCGGCCCGGTCATCCAGCCGGCCAGCAGGAACGCCGCGGCGATCGCGGAGAAGACGGTGAGCAGCACCGTGACCGTGAGCGTCACCCGGAAGATGCGCTTGAGCCCTGTGCGGGAGAGCGACAGCTCCTGGTAGTCGCGGAAGCCGGCCTGGACCGCTTCGGCGTTCTCCGCAAGGGCGGTGGGAACCGGCTGGACCAGCTGCACCAGGCGCACCTCCTCGCCCAGGGTGGGTGCCGACAGCGCCACGATCGCGCGCATCTTGAGACCGGGCGGCTGCCCACCGCCCGGCTCCGCGGCCCCGGCACCCGGAGGCGCAACCCGCGCTGCCGCGCTGCCGCCACCGAGCGGCTCGATCGGCTCGATCGCCGCGTAGTAGCGCGTGACCCGCGCCTGGCGGATCGCGGACTGCGAGGGCATGTCCGGCACGAGCGAGGCATAGCGGGAACCGCTCGCATGCAGGATGCGGCCCGAGCTGGTGAGGATCAGCGCCTCCTGCACCCCGACACGTTCCCGCAGCTCGTTCAGCCGGTCCGCCCACTGCCCCTGCGGGGCCGCCTCGAGCTCGGCGGCGGCGCTGCGCGCCTTTGCCGCCAGGTCCACCACCATCGAGTCGAGCGTCGCGCGCCCGAGGTGCAGGCCGGAGTCAAGCGCCCGCTCCATCGGGACGTCGAACCAGGACTCGATCGATCGACCGAGAAACTGCACCGCCACGAAATAGATCAGCAGCACCGGCACCGCCGTCATCAGGATGAAGGCAAGCGCGAGCCGGGCCATCAGCCGCGTGCCGAACTGGCCACGCCGGTAGCGGATGTACAGGCGGCGCGCCAGCTCGATCGCGAGCACCGCGAGGCCGACCGCGATCGCCACGTTCAGCCACAGCAGCAGCTCGTAGTGGTTCTGCAGCAGCTCGTTGTTTCCGCTCGCGACCGCGAGCAGCGACAGGAGCACCGCGGCCAGTGCCACCGACAGGATCAGCGACACCCGCAGCGCGCGGGTCACCGAGCGCTGCTTGGGGTCGGGACGGTGAAGTCGAACCGCTTCCATTCGGATTGGGGATTCCAGTCGCGATCGGTCATGGCCGTCATCTGGAACGGCTTGGGCAGGCGCGAGGTGTCCAGCTTCATGCGCACCCAGACTTCGTAGGCCTCGTCGGGGGAGAGCCGCGACGCGGGCGCGACCGCCCACCCCTCGATCCGGCTCATCGCGGCCAGCGCTTCCTCGAGCGAGCCGAACGAGTCGCTCTGGCCGCCCTGGGCCGCCACCCGGAACTGGCGCGTCAACGCATGATAGGACAGGCGCCATTCCAGCTCGGTCCGGACCACGGTCTCGTCGAGCCAGTACCAGCGGCGCCGCTGGATCTCCACCTCGGTCACGAAGTAGAGGGCGAGCCCCCGATTCACCGCGTCGCGCAGCGTGCCGGTGAGCGACAGGCTGAAGTCGGCCGAGAGCAGCACCTGGCCCTCTGGCGACACCTCCAGCCGGGCCCGGTCCACTCCGATCTTGTCGTCGGATCGCACCGGCCGCATCCAGATCAGCAGCACCGCGCAACCCGGCGCCAGCAGAAAGGATCGCCGGTTCAAGTTCGCTTCTTCAGTCGTGCGTAGA
>JAEWGX010000118.1 GCA_023388075.1 Pseudomonadota bacterium
AGCGTCGCGAGGTGGAAGGCTGTGGCTTTCATAGACCCGATCTATATAATGAATTCAATTCTAGAGGATCGAGGCAGCATAGCCATGTTGGACAGGAACGGCTATCGCCCGAACGTCGGCATCATTCTGGTCAACCGTCGCAACGAGGTGTTCTGGGGCAAGCGGATCAGGGAACATTCCTGGCAGTTTCCACAAGGCGGCATCAAGCGGGGCGAGACCCCGGAGCAGGCGATGTACCGGGAACTCTGGGAGGAAACCGGGCTCGGCCCCGAGCACGTCAGGATCATTGGGCGCACCCGCAACTGGCTGCGCTACGACGTTCCGGAACGATGGGTCAGGCGCGAGTGGCGCGGGCACTACCGGGGACAGAAGCAGATCTGGTTCCTGCTGCGGCTGATCGGCCATGACAGCGACGTGTCGCTGCGCGCATCGTCGCACCCGGAATTCGACGCCTGGCGCTGGCACGAATACTGGATCCCGCTGGACTCCGTCATCGAATTCAAGCGTGGCGTGTACGAGCAGGCCCTGACCGAACTGTCCCGCTTCCTGCGGCCGCCGCGCGGCAACGGCGCGGCCGGGGGCGACGCGGCCGGCGGTGGGGCACGCCCGCCTCGGGCCGGGTTGCCTGATTCGCCGCTCGCGAGGGACGCGGCACAGCCCGGCACCGGGGTGGCGGCTACGCCGGAGAAGTGACCGCGCGCCCGGGCCTGCGCGCGCCGGGCGGCGCCGGTGTCCTGGGCGTGGCGGGCATCGTGGACACGCTCGCCGCGTCGGGCTCCTGGAACTCGGTCGCCACCGTTCTCACGGCTTCCAGGAACTTGCTCACCACCGGCGACGGATCGCCACGTCGCGATGCGACGCTGAGCGCGGCGCGCGGCAGCACCGTGCCCTGCAACCGGCGGTAGACCACGCCATCCATGTGCATGCGCTGAAGGGACGACGGCACCAGCGAGATGCCGAGCCCCGCGGCCACGAGGCTCAACGTGGAAGCGATCCGCGGCGCCAGTTGGCTCGACGCATCGAGGTTGCCCACCCGCGGATTGAAGCCGGCCGCATGGCAGGCGGCGATGGTCGAGTCGTACATGCCGGTACCCGGCGGCCCGTAGAGAATGATCGTCTCCGTGGCCAGCCTCTGCAGCGACAGCGCCACCTCGTCGGTCTCGTGCGCGAGCGGATGGCTGCCCGGCAGTGCGACGACCATCGGTTCCTGCAGCAGCAGGCTGATCCTGAGCGCTCCCGGCTCGGCAAGCGCGGTCCTGATGAAGGCGACGTCCAGCCGTTCGTTGCGCAGTCGCTCGACCAGCTCGTTGCTGAGACACTCCTCGACGGTGAGCGAGACGTTCGGACAAGCCTCGCGGAAGGCACGAATCGCGCGCGGCACCAGCGGGTGGAACGGCGAGGTCGACGTGACGCCGACGCAAAGCCGTCCCTGCTCGCCGCGCGCCGTCCGACGGGTGGCCTCCACTGCGCGGTCCAGGTGCAGGAGCGTTGCGCGCGCCTCCGCGAGGAGCGCGCGGCCGGCATCGGTCAATTCGACGCCGCGCGCCTTGCGGCGAAGCAGCTGCACGCCGAGCTCCGTCTCGATCGCGCGGATCTGGAGGCTGAGCGGCGGCTGCTGCATGCCCAGCCGCTCGGCGGCCCGGGTGATGTGGCCTTCCTCGGCAACCGCGATGAAGTAGCGAAGATGCCTTAGCTCCATGGCCATATCCCGTCGGTATGGATTTTGGCTGCCGCCTATTATGGCTCCCGCCCCCGTGCATGGCTATGCTGTGACGCCAGTGATGATCGCTTTCCGATGACTCTCGCAACCGCTCATGGAGGCACGTCATGCGACACATGCGCCGTCGGGTTCTGGGATTCGCGCAGGCAGCGCTCGTCTTTTCCGTGACGCCCTCGGCCGTCCTGGCCGACGCCGGCTATCCCGCCAGGCCGGTGCGGGTCATCGTGCCGTTTCCGCCGGGCGGCGGCACCGACATCCTCGCACGCCTGGTGGCCCGCAAGCTCGCGGAGCGTCTCGGCCAGGAGTTCTTCGTGGAGAACCTCCCGGGGGCCGGCGGCAACACCGGTGCCGGACAGGCCGCGCGGGCAGCGCCCGATGGCCACACGGTGCTCTTCGTCTTCGGTTCGTTCGCCGTCAATCCCAGCCTGTTCGCCAAGGTTCCCTACGACCCGGTGAGGGACTTCGAGCCGGTCACGCTGGCCGCCGCCACGACGACGGTGCTGATCGTCCATCCGTCGATCCCGGCGGCGAGCGTGCGCGAGCTGGTGGACCATGTCCGCTCGACGCCGGGCCGTCATGGCTACGCCACCGGCGGCTTCGGGACACAACCGCACCTGACCGGTGAGCAGATGCGGGTGGCGCTCGGCCTCGACCTGGTGCACGTGCCTTTCGGCGGTGCCGCGCCGGCGATGATCTCGGTAGTCGGCGGCCACACGCCGATCGGATTCAGCTCGATGGCCGCGGCACTTCCCCACATCCGGGAAGGCAGGGTGCGGGCGCTGGCCGTCACCAGCCCGCGCCGCTCGCGCGCCCTGCCGGACGTGCCGACCATGGCCGAAGCCGGCCACCCGGACGTCATGGGCGACAGCTGGGTCGGCGTGCTGGTGCCGGCCGGCACACCGCGCGAGGTCGTCGCCACCCTCAACCGCGAGATTGTCGCGATCATCGCCGAGCCCGAGATGTACGAGCGCCTCGCCACGCTGGGCTACGAGCCGATCGCGGGCACGCCGGGGCAGTTCGCCGAGCGCCTTGCCGAGGAGACGCGGACCTGGCGCAAGGTCATCGCCGCCGCAGACATCAAGGCCCAGTAGGCCCCACCCAGAGCACGCCGCCATGAACGAGGCGATCCGCCGGCACTACAGCGCCGAGCCCATGCTCGCCGACGCGATCCTCTCCCGGCTGGTGGCCGCCGGCAAGGACCCGTCCCGGCTCACCATCGACGACCTCGCACCGATCGACGAGTTCCACGTCCGGGGCCGCAAGGCTACCCTGGAGCTCGCCGACCGGATGGAGCTCGACCCGCAGGCGCGGGTGCTGGATCTCGGCAGCGGACTGGGCGGGTCGGCTCGCACGCTGGCCCGGGTCTTCGGCTGCCGCGTCGTGGGCATCGACCTGACACCGGCGTTGTGCGAGGCGGCAGCGACGATGTCGGACTGGGTCGGCCTCGCCGGAAAGGTCACGTTCGAGCAGGCAGACGCGACCGCGCTGGACTTCGAGCCGCGATCGTTCGACGCCGTCATGACGATTCACGCGGCGATGAACATCGCCGCGAAGGACGCGATGTATGCGGGTGCGCACCGGGCACTCAAGCCCGGCGGCATCTTCGCGGTCTACGACATCCTGCAGGGCGAAGGCGGGGACGTGCTCTATCCGGTACCCTGGGCCCGCGATGCGTCCATCAGCCACCTTGCGACCGCTGCGCTGATGCGCGACCTGCTCCGCGACGCCGGCTTCTCCATTCTCGACGAGATCGACTCGAGCGACGAGAGCCTGGAGTGGTTCGAGCGGGCGACGCAGGCTGCCACGCGAGCCGCGCCGCTCACCTTCCGTGCGTTCCTCGGGCCGGACCACGTGCAGATGGCGCGCAACCAGGTGCGCAACCTCGCCGAGCGGCGCATCCGCACGATCAGCTACATCTGTCGCAAGTAGGTCGTGCCATGTCCGCCCTCCACGGGCTCGACGTCGTCACCGTCGCCTTCGCCGTCTTCAACGGGCTGCGGCTGGTGTCCTACCTGCCCCAGATCCTGGCAGTCGCTCGCGACCGGACCGGAGCACGCAGCATCTCGCTCACCTGCTGGTCGATCTGGATCGGCGCGAACGCCAGCACGGCCGGCTACGCCGGCCTGCGGCTGGGCGATCCCGCCATGGCGGCCGTGGGCAGCTTCAACGCCATCTGTTGCGCGACCGTCCTCGTGCTCGCCCTCTGCAAACGAGCAGCCGCGCGCCGCGCGGCTGCCGCAAGTCCCGATCGCGGAGCCGCCGGGGTTGCGCTCGCTCCGCCGCGAATCTCCAGCCGAGCCATGGGAGCGAAGGCCTCACATACCGCCACCACCACCTGAGGCCGCGGGCGGGAACAGCCGTTGCCGGCATTGGCCTCCCGGACAGCTGAACGGATGGCGAGACGATGGCCGCTTGGAGCACACTAAAACCGACCGGATCGACCGGTGGGCGGCACGCGTCCCGCGGCGCGCGCTGGCTGTACCTCGCGTTCGCCAGCCTCACCGGCCTCCTGGGCGTGGCCATGCTCGTGCTCGGCATGCGGCTCGTTGCGCTGGGTGGCACCTTCTACTACGCGGTCGGCGGCGCGTTGCTGGCCATCGGGGCGGTGCTCGCATGGACCGGGCGCGACCGGATCTCACTCGCCCTGTTCGGCCTGGCCCTGGTGCTGACGATCGTGTGGTCCCTGCTCGAGATCGGGGGCAAGGGTTGGATGCCGGCATGGGGCATCGACTTCGCCGGCCGGGTGGGCGTGCTTGGCGCACTGGTGATCGTCACCAGCCTCGCCTGGCTGTTCTGGCGCACTCCGCCGGGCGCGAGCCTTCGGCGTTCATCGCTGGGTGGCGCGGTCGCCGCGATCGCGGCCCTGGCGGTCATCACGTTCGCGAGCTGGGAGAGGACCGATAGCGCCACCGCCAGTGCGCCCGCCGCATCGGTCATCGCGGCCGGCCAGGCGCCTGCCTCGGAGGCGGGCGCCGAGTGGATCGCCTACGGCGGAACCCACGGCGGGCGTCGCTACTCGTCACTGCGACAGATCACGACAGCCAACGTCACCGAGCTGGAGGAGGCCTGGACCTTCCGCAGCGGCGACTACTCGCCGGCGCAGGATCGGGTGTTTTATTCCTCGCAGAACACGCCGATCAAGGTCGGCGACTTCCTCTACACCTGCACGCCCTCCAACCAGGTCTACGCACTCGACCCGGCTACCGGCGAGGCGCTCTGGCACTTCGACCCGAAGGTGCCCGCGCGGTCGATGGAGCCGCTCTTCTCCGCCGCGTGCCGCGCAGTGGCCTATTTCGACGACGGAGAGCCGGCGGGCCGGCCCGACGCGATCGCCCGGACTCCGAAGGTGCCCGGCGTGATCGGCCCGGTACCCCGGGGCGGGAGCAACTGCCACCGGCGGATCTTCGTTTCGACGGCCGACGGGCGATTGATCGCCCTGGACGCGGTCGCCGGGTTCATCTGTCGCGACTTCGGCGTCGACGGCGTGGTCGACATGACTGCGGGGATGGGGCTGCGGGAAAGTGGCTTCGCCTCCAACACCAATGGCGCGACGGTCGCCGCCGGGCTGCTGATCCTGGGGCAGCAGGTCAGCGACAATCAGCGCCGCGACGCGCCGTCCGGCGTGGTGCGCGCCTACGATGCGCGCACGGGCGAGCTGCGCTGGGCATGGGACGCGCTGCGGCCGGACGCCACGGCGCCGCTGGCCCCCGGGGAGATCTATCCGCGCGGCACGCCCAATACCTGGAACGCGATCTCGGCCGACGAGTCGCTCGGCCTCGCCTTTCTCGCCACGGGAAACGCCGCCGCCGACCAGTGGGGAGGCAACCGCACCCCCGAAGAGGACCGCTTCACCGATGCCGTGGTAGCGGTCGACCTCGAGACGGGGGCAACCCGATGGGCGTTCACCTCCGTCATCCATGATCTCTTCGACTACGACCTCGGGGCGCAGCCGATGCTGGTCGACGTGCCGGTCGATGGCGCTCCTCGCCGCGCCATCATGCAGTTGAGCAAGACGGGCAACATGTTCCTGCTCGACGCCGCGACCGGCGAGCCGCTGAGGCCGGTGGAGCAACGCGAGGTTCCGCAGGGCGCCCCGCCGGGAGACTGGGTGTCACCGACGCAGCCGCAGTCCGTCTTCTACCCGAACATCGGCGGTGTACCCGGGCCCGAGCCGGAGCAGATCGACGCGCGCCATGCCTTCGGCCTGACGCCGGTCGATGCCGCGCTCTGCCGCATCAGCTTCCACCGCCATCGCTACGAAGGGATGTACACGCCGCCCACGGTCGAGCACGCGGGCATGCTGCTCTTTCCCGGCACGATCGGGGGAATGAACTGGGGCGGCGGCGCTTTCGATCCCGAACGGCGGTTGCTGATCACCAACAACTCCCGCTTTCCCAACCTGGTGGTGCTCCATCCCCGCGACGAAGTGAAGGACAAGGCGGTCGGCTCGGGCGGCGCCCGCCCGGACCAGGAAATCGCACCGCACCTGGGCACCCCCTTCGGGGTGACGCGGCCGACGTGGGTCTCCAGCCTCGACATTCCCTGCATTTCGCCTCCGTGGGGCTACCTCACGGCGACCGACATCGACACGGGGGAGATCGCCTGGTCGAAGCCGCTGGGCACCGGATTCGACGTCGGGCCGCTCGGCATTCCCACCCGCCTGAAGATCGCCACGGGAACGCCCAACCTCGGCGGTCCGCTGGTGACCGCGGGCGGACTGACCTTCATCGGCGCGGCGCAGGACGATTTCCTGCGCGCCTTCGAAACGGAGACCGGGAAGCTGCTGTGGCAGGCGAGGCTACCGGCCGGCCCTCAGGCCGGCCCGATGACCTACGAGCATCAGGGCCGCCAGTACGTGGCGATCAGCGCGACGGGGCACGGGAGGCTCAAGACGACGCCTGGCGACCATCTCAAGGTCTACGCACTCCCTCGGTGAACCGGCGCCCGTTGCCGCCGCGGCCATGCCGTGGCGACTATGCCTTGTACGGCGTCACCAGCGGCTTGCCCGCGAAGTACGCGTCGACGTTGTCGACGGTCAGGTCGCCCATTGCCTGGCGGGTCTGGGAGGTGCCGCTGCCCTGGTGAGGCTGCAGCACCACCGAGTCGAGCGTGAGCAGCGCGGCCGGCACGTTGGGTTCGTCCTGGAAGACGTCGAGCGCGGCGCCGCCGAGCTTGCGCTCCACCAGCAGTCGCACCATCGCCTCCTCCTCGACCACCGAGCCACGCGCGATGTTCACGAAGAGGCCCTGAGGGCCGAGCGCCTCCAGCACCTTGCCGGACACCAGCCCCCGCGTGGCGGCGCCGCCGGGACAGGCTGCGATCAGAACGTCGGCCCAGGTGGCGAGCGCGACGAGGTCCGGAAAGTACCGGTAGTCCACGGGCTTGGGCCGCGGGCCGTGATAGGCGAGCTCGGTCTTGAAGGCGGCGCAGCGCTCCGCGATCGCCTGCCCGATGCGGCCCATGCCGATGATGCCGACCTTGCGCCCGGCCACCGCGGTACCGAGCGGCAGCGACCCCTTCAGCCACTGGCCGGCGCGCACGAAGCGGTCGGCTTCCGCGATGCGGCGCAGCGAGGTGATCATCAGCGCGACGGCCAGGTCCGCCACGTCATCGGTCAGCACGTCGGGCGTGTTGGTGACCGCGATGCCGTGGCTCGCGCAGTAGGCCGTGTCGATCGCGTCGACGCCGACACCGAAGCAGCTCACCAGCTTCACGCCGGGCAGCTTGGCGAGCGTGGCGGCATCGATGCCGCGTCCGCCGCTCGTCACCACCACCTGGAGCGTGGGCGCGAGCTTCGCGATCAGCGCCTCCTCGTCCGCTGCCTCCCACAGGCGATGGACCGGGTAGGTCTCCTCCAGGCGCTGCTGGGTGGGCGGATACAGCGGGCACATCAGCAGGACGGTGTTTTCTTTCATGGACGATCCAGTGCCTCCGGTGGTTCGATTCGATAGCGGGTGGTCCACGTCTCCAGCGCCGGCATGATGGCCGGATGCAGCGCGACCCCCTGGGCCAGTTGCTCGGCCTTGCGGGCAAGCGCACGCTCTCCGGGCAGCCGCACCGGCTGGCCCGGCACGCGCGAGGCGCTGCCATGGCAGGCGTCGGTCAGCCAGTCGGTCTGCCAGGTGAATTCCGCGAGCCCGCCAAAGGCGGACGGATCCGAGATCCGCACCATCACCGTCGCTCCCCATCCCTCGGGCACGTCGGCGCGGCCATACCCCGCGAGCCCGCCGGTGAAGGCTTCCACCATCAGCAGCAGGCCGTAGCCCTTGTGTCCCGCATCCAGTCCACCCAGCGGCAGGATGGTTCCCGGCGGCGAGGTGAAGAGCACGGCCGGATCGTTGCTCGGCTGGCCGAGCGAATCCAGCCACCATTCATGCTCGCCCTTCTGCTTGGCAGCGCGCATGCGACCGGACAAGCCGTTGGTGGTCACCGACGAGGACACGTCGATCATGATCGGATCGTGCGAGGTGGGGATGCCGACGGCAATCGGGTTCGGCGTGAACACGGCCTGCGTGCCGCCATACGGGGCCACGCTTGCCACCGCCGGATCCGAGCTGTAGATCTCCACGAGCAGGCCCGAGCGCGCCACCTTCTCCAGGTAGGCGGCGAGGCAGGCGATGTGGTGGCTGCGCCGGATCACCACCGTGGCCACGCCGTGCTCGCGCGCGCGCGGCGCCGCCCATCCGATCGCCTGGCGCACCAGCCACGGTCCGGGCAGCCGGTTGCCGTCCCAGGTGGCGACCGCCGGTCGCTGGCTCACCACGGCAGGATCGCCGGCGCGCGTCATCGTGCCCTTGTCGAGCTCCCCGAGGTACGGCGCGAGCAGCGCGAGCCCGTGCGTGTCGTGCCCCAGCAGGTCGCCCTCCAACAGGACCTCGGCGACGTCGCGGGCGACCGGCTCCGGCAGCCCGGCGGCACCGAGCAGCCGCTCGGCGAACTCCGCAAGCGCCTCGCCCTCGTAGCGAAGGCGCTCGTACGCAGCGTCCGCCACCGCTAGTAGACCGCGCGGCCGCCGGAGAGGTCGAACACCGCGCCGGTGGTGAAGGAGCATTCCTCGCTCGCCATCCACGCGATCATCGCGGCGATCTCCTCGACCGTGCCGAACCGGTTCATCGGGATCTTCGAGAGCATGAAGTCGATGTGGCTCTGGGTCATCTGGTCGAAGATGGCGGTGCGCACCGCCGCCGGGGTGATGCAGTTCACGCGGATGCCGGTCCGGGCCAGCTCCTTGCCGAGCGATTTGGTGAGGCCGATCACCGCCGCCTTGGAGGACGAATAGGCCGAGGCGTTGGGATTGCCCTCCTTGCCGGCGATCGAGGCGATGTTGACGATGCGGCCGTAGTCGCGGCGGGTCATCTCGGGGAGCACCGCGCGGTTGCACAGGAAGACGCCGTGGACGTTGACGTCGAACACCTTGCGCCAGTCCTCGTAGCCGTAGTCCGCGACGGTCCGGTTGGGTCCGGTGATGCCGGCGCTGCAGACCAGGATGTCGATGGCGCCGAAGGCGGCAACCGTCCGCTTGGTGGCTGCCGCGACCTCGGCCTCCACCGACACGTCCAGCTTCGCCGAGAGATGACCCTCTCCCGCCAGACCAGCCACCGCGGCATCCGCCGCCTCGGCCACGCGATCCCACACCGCCACGCGCGCGCCGCTCGCGGCCAGGCGCTGCGCGGTGGCGAGGCCGATGCCGGACGCGCCGCCCGTCACGACGGCAAACCGCCCCTCCAGATCGATCCTGTTCATTGCCTTCCCCCTCTTTTCCGAGAGTGTACGGTACTGCGGGACAGAGCCCGCTCGCCTGCATTACATTGCGGAGCGCGGGCGAAGCGCCCGTCGAGACCCTCCCACACCCCAGCCGCCACCAGGAGCCCGATGAAAGTCCTCTTCACCGACCACGACATGCTCGACGTGACCCTGGAGCAGCGCATCTTCGACGAAGCCGGCATCGAGCTGGCCACCGCCCAATGCCGGACCGAGGACGACGTCATCCGCGCCGGACGGGGCTGCAGCGCGCTGCTGATCCAGTACGCGCCCATCACCGGCCGCGTGCTCGAGGCGTTGCCCGAGGTGCGCCTGTGCTCGCGCATCGGCGCGGGCTACGACACGATCGATGCCCGAGCCGCCGAGCGCCTCGGCGTGTGGCTGGCCAACTCGCCGGACTACGGCGTGGGCGAGGTCTCCCTGCACGCGCTATCCATGATGCTCGCGCTGATCCGCAATGTCGTGCGCTACGACCGCGACATCCACGCCGGCACCTGGCACTACACCAGCGCCGGCACCATACCGCGGGCGCAGGACCTGACCGTGGGCATCCTCGGCCTCGGCCGCATCGGCAAGCGCTTCGCGCACTATGCCCAGCCCATCTTCCGGCGGGTGATGGCGCACGACCCCAACCTGATCGACGGCGACTTCCCCCAGTACGTGCAGCGCGTGGGGCTCGAGGAGCTCTTCGAGCAGGCCGACGCGATCAGCATCCACTGTCTGCTGGACGACGGTACTCGCGGGCTAGTCGGCGAACGCCTGCTCGGCCGGATGAAGGCCGGCGCCTACCTGGTCAACACGGCCCGCGGCGCGGTGGTGGACGTGGACGCGCTCGCGGCGGCAGTCGCGGCCGACCGCCTCGCGGGGGTCGGGCTCGACGTGCTGCCGGTCGAGCCGATACCGGCCGGTCATCCGCTGCTCGCGGACCCGCGGGTCATCCTCTCCCCGCACGCAGCTTTCTACTCGGCCGCCTCGGAGCTGGAGCTGCGCCGCAAGGCGGCGCTCAACATCGTCAACTGGGCCCGCACCGGGCGGCCGGACTATCCGGTGGTGGTCCCGGTCGCGGCCCGGCAACCGGCAGGCTGACGACGAAGCGGCTGCCTCCGCCCTCGCGTGCCTCGCAGCGGGCGTCGCCGCCGTGGGCGCTGGCGATCTGCCTCACCAGGGCAAGCCCGAGTCCGACGCCACCGGACTGCTCCGAGTGCCCGCCGACGCGGTAGAACGGCTCGAAGATCCGCTCGCGGGATTCCGGCGGCACCCCCGGCCCGCGATCGAGCACCGCGATCCGCACCGACTCCGCCTCGCGGGCGAGCTCGATGCGTACCGGCTCGCCGGCGCCGTCGCCGTGGCGGCTCGCGTTCTCCAGCAGGTTTCGCAGCAGCCGTCGCAGCAGCCGGGGATCTCCCGTGACGACGAGCGGCGTGTCGCCGTCGTCGCTTGCCGCGACCGCATCCACGCGACTGGCCTCCTCGGCCGCCAGCCCGGCGAGGTCGACCGACTCGCGCGCCATCGGCGTGGTCTCGAGCCGGCTGGCGAGCAGGATCTCGTCGACCAGCTGGTCGAGCTCGGCGATGTTGCGACGGAGCTCGTCGGCGAAGTGGCCCGCCTCGTTCGGATCGGCGAGCAGCAGCTCGAGCGCCATCCGGATACGCGCGAGTGGCGAGCGCAGCTCGTGCGAGGCATTGGCAAGGAGCCGCTTCTGGCTGGCGAGCAACTCCTCCTGGCGATTGACGAGCGCCTCGATGCGCTCGGCGGACTGGTTGAAGCTGCGCGCGAGCACCGCGACCTCGTCGCGGCCCTCGACCGGCACCCGCACCCGCAGGTCGCCCGCGGCCTGCCGGTCGACGCCCGCCTGCAGGCGCACCAGCCGCGAGGTGATGCGCCGGGACACCGGCCAGGCCACCAGCGCCCCGGCGAGCATGAGCAGCCCGATGGCGAGCGCCGGGCTCACCAGCGGCGGCGGCCCCCGGCGCGGCCGGTCCGGGCGCGCGAGCAGCCGGCGGCCGTCGGCGAGCTCGATGTCGATCGTCCACGGCTGCTGGCGACGCCACTCGCGGCGCAGGCGCCGGCCGCCCTCGGCCCGTCCCTCGCC
>JAEWGX010000126.1 GCA_023388075.1 Pseudomonadota bacterium
GCTCCGGAGACAGGCCGTCGCTGGAGCACTTGAACTTGACGATCGACGTTTCCCCGTTCGCCGCCCTCGGGCTGGCCGATACCCTGCTGCGCGCCGTGTCCGACGCCGGCTACACCACCCCGACGCCCATCCAGGCCAAGGCGATCCCGGTGGTCCTTACCGGCCGGGATCTGCTCGCGGCGGCCCAGACCGGCACCGGCAAGACGGCCGGCTTCACGCTGCCGATCCTGCAGCGCCTGCTGCAGGCTCCGGCCAAGGCGCGCAAGCCCGGCCAGCCGCGCTGCCTCATTCTCACGCCCACGCGCGAGCTCACCGCCCAGGTGGCCGAATCCGTGCAGCAGTACGGCAAGTACACGCGCACGCGCTCGCTGGTCATCTTCGGCGGCGTCAACATCAACCCGCAGATCCAGGCGCTTCGCACCCCGCTCGACATCCTGGTGGCCACGCCCGGCCGGCTGCTGGATCACGCCTCGCAGCGCACGGTCGACCTCTCCGCGGTCGAGATCTTCGTGCTCGACGAGGCCGACCGCATGCTGGACATGGGGTTCATTCCGGACATCCGCCGGGTGATCCGGCTGCTGCCGGCGGTGCGCCAGAACCTGCTCTTCTCCGCGACGTTCTCGCCGGAGATCCGGGCGCTCGCGCGCGGCATGCTGCAGGAACCGGACGAGGTCGACGTGGCGCCACGCAACACCGCCTCCGAGCTGGTGGCCCAATCGGTCCACCTGGTGCCGAAGGATCGCAAGCGCGCGCTGCTCTCGTACCTGATCGGCTCGCGGCGCTGGCAGCAGGTGCTGGTCTTCACCAAGACCAAGCACGGCGCCAACCGGCTGGCCGAGCAGCTCGGCAAGGATGGCATCGAGGCCATGGCGATCCACGGCAACAAGAGCCAGGGCGCCCGCACCCGGGCGCTGGCCCGTTTCAAGGACGGCTCCCTGCCCGTGCTGGTGGCCACCGACATCGCGGCCCGCGGCCTGGACATCGACGAGCTGCCTCACGTCGTGAACTACGAGCTGCCCAACGTCCCTGAAGACTACGTGCACCGCATCGGCCGGACCGGGCGTGCCGGTCGCGAAGGCTCCGCCGTCTCTCTGGTGGACCGCGAGGAGGTGAAGCTGCTCGCGGCCATCGAGCGACTGATCAAGCGACGGATCGAGCGGGTCGCGGTGGAAGGCTTCACCGTCGAAGCCTTCACCGGCGCCAATGCCTCCGATGCCGGCACGCCGGATCGGGACGACCGCTCGCGCGGTGGCGTCCGGGTCTCGGCACGCGGGCCGGACAAGGCCGGCGACCGTACCGACGGCCGGCCGCCGCGCCGGCAGCGCGGCGGGCCGCCCGCGCGGGCGCCGCAGGCGAACCATCAGGAGCACGCGCCGCGACCGGTGCGCAGCGAGGCGCCCCGGCCTGCCCAGCGACACGGCACCCCGACACAGTCGGCGCTGACCGGTGGGGTCGGCGCAACCTGGCGGGGCAACCAGGGCGGCAAGTAATGGCGGCGGTCGACGCCGCGGCTCGTCGCCAGGCCGGCAGCGCCGGCGACGTGCCGGTCCGCGACGGACTGTCGCCGCCGGCACTCTACTGGGCGATGGCGGTCATCGCCTGCGGCATCTGCCTGTCGGTCCTCGATTCCACGCTGGTCACCATCGCCCTGCCGACCATCGCGGCCGAGCTGAAGGTGCCGGCGTCCACCTCGGTCTGGGTGATCAACGCCTACCAGATCGCCATCGTCGTCTCCATCCTGCCGCTCGCCACGCTTGGCGACAAGGTGGGCTATCGCCGCGTCTACCGCACCGGCATGCTGGTGTTCGTGCTCTCTTCGTTCGGCTGCGCGATGGCGGAATCGGTGACCCAGCTCGGCATCGCCCGGGGCGTGCAGGGGCTTGGCGCGGCCGGCGTCATGAGCGTGAACGCGGCGCTGGTGCGGCTGATCTATCCGCGGGCGCGCCTCGGGCGCGGCATCGCGCTCAACGCCTTCGTCGTCGCCGCCGCGTCGGCGGCGGGACCGACCATCGCGGCGGGCATCCTCGCCGTGGCGGACTGGCGCTGGCTCTTTCTCATCAACATCCCGCTTGGCGTGCTGACGCTTGCCGGCGCGATGAAGTTCCTGCCGGCCAGCGCGAAGTCGGATCAGCCGTTCGACCTGGGCAGCGCGGCCCTGAACGTGCTCACCTTCGGGCTCGTCTTCCTCGGCGTCGACTCGATGGGCCACCTGGATTTCAGCGTCTCGACCTTCGTGATGCTGGGCGCGGGGCTGGCGATCGGCACGCTCTTCGTGCGCCGGCAGTTGCGGCTGCCGCTGCCGCTGCTCCCGGTCGACCTGCTTCGCATCCCGGTGTTCTCGCTCTCCATCGGGACCTCCATCTGCTCGTTCGCCGCGCAGATGATCGCGATGGTGTCGGTGCCGTTTTTCCTGCAGAAGACGCTCGGCCGCACGGCCGTGGAAACCGGCCTGCTCATGACGCCGTGGCCGCTCGCGCTGATGGTGGTCGCGCCGCTCTCGGCGCGGCTGCTGGAGCGCTACCCGGCCGGCGCCCTCGGTGGCGTCGGGTTGGGGCTTTTCGCGAGCGGCCTGCTCGCGCTCGCGCTGCTGCCCGCGGATCCGGCGAACCTGGACGTGGCCTGGCGCATGGCCGTCTGCGGCATCGGCTTCGGCCTCTTCCAGTCGCCGAACAACCACACCATCCTCACCACCGCGCCGATCCACCGCAGCGGCGGCGCGAGCGGCATGCTCGGCACCGCCCGCCTCACCGGCCAGACCATCGGCGCGACGATCGCCGCGCTGAGCTTCGCGCTGCTGCCGGGGCGCCACTGGGTGGCGCTCTGCATCGGCGCGACCCTCGCGGGCATCGGGGCCGTCCTCAGCTCGCTGCGCGTGTCCTACGCCGCCAGGACCCGCGGCTGACGGCGGTCAGGGCGCCCGCACCGCCACGCCGGCCGCGGCGAGCTCGTCGCGGATGCGGCGAGCGAAGTCCAGCGCGCCGGGCTGGTCGCCGTGGATGCAGAGGGTGTCCGCCCGGACCTTCACGTCCTCGCCCTGCAGCGAGCGCACGCGGCCTTCGGTGACCATGCGCTTCACCTGCGCGGCCGCGAGCTCCGGATCCTCGATCATCGCGCCCGGCTTGCCGCGCGGCGAGAGCGACCCGTCGGCCTGGTAGGTGCGATCCCCGAAGACCTCGGACGCGTGCCTGAGCCCGATGCGCTCGGCGGCGGCGATCAGCTCGCTGCCCGCGAGGCCGAAGAGGATCAGCCCGGGATCGACATCCTTCACCGCGCGCGCTATCGCATCGGCGAGGGTCCCGTCCCGCGCCGCCATGTTGTAGAGCGCGCCATGGGCCTTCACGTGGTTGAGGCGACCGCCGAGCGCGCTCGCCACGCCGGCGATCGCGCCCACCTGGTAGACCACCATGGCATGGGCCTCCGCGGCAGAGACCTGCAGGCTGCGGCGTCCGAACCCGACGAGATCCGGGAAGCCGGGATGCGCGCCCACCTTCACGCCCCTGTCGAACGCCGCCTTCACCGTCCGCATCATGGTGAGCGGATCGCCGGCGTGGAAGCCGCAGGCGATGTTCGCGGAAGTGACATGCTCGAGGATGGCGAGGTCGTTGCCCATCTTCCAGGGCCCGAGGCTCTCGCCCATGTCGCAGTTGAGGTCGATGGCCGGTCCGTTCATGCCCTGTCTCGCTCCAATACCTGCCTCACGTGACTGTACTCGCGTTCGCGCGCCAGGTAGATGCGCTGCGCCTCTTCCAGCGTCAGCAACTGGAAGCGCAGCGCCTGCGGCGCGGCCATCTGGGCGAGCAGCCGCAGGTCGACGCTCGCGACGCTCGCGATCCGCGGATAGCCGCCGGTGGTCTGCCGGTCGGCCATCAGAATGATCGGCTTGCCGTCGTTGGGCACCTGCACCGTGCCGAAGGTGACGGCCGCGGATATCAGCTCACGCGGCTCGACGCGCTCCAGCGTCGGCCCCTCCAGTCGATAGCCCATGCGGTCGGACTGGGCGCCGATGCGCCAGGTGGTCTCCAGCAGAAGGGTCCGCGCGCGGGCGGTGAACTCGCTCCACTGCCGGCCGGCGACGATGCGGATGGTCTGCACCGGCGCGATGGCCACCTCGGTGGCGACGATCGGCGTGGGAAGCACGATCATCGAGTCGCCGGACGCTCCCCCGTCGGGACCGGGGCCCGGGCCACCGCGCAGCCGCAGGACGTCGCCCTTCTCCAGCGCCCTGCCCTCGAAGCCTCCGAAGCCGCCGCGCACATACGTGCTGCGGCTTCCCATCACCGGCGGCACGTCGAAGCCGCCGCGCACCGACAGGTAGGCTCGCGCGCCCGTCCTGCGCTCGCCGAAGCGCAGTTGCGTACCGGGACGCAGCACGACCGGCCGGCCGATCGGCAAGGTGTGGGCGCCGTCGCGCCCATCCACCTGGGGCGAGAGGTCGGCGCCGCACACGGCCAGCTCCACCGCCGTGTCCATGCGCAGGGTCGGACCGGTCAACGTGATCTCGAGGGTCGCCTCGTCCTCCGGATTGCCCACCAGCGCGTTGGCGAACCGGTGCGACCACTCGTCCATCGCGCCGCCGACCACCACTCCGTCGCGCTGGTGGCCGTAGCGGCCCAGGTCCTGCAGGGCCGTGAGCGCCCCGGGCTTGAGCACGGTGATGCGGCCGGCTTTCACGCGTCGGTCCAGGATGCCGCCGCCTTTGCCTCGGCGTCGAAGTCCGCGGGCGGGATCGGCACGAACCGGATCCGGTCGCCGGCCTGCAGCCGGCACGGCGGCTCGGCCTTGGGGTCGAAGAGGCGCAGTGGCGTGCGGCCGATCAGGTTCCAGCCGCCAGGTGTCTGCATCGAATAGATCGCCGTCTGGTCCCGCGCGATCGCCACCGTGCCGGCCGGGATGCGGGTGCGCGGCGTCGGCCTGCGCGGCACCGACAGCGCGGGATCGAGCCCGCCGATGTACGGAAAGCCGGGAGAGAAGCCGAGCATGAACACGACGTGGTCCGAGGCGACATGGGCGCGGATCACCTCGTCGGCCGTCATGCCGCAGGCCGTGGCCACCTCCTCCAGGTCGGGGCCGTGCGCCCCGCCGTAGCAGACCGGAATGCGCACCGCCCGGGTAGGCCCTTCGTCGTCGCCGACGCCTGCCGCGAGCAGTGCCGCGACCCGGGCCTCCAGCTGCTTGAACGGCGATGGCTGCGGCGAGTAGGCTTCCGGGCGATAGAAGACCGCCACGCTGCAGAAGGCTGGCGCCACGTCGATGACGCCGGGAGGCGGCTGCACCGTCAGCGCGTGCGCGAGCGCCCGCGCCTGCCGGTTCACCGCCGCATCCACTTTCTGCTCGAACTCGACGACCAGGCAGCGATCCCCCAGCGGCTCGATGCGCCAGAGTCGATGACGGGAGAGGGTCGACATGGCCGGATCATAACCGCCCGCCCAACGGACGGCTGCCGTCTACGACCTTGGAGAGAGCTGCGGCCCACCTGCATGACCCTGCCCGCTCGCCTCCGCCGGGAGGACCCGACCGTGGCCACTCATGGCGATGGCAAGCGGCGCCCGCGCCACTAGATTCTCTCTTGTCCGCGACATCCCGTCGCGGGGCGCAAGGGGCAGAGTCCCCCCAACCAGGAAGCATCATGAACTTTCATATCCGCAATCTCCTCCTTGCCGCCGGCGTGGCGGCATCCTTCGCCACGGTGAGTGTCGGCGTCTATGCCGTCGCGGCCACCCAGGCCGGAACGGGTCACTTCAGCGAGAAGCTGTCGCTCCAGGCCGACGAGGGCGTCCCCCAGAACCTGGTCACGGCCATGAAGTCGGACGAAGGCGTGCCCCAGAACCTGGTGACGTCCCTGAAATCCGATGAAGGCGTGCCCCAGAACCTGGTGACGTCCCTGAAATCCGATGAGGGCGTGCCCCAGAACCTGGTGACGTCCCTGAAATCGGATGAGGGCGTGCCCCAGAATCTGGTGACGTCCCTGAAATCGGACGAGGGCGTGCCCCAGAACCTGGTGGCGCTGAAAGCCGACGAAGGAGTTCCCCAAAACCTGGTTACCGGCTGACCCGCGCCGCCATGGACCGGAAAGCGTCCAGCGACGCAGCCGGAGGGGGGTGCAGCGCGCACCCCCCGCAACGCGCCGGACGGGCTACTTGCCGACGTCTGCCAGCGGCGCGGGCGTCTCGGTGCCGGCAGGCTCCGGCACGATCAGGTTGATCTCCACCGCGGCGAGGCCGCCCTTGACCATCCCCAGGTGACGCGCGGCGGCGTGCGACAGGTCGATGATGCGACCGTGGGCGAAGGGCCCCCGATCGTTGACCCGCACGATGACGCTGGTGCCGTTCTTCAGGTTGGTCACCTTCACGTACGACGGCAGCGGCAGTGTCGGATGCGCAGCCGACATCGAGTGCATGTCGTAGCGCTCCCCGATCGCCGTCTTCCGCCCATGGAACGGCCTGCCGTACCAGGATGCGATGCCCCGCTCGGTGAACTGCGTGAGCTCGGTCATCGGGCGGTACTTGCGGCCGCGCAACCGATACGGCCGATTGGCGAAGTGGGCGAGCGGCTCGGCCTTGGGCTTGGGCCCGGCGATCGGCTCGCTGTCCTGCAACTCGCCCGCGGCGGCGCCCTCGATCAGCGCCTGGAGCGCCGGGTCGGGCTGCCCCATGGTGCCCTGCGGCGGCTGGGGATCCGCGGTCACGGCGACCGGTTGCTTGGCGCGCCGGGCGTGCAGCCGCTGGCGAGGGCGCTGGGCCGGCACGACCTGCGCCGGTACGGGTTCGGGTTCCTCGATCGCCGGTGAGCTCACCGGGGCCGTCGGCGCGGCAGAGTCCGAGTCCGGATCGCCCGGGTCGTTGATGGTGGAGCAGGAGGCCAGTGCCAGCACCGCCGCACCCGCGGCGACCAGGAACCGGGGACGGCAGCGAACGGATGCAAGCGTGTTCATGCCTGCATTGCAGCCGTCCCCCGTGACATAAACCACACGGACCGGCGCCGGCGGCGGTTTGCGCCGGACGGGCGGCAGGTTGCGCGGCCGATGAACGGGCAGCGGGCCCCGCCGGGCTGCCTGAAGCGACCGGTGCGCGGGCCCTTCGACAGCTGCCCGGGGCCTTGCCGCCCTACTTGCCCCGCTTCGTGCCGGCCTTGACCGCCCCGGAGAGATTCGCATCGATCATCTCGAGCACCTGGCGGGTGGCCGCGGTGACCTGCTCGTAGGCGGCGTTCGCCGTCACCACGCTCTGGCGCAGCGCATTGATCGCGCCCTCCGATCCGGGTGGCGCGCTCTTGGCCAGCGTCTCCACGGAGTCCAGGAGCTGCTGCTGGCTTGCCGACATCTGCCGCTCGATCAGCGCGCTCACCTCGCTGGTGGTGGCCGAGGAGATGTCGTAGACCTGCTTCACGTAGGCCGCCGCCTTGCTCGTATCCGGCTTGCTGTACTGGGTGAACAGATCCGTCAGCAGGTCATTGAGCGCCTTGACGTCCTTGGTGGCGAGCAGTGCCTTGAGCTGGGCGTTGGACTCCTCCAGCCCGGCGCGGGCCGCCTGCACGTTGAGCTCCAGCAGCTTGCGGGCGCCGTCGAAGGCGGTGGTCGCCACCGTGTTGGAGGTCTTGAAGGCTTCCGCCTGGGCCTTCATCAGGTCGTCGATCGAGGGAAACATGGCATCACTCCCGTGGTTGGTCGAGCCCCGACTATTCAAGCACTGCTTCGCCGTGCCTGCTTGCGGCAACGCAATAGCCGCACCGTCGACCCGGCGAATCAGCCGACCGGCTGGCCGAGCAACTCGCCCCGCAGCCGGCGCAACACCTTCTTGAGAGTGGCCGCGTTGTCCGGTCCGACGCGGATCATGATCTTCTGCCCGGCGGACAGCCGCTGCAGGGCGGGATCCCGGAACCGGTACAGCACCTTGGGCTGCACCAGCTCGATCGGCCCCTGGGGCGTGGGCGCGGCGAGCATGTCGTCGATGGCCACGATCACCCGGTCGTGGAAGCGACCGGTCGGATGGCCGATCTGCTTGTAGGTCTGGTCCAGCAGCGGATAGAAGCGCAGGTAGAGGCTGACGAGCAGGCGCGGATCGAGCGATGCCGCGAAGGAGACGAAATCGTCGTAGCGTGCGTAGTTGCGCGGGCTCAGGGTGATGACATCGTCCTGCTTGTCGACGTCGACCAGCCCCGGGATCCGCTGCACCATGCTCATCTGGCTCGGCACCAGCTCGCGCGGCAGGTTGTCCACCGTGATCACCAGCCGCTTCACGTAGTCCTGCATGTTGATGAACTCGGCCAGTCCATCGGCGCGGAATGCACCCGACAGGGCCTCGAGGATGGTGCCGTCGCTCTTTTCGACCGGCGGCAGCGGCGCGGCCGGTGCCTCCGGCAGCGCGGGCATCGGATACTCCGGCGGCTTGCGCTCCACCACCGGCGGCAGCGCAGGCTCCGGCTGCGGCGCCGTCGTGCGCGGCCGCTCGGTGCTGTCGCGGCCGCCGAAACCGTCCCAGAAAGGCACCATCCCGCTCTGCCACCAATAGAAGGCGCCGGCCAGCACGACGGCCAAAAGGAAGATCAGCCCCATCGAGGGGCCGCCTGAGCTGCGGGGAGGGCCTTTGCGTGCCATGGTTTGGGGGGTCGTGCGCGGGGCGTGCGATCCGCGGCGGGCGCACCTTGCATTCTACAGACCCCCGGGGCGTCGCCCGACCTTCAGCGGGCCTCCATGGCCGGATTCAGGGGAGATAGCGCGGGCGCCTGGCGGACACGATGCCGGTGTCGACGCCGGCCCATTCCAGCCCGCCGAAGAGGCGCGCGTGTTCGATCTTGACGCAGCGATTCATCACCGAATCCATGCCGTTCGATCGCGCCAGGGCATCGGCCTCCAGGTTCGTCACGCCGATCTGCTGCCACAGCACCTTGGCGCCGATCGCGACCGCCTGCTCGGCGATCGGCAGGATATCCGCGGTGCGCCGGAAGCAGTCGACGATATCGACCGTTCGCGCGATCGCGGACGGAATGGCGTGCAGCGCCGGATAGCAGATCTCGCCGAGGATGCTCGGATATCTCGGGTTGACGGGCACGATCCGGTAGCCGTGCGCCTGCATGTACTTGGCGGCGAAGAAGCTCGGCCGGTACCACTCGGCCGAGAGTCCCACCACGGCAATCACGCGGCTCGTGGCGAGGATCCGCCTCAGCGTCTCGATGTCGTTCGCGTCGCCGCGTGCCGTCATGCGGTTGCTCCTGACTGTCCTTTTCCGACGTGCCCCTGCCCGCCGTCCCGCAGCCTCTTCTTCGCCGGGACTTTCGCGAGTATCCTCCGAACACGGACCTGCCGCGAAGCACGCGTACCGGGTTTGGTATTCTGTCGCGATCGTCGTCCAACCCGAGATCGAGGCTCCGTCACCATGAAGCTAGCCACCATCAAGGACGCGACCCGCGACGGCCAGCTGGCAGTCGTGTCGCGCGACCTGAAGACTGCGGCGATCGCCGACGGCATCGCAGGCACGCTTCAGCGGGTGATGGACGACTGGGCCTTCCACGCCCCGCAGCTTCAGGATCTCTACGACGCCCTCAACCAGGGCAAGGCGCGCCACGCGTTCGAGTTCGATCCGTTCCGCTGCATGGCGCCCTTGCCGCGAGCCTATCAATGGGCCGACGGGTCCGCCTACGTGAACCACGTCGAGCTGGTGCGCAAGGCGCGCAACGCGGCAATGCCGGAGACGTTCTGGACCGATCCGCTCATGTACCAGGGCGGCTCGGACGACTTCCTCGGACCCACGGACGACGCGGTCTTCGCCTCCGAAGACTGGGGCATCGACTTCGAGGCCGAGGTGGCCTGCGTGGTCGACGACGTGCCCATGGGCACCGGGCCCGAAGCGGCCCTGGATCACATCCGCCTGCTCATGCTGGTCAACGACTGGAGCCTGCGCAACCTGATCCCGGCGGAGCTCGCGAAGGGGTTCGGCTTCTTCCAGTCCAAACCGGCCACCAGCTTCTCGCCGGTGGCGATCACGCCCGACGAGCTCGGCGAGGCCTGGCGCGACGGCAAGGTCCACCTGCCGATCGAGTGCTTCTGGAACGGCCACCAGGTTGGCCGCGCCAACGCCGGCGACGACATGGTGTTCGACTTCGGCAAGCTGGTCGCGCACATCACCAGGACGCGCAATGCGCGCGCCGGCTCGATCATCGGCTCGGGCACTGTCTCGAACAAGGATGCCAGCCGCGGCTACTCCTGCATCGCGGAGGTCCGGGCACTGGAGATGATCGCGGACGGCAAGCCGAGCACGGCGTTCATGAAGTTCGGCGACCGCATCCGGATCGAGATGCGCGATGCCGCGGGGCACTCCATCTTCGGCGCGATCGAGCAGGAAGTGGTCGCGCCCGGCAAGGGCTGACGGCGCCGGCACCCCGGGGACGCGCGATGGACACCATGGACTTCGTGAAGCGCGCCTGGGCCACTCTGGATCTCTCCTCGCCGTTCAAGCCCACGCTGAGCCTCGAGGAGCTCGACAAGCGCATCGCCGACCTGCGCGCGGTGGAGCAGTGGCTCGCGCTCAACCAGGGGATGCTGCGCAACACCATACAGGGGCTCGAGATCCAGCGCGGCACGCTGGCGACGGTCCAGAGCCTCACCGATTCATTCGGGCGGATGACCTGGCCCCCTGGCGAAGACGCCGCCGAGGCGCTGGCCCGCTTCGCTGCCGCCAGCCTCCAGCCACCGCACGCGCGGACGCCGGGGACGCCTCCCATCGAGGCCGCCTCCGCCGCTCCGGCGCAACCTGCATCCGACGCAGGCGCGGACCGGTTCGCCTCGGCCGGCGCGGAACGGACTCGTGAAACCGGTGAAACCAAGGGCAGCAAGGGGAACGAGGGTAGCGACGCTGCCGGCCCGCCAGGCGCCGGCGCCGCCCCGTCACTGCCTGCCTGGGGCGGCAGCATCGATCCGCTCGCCTGGTGGAAGGCGCTGCAAGACAACTTCGAGCAGATCGCCCGCATGGCGGTCGCCACCCCGGACGCCGATACGCGCCAAACGGGTGCCGAGGCGACTGCGAAACAGCGCAGCGCCACGGCCAAGCCCTCCTCGAAGGCGCGTCCGCCGCGCGGAACAGGCACGAAACCTGCGCCTCGAGCGAGGGGCAGGCAGGCTGCGCGCGGCGGGCCGGATGCGGCCGGCGCCTCGGCTCGCGCCAAGTCCCGGGAGGAGCAATGAGTTCCCTGTTCCGCTACGGTCATGCCACCCATCCGCAATGGCGCCTTTGCGCGGAGCTCGCCCTCGCGCAGGTCGAAGCCCAGTCGCGGGATCCGCAATTCAGCAGCCAGGGCAACCTCGGCTTTCTCTACCTGACGGCGCCGCTCGCGGCCGAGGCCAGCCAGATCCTGGCGCTGGTGAGGAGCCGCACCGGCGTCGAGCACTGGGTCGGGACGGTGGGCGGCGCGATTTTGTCGAGCGGTGTCGAGTACCGGGACGAGCCCGCCCTCGCGGTGATGATCGCGTCGCTGCCGCCGGGCAGCTTCAGCGTGTATTCCGGGACCGCACGGATGCCCGCGCCCGGGACCAAGACCGACAGCGGCGCGGATGCCGCCTGGGCGGCGCTGGTCCATGCCGATCCCGGCCTGCCGGATATCGAGAGCCTCGTGCAGGATCTGTCCGCCAAGGTGGAGACGGGATACCTCTTCGGCGGCCTCTCCAGTGGCGACGCGCCACCGCTGCCGCAGATCGCGGACCAGACCGTGTGGGGCGGGATGTCGGGCGTCGCGTTCGCGAGCGACGTCGGGATGCGCACCCGCGTCACGCAGGGTTGCTCGCCGCTGTCGTCCGACCACCTGATCACCGCCTGCGAAGGCAACCTGATCACCACGCTCGACGACGCGCCGGCGCTCGACACGCTGCTCACGGACCTGGACGTGGCCGACGAGATCAAGGTGAGCCGCGACGGAGAAGCCCTGCTGGAGGCCCTGCCGGCCAAGCGACTGCGCAACGGCCTCTTCGCCGGCCTGGCATCGGCCAACGCGCAGCGCGGCTTCGGCTTCTCCGATTACCGCGTCCGCAATGTCGTCGGCATCGACCCCCTGAACCGCCTCGTTGCCATCGCGGAGCAACCGCGGGTGGGTGAACGGCTCGTCTTCTGCACCCGCGATGCACAGGCGGCACGGCAGGACCTGATCCGCATGACCACGGAGCTGCGCGAGGAGATCGAGTCCGAAGGCCATGTCGTTCGCGGAGGCATCTACGTCTCCTGCGTCGCCCGCGGGCAGGCGCTCTTCGGCGAACCGGGCCACGAGATGGCGCTGATCAAGGCCAACCTCGGGGAGTTTCCGCTGGTGGGCTTCTACGCCAACGGCGAGATCGCGCGGGATACGCTGTACGGGTATACCGGCGTGCTGACGCTGTTCATCTGAGCCGCCGCGGCCCGCGTGGACAGCTCCTCGGTCAGCGTCACCGCCGCCGATCCAGGCGAGGCACCCGCCCCGCAAGCCCCGCGCATCGCCGTGGTCGCCGGTGCCACCGGCCTGGTCGGCACCGAGCTCTGCCGCCAGTTGCGTTCCGACGAGGCCTTCGCCCAGGTGCTCGTTCTCGCGCGCCGGCCGCCGTCGGTGGCGCAGCCGCCGCTGCAGGTGGAGCTGGTGGACTTCGCGCGGATCGGCCAGTGGAATCCCGAAGTCCCGATAGACACCGTGTTCTGCGCGCTGGGAACGACCATCCGCAAGGCCGGCAGCGAAGCCGCCTTCCGCGCGGTCGACTTCGACCTGGTGGTGGAGATGGCGCGGCTTGCCCAGCGCGGTAACGCGCAGCACTTCGTGCTGGTGAGCGCACTGGGCGCGGACCCGGCCTCCCGGGTCTTCTACCTCCGCGTCAAGGGCGAGGCAGAGGAAGCCGTGCGCTCGCTCGACCTGCCCCATGTCGCGGTGCTGCGGCCATCCGTGCTCGAGGGCGAGCGGGCGGAGCCGCGCCCCGGCGAGCAGGCTGCCAAGGTCGTCGGCCGGGTGCTGCGCCCGGTGCTGGTGGGGCCGCTGGAGAAATATCGGCCCACTCCGGCCGCGCGGGTCGCCGAGGCGATGCGCTATCTCGCCCGGCCGGGACGCAAAGGCTTCGAGGTGCTGGGCCCGGTGGAAATCGCTCGCTGGCGGGAGCGGACCGCGCTCTTCACCTGAGCGCCGCGCCGGCTCTCGGCGGCACCCACCTCGAGCTCGCGAGCGGTCGCGAGGAACCGTTGCACCGCTGCCTCCTGGTTGTCGCGCCGCCACGTGAGGACGGACTCGAGGCAGAGCAGGGCCGGATCGACGGCCGGCGCGGTGAGGCGGCGAAGCGCCACCCCGGCCAGCCCGTGACCAGCCATGCCACCCGGCACGAGCGCGAGGCCCAGGCCGGCTCGCACCATCGCCAGGATCGCCGGGGGCTGCGGCATCGACACCACCCGCCGCGGCACGACACCGCTTTCCTCGAGCAGGCGCTCCTGGATCACGTGGAAATACTTCGAGATGGGGGACCAGGCGATGTAGGGCGCGTCGTGGAGATGGCGGATCGCGATCGTCTTGCCGCGCGCGAGCGCGTGGCTGGCAGGCACCGCGACGGACCAGTGGTCCCGCATCACGGTGATTCCGTCGAACCGCTGCGCATCCACCGGTGGCCGCACGATGGCGATGTCGAGCGATCCGGTGCCGAGCAGCCGGAGCTGCTCCTCGATGAGGAGCTCCTTGAAGACGAAGCCGACCCCGGGGTAACGGGCGTGGTGCAGGCCCACGAGCCGGGGCAGGAGATCGTAGGATGCCGTAGCCGTGAAGCCGATCGCGATGGTTCCCAGCACGCCCGCGGCGGCCAGCCGCGTCTCCGCCGCGGAGTCCTCGGCCCGCCGCAGGATCTCGCGAGCCTCGGGGACGAAGAAGCGGCCCGCCGGGGTGATGCGGACGGATCGGCGGTCCCGGTCGAAGAGGCGCACCCCCAGCCGCTCCTCCAGCATGGCGATCTGCCGGCTGAGCGGCGGCTGGGTCATGTTGAGCCGCGCCGCGGCGCGGCCGAAGTGAAGCGTGTCGCAAAGGACGACGAAGCACCGGAGCTGGTGCAGCTCGAATGGCAGCGGAGTCAGGACGTGTTCCTCGCGGGACGGATGGCGGCCGGATGACCGCCATGCACCAGGGGCAGTGATACCGTAATTGGATCAAATCATGCCATGACCGCATTGGACCCGAATCGTTCCCCTGTCTAGCATCACCCCGGCCTTGGCGCCCGCGGGGGCGGTCTCGGCACAAGAGAAGAGATTCACAGGAGAACCGATGAATTCCCGAACCACGAGGCGCGCGCTGCTCGGCGCTGCCGCCGCCGGCATGGTTGCCCCGATGCTTCGCCCCGCGCCGGCGCGGGCCGCAAGCGGCTACCCGGCGAAGTCGATCCAGATGATCATCCCCATCGGCGCCGGCGGCGTCGCCGACGCCGGCGGGCGCATCGTGGCCAAGCGGCTCGGCGAGGAGCTGGGGCAGACGGTCGTCGTCGAGAACCGGCCCGGCGCCAACCAGGTGGTCGGCGTGGGCCACGTGTCGCGGGCGGCCGCCGACGGCTATACGCTCCTCTGGACTACCAGCGGGTTCACCGCCTCCCCCGTGCTGGTGAAGGACTATCCGTTCGTCGCCGCGCGCGACTTCCTGCCGATCGCACTGGGTGCGACCAGCAACAACGTGCTGGTCGGATCGACGAACTTCGAGGGAAAGACGCTGGCGGACTTCGTCGAGCACTCCAAGCGCCACCCCGGGACGATGTTCTACGGCACGCCGTCGGGCGCGACCACGCTGGTCTTCGAGTACCTCAAGCTGGTGACCGGCGCGAAGCTGGAAGGCGTCATGTACAAGAGCACGCCGAACGCGTGGACCGACCTGGTGGGCGGTCGCATCCATGCGCTGATGGATGGTCCGCGCCTGTCCAAGGGTCAGATCGATGCCGGCCGGGCACGCGGCCTGGCCGTGTGCGGCTCGCGCCGCGCCCCGGAGCTGCCCGACGTCCCGACCGCCGCCGAGCAGGGCTACCCGGATTTCGTGCTGGAGACGTGGCAGGGCCTGTTCGCGCCGGTGGGCACGCCACCCGAGATCGCGCAGCGGCTCGAGGCTGCCATGCGCAAGGTGATGGGCTCGCCGGCCACCCAGGAAGAGCTGCGGGCGGCGGGGCTGGACGGCAGTGTGACCTCGTCGGCCGAGTTCACTGATCTCGTGCGCAAGCATACCGACCTCTGGGCGTCGGTCGCGCGACAGGCCGGGATCAAGCCGCAGTAGCCGCCATGCCGGATTTTCGCGAACGCGTGGCAATGGGCGGCGGCCTGGTCGCCGCCTGGTGCTCGGTACCCTCGCCGTTGCTCGCAGAAGCGATGGCCTGCGCCGGCTTCGATGCGATCACCGTGGACCTGCAGCACGGCCTGCAGGACTTCGAGGATGCCGTCCGATCGCTGCAGGCGATCGACGGGCGCGGCGTACCGGTCCTCTGTCGGGTCCACTGGAACGAACCGGGCATCCTGATGAAGGTGCTCGATGCCGGTTTCAACGGCGTCATCTGCCCGATGGTCAACAACCGGGAAGAGGCCGAGCGCCTGGCCGCGGCCTGTCACTATCCGCCGCGCGGCCACCGCTCGTTCGGGCCGATCCGCGCCGCCATCACGCAGGGAGCGTCCTACTTCAGCCGGGCGAACGACTGGATCGCGGTTCTACCCATGATCGAGACGGCCGAGGGCATCCGCAACGTGGACGAGATCCTCGCGGTCGATGGCATCGCCGGCATCTACATCGGCCCGAACGACCTGGCGCTCTCCATGGGGCTGCCACCGCAGCTGGTGCCGGGCGAAGCCGCCCGCGCGGAGATCATGCGGCTGCTCTCGCGGGCCAAGGCGGCAGGCAAGCTCGCCGGGATCGCCTGTGGATCCCCCCAGATGGTGGCCGACATGCTGACCGCCGGGTTCGACCTCGCGACGCTGCTGAGCGACATCCGGTTCTTCCAGGCGGGCATGGCGGACCTGCTGGAACAGACCCGGCGGGCGCGCGCCTAGCCAGACCGCGCACGGCCCGCGAGCCGGCGTCAACCGAACGCGACCAGCGTCCTTCCGGCAGTCGCTCCGGCCACCTGGCGCCGGCAGTGCTCGTGGAGATCCTCCAGACGGATCTGCCGGAGATGCGGGCCGAGGCGCCCGAAGTCCGGCTTCCACTGCGCGCCCAGGCGCGCCCAGAGCCGCTCGCGGACGGGCCATGGCGCGTTCGCCACCACGCCGAACAGGTGGACCTGCCGCAGGATGAACGGCAGCACGTTGGCGGAGAAGCCGTTACCGGAAGCGTTGCCCACCGAGGCGAGCAAGCCCCGCGGCTGCAGGCTGCGCAGCAGCCACGACAAGGTGTCGCCGCCGACGTTGTCGATCGCGGCGGCGAATCGCGCCTTCTCGAGCCCACGCCGCCCATCGATCGCCTCGCCGGCCGGGATGACCTCGGCGGCGCCCAGCGCGCGAAGCGATTCGGCAAGGTCGGCACGACGGGTCAGGGCCACGGTGCGATAGCCGAGCCGGCTCAGGATGGCGATTGCCAGCAGGCCGACAGCGCCCGTCGCGCCGCTCACGGCGACCGGCCCGGCGTCCGGACCAAGGCCGAGGGACTCGAACTGGTCCAGCGCCAACGCGACCGAGAAGCCCGGGACGCCGAGCACCGCGGCCTGCCAGGGATCCAGCCCCGGCGGAATGCGCATGGCGTGGCCGTGGCGAACCCGGACGAATTCCGAGAAGCCACCGTCGTAGGCGACGCCGGTCCCGAAACCATGCACGAGCACCTCGTCGCCCGGCGAGAAGTCGCCCACGGCGCTTCTCTCGACGGTGCCGACGAGTTCGATGCCGGCGATTCGCGGCGACCCTTCGAGCACGGCCGCGCGCCCCGTCACCGCCAGGCTGTCCTTGTAGTTGACGCCCGCCCAGCGGGTGCGCACGAGCAGCTCGCCGGCGCTGAGGTCGGCAACCTGCACCGTCTCCAGCGCGCTCCGGCTTTCGTCGCCGGTGCGATGGGTACGCAGTGCCCGAAACTCGTCGGGGCTCACGGGATTCGACATTTCACCAGTCCTCCACCGCCCGCCCCTGGGGCAGACAGGGATGGCGCTCGGCCGACCGGGCGCGGCGCACCACATGCCGGCCGATCACGGTCTTGTGGACCTCGCTCGCGCCTTCGCCGATCTGGTTGAGCTTGGCGTCGCGAAAGAAGCGTTCCAGCGGAAACGCCTGGAGATAGCCGCGGCCGCCGGTGAGTTGCAACGCGTCGGTCACGACCCGCATGCCCAGGTCGGTCGCGTGCAGCTTGGCCATCGAGGCCTGGATGGGCGCGTCCGCGTCGCCGCGATCGTAGGATGCCGCGGCGTTGGCCAGGAGCGCGCGCGAGGCCTCCACCTGCGTCGTCATCTCGGCCAGCATCCATTGCACGCCCTGGTGCGACGCCAACCGCTCGCCGAAGGTCTCGCGCTCGTTGCAATAGGCGGCCGCGATCTCCACCGCGCCCATCGCCCGGCCCAGCGCCATGGCCGCGTGTCCGATCCGGGCCCGCACCAGGGCGTCCTGCGCGAGCGCGAATCCGTCGCCCTCGGCGCCGAGGCGCCAGGCGAGCGGGACCTCGACGTCCGCCAGCACGATCTCGCAGATCGGCACGCCGTACCACCCCAGCTTGCCGACTTCGTCACTGATGGTCACGCCCGGCGCCTTGGCCGGCACCAGCAGGGCGACCATCCGCGGCGCCGGGCGTCCCTCCGACGCCTCCTCGAGGCGAGCGACGACGACCAGCCAGTCCGCCGTGTTGGCGCGCGTGATGAACTTCTTGCGCCCGCTCACCACGTAGTGCTCGCCCGAACGGCGCGCGGTGGTGGCGATGCCGCGGACGTCGGACCCGGCGCCCGGCTCGGTCAGGGCGAAGGCCGCCTGGATCCGGCCGGTGCACAGCGCGGGAACCAGCTCGCGCTTCATGTCGTCACTCGCACCTGCGACGATGGCGCGCGCCGAGAGGTCGGTTCCGGTGATGATCGATGCCGACGCGCTGCACACCCGGCCCAGCTCCTCGATCAGGCGTATCCGCAGGCGCAGGCTGGCGTCGCTACCGCCATAGATCGCCGGGAAGGCGGTTCCCACCACGCCGCTCTCGGCCAGCAGCCGGAAGTTGTCCCAGGCGAAGCGGTCCGCCTTGCCGACATCCGCGGCCATCGGTCCGAGCCGGTCGCGGCACAGCGTCCTCACCTTCTCGACCCACGCCTGGTCCGCGGGGTCCAGTGCCTGGACATAGTGATCGCTGAACAATCTCATCGGGTCACCCCCGGTAGTGCGGTCTCGTGGCGTGGCGTCGCGGCACCCGGCAGCCTCACCTGGCAGCCCCCTAGATGACCCCGGCCTGGCGCAGCACGACGCGCTGTGCCTCGTCGATGCCCAGCCCCCCGTACACCTCGTCGTTGTGCTCGCCGAGGTCCGGTCCGCTGCGAGGCGCGGGCATCTCCCTTCCCGCCACCCGAGGCACGACGCAGGGTGCCGGCAAGGAGCCGAAGTCCGGGTCCGGCAACCGGATGAGGGCACGGCGGGCCCTGAAATGGGCGTCGGCCAGGATGTCGTCGATCGTGTAGGTCTTGCTGTACGGCAGGTCCGCGGTGTCGAGCGCTGCCGCCACTTCCGGATACGTCCTGGCGCCGAACCACCCTTGCAACAGGCCATCGAGCTCCGCGCTGTTGGCGACCCGCGCCGGGTTGGTCCGGAAGCGCGCGTCCTGCGCGAGCTCGGCGCGCCCGATCGCCTCGCACAGGCGCCTGAAGGTCGCATCCGACGAAGCAACCAGGCTGAAATGCTGGCCATCGGAACAACGGTACATGTTGGACGGCGCGGTATAGCTGGCCAGGTTGCCGCTGCGGGACCGGACGGTGCCGAGCAGCTCGCGCTCGGCGGCAAGCGGCTCCAGCATGCGCATCAGCGCCTCGGTGGCCGAGAGGTCGATCTGCACGCCCATCGCCTGCGGATCCGAACGGATACGCACCATCTCCGCGGCGATGGCGAACGCGCCGAACAGGCCGGCAACCGTGTCGCCGATCGGAAAGTTCATGTGCATCGGCGACCCATCGGCTTCGCCGGTCAGGTTCGTCAGCCCGCTCATGGCCTCGAAGATACGCGCGAACCCCGGCTTCGCCGCCCTGGGGCCGGTCTGCCCGAAGCCGGTCACGCGCAGCACGACGAGCTTCGGGTTGGCAGCGCGCAACGTATCGGCGTCCAGCCCCCAGCGCTCGAGCGTCCCGGTCCGGAAATTCTCCACGAGCACGTCGACGCCGGCGACCAGGCGCAGGAACAGCTCGCGCCCCTGCGGCTTCCTGACGTCGAGCGTGATGCCCTTCTTGCCGCGGTTGGTCACCTTCCAGTAGATCGGCAGACCGTCCTTGACCGGGGCCAGCGAACGCAGCGGATCGGTGCCGTCGGGCAACTCCAGCTTGATGACCTCCGCGCCCAGGTCGGCACACAGCGTGGCCGCGAACGGCGCCGCGAGGACGGTGGCCATGTCGAGGATGCGGATGCCGGCGAGCGGACCCGCGCGCTCGGGAACAAGGGAGGTTGCCATCGCGGCCTGTGAGAGGTGCGTGCGCTCGGTGGTGGGCGGTCGTCGCCGCGGATCCAACGATACGCGCAGTGGCCCGCGGACCTCAACTCGCGTTCCGCACAGCGAAACCACTTTATCATCCAGTTGACCCGTACGGAGCGGCCCCACCATCATGAAAGAACGCAAGGCAAGGCCCGGCTCGGGCTTGTCGACGGGCAAGCTGCCCACATCACGCCGCCGCACCGTGAAAGCCACCGAGACACTATCGTCGCGAAGCAGCGCATCCGGCAGCCCCGCCGGCGGACGCAAGGCGGCCCGCGGGAAGGCATTGCCCGAGGCAGAGCACGGGCCGATACCCGGCCTGGTCGATGCCGAGGAGCTCGCCACCGACCGTCAGTTCGCGACCAACCTCGCCCGCGGCCTGGAGGTTCTTCGCGCCTTCATGCCCAGCGATCCGATGCTCGGCAACAAGGAGATCTGCGATCGCACCCGGCTGCCCAAGGCCACCGTCTCGCGTCTGACGTACACGCTGAACCTGCTGGGCTATCTCACGCGGGTCGACAAGTACCAGAAGTACCGGCTCGGACCCGGCGTGCTGTCGCTGGGCTATCCGCTGCTCGCCAGTCTGCAGGTTCGCCAGATCGCCCGGCCCTACATGGAGAAGATCGCGCGCGACACGGGCTGCTCGGTGAACCTGGGCATGCGCGACCGTCTCAGCGTGGTCTATCTCGACACCTGTCGCGCGGACGCCGGCAACCTCTACCAGCCGGACATCGGCACCACCCGGCCGTTGCTTTCCACCGCGATGGGCCGTGCCCTGCTGCTGGCGGCCCCTGCCGCCGAGCGGGGGGCCGCCCTCAATCGGCTGAAGGTGGGGGACCCCGCAGGGTATGCGGTCGAACGACCCTTGCTGGACGCGGACGCCAAGGTCTTCCGGGAGCGGGGCTTTTGCCTCAGCCGCGGGGACTGGCGCCGCGAGGTGCACGCGGTAGCCGCTCCGATCCGGCACCGGGACAACGGCCTGGCGATGAACTGCACGATGTCGGCGTATCGGCTTCGCCGGGACTTCCTGGAGAAGGTCGTGGCGCCGCAACTGCTCGAGGCGGTCCTGTGCATCGAGCAGGCAATCGGTTTGCATTGAACCTGTCGAAGGGCCGGAGCAGAATCCATGATCCGCGATCCGAGCGCATTGAACGCCCTGCTTCTCGACCTGCACCGCTTCGTGGTGGAGGAGTGCATACCCGTGGAAGAGGCAGTCGACCGGGACGATGCGCTGCCGGAGCCGCTGGTGGAGCGCATGCGCGAGCTCGGCCTGTTCGGGCACAGCATCCCGCAGGCCTACGGCGGCGCCGGACTCACGTCCGAAGAGCTGTCATGCGTCAATATGGTCGTGTCGCAGGCAGCGCCGGCCTTCCGCGCACGCTTCGGGGGGAACACCGGCATCGCCTCCGAGGCGCTGGTCGTGGATGGCACCGACGACCAGAAGGCGCGCTACCTGCCCTTGCTGGCGAGCGGCCGATGGACCGGCTGCTTCGCGCTGACCGAGCCCGGAGCCGGTTCGGATGCGACCGCCATCACGACGACCGCGCGGCGCGACGGCGACGACTACGTGCTCGATGGCCGGAAGTGCTTCATCACCAACGCGCCCCTCGCCGACCTGTTCACGATCTTCGCGCGGACCGATCCGGACGAGCCCGGCGCGCGCGGCGTCAGCGCCTTCCTGGTCGAACGCACGACCCCCGGTTTGGTGGCCGGACCCGCGCTGCGCAAGATGGGACAGCATGGCTCGCCGGTGGGTGACGTCGTGCTGGAAAGCTGCCGCGTTCCTGGATCGGCGATCCTGGGCGGCAGGCCGGGGCAGGGGTTTCGCAGCGCCATGAAGGCGCTGAACAAGCAACGCATCAACCTGGCGGGCCTCTGCGTCGGGCCGGCGATCCGCCTGGTCGACGAGATGCTGGCGCGCGCGCGCGACCGCAGGCAGTTCGGCAAGTCCATTGTCGAGTTCCAGTTGGTCCAGGCGATGATCGCGAACAGCCATGCCGAGGTCCACGCCGCGCGCGCGCTGGTGCTGGAGACGGCGCGCCGACGCGACCTGGGCGAGGATGTCACCATGGAGGCGTCGATGTGCAAGCTTCTCGCATCCGAGACCTGCGTGCGCATCGCGGACCGCGCCGTCCAGGTCTTCGGCGGCCAGGGCTATGTCGGCGGAAACGTTGCCGAGCGCTTCTATCGCGACGTTCGTCTGTTCCGGCTGTACGAGGGAACGACCCAGATCCACGAGATCAACATCGCCAAGCTGATGCAGGCGAAACCCCTGGTGCAGCCCTGGCACCACCAGTTGCAGCAACCGCTGCAGTGACCGTAGCGACCCGCAGTGAAGACGACCAGAGGAGACAACCGTGAAATGGACTAGAGCAGCACTGTGCGGCGCCATCATGCTCGCAGCCCCGGGCATGGCCGCGGCGCAAGGAAAATACCCGGATCACCCGATCAGGATCATCGTGCCGTTCACGCCGGGCGGCATCGTCGACACCATCGCGAGGGTGGTGGGCGAGCACCTGCAGACCAGGCTCGGCCAGACGGTCGTGGTCGAGAACAAGGCGGGTGCGGGCGGCGCGATCGGCACCAGCCATGCGGCCGCTGCCGAGCCCGACGGCTACACCCTGCTCGCCGTCAGTCCCGGCCACGCGGTGCTGCCGTCGTTGAGCAAGTCCGCCAAGTGGGATCCCACCAAGGACTTCCGCGGCATAGCCGGCATCGGCATCGTGCCGAACGTCATGGTCGTGCACCCGAGCGTTCCGGTCACGAGCATGAAGGAGCTGATCGCCCGCGCGAAGACGTACGAGACCAGCTACGGCACCGCGGGACCGGGCACGTCGAACCATCTCTCGGGCGAGCTGCTCGCGCAGATGGCCGGCATCAAGCTCGTCCACGTCCCGTACAAGGGCCAGCCGCAGGCCGTGACCGATCTGCTCGGCGGCCAGATCGAGCTGATGCCGCTGACCATCGCGCTGGCCGGGCCTCACATCAAGACCGGCAAGCTGCGGCCGCTGGCGGTCACCACGGCGACACGCGCGACCGCCCTGCCGGACGTCCCCACCGTGGCCGAAGCGACCGGGCTCTCCGAGTACGAAGTCGGCACCTGGTTCGGCTTCGTGGTGCCCGGAAAGGTGCCGGATCCGATCGTGCAGCGGCTGGGCAAGGAAGTGGCCGAGATCCTCGCCCTGCCGGAGGTCGAGAAGCGCTTCACCACCCTGGGCATGGAGATGAACCTGCAGTCGCCGGAAGCGTTCGACAAGTACGTCGCCGCCGAGTTCCGGAAATGGGCCAAGGTGATGGCGGCGGCCGGTATCTCCCAGAACTGAGGATCCGCGCGTGCGCCTGAAGCCCACTGCCCTGTGCGAGCGCCTCGGCGTTCGCCTGCCGATCTTCGGTTTCTCGCACTCGGCCGACGTCGTGGTCGAGATCGCCCGGGCAGGCGGCTTCGGCGTGCTGGGACTCGCGCGAGAGCTCCCCCACGAGTTGCCGGGCATCATCGAGCGCGTCGAGGCGCGCCTCGACGGCCTTCCCTACGGCGTCGACCTGATGCTTCCCGGCAACGTGCCCGCGTCCGGCGACCTCGCGGCTCTGCGCGCCGGCCTGCCGCCGGCGCACGTCGATTTCGTGCGCGGACTGAGCGACCGCTTCCAGATCGCATCGGCCACCCGTCCCGGCTTCTTCACCGAGCAGGTCCGCTCCGAGGCCCTGTTCGAGGAACAGATCGATCTGGTGCTCGGCAGCAGGGCGAACCTGGTCGCGACCGCCATCGGCATCCGCGAAGGCCTGATCTCGCGCGCCAAGGCCGCCGGCAAGGTCACCGCGTCACTGGTGGGCTCGACGCGGCACGCGCGCAAGGCTCTCGGCATGGGCGTGGAGGTCCTGGTCGCGCAAGGTTACGACGCGGGTGGCCACACCGGGCCGATCGGCACCATGTCGCTGCTGCCGCAGATCGTGGAGATCGCCGGCGACAGGCCGGTTCTCGGCGCCGGCGGCATCGCCACCGGCGGTCAGGTGGTGGCCTGTCTCGCCATGGGGGCGCAGGGCGCCTGGCTCGGCACCCTCTGGATGGCGGCGCGGGAGAGCCACACTCCGCCGGCCCTGCTGCGCAAGCTGGTCGCCGGCGGCAGCGAGGACACCGTCATCACTCGCGCCCACAGCGGAAAGCCGTGCCGCGTGATCCGCAGCGAATGGATCGATGCCTGGTCCGCGCCCGGCGCGCCCGAGCCGCTCGGCATGCCGGCCCAGCAGGCGCTGACCGGGGAGGCGTTCACGGCGATGCACGAGCATGGCGACGAGCGGGTCATCTACGAGGCCGCGGGCCAGAGTGTCTTCGCGATCACCGGGCAGACGAGCGTCGCGCAGCAGATGCAAACGCTGGTGTCGCAGGCGGAGGAGCGGCTCGCCGCGCTCTGCAGACCCTGATCCGGGCCGCCGCCGGCAGGGCGCTTCGGCTCAACTCCAGCGCGCGAGCACGCCGTCCACCGTCGATGCGCGGGCCGGAGCCGCCCCCTGGATTCGGGACGGAGTCCGGGAGAAGCGAGGCGCCGGCGCCGGTTGCGCGATGCCGTCCAGGTCCGTGAACGTGCGGCGCGACACGAGGTGCGGATGACGCAGGGCTTCCGACAGCGTCAGAACGGGTGCGCAGCATGCGTCGGTGCCTTCGAGCCGGGCAGTCCATTCGGCCGTCGTTCGACTTCGGAAGATGCGCGCGAATTCCTCGAACAGTTCCGGCCACTTCTCCACATCCGACTGGCATCGACGTAGCTCCGGCCGCACGCCCACGCGCTCGCAGAATTCCGCGAAGAACTGGGGCTCGATCGCTCCGAGCGCGATGTAACCGCCGTCGGCAGTGGGGTACACCGCGTAGTAGGGCGCTCCGCCATCGAGCCTGTTGGCGCCGCGTTCCTCCCGAAAAGTGCCTTGCATGGCCTGGCTCATGCACATCGTCATCAGCGATGCCGTGCCGTCGACGATCGCGGCGTCCACCACCTGCCCTCGTCCACTCGATCCGGCTTCCCGCAAGGCGGCGAGCACGCCGACGACCAGGTACAGGCCACCGCCGCCAAAGTCGCCCACCAGATTGAGCGGCGGAACCGGCGGGCCGCCCCTGGGGCCGATCGCGGCCAGTGCGCCGGTGATCGCGATGTAGTTGATGTCGTGCCCCGCCGCCGACGCCAGGGGGCCCTCCTGCCCCCATCCCGTCATCCGACCGTAGACGATCCTGGGATTGCGCGCGAGCACGACCTCCGGCCCGAGGCCGAGCCGCTCCATCACGCCCGGCCGGTAACCCTCCACGAGAACGTCGGCCCTGTCGACCAGCGACGCGACCCGGCTGACTCCGGACGGGTCCTTCAGATCGACCTGGACCACGGTGCGACCGCGACCCGTCAGATCGTGCTTCCGGCCCAGCGGCCGCCCGGGCCGGTCCACGGTCACGACATCCGCGCCCATGTCGGAAAGCAGCATGCAGGCGAAGGGAGCGGGGCCGAGACCGGCGAACTCCACCACCCGGACACCCTTCAACGGACCGGAAACCGCTTGCTTCACGCGCTGCTCTTCCATGCCGCCTCCCGCTTCGCCGCTTCGGGCGCGTGCTCGCGCAGGAACTCGCCGATCAGCTCGCGCCCGAACCGCTCCGCGTCCCACTCGCCCGGTTCCATCTTCTCCTCGGCAACGAAGAGATAGGTATCGGCGGCGAGCCGGCCGCCGGCTGCGTCGCCTGCCCGTCCCTCCACCCGCGTCTGCACCCCTACCGCGATGCGCCGGTAGTCCGCGCCCTCGAACCTGTCGAGCGCCGCGATGTCGTCGTCGGTCACGTCGAGGTAGAGCAGGCCTTCCACCGCCGCGCCGGCGCAGCGCATGAGCGACGGATAGGTCGCGCCGCGCACCCGCTGGCGCCGGAAGCCGTGCAGCACCGCCGGGACGCTGCGATAGCGCCCGGTGACCACCCGAGCCCAGACCGGTTCGAACATCAGCGAACCGTAGGTGAAGACCGATCGCGCCATGACGGGACGCGCCAGCAGGTCAGCGCGACGCGCCCTGGGTCGGCTGCGCCGGCACGATCCGGATCTGCTCCGGGTTGACCTGGCGCGAGATGCGCCCGGGATCCGGCATGTCGCCGACCAGGCCGGGCAACCAGCCCAGGCCCCGCCCGAGCAGGATCAGGTTCAGCACGATCAGGGCGGGGATGAGGTAGCGCAGCATCGCGGCCGATTGTACGCGCCCGGGTTTCCCCGCTCAGGCGCCCTGGCACCCGATTCGGTAGCATCGGACGATGCCTGCTCGCAGGCCACGACGACGAGGAGACAACCGGTGCAGATCCATCCACTTGCCTATGTCGCGTCCGATCCTGCATGCGAACCGGAGCGCGCGCCACTTCGGCTTTCGGCGAAGCTCGCGCGCACGCTGGCGGTGCTCGTCGCGATCGGTGCCTCATCCGTCGCGACGGCGCAGGAGGCAGACTACCCGCGCCAGAGCATCAAGATGGTGGTGACCTTCCCGCCCGGCGGCAGCGCGGACACCATCGTGCGCATGCTGGTTCCGAAGCTCAACGAGGACCTGGGGCAATCGGTCGTGGTGGAGAACCGGCCAGGTGCCGGGGGGAACATCGGCATGGGCATCGTCGCGCAGGCGGCGCCGGACGGCTACACCATGGGTGTGGGTGCCGCGGGCGCGCTCTCGGCCAACAGCAGCCTCTACGCCCAGATGCCGTTCGACGCGCGCAAGGACTTCCGCGGCGTCACCCTGCTCGCGGCGATCCCCTTCGTGCTGGTCGGCAATCACGGCCATGCACCTGTCGACTGCGCTCTTCAGCCAGATGGCGGACATCAAGCTCACCGAGGTGCCCTATCGCGGCTCGGGTCCCGCCACGGTGGATGCCATCAGCGGGCAGGTCATGCTGGCGATGGTGGACCTGCCGTCATCGCTGCAGCACATCCGGGCCGGCAAGCTGGTTGCCTATGCCGTGACCAGTCCGAGCCGCCTCTCCCAGCTCCCGGATGTCCCCACCATGTCGGAAGCGGGGCTCGCCGGCTATGACTCGACCGGATGGTTCGGCGTCGTCACGCCGGCGGGCACCCCGCCGCAAGTCGTGACCCGGATGAACGCCGCCATTACCGCGGCGCTGCGCGACCCCGGCATCCAGGCGCGGATGCGCGACTCGGGCGTCGAGCCGGCACCCAGCACCCCGGACGCCTTCGAGGCCTACATCGCGACCGAGACCGACAAGTGGGGCAAGGTCATCCGACAAGCCGACATCAGGATCAATTGAGAGCGGGCATGCCGGAGAGCGCCACGGACGTCGTCGTCGGGGCCGGCCCGGTCGGACTGTCGCTGGCCATGGACCTCGCATCGCGAGGCGTCGTGGTGGTCGTCGTCGAAACCCGGCGCTACGCCGAGCCGCCCAGCGTCAAGTGCAACCATGTGTCGGCACGTACCATGGAGCGGTTTCGTCGTCTCGGCGTGGCACGCAAGCTGCGCGACGCCGGCTTGCCGGAGGACTACCCGAACGACGTCGTCTTCCGCACCAGCATGTGCGGCCAGGAGCTCACGCGCATTCCGATACCCGGCCGCCGGGATCGATACACGTCGCGGGAAGGCCCGGATACCGACTGGCCGACGCCCGAGCCGCCGCACCGGATCAACCAGCTCTTTCTCGAGCCGCTGCTGCTGGAGCACGCCGCCGGGATGCCGGGGATCACGCTGCTCAACCGCACCCGGGCGACCGGCTTTCGTCAGGACACGGCCGGCGTCACCGTCGAGCTGCTGGATCTCGACTCGGGGCAGGCGCGCCGGATCCGGTGCCGCTACCTGGCAGGCTGCGACGGCGGCAGCTCCACCGTGCGCAAGGAGATCGGCGCCACGCTCCAGGGTACGGCGGTCGTCCAGCTCGTGCAGTCCACCTTCATCCGCGCGCCGACGCTGCGTGAGCGGCTTCCGGGCAAGCCGGCCTGGTCGTACTATTCGGTCAATCCCCGGCGGTGCGGAACGGCGTTCGCCATTGACGGCCGCGAGCGTTGGCTGGTCCACAACCATCTCAATCCAGGCGAGACCGATTTCGACGCGGTCGACCGCGACTGGTCGATCCGCCAGATCCTCGGGGTCGGCGACGACTTCGACTACGAGGTGATCAGTCGCGAGGATTGGGTCGGCCGGCGGCTGGTGGCGGATCGCTTCCGCGACCGCCGCGTCTTCATCGCCGGGGATGCCGCTCACCTCTGGGTCCCGTACGCCGGCTACGGGATGAACGCCGGCATCGCCGACGCCCTGAACCTGTCCTGGCTGCTGGCGGCACGAATCCAGGGGTGGGGCGACGACGGGATCCTGGACGCCTACGAGGCGGAACGGCTGCCGATCACGGAGCAGGTGTCGCGCTTCGCGATGGACCATGCGGCGCGCATGATCAAGGCCCGCAGCGCCATGCCGGCCGAGATCGAGGCGGACGACGACGTCGGCCGGCGCGCGCGGGAACGGATCGGCCGGGAGGCCTATGCGCTCAACGTCGAGCAATTCTGCTGCGCGGGCCTCAACTTCGGCTACTACTACACGGGCTCTCCGATCATCGCCGATGACGGCGAATCCGCGCCGGGGTACACGATGGGCGGCTTCACGCCGTCGACCGTTCCCGGCTGCCGTGCGCCGCACTTCTGGCTACCCGACGGCCGCTCGCTCTACGACGCGTTCGGACAAGGCTACACGCTGATGCGAATGGACGCGGGCGCCGACGTCGCGGCGCTGGTGGCCGCCGCCCGCCTTCGGGGCGTGCCCCTCACCGTGCTGGACATCCGGCAGCGCGACGTCCCGGATGCCTACCGTCACCGGCTCGTGCTCTGCCGGGACGACCAGCATGTCGCCTGGCGTGGCGACGCGGTGCCGGAAGACGCCCTCGGGCTGGTGGACATGCTGCGCGGTGCCGGGAGGGCCACCGCGACCGTGCAGGCACGCGGGGACCGGGTCAGCCCTGCCTGATTCCGGCCTCCTCGCCGGCCCGGGATGCCGCGGCGCCACTGAAGAAGCGTTCCAGCTCGGCGGCCAGGAGCAGCAGCTCGGCATCGGCGCCCGGCCTGCCGATCAGCTGCATCCCGGCGGGCAGCCCCTCGACGGTCGCGAGCGGCAGCGACACCGCCGGTTGGCCCGTGAGGTTGGCCAGGGCGGTGAACGGCGAATAGTGGACGACACCTTGCGGCCCGAGCCGGTAGTCCAGGTAGTCCGGGTTGTCCATGGCGAAACGGCCGAGCAGCGCAGGCGGCTCCGCCAGCGTGGGCATGAGCACCACGTCGAAGTCGCCCCAGGCCGCGGCCACCGTGCGCGCCACTTCGTTGAAGCGCGCGAGGCAATCGACGTAGCGCGCCGCGGAGAGCGCCTGCCCGGCGCGCAGCGCTCCCCAGGTCCCTGGCTCGAGCGCATCGCCCGGCAGCCTGGCGGGATCGAGGCCGTTGTTGCGGCAGAAGGCCTCGATCCCGGCCGCGGCCCAGCAGGTCATCACCCGCACCACCGGCTCCATGACTTCGTCCGTGGCCACGCCCAGCTGGGCCGGTTCCACGTGGTGCCCCAGCGCTTCCAGTCGCCGGGCGACCGCGCGTGCCGCTTCGGCCACCCGCGCGTCGATGGCCGCGCCTTCCAGGCGGCTGTCGACGAAGCCGATGCGCAGCCGCGCAGCATTGGCGAGGCCGTCCGGCGCGGCCAGCCGGACGAGCAGCTCGCGCCGAAGCACGGGGGCCGGGTGCGGCGCGCCGGGGTCGGCGCCGGCGGTCGCGGCCAGGGCGAGCGCGGAGTCCCGTACCGAGCGCGCCAGCACGTGCTCGGTCGCCAACCCCGCCCACACCTCGCCCATGGCCGGCCCGGCGGGCATCAGGTCGCGGCTCGGCTTGAGGCCCACCAGCCCGCAGCAGCTCGCCGGGATGCGGATCGAGCCGGCGCCGTCGGACGCATGCGCGATCGCAACCAGCCCGCCGGCCACCGCGGCACCGGCACCACCGCTCGAGCCGCCCGCGCTGTGCGCGAGGTTCCACGGATTGCGCGTGGGGCGCCCGTAGGCCCGCGTCTCGGTGCTGGCGTTGATGCCGAGCTCCGGGCTCGCGCTGCGCCCGAACGGCACGAGGCCGGCGTCGCGATAGCGTCGCACCAGCTCGCCGTCCGCGTGCCAGTGGACCGGCCCGCCAGTGAGCTCGCCGAAGAGGCGCGAGCCCATCCGCGAAGGCAACCCCACCGCGGGCGTGCCGAGATCCTTGAGCAGGAACGGTACGCCGGCGAACGGCCGGCGCGCGAGGAGCTCGCGCCGCGCCGCGGGATCCTTCCCCAGCGAGGCGACCTCCCGGTCGATCGCCCGCGCGGCTTCCCGGCCGACATCCGGCGCGAGCCAGCAGACCGCGCCCAGCTCGCCTTCGCGCTCGGCGATCCTGGCGAGCGAGGCCTCGAGCAGCGATTCCGCCGAAAGCTCTCCGCGCACCACGCGGGTCGCCAGGCCGTGGGCGTCCTCCGTGAGCAGCGCGCGGACGGCATCGTCGCGTTCGGTTTCCTTCACTACGGCATCCTCCCGTGGCTGGCGCGGCACCCTTCCCGGGGCGGCGAGGCGCCGCCCTCGCGCGGCCGGACCGTGACGTTCATTGCAGCGCCTGCGCGGGCGCCGGGAAACGGGGACCGAGCGGGCGCAGCCGGATGCCGCGGCGCAGCCGCTTCCAGTCGAATTCGGCCGGATCGGCGAGCGCCGGACCCGGCGAGCGGACCACCAGCACCTCGCGGGCGATGGGCTGGAAGTCGGCGCGGAAGTGCACCGAGCTCTTGACCGCGACGATGCGGTGGCGGATCGGCTCGACCCCGACATGCCGGAACATCGCCTGGTCGCCGGCCTGGCACTTCACCGAGGCAAGCACCACTCGCACCCCCGAGCGCTCCTCGCGCAGCAGCGCCATCGGCCCGAGGTTCATGCGGAACCCCTTGAACATGGGCCCGGTGCAGGTGAAGTGGCCGTCGCCCAGGCGCTCGACGCCGAATCGGCCGGCGAACGGGTGATGGCCGGCCATGCCCGAGATGGCGCCCAACGCGAAGTCCGCGCTCGCGCCGGCGCCGACGGCATGCGCGCGCTCGGCGCTCCGCGGATCGATCAGCAGGCCGAGCACCGCATCGGGCGCGCGGGCGGCCACGAGCGCGGCGAGCAGGCCGGTGGTGTCGCCGTTGCCGCCGGCGCCCGGGTTGTCCTGCGTGTCGGCCAGCACCACCGGGGCGCCGGGCTCGCCGCGGGAGGCGGCGTGGGCCACGGCATCCTGCGGCGTCCACAGCGTCAGTGCGAAATCCGGCTCCGCGTCCTGCACCGCTGCCGCGAAGCGCTCGAGCGCCGATTGCGCGAGCTCGGCGCCCGGCGCGTAGCAGACCGCGCTCATCTGGCACTCCGGGAAGTCCGCCATGGGAAAACCCTGCGCGAAGTCCAGCCAGACGCCCTGCTCCTCCTCGATGCGCGCGAGCAGTCGATAGAGGTCCGCGGCCGGTTCCGCGAGCGTGCACTGGGAGGGGATCGGCGTGAGGTAGTCGAAGGCGTGGAACGCCTTGTGCAGGCGCCGGCTCCCGCCAGCCAGGCGCAGCAGGCGCCGGGCCCCGCGCGCGCCGGTCTCGGCCATGTCGACGTGCGGATAGGTACGGTAGATGGTGAGCGCATCGGCCATTCGCACCATGCGCGCGGTCACGTTGGCATGCAGATCCAGGCTCGCCACCACCGGCACGCCCGGGCCGACGACTTCCCGTACCCGCGCGAGGATCTCGCCCTCGCCATCGTCCACATGCTCGCAGACCATTGCTCCGTGAAGGTCCAGGTAGACGCCGTCGACCGGCAGTGCCTCGCTCAAGCGCGCGACCAGCGCGCCGACGATCGTCTCGAACGCCTCGCGGGTGACATGCGCCGATGGCGAAGCCGCGCCCCAGGCGAGCGCCACCGGCGTGTGGCCGTCGGCGCGAATGGTCTCGATCGCGCCGGCCACCGGCAGGTTCGCCCCGGCCACCGCATCGAAGAGGCCGTCGTCGTACTGCACCGTCGGCCAGCCGCCGCCCTGCACGAACGCCGCCAGGTCCGCGCGGGTGGGCGCGAAGGTATTGGTCTCGTGCTGCATGCCGCCGACGGCGATCCTCATGCGCGGGCTCCTTCCACGGCGGCTGTCGCCTCCTGACTCGTGAACCGGTCCAACGTCCCGCGCGCTGCGCGAGGCGAAACGGCGAGATTGTATGCGCGGCGCGCGCAGCCGCTTCGGAGCGTCGGGGCGATTGCGGTACCCTGGAGGCAGGCCGACATCCGCAAGGAGGAGACATCGTGACGGAGCGAGGACGGTCCCGGGACGCCGGCGACCCTTGCTGGATGAGCGCGGGCGCGCTCACTGCCTGCTACGCCGCGCGCACGCTCTCGCCGGTGGAGGCCACGCGCGCGACGCTCGCGCGCATCGACGCGCTGGATCCCCGGATCAATGCCTATTGCCTCGTCGACCACGAGGCGGCGATGGCGGCGGCGCGCGCGTCCGAGGCGCGCTGGATGCAGGGCACGCCGCTCGGCCGTCTCGACGGCGTGCCGGCCTCGATCAAGGACCTGATCCTCACGCGCGGCTGGCCGACGCTGCGCGGCTCCCGAACCATCGACCCGGACCAGCCCTGGGAAGACGATGCGCCGGCGACCGCGCGCCTGCGCGAGGCCGGCGCGGTGCTTCTCGGCAAGACCACGACGCCGGAGTTCGGGTGGCGCGCGAGCACGGATTCGTCGCTCACGGGCGTCACCCGCAACCCGTGGGACACCGCGCTCACGCCCGGCGGCTCGTCCGGCGGCGCGGCAGCGTCGGTGGCCGCCGGCATGGGGGCGCTTGCCGTGGGCACGGACGGCGGCGGATCGATCCGGATACCGGCCGCTTTCACCGGCACCGTCGGCATCAAGCCGCAGTTCGGCCGGGTGCCGGCCTGGCCGGCTTCGCCGATGGGCACGGTGGCGCACCTGGGGCCGCACGCGCGCACCGTCGCCGATGCCGCCGCCATGCTGGACGTGCTGGCGCGCCCCGATCCGCGCGACGGCTGGTCGCTTGCGCCCACCGACCGTGCCCATGCCCTCGCCGCCTTCGCCCCCGGCCGCGACGATGCGCCGCCGGACCTGCGCGGCGTGCGGATCGCGTACAGCCCCACGCTCGGCTACGTTGACTGCCTGGACCCGGAGATCGCGAACGCGCTCGACACCGCGGCCCGCACCTTCGAGGAGCTCGGCGCGATCGTGGAGCAGAAAGATCCGGGTTTCCCCGACTGTCACGACACCTTCCTGGTGCACTGGATGGCGAGCGCGCGCGTCATGGTGCAGAAGCTTCCACCGGCGAAGCGCGCGCTGCTGGATCCCGGGCTCGTCGCAGCCACCGAGGACGCGGCCCGCTACACCCTTGCCGACTTCCTCGAGGCGCAGGACCAGCGGTTGCGCATCTCGATCGCGATGCGCCAGCTCGCGCTCACCCATGACCTCCTGCTCACGCCCGCGACGGCGCTGCTGCCCTTCGAGACCGGGCTGGTCGCGCCGCCGCCCGAGGGGCGCACCCGGCGCGCGGTCGCGCCTTTCGACTGGACCTGGTGGACGCCCTACTCCACGCCCTTCAACCTCAGCCAGCAGCCCGCGGTCGTGCTGCCGTGCGGCCGCAGCGCGAGCGGCCTGCCGATCGCATTGCAGCTCGTGGGCCGGCACCACGACGAGGCGGCGTGCATCGCCGCGGGGGCGGCGTACGAGGCGGCGACGCACTGGCATCGGGCCGCGCCGCCCTGTTGACAGGGTACCGTTGGGCTGCACAATAGCCGCTCCAACAATCGAGACGAACAACGCGAACGCGTGCAAGCGCGACCATCGGAGGAACTCATGGGCATGGCTGATACATCGGAGGGCGGCATCGCCCACGGAGCAGGTCGGTTCTTCGCGCGTGACGCGCACCTCGGCAGGGTTCGCGGGCTGTTCGCCGCCACGCTGACCGCGGCGATGCTCGCGGCCGGCGCGCTGGCATCGGCGCCCGCGCAGGCCCAGACCACGCTGCGAGCGGTCATGCACTCGGACCTGAAGATCGTGGATCCGATCTTCACCACCGCGTACATCACCCGCAACCACGGGTACATGATCTACGACACCCTGTTCGCCACCGACGGCAACGGCGAGGTCAAGCCGCAGATGGTGGACAAGTACAGCGTGTCGGACGACAAGCTGAAGTGGACCTTCACCCTGCGTGACGGCCTGCTGTTCCACGACGACAAGCCGGTGACCAGCGAGGACGTGATCGCCTCGCTGCAGCGCTGGGGCAGCCGCGACGCCACCGGCCAGAAGCTGATGAGCTTCGTGAAGGAGATGAAGGCCGTCGACGACAAGACCTTCGAGATCTCGCTCAACTCGCCCACCGGCCTGATGCTGCTCGCGCTTGGCAAGCCGTCGTCGCAGGTGCCGTTCATCATGCCCAAGCGCATCGCGCAGACGCCCGGCGGCGAGCAGATCAAGGAATACATCGGCTCCGGGCCGTTCGTCTTCAAGGTGGACGAGTGGAAACCGGGCGATCGCGCGGTCTACGTCAAGTTCGACAAGTACAAGCCGCGCAGCGAGCCGCCGTCGGGCCTCGCGGGCGGCAAGGTGGTGAAGGTCGACCGCATGGAGTGGATCGCCATGCCGGAGCAGCAGACCGCGGTGAACGCGCTGATCGCCGGCGAGATCGACATCATCGAGCAGCCGCGCCACGACCTGCTGCCCACGCTGGAGAAGGCCAAGGACGTGAAGCTCCTGGACCAGAACCCGCTCGGCAACCAGTACGCGTTCCGCTTCAACGTGCTGCATCCGCCGTTCGACAACCCGAAGGTGCGCGCCGCGCTCTACGAGGCCTTCAACCAGGAGGACTTCCTGCAGGCCACCATCGGGGACCCGAAGTACTACAAGGTCTGCAAGGCGATGTTCATCTGCGGCACGCCGCTCGGCTCGGAAGAGGGCATGAAGGACAAGCTGGAGTCCAACATGAACAAGGCCCGGGCCATGCTGAAGGAGGCCGGCTACGACGGCACGCCGGTGGTGCTGCTGCACTCCACGGACCTGCAGGTGCTGACCAACCTCGCGCCGGTGGCGAAGTCGCTGATGGAGCGGGCCGGGATGAAGGTGGACATGCAGTCGAGCGACTGGCAGACCGTGGTGGCGCGGCGCGTGAAGAAGGAGCCGCCCTCGCAGGGTGGCTGGAACGTCATGCTGACATCCTGGGTCTCCGCCGACGTGCTGAACCCGGTCTCCACGTCGTTCGTCAATGCCTCGTGCGACAAGGCCAACTTCGGCTGGCCCTGCGACGAAGGGCTGGAGAAGCTGCGTGACCAGTTCGCCCGCGAGACGGATCCGGCCAAGCAGAAGGAGATCGCCAACGCCGTGCAGACGCGGATGGTCAACGAGTACCCCACCCACATCTACCTGGGCCAGTGGTACCAGCCGATGGCCCACCGGAGCAACGTGAGCGGCATCATCGTCGCGCCGGCGCAGGGCTTCTGGAACGTGGAGAAGAAGTAGGCCCGCGGGCGGGCGGGGACGCGGCGGGGGCCGGACGGCATGTGGGCATACGTCGCCCGGCGCGTCTTCGCCGTGGTCCCGGTGCTGATGGTGGTGGCGCTGGTCGTCTTCCTGATGTTGCGCCTCACGCCCGGCGATCCGGCCGCGGTGATCGGCGGCGATTCGGCCACCAGCGCCGACATCGCCCAGATCCGGGAGAACCTCGGCCTCGACAAGCCGATGGCCACCCAGTTCTTCATCTGGGTGGGCCGGATGCTCACCGGCGACTTCGGTGAATCCTTCTTCTACAAGCGCCCGGTGGCGAGCATCATCGCCGACCGGATCGAGCCCACCCTCGCCCTCGCGATCAGCACGATCACGCTGGCCACGCTGCTCGCGGTCCCGATGGGCACGCTGGCCGCCTATCGCCAGGGTTCCTGGGTGGACCGCATCGTGATGGCGTTCTCGGTCGCGAGCTTCTCGGTGCCGGTCTTCGTCACCGGCTATTGCCTGATCTGGTTGTTCTCGGTGAAGCTCGGCTGGCTGCCGGTGCAAGGCTACCAGTCCATCTCGCAGGGCTTCGGCGGCTTCATCGCGCGGCTGATCCTGCCCACCCTCGCGCTCGGCACCATCTACATCGCGCTGATCGCGCGGATGACGCGCACCAGCGTGCTGGAGGTGCTGAACGAGGATTACGTCCGCACCGCCCGGGCCAAGGGGCTGCCGGAGCTCAAGGTGGTGCTGAGCCATGCGCTGCGCAACGCAGCGGTGCCGATCGTCCCCATCATCGGCGTCGGCATCGCGCTGCTGATCGGCGGCGTGGTCGTGACCGAGAGCGTCTTCAACATCCCGGGGCTCGGTCGCCTCACGGTGGATGCGGTGCTCGCTCGTGACTACCCGACGGTGCAGGCGGTGATCATGCTGTTCTCGGTCGCCTACGTGCTGGTGAACCTGGTGATCGACCTGCTCTACACCGTGCTCGATCCGCGGATCCGCTACTGATCCGGCCCGGACCGATGAAGAGCGCCTCCCCGATCGACGGCCACGGACCGGCCCTGCCCGGCGGCCACCTTCCCGGCATGCCGGACGCGGCGGATCCGCTCGGCGCCGAGCCGCTTGCCGTCGCCGGCGCGACGGCGGCGGCATCCCGCTCGGTGTGGCGCCGGCTGCTCGCGAACACCTCGGTGATGATCGGCGCCGTGCTCATCCTGCTGATCGCGCTGATGGGCGTGGCCGCGCCACTCATCACCCCGGACGATCCGACCGCGATCAACCCCGCGGGGCGCAACAAGGCGCCGGGCGAGGAGATCAGCTTCCGCAACGACGACGGCCAGCGGGTGAAGAAGACGGTGCTGATGGGCACCGACACGCTCGGGCGCGACATCTTCAGCCGCGTGGTGTACGGCGCCCGCATCTCGCTGGTGGTCGGCATCCTGGTCGCGATCGCCTCGGTGGCCGCGGGCCTGCTCATCGGGCTGCTCTCGGGCTACTACCGCTGGCTGGACGGGATCGTGATGCGCTTCATGGACGGGCTGATGGCGATCCCGTCCATCCTGCTCGCGATCGCGCTGGTCTCGCTCTCCGGAGCGAGCCTGATGGCGGTGGTGGTCGCCATCGCGATACCCGAGATACCCCGGGTGGTGCGCCTGGTGCGCTCCATCGTGCTCTCCATCCGCGAGGAGC
>JAEWGX010000056.1 GCA_023388075.1 Pseudomonadota bacterium
GCTGGGCAGCTTCTCGATCCGGCCCAGGAGGCCGAGGTGGTGCGCTGCCACGAGGCACTTGCGCACGTAGGGCGACGTCTGCGAATGGAAGATCTTCATCGGTGTTGTCCTCTGGGCCGGCCCGTGGCTGTCTGTCGTCCGATTCTAGCCGCCCCTGCGGGGCTGTCGTGGCCCGGCTCCCCCGCGGTGCCTGCCAGCAGGCGATAGTTCTCCCGCAGGTGCTCGCCGGCGAACACGATGTGTTCGCGCATCAACTCCTCCGCGCGTCGCGCATCCCGCGAGATCACGGCGCGTAGGATCCGGTGGTGGTCGTCGTGCGACCGCAGGATCACGGAATGGTCATTCCACAACACGATCCTGTCCGAAGCGAACGGGATGGCCTGCGCCTGGCGCACGAAACGCTGCACCAGCAGGTTGCCCGAAGCCTCGAGCAGGCTTGTGTGAAAGGCAACGTTCATCTGCTGGTAGGGAGCATGGTCCGCCGCCCGCAACTCCCCCTTGGCGAGGATGGAGTCACCGAGCGCCAGACACCCGCGCATGCGCACGGCCTGCTCATCGCACAAGCCGCGGATCGCGGCGAGCCGGCAGGCCAGGCCCTCGAGCGAGGCCCGCACCTCGTAGGCCGCGGCCAGGTCGGCCAAGTCGAAGACCCGGACCCTGTATCCGCGGTTCGGCTCGTGGTCGATCAGGCCTTCGCCGGCGAGCGTCGAGAGCGCCGCCCGCACGGGGGTGCGCGACACGCCCAGCGCAAGCGAGAGCGGAACTTCCTCGATGCGCTCCCCGGGCCGTATCCGGCCATCCAGGAGCCAGTCGCGAAGGGTCTCGGTAATCCTGTCCGTGTGAGTTGTCATCGCGCAATGTATACACGAAAGACCCTGCTGCGGCCAAGCGAGGCTCATCGCCGTTGACACCCCCGAACCGTGTATACATACTTGAAGAATGCGCCGTAGCACTACGCCGGCACGGACAGGAGGAGACCATGACTTTCAAGCGATTCGCATGCGCACTGGGACTGGCGGGGGCGCTGGCCGCTCCGGCCATTGCCCAGCAGCAGGACGGCATCACCGACAAGACCATCAAGCTGGGAATGTTCGCGCCACTTTCCGGCAACGCGATGGCGTACGGCTTCGACGTCGTCAACGCCGCCCGGATGTGGTACGACAAGGTCAACCGCGAAGGTGGCATCCACGGTCGGAAGATCGAGATCGTGCTCGAGGATGATCGATGCAACGCCAATGACCTCGTTGCCGCAGTCAAGAAGCTGAACGAGCAGGACAAGGTCTTCATGCTCAACGGCGGTTCGTGCTCTGCAGCGGTCGTCGCAGCGCGGGAGTACGTCGAACGCTCCCAGGTTCCGCTGGTCATGCTGAACGCTTCGGGCGACGGGGCGCTGTATCCACCGTCCCGGTTCATCTACGGTGCCTTCTCCATCTCGCAGCGGGCGGCCGGTGGGTCCATGGTCGCGTTCGCCAGCGAGCACCTGAAGGCCAAGAAGATCGGCTATGTGAATCACGACGACGCCTACGGCAGCTGGAACCTGGAGGCGGCACAGTTCCAGGCGAAGCATATCGGCGGCATCGATCTGCAGTTGCAGTCGGTCAACCCCAACATCACCGACGTGACGGCGCCGATGCTGAAGCTCAAGGCTGCCAACCCGGACGTGATCCTGCTGCTGACCTACGCCCGGCCGGCGGCACTGCTGATCAAGAAGGCGCGCGAGATGGGCTATACCAAGCCGATCGTGCTTGCCGTGACTGGAACGGCGGACCTCAAGCAGCTGGCGGAGAACGTTGGGTCCGCGGAAGCGTTGAAGAACTTCTACGTCCAGGACGTGCTCGCCGACGTCCCGGAAGGTCCGAAGATCAAGTGGGTCTACGACATGTACCGGGAACGCTATCCGGACCTCGCAGCCAAACCGGGCTATCCGCAGAGCTACATGCCCTACGGCATCGCGCCGGCGATGGCGGTCGTGAAGGCCCTGGAGGCCGCCGGCCCGCAGCCGACCCGGGAGAAGGTGTTGCAGGCGCTATCGCAACTGAAGTTCGACTCGAAGGTCATGGCTGGTCCTATCGAGTTCGGGCCCGGAGACACCGCTGCGCAGGAGTCGGCGATCTTCCTCCAGTTCGACGGAAAGAGCCAGACGCTCGTTCCCGGTTCCTTCAAGAGCTTGTGGACCTATCAGGCGAAGAACTGAGCCCGCGGCGGTGTGCACCGTGCGGGCCCGCCGGCCCGCACGTCGACGGTGAGCCTTCCCCGCGGTAGCAGGTTCCCGAAGGTCCGCAAGACGGTCATGAGCCTGTCCGATTTCTGGCTTTTCCTCCAGCAGGGCGTTCTGTCCGGGCTCGTGACCGGCAGCGTCTATGCCCTGCTCGCCCTGGCGATCGTGATCGTCTTCAAGACGACCGACGTGCCCAACTTCTCCCAGGGCGAGTTGTTCATGGCGGGGGCGTACGTGGCCCTGATGCTCGTGTTAGTGGCGGATTGGCCGCAGTACGCAGTCATACCGGCCACGCTCGGTGCGATCGCCCTGGTTGCCGCGACCTTCCAGCGCGTGGTCCTACGCCAGGTGGCCCGTTCGCGAGGCGTCGGTGTGCAGTTCGTGATCGCCACGCTCGGACTTGCCTATCTGCTCAAGGGGCTGGTCCGCACGACCGGCCTTGGCGACACGCCCCGCTCCTTGCCGGCGCTGGTGCCCAGCGGGTCCGTGACGATCGGCCAAGGCACGCTCACCTATCTTGACCTCGCGATCCTGTCGGTCGCGGTGGCCGCGATGCTTCTGCTGTTCGCGATGTTCCGCTGGAGCCGCGTAGGCAAGGCGATGCGCGCCGTGGGGATGAATCCGAAGGCGGCGCGGCTCGTCGGAATCAGCCTCGGCCGCATGCACATCCTGGTATGGGCACTGGCCGGACTGCTGGGCGCGATCGCGGCGCTCCTGATCGCGCCGAAGATCCTCGTGTCACCGGAGATCGCTCACCTCGCGATCCTCGCCTACGCCGCGGCGATCGTGGGCGGGTTCACCAGCCTTCCGGGCGCGGTCCTCGGGGGCTTCGTCATCGGCATCGCGGAGAACCTGGTGGGGCTCTTCGTTTCGACCAACGCGATCGTGGTGGCGCCCTTCGTCGCCATCATGCTCGTGCTGCTGCTGCGGCCCCAGGGCCTGCTTGGCGGGCGGCCCCAGGTGAAGAAGGTATGAAGCCCGGGTTCGACCGGATCGCCCTGGCGTTCCTCGCGGTCGTCCTGGCGATCCTTCCCTTCGTCGCCTCCGGCTACATCGTCTACATCGCCAATCTGCTCCTGGTGTTCGTGGTTCTGGCTCTCGGAATGCACCTGGTGATCGGCGAGACCGGCCAGTTCGCCCTGTCGCATGCGGCCTTCTACGGCATGGGCATCTACACCGCCGGTGTGCTGAACAATGCGTTCCACCCGCCGTTTCCGGTTTCGATCGCCGCGGCGGGGCTGGTTGCCGCAGCAGTCGGCTACGCGATCGGCGCGTTGGCGATTCGCATGCGAGACATCTATCTTGCGCTCGCCACCTTCGCCTTCGGCGAGGCGATGCAATGGGTATTCCTGAACTGGACTTCCGTAACCAACGGAGCCAACGGGCTGAGGCTCTCCCCCGCCGTCCTTTTCGGCTACGAGATCGTCTCGGACCGCAACGCCTATCCGTTCGTCGTCGTGTTCGCTGCCCTGATGCTATGGGCGACCGTGCACATCAGCCGGTCCCGGCTGGGCCATGCGTTCCGCGCAGTTCGCGAGAGCGAGATCGCGGCGATGGCCATGGGCGTGGACGCACGCAGCGTCAAGCGAACCGCCTTCGCGCTTTCGGCTGCCTGGGCGGGCGTCGCGGGAGGCATCTTCACGCTCTTCTCCTCCTACATCCATCCGGAGAGCCTCGGATTCCAGACGACCATCCTGGTGCTGACCATGGTCGTCGTGGGTGGCCTCGGATCCGTTCGCGGCGCGATCGGCGGCGCGATCGTATTCGGCCTGGTCTCCGAGTTGCTGCGTCAGGCCCTCTCGTTCCAGGAGATCATCTACGGTGCCATCCTGATGATGTTCATGATGTTCGCTCCGCGCGGCGTTCTTGCCGGCACCCAGCCGGGCCGGCCGCTGACCGTCGCCGCGAAGGATCCGCCGCGATGATTCATCCGGTCGCGAGCGAGCCATCCGGTGTCGGTGAGATGGGACCTCTCGCGACCGGCGCGGTCCCGGACACCAGGGCGGACGCCCCTGGCTTCCTCGAAGTGCGTGGCCTCACTGTCCGGTTCGGTGGATTGGTCGCGGTGAATGACTTCTCCATGTCGGTCGCGAGGGGCCGCGTTCACGCGCTGATCGGCCCGAACGGGGCTGGAAAATCCACCACCTTCAACTGCATCTCACGGTACTACGAACCGTCGGCCGGTACCATCATCCTCGACGCAGAGGAGATCACGGGCCGTCGACCGCACGAGATGGCGAGCCTCGGCGTTGCGAGGACCTTCCAGAACCTCGAGCTCTTCTCCGAGCTCACCGTCCTGGAGAACGTGCTGATGGGCACTCACGCCCGGCACGCGACGAGCCTGCGCGAGCGAATGGGCACGCGCCGGTCGGAAGAGGTGGACTTCGCCCTCTCGCTGCTGGAGCGCGTCGGGCTCGCGGACGAGCGGCGCCAGGTCGCGCGAAACCTCGACTTCGGGCACCAGAAGCTCCTCGAGCTCGCGCGCGCCCTGGCTATCCGGCCGCGGCTCCTCCTGCTGGACGAGCCGGCTGCTGGACTTCGCAATCGCGATATCCTGGCCATCGACCGGCTGCTCGCCGACCTGGCCGAACGCGACGGGATCACCGTCCTGCTGGTCGAGCACGTCATGCAGCTCGTGATGTCCATCTCACACCGCATCACGGTGATGTCGTTCGGCCAGAAGATCGCGGAAGGGACCCCGGCAGAGATCCGGAGCGACCAACGCGTCATAGAGGCCTATCTCGGAGGGGACGTGCGTGGCTGATGCGCTGCTCGAGCTTCGGCAGGTCACGGCCTCCTACGGCAAGATCCAGGCTCTCGGCGGAATCTCCATGGCCGTGCCCGAGAAGGCGATCATCGCCCTGCTCGGCAGCAACGGCGCGGGGAAGTCGACGACGCTGAACGTCGTCTCCAGGCTGGTACCGCTTGGCTCGGGCGAGGTGCTCCTGGATGGCCGGCCCATCCACAGAATCGCCTCGGATGCTGTCGTCGGGCTGGGCGTCGTCCAGGTCCCCGAGGGACGCGAGGTCTTCCGCGACATGACGGTGCGCGAGAACCTGGAGATGGGTGCCTACCTGCAACGCGACCGTGCGAAGATGCGCCAGGACATGGACCGCGTCTGTACGTTCTTCCCTCGACTGAGCGAGCGCCTCTCGCAGAAGGCCGCTACCCTCTCCGGCGGCGAGCAGCAGATGCTGGCCATCGGCCGTGCACTCATGGCGCGGCCACGTCTGATCCTCCTCGACGAGCCGTCGATGGGCCTGTCTCCATTGCTGGTCCAGGGAATCTTCGAGAACATCGCGCGGCTCAACCAAGATGAGGGCATCACGTTCCTCGTCGTGGAGCAGAACGTCAAGCTCGCGCTCGCCATCTCGTCCTATGCGTACATCCTCGAGAACGGCGAGATCGCGCTCGAGGGCGAGTCCGCGACGCTCGCCGACGACGAAGGCGTCCGCCGCGCATACCTCGGTGGCTGAACGGCATGCCGTCGCCTGACGACCCATCCCACTTCTAGATGAAGGATCCCGGCATGAACGATTCAGCGACCAGCCTGCTGGAAGGAAAGCTGGCTCTCGTAACCGGCGCCGGACGCGGACTCGGCGCAGCCATCGCTCGCGGACTCGCGGCCCAGGGTGCGACGGTACTCCTGGCCGATGCCGATGGCGAGCGAGTCGAGTCGACCGCCGTCGCACTTCGGTCGGATGGATTCCAAGCCCATGGCGCCAAGCTCGATGTCACTGATGCGGACGCCTGCAACCGATACGCCCAGGGGGTCGCCGCCGCGCATGGCAGCATCGGCATCCTGGTGAACAACGCCGGGATCGCGCTGGCCGGCCGGTTCGACGATCCCGACTCACGAACGAGCTGGCGGCGACAGATCGACATCAACCTGGAAGGCGTCTTCAACGTTACGCAGGCATTCGTCACGCAGCTCGAAGCCTCGCGCGGGTCCATCGTCAACCTCGCCTCGATCGCCTCGTTTACGGCCGGAACGTCGGCGCCCGGCTACATCGTTTCCAAGGGCGCGATAAGGTCGTTCACGCAGGTGCTTGCCCGCGACCTCGCTCCACACGGGATTCGTGTCAACGCAATCGCGCCCGGCGTCATGGATACCGAAATGACGGCTGCCAAGCGGGCCGATGCGACGCAGATGGCCAGCTACCTCCAACGCGTGCCGCTCGGACGCACGGGCTCACCGGAAGAAGTCGTGGGCCCGGTCGTCTTCCTGGTATCCCCCTGGGCAAGCTACGTAACCGGCGCCGTCCTGCCGGTGGACGGCGGCTACCTTGCGGCGTAGACGCACGCGAGACCTGCCGGGAGGATCCCACGATGAACCCCCTTCATGTCGCACCTGGAAGCCAGGACGCGCAAGACGATGCCCTGCCCCGCCTCGATGACGGTCCAATTGCGCTGGTAACGGGTGGTGGCTCCGGCATCGGCCGGGCCATCGTCGAGCGCCTGGCTGCGGACGGGTTCCAGGTGGTCGTCGTGGATCGCGACGCTGCAGCGGGCACCGCGGTGGAAACAAGGTGCCGTCGGCAGGGGCTGGCGGTGTGGAAGCGTGTCGTCGATCTCGTGGACGAAGCCGCGTGCCGCGAGCTCGTCGCGGCATTGCCGCCACTTGCCGTCCTGGTCAACAATGCCGGCGTCTTCGACGAGCGCGGATTCGACGAAGTGTCGGCCGGCGACTTCCGACGCGCATTCGAGATCAACCTGGTCGCGGTCGCAATCCTTACACAAGAGGCGGCACGTCGGATGCGTCGTGGCGGCCGGGTCGTCAACATCGCCTCGCGCGCCTACCTCGGCGCACGCAACCATCCCCACTACGTCGCGTCGAAGGCGGCGGTCGTCGGCTTCACGCGTGCGGCCGCGATGGAGCTGGCGTCGCGGGGAATACTGGTCAACGCGGTCGCTCCAGGTCTCATCGACACACCCCTGCTGCGCCAGCTTACGCCGGAGCGACTGGCAGCGCAGCTCGCGCTGCAGCCCACCGGCAAGGCAGGACGTCCGGAAGACGTCGCGAACGCGGTGGCCTTCCTCGCCTCGCCACGGACCGGCTTCATCACCGGGCAGGTTCTCTTCGTGGACGGCGGCAAATCACTCGGAGGTTCGGTTGCATGAACTGGGACCGGGAAGTGGACCTCGTCGTGGCCGGTGCCGGTGCCGGCGGCATGGCGGCCGCGCTGACGGCGAGGATCCTGGGGCTCGACGTCCTGATCGCCGAGAAGACGGACCGCGTCGGTGGATCCACCGCCATTTCGGGCGGCGCGGTCTGGCTGCCCGGCAACCACCAGGCCGCGCAGGCCGGACATCCGGACACCCGGGAGCGCATCGACGCCTACATGGCGGCGACGGTTGGCGAGGCCGCTCCCGCCCGAGTCCTCGATACGTATATCGCCGCGGGGCCGAGGATGCTGGAGTTCCTCTCCGCGCGAACCCACCTGCAGCTCGTCGCCCGCACCTACTCACCGGACTACTACCCGGACCGGGCGGGCGCGTCCTTCGGTGGGCGCGCACTCGACCCGGCGGAATTCGACGGCCGGTTGCTCGGTCGCGACTTCGCCCGGTTGCGTGACCCGTTGCCGGAGTTCATGGTGCTTGGCGGCATGATGGTGAACATGAACGACGTCTGGCACCTGCTCGCGGCCACTCGCTCGTTCACCTCGTGGCGTCACGGGATGCGGCTCATCCGACGCTACGCGTCCGATCGCCTGCGTGGCTACCACCGGGGTACGCGCCTGGTGCTGGGCAACGCGCTTGCCGCGCGTCTCTTTCGCAGCGTCCTCGATCGCGCGATCCCCGTGTGGCTGGAAAGCCCGATCGAGTCCCTGGAACGCGGTGGACCGGACGGGCCCGTCACCGGTGCAGTCATCCGCCACGACGGACGCTCCGTACGCGTGCGAGCGCGGCGCGGTGTCGTCATCGCGACCGGCGGATTCGCCTGGGACAAGACGCTGCGGGGGGAGACCTTCCCTGAGCCCACCGGACCTTGGTCCATGGCGCCCGCCGGCAACGCCGGCGACGGCATCCGGGTTGCTCGAGCGGTCGGTGGCACGCTGCGCGCGGGCAACCTGAGCCCGGCCTTCTGGGCACCGGTATCCGTGCTCGAGCGAGAAGACGGCAGCATCATCCGCTATCCGCACCTGGTTTGGGACCGGGCGAAACCCGGCCTGATCGCCGTGAACGCCTCAGGCCGGCGGTTCGTCAACGAGGCGACTTCGTATCACGAGTTCGTGATCGGCATGTACCGCTCTCATCGGGACGTCCCTTCCGTCCCGGCGTTCCTCCTCGCGGACCACGACTTCATGGAGCGCTTCGGCCTGGGGCTTGCATTGCCCGGTGGCCGGCCGCGACAGCATCTCGTCAAGGCCGGGTACCTGGTGAAGGCGAATGACCTGGCTGCGCTGGCCGCTGCGCTGCGGCTTCCCGCCGAGCAGCTGCAGCGCACCGTCGAGCGCTACAACGAGCACGCGGCCCGCGGCGAGGATCCCGATTTCGGCAAGGGCTCCACGGAGTACAACCGCTATCTCGGCGCACCGAATCACCGTCCGAACCCCTGCCTGGCACCGATCGTGAAGCCCCCCTTCTATGCGGTGCGGGTCTACCCGGGAGACATCGGCACGGCGCTGGGGCTGGCAGTGGACGATCAAGCGCGGGTTCTCGATGCCGCCGGCGACCCGATCGAGGGTCTCTACTGCGCCGGCAACGACATGGGCTCGGTGCTGGCCGGCGCGTATCCCGGTCCGGGGATCACCCTGGGCCCGGCCCTGACGTTCGGCTATGTCGCCGGCATGTCCGCCGCGGGCAAGGACGCGTGCACCGAGACCGCATTGGCGAACGGGAACGAGAGCGCCATCGCGCAGTGAAAACGGGGCGGCTCGCGCCGCCCCCGGTCTCCTCCACTACCGAATCCGCGAGGATCGCCTCAGGCCGCCTTGCGCGCCGGCTTCACCGCCTCGTGCTGATCGAAAAACTGCTCGTCCTCGGTCGAGCCTTTCAACGCGGTGGTGGACGACTGGCCGCCTTCGATGGTGTTGGTGACCGCATCGAAGTAGCCGGTGCCGACCTCCCGCTGGTGCTTGACGGCGGTGAAGCCCTGCTCGGCGGCGGCGAATTCGTCCTGCTGCAACTCGACGAAGGCCTTCATCTGCTCGCGCGCGTAGCCGTGCGCCAGCTTGAACATCGAGTAGTTGAGCGCATGGAATCCCGCCAGCGTGATGAACTGGAACTTGTAGCCCATTGCGCCGAGCTCGCGCTGGAAGCGGGCGATAGTGGCATCGTCCAGGTTCTTCTTCCAGTTGAAGCTGGGTGAGCAGTTGTAGGCGAGCAGCTTGCCGGGGAACTGGCGATGGATCGCCTCGGCGAAGCGCCGCGCGAACTCGAGATCCGGCTTGCCGGTTTCGCACCAGATCATGTCCGCGTATGGCGCGTACGCCAGGCCGCGGGAGATGGCCTGCTCGATGCCCGGCCGGGTGCGGAAGAAGCCTTCCACGGTGCGCTCGCCCGTCAGGAAGGCGCGATCGTTCTCGTCGACATCGGAGGTGACCAGGTCCGCAGCCTCCGCGTCGGTTCGCGCGAGCAGGACGGTCGGGACGCCGCAGACGTCAGCCGCCAGCCGCGCCGCCACCAGCTTCGAGATCGCCTCGCGAGTCGGCACCAGCACCTTGCCCCCCATGTGGCCGCACTTCTTCACCGCCGCGAGCTGGTCCTCGAAGTGCACGCCGGCAGCGCCCGCCTCGATCATGGACTTCATCAGCTCGAAGGCATTCAGCACGCCGCCGAAGCCGGCCTCGGCATCTGCCACGATCGGCGCGAAGAAATCGACCCAGCCGGGATCGCCCGGATTGCGCCCTTCCGACCACTGGATCTGGTCGGCCCGGGTCAGCGCGTTGTTGATCCGGCGCACGACCTGCGGCACCGAGTTGACCGGATAGAGCGACTGGTCGGGATACATCTCACCGGCGAGATTGGCATCGCCCGCCACCTGCCAGCCGGAAAGGTAGATCGCCTTGAGCCCGGCCTTGACCTGCTGCATCGCCTGGTTGCCGGTCATGGCGCCCAGGGTGTTGACGAAGGGTTCCTCGTTGACCAGCTTCCACAGCTTCTCCGCGCCGCGCCGGGCCAGCGTTTGCTCGACCATCTGCGATCCGCGCAACCGGACCACGTCGGCGGCGGTATAGCCGCGCTTCACGCCACGCCAACGGGGGCCCTCGGCCCATTGCTTCTGCAGTCCTTGTGCTTCCAGCTCTCGAGATGACATCTTCACGCTCCAGGATTTCGCGCCCGGCTTGATTGCCGGCGCATCGACTGGATCCATCTTAGGAGCCCGATGCTGCGGAGCGAGCGATGAGACCCGCTAGAGATACCTAGAAAACTTTCTTCGATTTCAAGTTCTTAGGCGGTCATTTCACGATATGGCTGATCTTCTTTCATCATAAGAAAAATGGATGCTGCGTCGCGCGACGCTGATTCCGCATTACGCAATGAACACCGCATCGCCTGAAATCGGCTCGCCGCGGCGGGCATCGGCGTCTGGCGGCCATCCTCTGGTCCACCCGCCCCCCTGCTGGCTACCATCAGCGATCCCGAATCCTGCCCGGAGCCCTCGCATGGACCTCGCTTCACCACGCGTCCCTACCGCCACGCCGCCAGCCGGCGCGATCGTCGACGGCGTCGAGCGCTTGCGGGACGAGGCGATCGTGCTGCTCGGCGACCTGGTGCGGGAACCTTCGCTGCTCGGCGCCGAGGCGAGCGCCCAGGCCCGCATCGCGCAAGTATTCCGGGACCTCGGCCTGGCGGTGCGCGAGTTCGAGATCGACGACGCGGCCCTGCGGCAGCACCCAGGCTATTCGCCCTCCATCGTCGCGTATGACGGACGGCGAAATGTCGTGGGGACGCACACGCCCCAGGGCTCGTCCAGCGGCAGGTCCCTGATCTTCAACGGCCACATCGACGTGGTGCCGGTGGGCGCCGAATCGCTCTGGACGCATCCGCCCTTCTCCGCGCACCGCGACGGCGACCGTCTCTACGGCCGCGGCGCCTCGGACATGAAGGCGGGCATCGTCGCGTACACCATGGCGTTCAAGGCGCTGCGCGAGCTCGGCCTGGAACCCGCGGCGACGGTACACCTGCAGTCGGTCGTGGAGGAAGAGTGCACCGGAAACGGCGCCCTCGCCTGCCTGGTGGAGGGATACCGCGCGGACGCGGCGGTGATTCCGGAACCGGTCCCCGGCGTCCTCACCTGCCAGCTCGGGGTGATGTGGGTTTCGGTGGAGGTGCTGGGCAAGCCGGTGCATGCGCTCGAGGCGCATGCGGGCGTGAGCGCAATCGAGTTTTCCATGCACCTCTTCTCCGTGCTCAAGTCACTGGAGCGGCAGTGGAACGAGCCGAAGTCGCGCCACGGCTACTTCCTGCCGCACGCCCATCCGATCAACATCAACCTCGGCCGCATCCAGGGCGGCGAATGGGCCTCGTCGGTGCCGACGCAGTGCCGCAGCGACATCCGCATCGGCTTCTACCCGGACATGTCGCCCGCGCGGGTGCGCGGCGAGGTGGAGCGGGTGCTGGAGGAAGCGCACGCCGCGCATCCCAATCGCGAGAGCCTGCAGTATCGGGTGATCTACCAGGGCTTCCAGGCCGAAGGGTGCGTCGTGGACGAGAACGAGCCGGTGCTTGGCGCGCTGCGCGAAGCGCATCGCGACGTCGCCGGTCGCGAGCTCGAGTCGGTGGCGCTCACGGCGACCACCGACGCCCGCGTCTTCAACATCTACGGTGGCATCCCGGCCACCTGCTACGGCCCCGCGGGTGGGAACATCCACGGCATCGACGAATGGGTCTCCATCGACAGCATGATGGAGACCGCGGCGGTGCTGGCCGTGTTCATGTCCCGCTGGTGCGGCACCAACCGCGTCGGCCCGCGCTAGCGAGCGCTCAAGCGCCTCGCAGGCTCGCCATCGGCGGCGTGCGGACCACGCTGCGCAGGCTCCACCAGCCGGCCACGGCCGAGAACGCGCCGCCCGCGAGCGTGCCGACCGGCAGCAGCCACCAGCCGGGGCGATAGGCGAAATCGAACACCTGGGTGGCAAGCACCCAGCCGACCAGGATGGCGCCGATCGCGGCCAGCGCGCCGGCCAGCAATCCCGAAAGCGCGAGCTCCAGCACCTGCGCGCGAGTGAGCTGGCTGCGCGATGCCCCGAGCGCGCGCATCAACCCGGCCTCGCGCACGCGCTCGTCGCGTGATCCGGCCAGCGCCGCATAGAGCACTACCACGCCCGCCGCCAGCGCGAAGAGAAAGAGGAACTGCACCGCGCCGACCACCTGGTCGACCATCGCCTGGACCTGGCGCAGGATCGCGGTGGTATCCACCACCGTGAGATTGGGCATGCGGTCGACCAGTCGCAGCGAGACCGCCGACCGCTCTTCCGGCAGGTGGAAGGAGGTGATGTAGCTTTGTGGCTTGTCCGCCAACGCGCTCGGGGAGCCGATCATGAAGAAGTTGACCTTCATGGAATCCCAGGCGAGCTTGCGCGTGCCCACCAGCGCGAGCTCCACCGGCTCGCCGGCGACGTCGAAGCGCAGCCGGTCGCCCAGCGCGAGCCCGAGCGTGTCCATGATGCCCTGCTCCGCGGACACCTCGGCGGCGCCCGGCGCGAGCCAGCGGCCGCTGTCGAGCTGGTTGTGCGACGGCATGGTGTCCGCGTAGGACAGATTGAACTCGCGATTCACCAGGCGCCGGGCCCGGTCGTCGCCGTAGCGCGAGGGGTCGATCGCCGTGCCGTTCACGGCCACCAGCCGGCCGCGGATCATCGGATAGAGCTCGACCCCCCCGATACCCGCCTCCCGCAGCATCGCCTGGAACGGCGCCTGCTGGTCTGGCTGGATGTTGAGCACGAAGCGGTTGGGCGCATCGGCCGGGCTCGCGCTGCGCCAGCTATCGAGCAGGTCGTTGCGGGTCACGGTGAGCAGCATCAGCGCCATCATTCCCACCGCAAGCGCCGCGGTCTGCACCACGGAGGCACCGCGCCGGCGCGCCCAGCTCGCGAGCGCGACCCGCATCGCGGCGCCGCTGGGTCCGACACCCACCCAGCGCCGCAGCGGCGACAGCAACCGCACCCCGGCGAAAGCCACCAGCGCGAAGACGGCAGCCCCGGCCGCGAAGCCACCGATGGCGAAGAGCGCCACCCGACGATCCCCGGCGTACCACAGCAGAAGCGTCCCGAACGCGATCACCGCCGTTGCGAGCGCGAGCCACGCCGACGGAGCCGGCGGCCCGAGCTCGCGCCGCAGCACCCGCAGCGGCGGAACGCCTGCGAGCCTGACGACCGGCACCGCCGCGAACCCCACGATCAGCACCACTCCGGCGGCAAGCGCCTGCACCGCCGGTTGCCATCCGGGCGGCGGCAATGGCAGCGGCATGATCGGTGCGATGAGCCAGACCAGGACCCAGTGCGCCAGCCAACCGGCCAGCGCGCCCAGCGCGGCCCCGCCGACCGCCAGCCAGAACATCTCGAGCAGCAGCGACCAGGCGAGCAGCGACTGCTGCGCGCCGAGCGACTTCAGCACCGCGAAACCGTCGAGATGACGGTCGGCGAAGCGCCGCGCGGCAAGCCCGATCGCCACCGCGGCGATGAGCGCCGAGAGCAGGGAAACAAGCGAGAGGAACTGGCGCGATCGATCCAGCGTCATGCGCAGCTCCGGCCGCCCTTCTTCCAGCGTCTCCATGCGCTGGCCGGCGTCAAGCCGCGACTTGACCCAGGTCTCGAAGGCGTCGACCTGCTCGCGACTGCCGGCCGCGAGAAGGCGGTAGCGCACGCGGCTGCCCGGCTGCACGAGACGCGTGCTCTCCAGGTCTTCCAGCGCAACCATGGCTCGCGGCGCGAAGTTGACGAACGACGTGCCACGATCCGGCTCCACCAGGATGACGCCGGTGATGCGGAAGGTGCGATCGCCGAGCTGCAGGCCGTCGCCCAGCTCGAGGCCGAGCGCCTGCAGCAGTGCGCGGTCCACCCACACCGTGCCCGGCTCGGGCGCCTTCGCCTGCACCGAGCCGCCGGCGGCCGCGTCCAGGCTCACCGTGAGCGCTCCGCGCAGCGGGTACTCGGCCGATACCGCCTTCACGGACGCGAGCTGGCTGCGCAACGGGCTCGCGCCTGGCGCATCGCCTGATGATCTCGTCGGCGCCAGCGCCATGCTCGGGAAGGATACCGTGTGGGCGATCGCGAGGCCGCGGCGGCTTGCCTCGGCCGTCCATCCCTCCGGCACCGGATGGTCGGCGGACACCACGACGTCGCCGCCCAGCAATTGCGTGGCCTCCCGCGAGAGCGCATTGCCGAGCCGGTCGATGAAGAACCCCACGGTGGAGATCGCGGCGACGGCGACCGCCAGCGCGACCAGCAGCAGCCGCAACTCTCCTGCGCGCCAGTCGCGTCGCAGCAGGGTGAGCGAGAGCCGCAGCGCGTTCACGCCCCGGCTTCCTCGCCCGCGAGCCAGCGGTCGACCGCCGCGATGATCTCGGCAGGCTCGGGAATCTCGCCGATGCCGCCGAAGCTCTCGCAGAAGCCGGCGCCGGTCACTGCGCACTGCACCGCGTCGAAATCGCAGAAGATCGCGATCGTGGGCCGCCCCAGCGCGCCGGCCAGGTGAGTGAAGCCGGTGTCGAGGCCCACCACCACGTCGGCGCCGGAAATCGCTCGGGCGGCGTCAGTGACCGAAAGAAACGGCGGCACCACCGACGGCGTCGCCGCCGCGCCGCCCGCCTGCGTGGCGAGATGGGACAGGCGCTCCGCGCGGGCGCGTTCGGCCTCGCTGCCCCAGAACCAGACCAGGGCACGGCCCGCCTGCTGGAGCCGCTGCGCGACGCTCACCCAGTGCGCCTCGGGCCAGAGCTTCTCGTCCCGGCTGGCGCCGGTCACGAGCAGCGCGTAGCGGCCGGCCGGCAGCCACGGGGCCTCGCCCGGCGCGAGCGGCGCGGCCTGCAGCCCGAAGTCCGGCGGATCGTCGATCCGGTATCCGCCCGCGGCAGCTCCTACCGCGCGATTGCGCCGCACGACGTGCCAGTCTCGCGGGACCACCGCCTTGCGGTCGTACGCGAGCGACGCGAGCGGTTCGCGCGCGAATGCCCAGGCCGGCCCCACCCGCGAAAGCGCCGGCGCCATTCGGGCCACGACGGCGCTCTTGACGAGTCCCTGGCAATCCACCACGAGGTCGTAGCGGTCCTCGCGCAGGCGGCGACGGAAGTCACCCATCTCGGCCAGGGTCTCGGCGGCGAGCAGGCGCTTGCGCCAACGCCGCCATGCAATCGGGATGACCTCGTCGATTGCCCGGTTCATGGCGCAGATGCCGGCAAATGGCTTCTCCGCCACCCAGTCCATCCGTGCGTCCGGATAGGCCCGCCGCAGGTCGGTGGCAAGCGGCTGAGCATGGACGATGTCCCCCATGGATGACATCTTGACGATGAGGATCCTCATGGTCGAGGGCCAAGCTGGGGTGAAGCGAACCGGGTGAAGGTGCTGGAACCGGGATTGCGCGCGCGCTGGAGGCACGTACCGTGGGCGCGGCGAGAGAGGATGTCGGGAGGTCGGGCGGCCCGGGGTCGATCGGCCGGAGCGGGGAAGACGGAAGAAGTGTCAGGAAGGGCAGCGAGACGGATCGGTTTCTCCAGTCGGCTGCCGCGCCGGCAGCGCGTGGAACCGGGAGCCCGGCTCGCACGCACCAGACGGCCTGTGCTTAGCTGAGGCCGAGCTCGCGCAGCATGTTACGCTCTTCGATGGCGCGGCGAGCTTCCCGAAGCCGCTTGGCCTGCTCCGTCACGGCGATATCCGCATAGTCCTCCGGCCTGGATTCGACCCGACCGGCGCGCATGCGAGCGGCATGGCGCGCGGTAACGATCGCGCTGTGATGATGCGCGGTCATAGCTGAATTAGGCTTGCGAGTTGTTTTCATCCCTGAGTCCCGTATTCTGAGAATGAAAGGATGTATCGGATTCGCATCAGAGAACAGCGCCTACCCGTAGTGCCGCCGGACCGGGGCAAACCTGCCGACGGCGCCGTGCCAAGTTGCACTCCCACGTCCCCCTGACTGCCGGGAACGCAGTTGCACCAAGACAACACGCGTCACTACAACAATCTGTACCTGGATAGCAGAATCTGAAACACTATGAGAGCACGCAGTATATCACATACCGGCACTGCCGTGCTGATCGCCGTCCTGGCCTGGGCGGGGGTGGCGGGGGCTCTCGTCAGCCAGCACGTCTTCGACATGCAGCCCTGCCCCTGGTGCACCGTGCAGCGGCTGCTGTACCTCCTGGCCGGTCTCTTCGCGCTGCTCTCGGTGCCGGTGACCCAGTCGAGCCTGCGTGCCCGCGCGCTTCTGCTGGTGGCCGGATTACTGTCGGCCGGCGCGCTGGCGGCGGCGCTTTACCAGCACTTCGTCGCCGCCCAGACATCGAGCTGCGCGTTCACCGCCGCTGACCGCTTCATGATGGCCACCGGCCTGGACGAGATGCTCCCTTACGTCTTCAAGGCGACCGCCGCCTGCGACGAGGCCAATGCGCCCATGCTGGGCGTCCCCTATTCGCTCTGGAGCGTGGCGCTGGCCGTCGTGCTGCTGGTGCTGGTGGCCCGGGGACTGGCGCGGGCGGGCGTGCGCACCTGAGCCCGCGTTAGCTCCCCCTCCGCTGCCATCCCGTCGCCATGGGCGGGTTCATGCAACGCCACGCACCGGCGAAGGCGTCACCAGCGAGGACGCCGCCGCGATGACGATCAAGGCGCCGCCGACCAGCACCCGCCAGGACAGCAGCTCGCCCGCGATCAGCGCGCCGGACACGGCCGCGACCGCCACCTCCGTGAGCATGATGAGCGAGGTCGTGTTGGCGGGTAGCCTGGCGGCGCCGTACTGCAGGGCGATGTTCCCAAGGACATAGGCGACGGCCGTCCCCAGCACCAGCCAGATCCACGGCCCGACACCGGCGGGAACCTCCAGGACGGCGCCTGTCGCGCCGAGCAGCAGCGCCACTGCCGCGGGCAGGATCGCTGCCCCCAGGAACATGCTGACCGCGATCGCACTGCGCGACTGCCCCGCCACGCGCCGCAGCGTGACCGTATTGACGGCGAACGCGGCGCCGGCGATCACGGCCAGGAAGTCGGCGAGCCAGGAGGTCGGACCGGCCAGACGATGCGGGTCGGCGAATACGAATGCCGCGCCGGCGAGCGCGATCGCTATGCGGGCAATGACCGCGCCAGTCAACGGCTCCTTCAGCAGCCACCGGGCGAGCAGCGCCGCCCACACCGGCAGCAGGTAGAAGAGCAGCGCCACCCGGGCCACGTCCGTGAGCGTGACGGCCCAGTTGAAGCTCGCGTTGGTGAGGCCGCTCGCGACCAACAGCCAGCCGAGGCCCCGCGCGTTGCGCAGGCCGTCGAGCAAGGTCGCCCGGAAAGCGATCGCGATACCGATGGTGGCCGCGGTGTACACGAGCGAGGTCGCCCAGAGCGGATGCAGGCCCGCCTCGCGGAGCAGGCGAATCGGCCACCAGGCCAGGCCCCATGTCGTCGCGTTGAAGACGAGCGCGGCGACTGCGAGCGACCTTTCGCCAGACGGCAACTGCTCGAACTTCACTCGAAGATTTGTACGTATCTGGCTGATTCTTTGTTGAACGAATGTGTCTGTTTTTGAGAAATCACTTTAACTACAACCTCACTCTGCATGAAATAGCTTCTGGCTAATTCATTGATTCAGAAATAAATCATTCGACGAAGTCGTCAGCTCGAAGGCTGGGCGACCCCGACCGTTCGAAGCGCCGTCGCGGCCTGGATCGAGGGGTGCGCCGGCCGACACTCCAGGCCGCGCCCGACAGAGCAGGTAGCGGCCGGGCATGGCGGCCGCCAATCGGAGCGATGAGCTGCCGCCGACCCCGCCGGCGGTTCGCGCCTAGCGACCGGTACCAAGTTCCTTGGATGCCTTCGTGCTGCCGCCCGAGACGCCGAGCCGGCCGCCGGTACCCAGTCCGCCCCTGACCTCCTGGGCGCGGTAGCTCCGCAGGCTCGTCACCAGCTGGTTGTAGGCGTCGGCGAACGCGCCGGCCAGCACCTTGCCTTCGGCGGTGTTGGTGTAGCCGCCCAGCGATCCGCCGGCGCGGCTGCCGAAGACACTGCTCCAGGCGCCGAAATCGGTCTTGGAGGCGCTGCCCTCGGCGGCCCCGAGCTGCACGCCGGACCGGTTGTCCACCAGCGTGAGCATGGTCGATGCCTCCTTGAACTTCATGCTGCCGGCAACCGCGCCCAGCATCCCCAGCCGGCGGCCAAAGCCGCCGAGCGCCGCGCCGACACCGCCGGCATCGCTCTGGCTGAAGGCGATGCTGGGATTGAGGCTGTAGTCGGCCGCGACCATCTGGCCCTTGCCGAAGTTGCTGCCCTGGCGCATCTCGCCGCTGGCCTCCAGGGTGCGCTCGGTGCTCATGGAGCGCATGCCGCTGCCCCGCTCCACCACGACGAAGCAGTTGGACTGCTGCACCAGCATGCGGATCAGAGGCACCGTCGATTGCAGCTTGTACTCATTGCGAAGCTGGTAGTACCAAGGTGAACCCTGGTCTTCGACCACGGCCAGGGTGCCGAGGGATTCGTCGCATCGCTCGAGCTGGCTGTTGGCGTTGGCCGAGGCCGCGCCAGCGGCCGAGCCCGTGGCCACCGTCTTGGCGCTCTGGCTTCCCATCTGGACGCCCTGCATGTCGGCGCAGCCTGCCAATGCCAGCGCGACGGCAACCGTCAACATCCGATACTTCATTGTGTTCTCCCGAGGACAATAGCGAAGCGGATCCTGCGGCGTCGTCGCCGCAGGACGGCCGCGAAGGTTGCGGCGCTCGCGGATGCGGAATGCTACCCTTGACGGCGCCGTCCCGGTAGCGACAGACGCGGACCGTAGCGACGCCCGAGATGAACGGCGCGACACCGGCGACGGCCGCCTGCGGGATGGCGCCGCGTCACGACCACGGAGATCACATCAGCATGAGCAAGCGCCGCCTCCAGCCGGACCAACTTCGCAGTCACCGCTGGTACGGGGCAAAGGACCTGCGCGCGTTCGGTCACCGCTCGCGCACTTCGCAGATGGGTTATCACCGCAGCGACTACGCCGGCAAGCCGGTGATCGCGGTGATCAACACCTGGAGCGAGATCAACCCATGCCACACGCATTTCCGCCAACGCGCCGAGGAAGTCAAGCGCGGGATCTGGCAGGCAGGCGGCTTCCCGGTGGAGATGCCGGCCCTGTCGCTTTCCGAGCCGTTCCAGAAGCCCACCACGATGCTCTACCGCAACCTGCTCGCGATGGAGACGGAGGAGCTGCTGCGCTCGTACCCGGCCGACGGCTGCGTGCTGATGGGCGGCTGCGACAAGACGACGCCGGCGCTGCTGATGGGCGCGATCACGATGAACCTGCCGACCATCTTCGTGCCGGCCGGGCCGATGCTGCGCGGTGACTACAAGGGCGGCGTGATCGGCAGCGGCAGCGACACCTGGAAGTACTGGGCGGAACTGCGGGCCGGCAACATCACCGAGGACGACTGGCAGGAACTGGAGGACGGCATCGCGCGCTCGCCCGGGCACTGCATGACGATGGGCACCGCCTCGACGATGACGAGCGCCGCCGAGGTGCTCGGCTTCACCCTGCCCGGCGCGGCCTCGATACCGGCGCCGGACTCGCGCCATGCGCAGATGGCGACGCTCTCGGGCAAGCGGATCGTGGACATGGTGTGGGAGGACCTGCGGCCGGACGCGATCCTCTCGGCCCAGGCCATGCGCAATGCCGTGGTCGCGGTCCTCTCGTTGGGCGGCTCCACCAACGCGATCGTGCACCTGATCGCGATCGCCCGCCGCGCCGGTCTCGCGCTCGACCTCGAAAGCTTCGACAGCCTCGCGCGCGAGACGCCGGTGCTGGCCAACCTTCGGCCGTCGGGTGCCTTCCTGATGGAGGATTTCTACTATGCGGGCGGCCTGCGGGCGCTCGTGGCACGGCTGGGCGGCATGATCGACGGTGGCACGCTCACGGTGAACGGCCGCACCCTGGGCGAGAACGTCGCCGATGCCCGCGTGCATGACGACGAGGTCATCCGCCCGCTCGACCGGCCGCTGATCCCGCGCGACGGACTCGCGGTGCTGCGTGGAAACCTGGCGCCGGACGGGGCGGTGATCAAGCCGGCCGCGATGGAGCAGCACCTGCGCCGCCACACCGGCCCGGCGGTCGTCTTCGAGAGTTACGACGACATGGCCGCGCGCATCGATGCGCCCGATCTCGACATCGACGAGCGCTCGGTGATCGTGCTGAAGAACGCCGGGCCCCAGGGCGCGCCGGGCATGCCCGAATGGGGCCAGTTGCCGATTCCCCGCAAGCTGCTGCAGAAAGGCGTGCGGGACATGGTGCGGATCTCGGACGCCCGCATGAGCGGAACCAGCTACGGCGCGTGCGTGCTGCACGTCGCTCCCGAGAGCCACGTCGGAGGGCCGCTCGCGCTGGTGCGCACCGGCGACCTCATCACCCTGGATGTCGACGGGCGACGGCTCACCCTGGAGGTGGACGACGAGGAGCTCGAGGCACGTCGCCGCGCCTGGCAGGCACCGCAGCGGCGCTTCAGCCGCGGCTATGGCGCCATCTACCTCAAGCATGTCCGCCAGGCCAACGAAGGCTGCGATTTCGATTTCCTGGAACCCGGCGCCGCGGGCGAAGCGTCCGCCACGGGCGAGCCGGAGATACACTGACCACCACTTGCGGGCCGCCACGCAGCGGCGGCCTTGCCCGGGGAGGAGACAGCGATGCAACAACCGTCCGATAGGCCGTCGCGGCGCCGCCGCGCGATGCTCGCCGCCGCGACCGCCTCCGCCGCGCTCGGCGGGATGCCCGCGGCGCGCGCACAGGAAAGCTACCCCAGGAAGACGGTGCGCCTGATCGTCAACTTCCCGCCGGGAGGGCCGCTCGACATCCTCGCCCGCACCCTCGCCGAGGAACTGCAGGAGGCGCTCGGGCAGCCGTTCGTGGTGGAGAACAAGCCCGGCGCGGGCGGCAACATCGGAGTGGACGTGGCCGCCAAGGCGCCGCCGGACGGTTACACGGTGCTGATCTCGATCGATACCCCCTTCACCATCAACCCGGGGGTGTACAAGTCGCTCCCCTTCGAGCCGGAAGACCTGAAGCCCGTCATGTCGCTCGCCTCGTCCGGCCTGATGATCGCCGTCCATCCGTCCGTCCACGCGACGGACCTGCCCACCCTGGTGGCCAACGGCAGGCAGGACACGCTCGCCTTCAGCAACGCCGGCAATGGCAGCCCCGGCCACATGGCCGCCTCGATCCTCGCATCGGCCACCGGCGCGAAGGTCAATCACATCCTGTACAAGGGCAACGCGCCTGCGGTACTGGCCGTGGTCTCCGGCGAGGTGCAGGGCGGGATCCTGGCCACGCCGGGATTCCTGCCGCAGGTGAAGGCCGGCAAGGTGATCGCCGTCGCGGTCACGAGCCCGCGGCGCTCGCCGCTCGCGCCCGAAGTACCGACGGTGGCCGAGGCCGGGTTGCCGGACCTCGGCTTCGAGGTGCTCTATGACGCGCTGGTGCCGGCCGCCACGCCCCAGCCGATCGTGGACCGGCTAGCCACCGCGCTCGCCGCCGCGCTGGCGCGGGAGGGCGTCAGGAAGCGCATGGCTTCACTCGACATGGACGTGCTGGCCGAGCCCGGGGAGGCGGCGCGGCAGCGGCTCGCCCGGCTGCGCGATCGATACGCGAAGACGATCGCCGCCACCGGCATGCGGGCGGAGTAGGACGATGACGAACTTCGTCTTCATCGTCGCCGACGACCTGGGTTACGCCGACCTCGGCTGCTATGGCGGGCGTGTCCCCGTGTCGCCGCGACTGGACGCGATGGCGCGCGAGGGCCTGCGCTTCACCCAGGGCTACTCCAATTCACCGGTCTGCTCGCCGACGCGCTTCGCCATGATCACCGGGCGCTACCAGTACCAGTTGCGCGGTGCGGCGGAGGAACCCATGACCGCGCGGTTCTACGGCAGCACCGAGGTGGGACTGCCGCCCTCGCACCCCACCTTGCCATCGGTCCTGCGTGCAGCCGGCTACCGCACCGCACTGGTCGGCAAATGGCACCTCGGCTATCCACCGCACTTCGGGCCGCAGAAGAGCGGCTACGACGAGCACATCGGACCGCTCTCCGGGGGCGTGAGCTACTTCAGCCACCTGGATCGCGAGGGCAAGCACGACCTGGTCCGCAACGGCGAGCCGGCTCGGCACGACGGTCACTATCTCACGGACCTCCTGAGCGACGAAGCGGTCGCGTGCATCCGGCGCCGCGCCGCCGACCGCGCGCCCTTCCTGCTCAGCCTGCACTACACCGCGCCGCACTGGCCGTGGGAGACGCGCGCCCAAGGGGGCGCGCGCCCGGAGATCGACGCGGACATCCGCCACAAGGACGGCGGCTCCATCCGCATCTACCAGCAGATGATCCGCGAGATGGACGAAGGCATCGGGCGGGTGCTCGATGCGCTCGACGAGACCGGGCTCGGCGAGGACACGCTGGTCGTCTTCACCAGCGACAACGGTGGCGAGCGCTTCTCGGACAACTGGCCGCTCGTGGGCGGCAAGATGGATCTCACCGAGGGCGGGATTCGCGTGCCCTACATCGTGCGCTGGCCGCGCGTCGTCCCGACCGGGACCGTGACCGAGCAGCAGGCGATCACGATGGACTGGGCGGTGACGATGTTCGAGATTGCCGGCGCCGCGACCGCGCCGGACGTGCCGCTCGACGGCGTATCGCTGTTGCCGGTGCTGCGCGATCCGACGGCGACCTTCCGGCGGGAGCTCTTCTGGCGGATGAAGTACCGCCGCCAGAAGGCGCTGCGCGACGGGGCGTGGAAGTACCTCGCGATCGACGACAACGAGTACCTGTTCGACCTGTCCCAGGACGAGCGCGAGCGGGCCAATCTCGCCCGTCGCCATCCCGAGCGGCTCGCGGCCATGCGAGCCCGTTACGACGCCTGGAACGCGACGATGGCGCCGATCCCTGACGACGCCCGGGCGATCCTCGTGTGCACGGAAGCGGACATGCCGGCGCGCTGAGGACGGCGAATCAATCTCAGCGGTTGAAGAGGCCCTTCAGCGCGTCGCGCGCCTTCTCCTTCGCCTTGCTCTCCAGGTCGTCGGTCTTCAGCCGTTCCTTGAGCTCGCTCGCGGCGCGCGACTTGAGCGCCTCCTTGCCGGCCGTCCCCCAGTCGATCGCCCAGCTGAGGTTCTCGAAGGGACCGGTGAGGCGCACCGGGATGGTCACGCCCCGCAGCTCCTCCAGCTCGCGGCCGCCCTGCCCCGTGCTCGTGCCGACCACCGAGGCATTCACCGTATAGTCGAGCGTGCCGGCCGCGATGTCGGCGCGGCCCTGCCCGCCGATGCGAAACAGCGGCGAGCGCACGTCGAGGTCGTTGCTGGACGCGACGCCATCCTTCACGGTGAAGCTCACGTCGAGCGACGTAAAATCGGTCTTCTGGGTAGCGTCCGCGGCCTTCGTCTCGGAGCGGCCGCCCTGCAGCAGGTTGCGCGCGTTGCGGATCGTCTCGCCCAGGTTGATGCCCTTGATCGCGCCATCGCGCAGGTTCACCGCGCCCTTGCCCTGCAGGCCGCGCTTGATGGCGGCGACAGTGGCACCGCCGCTCGTGATCGACATCGTCACGTTGCCGCGGCCCTCCAGCAGGTCCTGGTCGGCGACGTCCCGCAGCAGCGGGCCGATCGCGATCCCCTTCATGTCCGCCGACGTGCTGTAGCGGTTGGCGCCCGGTTCCGCCCCGGCGACGGCGCCGACCTTGGCATCGATCCGCCCCTGGTAGAGCGACGCGGTGATCGGCGCCGCATCCAGGCGGCCCTTGGCGGCAACCACCGCCACCGCGAGGTCGGACATCTTGATGCCACGCGCCTGCAACTGGCCGATCCGCAGCTTGCCGCGCGCGTCCACGTCGCGCAGCGCGGAGAGGTCGATCGGCGCTTCGGCATCGGCCTGCGCCGCGCCGGCCGCCGGCGCGCCGCCCTTGCCTGCCGGCTCGGGCGGGAAGAAGCGATCGACGTCGAGCTGGTCCGCGTCGACGTCGAAGCCGATGCGCGGCGTCGCAAAGCCCGCCACGTCGACCTTCGCGCGCAGCGCAGTGCCCTCGGCCTTCGCGTCGAGCTGCGCCGCGACTTTCTCGTTGGTCGCATCGGCCGAGACCGAGCCGGACAGGTCGATGCGTGCCTGGCCATTCGGGATCGCCGGGTCGCGGATCTCCACGGTTCCCGCAAGGGTGGGCAGCCCGTACTTTCCGGCTTCCAGGTTCGCCTCGAAAGGCGTGCCCAGGCTCGCCTGGACCGTGCGCTCACCCTGGCGCATGCTTGCCTGGACGGCGAGCTTCGCCACCTTCAGCGCCTTCGTGCTGCCGCCGATGCCCGAGGCGTCGACGGTCGCCTGCAGCGCCTGCTCGCCCGCCAGTGAGACGCTGGCCTTGACCGGCTCCCCGGAGGCCTCGGTTTCGGTGACGGCGAGCCGTGGCGCCGCCGCCTTGGCCTCGAACGGCTGGCCCGAGAGCCTGCCATTGGCGGCAACGTCCAGGCCCGCCAGGTCGATCGACCGGGTGGCGGGATCGAAGGCGAGGTTCCCCAACGAAAGCCGCGCCTCGTCGATCTCCGTCGTGCCGGTGGTCGCCTTCAGCACCACCTGCAGCTTGCGTGCGCCGTAGCTGCCGGCATCGAGGTCGAGCACCGCCTCGCCGTCGAGGGACACTTCGCCGCTCGACTTGGGCTCGCTCACCTGGAAGGCCGCCTTCAGCTCGATCGGCGTCACGCCCTTGTTGGCGATCCGCCCCGTCTGAAGCGACAGGCGCTCCACCGTAGCGGTCATGCCGGCCTGCAGATCGCGCCAGGTGATCCGTGCGTTGTCGAGCCCGATGCCGCCGATGTCGATCCGCGGCAACTCTCCGGATGGCGTCTCGCCCGGCTGCGGCTGCTCCGTCTCCTGCGCCGGCTGGCCGATCAGGTCGTCGATGCTGAGGCTGCCGTCCTTGCGCCGCTCGACGGTTGCCGCCAGGCCTTCGATCTGCACCTTGTCGGCAATCACCTCGCCACGCAGCAACGGCATCACGGCGACCGCCACGCGCGCCCCGGCGAGGCTGGCGGCCTCGCCCTGGCCACCGGGCTCCGACAAGGTGGTCCGGGGCAGCGCCAGCGCGATCCGCGGGAACAGCGAGAGGGAAAGATCGCCGTCGATGCGCAGCGTCCGCTGATAGCGGTCCTGCACGAACTGCTCGATGGTCGGCTTGAACCGGTTGACGTCGACCAGGGTCACCAGGGCGACCGCCGCCACCACCACCAGCACGACGAGGACGCCGAGCGCCAACAACAACTTCCTGATCATCGGCCTGCTCCGGGAATGCGCTACAAGGCCGGATTATCGCAGTCCGCTTGCGGCGAGCCATGACGCCGGCGGGGCCGTTCGTCGCGTCGCGCCGGCCGGTGCGCGCCGGAATCCGTGCCGCGAAACGGCGCTACACTAGCTCGCGGGCCGAACCCGGCCCCGCGACGAAGACCGATATCCCAGGCCAGCGCCGGCCCCTCAGAGGAGATGCACGCATGCAACGCCGTCAATTCAATCTGGCTGCCGCTTCGCTGCTCGCTGCCCAGGCAGTCGTACCCGGGTCGGCCCGGGCCCAGAGCCTCGGCACCCTGAAGATGATGATTCCGGCCAACCCGGGGGGCGGCTGGGACCAGACCGGTCGCAACCTGGCGGTGGCCATGCAGGAAGCCGGCGTCATCAGCGGGGCGCAGTTCGAGAACAAGGGAGGCGCCGGCGGCACGCTCGGCCTCGCGCAGTTCGTGAACAATCACAAGGGCGACGGCAGCGCGCTCATGATGGGCGGCATGGTGATGGTGGGCGGCATCATGCTCAGCAAGTCGACGGTGGACCTCGGGATGGTCACGCCGATTGCGCGTCTCACCAGCGAATACGTCGTGATCGTCGTGCCCGCGTCGTCGCCGCACAAGAGCCTTGGCGACCTGATGAAGGCATTCAAGGCCAACCCCGGGGCCGTTTCCTGGGGCGGTGGCTCGGCGGGCGGCACCGATCACATCCTCGTCGGCCTGGCGGCGCAGGCGGTGGGTGCGGACACCACCAAGATCAACTACGTGCCCTTCAAGGGCGGTGGCGAGGCGATCGCGGCCATCATCGGCGGTCACGTGACCGCCGGAGTCTCCGGGCTGGGCGAGTTCGCCGAGCAGATCAAGGGCAAGCGCATGCGGGCGCTGGCCGTCTCCAGCCCGGAACCGATCGACGGCATCCCCAGCATGCGGGAACAGGGGGTCGATGTCGTCCTCGGCAACTGGCGCGGCTGCTTTGGCGGGCCGGACCTCGGCGCCCCGCAGCGCGACGCGCTGGTCGAGGCGGTGCGCAAGGCCACCGAGACCAAGTCGTGGAAGGAGACGCTCGAGAAGTTCGGCTGGACGCCCTGGTTCCTCGGTGGCGACGACTACAAGAAGTTCCTCGAGGAGGACATCACGCGGGTCGGTGGCATCCTGAGGAACCTGGGCCTGATCAAGTCCTAGCCGGCGCGCCCACCTGATGAATCGCGCCTCACGGACCGCCGGACGCCACTGACGTGCCGGTCGATCCGCCGCGCCGACGCAGTGCCGCCGAGCTGGCCATCTCCGTCGGGGTCCTCGCGCTCGGCATCGCCGCCTTCGTGATCGGTCGCGGCCTGTCCGGCCACCAGGGCTACGCCCTGGTCGGGCCGGACATGATGCCGATGGTCGTGGGCGCCGGCCTGGCGATCCTCGGTGCCTGGCTGCTCTCGCAGGCCCTTCGGGGTGGCTGGGCCAACGCGGAGCCGGACGACCCCCAGGCACGCGGCGACCGGCCGTTCGCGACATCCGCCTTCCTGTGGGTGATAGGCGGCCTGCTGCTGCAGATGGCGCTGGTGCACACGGCCGGCTTCGTCATCGCCGCGGCAGTGCTCTTCGGCTGCGTGTGCCGGGGCTTCGACAGCCGCCGGCCGCTTCGCGACCTGCTGATCGGATTCGCTTTCGGCCTCGCGGTCCATCTGTTCTTCGTCGGCTTCCTCAACGTGAACCTGCCGGCCGGCCTGCTTGCGCCGGTGCTGGGCAGCGCCGGGCTCTGAACCCGTGAGTCGACCGAGCGTTCGCGCCGAGCCATGACCGAGACCCTGGGCGCGCTCCTCAACGGCTTCGGCCTCGCGCTCGCGCCGATGAACCTGCTGCTCGGGCTGATCGGCGTGACCCTCGGCACCGCCATCGGCGTGCTCCCAGGCGTCGGGCCGGCGCTCACCGTGGCGATGCTGCTGCCGCTCACCACCAAGCTGGACGCCACCGGCGCGCTCATCATGTTCGCCGGCATCTACTACGGCGCGATGTACGGCGGCTCCACCTCGACGATCCTGCTCAACACGCCCGGCGAATCCGCCTCGCTCGCCACCGCGCTCGAAGGCAACCAGATGGCCAAGCGCGGCCGGGCCGGGCCGGCGCTGGCCACCTCGGCGATCGGATCGTTCGTGGCGGGCACCATCGCCACCATCCTGCTCACCCTGCTCGCGCCGATCGTGGTGGAGATCGCCATCGCGTTCGGGCCGGCGGAGTACTTCGCGCTGATGATCTTCGCCTTCGTGACGGTCGCGGCGGTGCTGGGCAGCTCCACCCTGCGCGGACTGGCCAGCCTCTTCGTCGGGCTCTTCTTCGGCCTGATGGGGATCGACAGCCAGACCGGGCAGGCCCGTTTCGCCTTCGGGGTACCCGAGCTGCTCGACGGCATAGACGTGGTGGTGATGGCCGTCGGTCTGTTCGCGGTCGGCGAAGCGCTCTACATGGCCGCGTACCGCGGCGGCGCGAAGGAGTCGCACGATGCGATCAGCGGCTCCATCTGGATGTCGCGCAAGGACTGGCGCCGCTCCTGGCCGGCGTGGCTGCGCGCCACCGCGATCGGCTTTCCGTTCGGCACCATACCCGCCGGCGGCGCGGAGATCCCGACCTTCCTCTCCTACGCGCTCGAGAAGAAGCTGACGCGGTACCCGGAGGAGTTCGGCAAGGGCGCGATCGAGGGAGTGGCCGGCCCGGAGGCGGCGAACAACGCGGCTTCCGCCGGCGTCCTGGTACCGCTCCTCACGCTCGGCATTCCCACCTCCGCCACCGCGGCGATCCTGCTGGCCGCCTTCCAGAACTACGGCATCCAGCCCGGGCCGCTGCTCTTCGTCTCGCAGGCGGACCTGGTGTGGACGCTGATCGCGAGCCTCTACGTCGGCAACCTGCTGCTGCTGGTGCTCAACCTGCCGCTGATCGGCATCTGGGTCAAGGTGCTGGACATCCCCAGGCCCCAGCTCTACGCCGGGATCCTGGTGTTCGCGACGCTCGGTGCCTACAGCCTGCACCAGTCGGTGGTGGATCTGGCCGTGCTGCTGGTCTTCGGCCTGCTCGGCTTCGGCATGCGCCGCTACGGCTTTCCGACCGCCCCGGCGATCATCGGCCTCATCCTCGGACCGATGGCGGAAACCCAGTTGCGCCGCGCGCTGGCGATCAGCCAGGGGGACATCACGGTGTTCCTGACCCGGCCGATCTCGGCCAGCTTCCTCGCGCTGACCCTGATTCTCCTGCTCGCGCCGATGCTCGTGCGGCGCGTGCGCCGGGTGCGCCAGGCGCGCGCCACTAACGCCTAGCCCTGCAGGCGCGAGACCAGCGCGAGAACCTCGTCATCGAGGTCGACCGGCTGGGGCCCGTTGTCGTGCAGCGCGCGCAGCAGCCGACGCAGCCCGTCGGCCCCCGGCAGGACCGGTCCGTAGAAGAGCACCTGCGGGCCGTCCAGCACCAGCAGCGTCGGAAAGGTCTCGATGTCGATGTCCCCGGACAGCTCCGCTTCATCCTCGATATCGATCCATGCGAAGGCGTGCGCCGGGAATTCCGACGCCACCTCCTGCATCGGCGCGCGATAGTCGCGGCAGGTGCCGCACCACTCGGCGCAGAGGCAGACCACCAGCCAGCGGGGCTGCGCCGGCGGCTCGACACAATACCGGAGGGCGGCCGCGGTCATGTCGCGTGGCAGGGCGCGATCGGGGTTAGGGTAGCGCTCATGACGGGATTATGCCCATGCGGCAAGGACCACGGCTCTTTGCATCACTGACGGCTGCCACGTCCGGGACGGCGACGCCGTGACGGAATGCACGTCGCGCACCAGGACGTCGCGCTCGTGAAGTTTTCGGCAGACAGACGGCGGCCACGAGGCAACCATGCTGCCAGGCCCAACAACGACTATCGACATGCAAGAACGTATGTTCATGACCCCCGCCCTGGTCGTCGACGGCAGCGAGCTCGCCTTCATCGGTGCGATCGAGCCGGGCCGGGAAGTGGAGGCGTTCGCGACGCTGCTCACGTTCGCCACCTTCTCGGAAAAGACCGCGGAGGTGATCGACGAGGTCTACACGGCCGAGTGCGCCCGCACCGGCGCGGCCTCGCGGCTTTCCCAGGATCGCTGGTACCAGGTGGCGAAGGAGTACTTCGACGAGTTCCTGGAGAACATGCGCAGCGCCACGCCCGACGACCTTCTCGGCCACTTCCTGTGGCTGGACAAGCACTTCTTCGAGAAGCACCGGGGCTACGAATCGGTGCGCACGATGATCGGGAGCACCCTCAAGGCCGACGCCGCCGCGCGGCAAGGCCGCACGCTGCACTGACTCGCGCCGTCGCTACGCGCCCCTTGCCTTCGTGAGCGCCTCGTCCAGGATACGTTGCAACTGATCGCTGCCGCAGGGCTTGACGATGTGGTGGTCGAGCCCCGCACCGTCGGATCGCCGGAGATCCTCGTCGCTGCTGTAGCCGGTCAGCGCGACGATGCTCAGGCTTCGCTGGCCGAGCAAAGTCAGCCGCCGGGCCACCTCGTAGCCGTCCATGTCGGGCAGCCCGATATCGAGCAGCACCAGGTGGAAGTCGTCGTTTCGCACCAGGCGAATGGCGCTGCGGCCATCCAGGGCCACCTGCGCGTCGTGCCCGCTGAGGCCCACCAGGGCCGCAAGGCTCTCCGCCGTATCGGGGTCGTCGTCGACCACCAGTACGCGAAGGCGCATCTCGTCGTTCATCGTTCCTCCACAGGATCGCGTGACGGTTCATGGAACTGCGGCAACGCCGCATTCATGACGGTCATCGTCGGCCACCTCGCGCGCCGGCCGAACCTCCGCGTCCAGATGGGGGCGCAACGGCAATCTCCAATCCCGCGCCGCCCACGAAGCGGCAGGTATGGCCGTTGCCCGGCAGCGGACCACGCCATCGGGAGAACGACATGCCGCAAGCCGCATGGAGCGACAAGCGCGAACGCCAGTACGAGCACATCAAGCAAGGATTGAAGAAGCGCGGCCGAAAGAGCGAGGTCGCGGAGGAGATCGCCGCGCGCACCGTGAACAAGGAACGGGCGCGACACGGCGAAGCGAAGACGGCCAGCAAGTCCAGCGTCGACGACCTCTCCTCCAGTCGACGCGGCGGGAAGCGCTCTCACTCCGGTGCCGCCGGCCGCACCTACGACCAACTGTACAACGAAGCCCGGGCCAAGGGGATCAAGGGGCGCTCCCGGATGAACAAGCGGCAATTGCTCGCGGCCGTCGGCCGCTGAACCTCAGAGGCCCATTCGCGCCCGCCCGGCGTCGCCGGCCCCTACGGGTCGGCACGCCGAACCCGCGGTTTGCGCCTTCCGTCCGACGGGTCGGGCCGGTGCGGCTCGACGCCAGCCACAATCCAACGGCCACCCCTGCCGCCGGTTTGCGCGGCATGGAGTACCATCCGCCGCGCATACTGGATTGTGTAAATCAATGAGCCAAAGCACCATCTTTCTTCTTGGCGCCGTCATGTACCTGGTCGGCCTGGGCGCCCTGCTCTTCAAGGACGAGTTCGAGCGCATCGGCACGAAGTTGCGCCGACGCTGACCGTCCGGCTTCAGTGCAATTGCGGCGTCGGCGCGTTCCGGCGCAGGTAGTCGTCCGCGCGTCGCAGGACGCCGGTGAGTGCCTTCATGGTGCACGGTTTCACCAGGTGCTCGATGACACCCGCGCTGGCCGATAGCTGAAGATCCGCTTCCGACCCCCGCCCGGTGATCACGGCGATGTAGACACCCTGCCGGCGCAAAAGCAGCAGGCGCCGCGCGACCTCCAACCCGTCCATCTCAGGCATCTCGATGTCGAGAAGCGCGACGTCGATCGGCGTCGTGCTCGCGATCTCGACGGCACGAGTACCGCCGTCCGCCACGACCGGCTCGTGCCCGAGCATGCGGACCAACTCGGCAACGCTCGCGGCGGATCCTGGATCGTCATCTGCCACGAGCACGCGTAGCCGGCCGACCTGCTCCGGGGTGATCACAACCATACTGTCCTCCCCGTGCACGCGCTCGTGACGGGTTTTCAATTTCACGAGACAGCCTTTGGCAAGAACCTTGCCCGTCTACACGGGAACGGCGCTTCAGCGGTCCGGTTGACCTGGACGGCCGATCGGGGGTCTTGCCGCCGGCATGAAGTCATTCAGTCGGCTCGAGGAAGTCGCCCACCGGGAGCTCTTCGGCCAGGAAATCCAGCAGATGCCGCACGGCGGGCACCAGCCCCCGCCGGGCCGGGTAGACCGCGTGAACGATGCCGAGTGGCGGCGACCAACCGGGCAGGACTTCAACCAGGAGTCCCTCGTTGCGCGCTTGCCTGCACATGAAATCGGGCAGGACGGCGGCGCCCACCCCGTCGATCGCCGCCGCCAGCAACGCCAGGTGATTGTTGGTCACCAAGCGCGGCGAATGCGCGTGGGCATGCTTTCGGCCGCCTGGCCCGGTCAGCCGCCAGGTGGCCGCCGCGCCAGCCGAACCGGCCACCGTATCCAGCCGCCCGAGGTCCGTCACGTCCCTGACAGGTCCCTGTCGACGCAGCAGCTCCGGGCTGGCCACCAGGACGCCGCGAGTCGTGCCGAAGGTCCGGGCCACCAGCGCCGTGCTGTCCTCGATGGCCGGCCGCGCCCGAACTGCGATGTCGATGCCTTCGTCGATGGGGTCCACCGGGCGATTGAGCGCAAGCAGCTCGATGCGCACGAGCGGATAGCGCTCCATGAACCGCGGCAGCAACCGGGCCACGATGTCCTGGGCCAGCACCACCGGGCACGACAGACGCACCGTGCCGCGCGGCTCCTTCTGGACCTGGGCGACCGTCTCGTAGGCCGTACGGGCGCTTTCGCGCATCTCCACGCAGTGGGCCAGGAAGAGCTCGCCGGCCGGCGTGAGCGAGATCCGCCGCGAGCTGCGTTCGAGCAGTTGCACCCCCAGTTGCTCTTCGAGCCGGGCAACCCGGCGTGACAGGCGCGATTTCGGCATCCCGAGCATCCGCCCGGCTGCGGCGAAGCCGCGGTGCTCCATCACCTCAGCAAACAGCACCATGTCGTTGAGGTCCTGCATCCATTCCTCCAGGGATCGTTCCATTAATGGAACTCAGAAGCGCATTCTTACCTACTTATCCTGGTTCGTATCCAAAACTAGAATCATTCTATTGCTTTGCAGCAATCGCATTCAAGAACCAGGAGCCCATCCAATGAAACTTCTTCACGTCGACACCAGCATTCTTGGAGACGGGTCCGTCTCCCGGCGGCTCACCCGCGAGATCGTCTCGCAATGGCGCCGCCGGCTCCCCGGTACCGATGTCGAGTACCTCGACCTGGCGGTGGCCGCGCCCGCCCACTTCGGCCCCGACGCGCTGGGCATCAAGTTCGGCATCCAGGACGCGCCGACCGAGGCGCAGCGCCGCGAGAACGACGTCTCCGAGCGACTGGTGAGCCAGTTTCTCGCCGCCGACGTCGTCGTCATCGGCGCTCCGCTCTACAACTTCACCATTCCCACCCAGCTCAAGGCCTGGATCGATCGGCTCGCCCAGGCAGGCCGCACCTTCAAGTACACGGACAAGGGCGCCGTCGGCCTGGCCGGCGACAAGACGGTGATCGTCGCTTCCTCCCGTGGTGGCGTGTACAGCGCCAGCGCCGAGTCGGAAGCCATGGCGCACCAGGAGAGCTACCTTCGGATCATCTTCGGCTTCTTCGGGATCACCGACGTGCGCATCGTTCGCGCCGAGGGAACCGCGATGGGCGACGCGGCGCGGCGGGCGGGCATCGAATCGGCACTGCGAGCCATCCCGGCGGTGGTGGCTGCCGAGGAGCGCATCGCAGCTTGACGGGCCGCGAGCGGGAGCCGGTTCGCATCCCGCTCGACTTCCGGGGCCTCTCGTCGCATCGATTTCACGGCGGCGAGCGGGCCCGGTAGCAGCCATCGAGACAACGCCCGGCGCGCCCAGCCGAGTCCCGTGACCTGGATGCCGCCACGCTCGATGGCGTGAGCGAGCGTCACGTCTCCGCGATACACGCGGATGATCGTCGGCAGTGTCGTCTCGAGATAGAGGTCGACGTCGAAGCCCGGGTCGTCCTTGCACATCTCGAGCTGCCCGTGGTCGTTGACGAACCACCACTCGCTCATCCGCGCCGGCTGGTCCGCGAAGGTCACCTTCACGACACAGCGCCGTGCGCCGAACGCCTCCGGCCGCACGCTTCGCTCCAGCGCCCACAGCAGGAGCTTGAGGTCGAGCTCGTGCGCGGCGAGCTCGCGACGAGCCCAGCGCTGCCCCCAGATGCCGAGTCCTTCGATCACCGGCTCGAAGTCGCGGCCCGCGGCCGTGAGATGGTAGGTCCAGCCGCGGCGACCCAAGGCGGCGCGACGCTCGACGACGCCTTCCGCCTCGAGCTGCTGCAGGCGGCGCGCAAGCAGCGTCGGCGAGGCCGCCGGCACCCCCCGCTGCAACTCGGAGAACCGCGCAGCACCCGAGGCGAGGTCGCGCAGGATGAGTGCCGTCCAGCGCTCGCAGAACAACTCGGCGGCCTTGGCAACCGGACAGGACTGGCCATAGCTTCGCATGGTGGACCACCCGCAAGCGGAGTCGAGGCCTGCCGATCTTACGCCGGCCTTGGCGCGCCACCACTACATTTCGTGGACTATCCCCGGGCCCCGGCAGCGCCGCAGAATCCCCTTCCTCGCAACGACATGGGAGAAGCGCCATGGCACCGACCATTGCTGGCGACACCAGCGGGAGCTCGACGACGCCTGCCGGAACCGGCGTCGCGCAGGCCTTCGCGAGAGGCAACGCGAACGATGTCGAGCATGCCGTCGAGCAACACTATGCGCGCGGCAACCTGGAGGACGCGATCCTGCACGCACTGGCAGCGTCGGGCAAGGACATCGATCATCTCGTGCCTTCCGACCTGTCGCCGGTGGACGAGTTCCATACCGGGGCGCGCCAGGCCACCATCGATCTTGCCGCACGGCTCGACTTCCGCGCGGACATGCACATCCTCGACATCGGCTGCGGCATCGGCGGGCCCTCCCGCTACCTGGCCGAAACGCGCGGCTGCCGCGTCATGGGGGTCGACCTCACGCCGAGCTTCGTGGACACCGCGACCGCGCTGGCGCGTCGGGTCGGCCTGGTCGATCTTGTCCAGTACCGGCAGGCCAGTGCACTAAACCTGCCTTTCGATGACGGCACCTTCGACGGTGCCTGGATGCTGCATGTCGGCATGAACATCGAGGACAAGGCGCGGCTTTTCCGGGAGGTCCGCCGAGTCGTCGCACGGGGCGGCCGGCTTGGGCTCTTCGATGTCATGCGCATCGGCGACGGCGACCTTGCGTTCCCGCTGCCCTGGGCCACCGCCCCGGCGACGAGCTTTGTCGAGACACCGCAAGCCTATCGGACGGCGCTCGGGGAAGCGGGCTTCGACGTCACCGGCGAGCGCGATCGCCGCGACTTCGCGCTGGCCTACATGGCCGAGATGAAAGCGAGGGCGGCCGCCGGTGGACCGCCGTCTCTCGGCGTGCACGTTCTGATCGTCGACGCGCCGGCCAAGATGGCCAACTACGCGGGGCTCGTCGAGCGCCGGATCGCCGCCCCGGTGGAGATGGTCTGCCGGGCGCGGTAGCGCGGTCGCCTACCGCGAACGCGGTATTCCGCGAACGGCAGCCGTCGGCTACCGTGACCTCACGGCCGGCTCGTCCATCACAGGAGAATGCGACATGGAACGGAACCTCCCGAGGCGACCTGCCCGCCGGTGCGCCGCACCTTCCATCATGGTCATGGTCGTCGGCATCGGCTCCCTCTCTGTCGGCGCCGGACTCCGGGCGCAGGACAGCGGAAAGGCCCTCCCGCTGCCGGAGCTGGAGTTCGCCTACTGGATATGCGACTACACCGCGTCGACACGGCGCGTGGACATGGCGACGGCGCTGGCCTGCGGATCCATCAGCGACGACCTGAAGAACCGCAAGTTCGGTGGCGACTTCGATGCGCTGCTGGCCTGGTGGCGGACCAACAAGGACGCCATGCACCGGACGATCGACACGGCAGCCAGATCGGCCCGGAAGGAACACGCACCGGTGTCCGGGGAGACGGTCTGGCCTTGACGGGCAGCGGGCGCCGAGCGGCCGCGGGCCAATGCAACCTCCGCGCCGGACGCCGTGGACCAAGGCAATGGCGGAAGGGGTGGGATTCGAACCCACGGACGGTTGCCCGTCGCCGGTTTTCAAGACCGGTGCAATCGACCACTCTGCCACCCTTCCCGGCGGTAGCGCGATGTTACTCCCCCGAGCCCCGTAGATCGTCCGGCGGCAGGCCATTCATCGCTCTTCCGCGGTCTGATGCAGAATGTCCGCATGGAGATGCAGGACGCGCGCGCCGGCCGGCTGGATGATCCCGACGGCACCATCGAGGCCCTTCACCGCTTCATCCACCGTCATCGCCGCATCGCCGTGCTGACCGGTGCTGGCGTGAGCACGGATTCCGGCATCCCCGACTACCGCGATCTCGAAGGCGGTTGGAAGCGCCCGCCACCGATGACGTACCAGGTGTTTACCGAAAGCGAGGCGGGGCGCCGGCGCTACTGGGCGCGCAGCATGGCCGGGTGGCCGCTGATGGCCTCGGCACGGCCGAACGAAGTCCACGTCGCGCTGGCCGCCCTGGAGGCACGGGGCCGCACGTCGGTGCTGATCACCCAGAACGTCGACGGCCTGCACCAACAGGCCGGCAGCCGCGAGATCGTCGAGTTGCACGGGCGGCTCGATCGGGTCGCCTGTCTCGCCTGCGGCACCCGCAGCGAGCGCGCGGCGCTTCAGCGCCGGCTCGAGGACGCCAATCCCGGCTGGGCGGGGCTGGTCGCGACGGTGGCGCCCGACGGCGATGCGGACCTCGAGGCGATGGACTTCGAATCCTTCCACATCCCGGCCTGCGAGGTCTGCGGCGGCGTGCTGAAGCCCGACGTGGTGTTCTTCGGCGAGGCGGTGCCGCGCGCACGCGTGCAGTCGGCCCTGGCCTCGGTCGCCGCGTCCGACGCACTGCTGGTGGTCGGCTCCTCGCTGATGGTCTTCTCGAGCTTTCGCTTCGCCAGGCAAGCCCGCGAGCTCGGGCTGCCGATCGCGGCGGTGAACCTGGGCCGCACCCGTGCGGACGACTTCCTGCAGTTGAAGGTGGCCCTGCCGGCGGCCGAGGCGCTCGCGTTCCTCCTGCCGTCGTCCGCCTCGTCGCCCGCGGCTACGGCTCGGCCCGCACACCCAGATCCCGCAGGGTCGATTCCCGCCGCGTAAGCCACCAGCCGTACTGCTTGGGCCACGCCTCGAAGCGCGGATCGGCGCCGAGGGCGATCGCCGCATGATGCGGCCAGTTGGGATCGAAGAGTGCCTCGCGTCCGATCGCGATCAGGTCGGCCTTGCCCTCGGCCAGCACCGCCTCGGCCTGGGCCGGCTCGATGATGAGCCCGACCGCCATGGTGGCGACGCCGGCCTCGCGGCGGATGGTCTCGGAGAATGGCACCTGGAAACCGAGCCCACGCGGCGCGGTGGCCGACGCGGTGGCGGGCCCCGCGATGCCACCGGAAGAGCAGTCGACCACGTCGATGCCCAACTCGGCCAGGCGCCGGGCGAGCACCACGCTGTCCTGGAGCGACCAGCCGGCGGGGTCGTTGTCCACCGCCGAGCAACGGAAGAACACCGGCTTGTCGGCGGGCCAGGCATCGCGCACGAGCCGGGCGATCTCGAGCGGGTAGCGCATGCGACCCTCGAGGTCGCCGCCATACTCGTCGTCCCGCTCGTTGGTGAGCGGCGAGAGGAAGGTGTGCAGAAGGTACCCGTGCGCGCCGTGGACCTCGACGATGTCGAACCCGGCCTCGAGCGCCCGCCGGGCGGCCGCCTCGAAGCCGCGCCGCACGGCTTCCAGGTCCGCCGTGGTCATCGCCCGTGGGGTGGCCCAGCCGGGACCGATCGGCTTCGCACTCGGCGCCATGGTGGGCCACGGCACGCTGCCGGCCGCCACCAGCTCGGGCGTGAGCGGGCCGTTGCCTTCCCACGGCCGCGCCATGGAGCTCTTGCGCCCCGCATGGCCGAGCTGGATCGCCGGTATGGCTCCCTGGCTGCGGATGAAGGAGGCCACGCGGGCAAGCGGCGGCACATGGGCCTCGCTCCAGATGCCCAGGTCGCCGTGGGTGATGCGGCCGTCGGCCAGCACGGCGGTCGCCTCCAGGAAGACGATTCCCGCCCCACCCTGGGCGAACTTGCCGGCGTGGACCAGGTGCCAGTCGGACGCGATCCCATCGTCGGCCGAGTACTGGCACATGGGTGAGATGACGATCCGGTTGCGGCTGGTCACGCCGCGGATGGTCAGGGGACTGAAAAGCTGGGACACTGGATACCCTCCGTCATGTCGTGCGCAACGCTCGATGGTAGGCGACGACGAGCCGCGCCAGAATCGCCGTACATTAGCGACCTATGCTGCAAGCCGTACGCCTTCCGCGCCCCTTGGTGGTCCGCTGCGGTGCCATGGGCGACATGGTGCTGCTCACCCCGCTGATCCGCTCGCTCTCCTCCCGCTACGGCGCGGCCGTGGACATCGTCTCGAGCGGCGCCTGGACCGTGCCGCTGCTGCAGGGCCAGCCCGGCGTCGGCGAGATCCACCTCCTGCGCAACCGCAAGCTGCCCTACTTCCTCAATCGCAACGGCCAGGCGCTGGTGGCGACATTGCGCGCCCGCGGCCCGACGCCAACCTGGTACTGCGACACCGACAATCGCTGCCTGCCCCTGCTGCGCCGGGCCGGAATCGGCGAAGAGCACCTGGTCAACATCCGGGACCTGCCGATCCGCGATGGCGAGCACCTGGTCGATCATTGGCGGCGGTTCGCGCGGCTGACGCCAAGGCAGGGAAGCGAGGGGGTGCCGCAGGATGCCCTCGACCTGAATCCGATCCTCGAGGTGCCTGCGGCCGAGCGGGCCGGCTTGGACGGATGGCTCGATGTACGCGGCCTCGCCGACCGCCCCCTGCTGCTGCTGCAGCCGGGGAACAAGCGCACCATGCGGCCCGGCCTGCGGCGCCGGCCGAGCAACACCAAGTGGTGGCCGGAGTCCCGCTGGGCGGCACTGGTCCAGGAGCTCGCGCAGCTGCACCCGGAGGCTGCCATCCTGCTGATGGGCGTGCCGCGCGAGCAGGCGCTGAACGACGAGATCATCGCGCTCGCCGGCAGGCGCAACGTCCACAACGTCGCCTGCGACCTGCCGATTCCGCGGATGCTCGCGCTGATGGAGCGCGCGGTGGCGATGGTGTCGGTCGATACCGGGCCGGCGCATGCCGCGGCCGCCGTCGGCTGCCCGGTCGTCGTGCTCTTCGGCGCGGCCGATCCCGTGCGGATCTGCCCTCGGGGACGAGCGCCGGTCCTGCATCTTGCCGGACGCAGGGGCGACGCGCCGAGCATCCTGGGCATCACCGTGGAACAGGTGCTCGCCGCCTGGGAACGGCTGCCGAAACGCTGGACGGCCGGCGTGGCGCTCGCGGCGAGGGCCTGAGCGACCGCGCTCCCTTCGTGCCGGACAGCCCGCCGTGGCGGTCTTCGGCTCCCCTCCTCGGGTTCAGCGCAGATCGAAGGCGGGCCAGGGCCAGTGGCCGGAGAACAGCCGATCGAGCCAGTGCACGGCGATCTGGGTCTTCACGTCGGGCAACCGGCCGGCACGAAGCTCGTCCATCATCCACCCGAGCGTCACCCACTCGAGCTCGAGCAGCTCGTCCGCGTCGCGCGAATGCTCCTGCAGCGTGAGGCCGCGCGCGATGAAGATGTCCAGGACCTCGTCGGAAAAGCCGATCGCGGGATGGATGCGGGTGAGGAAGGCCCACTCCCGCGCGGTGTAGCCGGTCTCCTCGAGCAGCTCGCGTCGCGCGGTCTGGAAGGAGGTCTCGCCGGCGTCGAGCTTGCCGGCCGGGAACTCGACGTAGATGTTGCCGGTCGCGTAGCGGAACTGGCGCTCCACCAGGACGCGCTCATCGTCGCCGATGGGAACCATCGCGGCCGCGCCCGGGTGCACCACGAACTCGCGCGAGGCGAGCTGCCCGTTCGGCAGCCGCGCCATGTCACGGCGGACCTTGAGGAACTTGCCCTCGTAGACCACCTGCTGCTCGACCGTCGCCTCGGCCAGCGACTCGGGCTCACGCATGGCCGGAACTCCTTCGTTGCGTCACGTGACCTCCTCAGCCCACCTGCAGCGCCTGGCGCATCGACACGGCACACAGGGTGAGGAGAGGCCCGGGAACGATGCCAAGCAGCAGGATCAGCAACCCGTTGATCGCCATCGTGGCCTGCGGACCGGCGGACACGACGATCGGGGAGGCATCGATCGGCTCGTCGAAGTACATCACCTTCACCACGCGGATGTAGTAGAAGGCGCCGATCAGCGACATGATCACCGCGTAGACCGCCAGCCACACCAGGCCGATCGAGATGATCGCCTGCAGCACCACCACCTTGGCGTAGAACCCGACCAGCGGCGGCAGGCCGGCGAGCGAGAACATCATGAGCAGCATGGCGCCGGCCAGCCACGGGCTGCGCCGCGACAGGCCCTTGAAGTCGGCGATCTCCTCCGCCTCGAATCCCCGGCGGGCGAGGAACTGTATGAGGCCGAAGGTGCCGAGCGTCGTCAGCACGTAGGTGATCGCGTAGAACATGGCGCTGCCGAAGGCATCGGCGGCCTGCACCGGGTCGCCATCCGTGTGGGCCCCGATCATCCCGAGCAGCACGAAGCCGACCTGCGAGATGGTCGAGTACGCCAGCATGCGCTTCAGGTTGGTCTGGGCGATCGCGACGATGTTGCCGACGGCGAGCGAGAGCACCGCAAGGATCGTGAGCATCTGGTACCAGTCGCCCGAGACGCTCGGCAGCGCCTCGCCGAGGAGGCGAAACGCCAGGGCGAAGGCGCCCAGCTTCGGGCCGGTGGCGATGAAGAGCGTCGCCACCGTGGCCGTGCCGTGGTAGACGTCCGGCAGCCACATGTGGAACGGGACGGCGCCGAACTTGAAGGCGATGCCCGCCACGACGAACACCAGGCCGAACACGAGCACCGCCTCGCTCACCTGGCCGGAGGCGATCTTGTCGACCATCTCGGGGATGTCGAGCGAGCCGGTAGCCCCGTATAGCATCGACATGCCGTAGAGCAGGAAGCCCGAGGAGAGCGCTCCGAGGACGAAATACTTGATTCCGGCTTCGCTCGCCCGGGCCGAGCCGCGCCGCATCGCGGCAAGGGCGTAGGTCGAGAGCGCCATCAGCTCGAGGCCGAGATAGAGCACCAGCAGGTTGGAGCCCGACATCATCACCATCTGGCCGAGCAGCGAGAAGAGCGCCAGCGAGTAGATCTCGCCGCGGCGCATGTCGCGATCCAGCAGGTATTGGCGCGAGTAGATGATCACCGTGCCGGTGGCGATGATGGCGCAGACCTTCAGCGTGTGCGCCATGAGGTCGGCGACGTACATGTCGCCGAAGGCATAGGCATGCCCCTGCCCCGCGACGTAGAAGATCGCGAAGAGCGGCAGGAGCAGCACCAGGAGTGCCGCCCGGTCCACCAGCGGGTCGGCGTCCTCGCGGCCGAGGGCGTCCACCAGCAGCACGATGCAGGCGCCGATCAGCAGCGCGATCTCGGGCAGCAGCGCGATGAGGTTGTATTCGATCTGGGCGACAGGCGGCATCGTCTTAGCGGTGGTTACTGGAGCTTGGACTGGGACACGTGGTGCAGCAGTGCCTGCACCGAGGCGTCGGTGACGTCCGTGAACGGACGGGGATAGACCCCCATGAAGAGGACGAGCGCCGCCATCGCCATCAGCACCCAGAACTCGCGGCGATCGACGTCCTTCAGCGCGGCGACCCGGTCGTTGGCGACGGCGCCGAACACCACCCGCTTGTACATCCATAGCGAGTAGGCGGCGCCGAGGATGAGCGCGATGGCCGCGGCGAATCCGATCCAGAAGTTGTACTCCACCGCGCCGAGGATCACCATGAACTCCCCCACGAAGCCGGACGTTGCCGGCAGCCCGCAGTTGGCCATGGAGAACAGCATGAACAGCGCGGCGAACTTCGGCATGGTGTTGACCACCCCGCCGTAGTCGGCGATGTTGCGCGAATGCAGGCGGTCGTAGAGCACGCCGATGCACAGGAACATCGCGCCCGAGACGAACCCGTGCGAGATCATCTGCATGATCGCGCCCTGGGCGCCCACCTGGTTGAAGATGAAGAAGCCCAGCGTCACGTAGCCCATGTGCGCCACGGACGAATAGGCCACCAGCTTCTTCATGTCGGTCTGGACTATCGCCACGAAGCCGATGTAGATCACCGCGACCAGCGACAGCGTGATCATGAGGCCCGAGAGCTCCTGGCTCGCGTCCGGGGCGATCGGCAGCGAGAAGCGCAGGAACCCGTAGGCGCCCAGCTTCAGCATCACCGCGGCCAGCACCACGGAGCCGCCGGTGGGCGCCTCGACGTGCGCATCCGGCAGCCAGGTGTGCACCGGCCACATCGGCACCTTCACCGCGAAGGCGAGCAGGAAGGCGACGAAGATGAAGACCTGCTCGCGCAGCGAGAGGGGGAGCTGGTGCCAGGCGAGGATCTCGAAGGTGCCCGAGGCCGCGTAGAGGTAGATGATCGCCACCAGCGTCAGCAGCGAGCCCAGCAGCGTGTAGAGGAAGAACTTGACGGCGGCATAGACCCGGTTCGGCCCGCCCCAGACACCGATGATGATGTACATCGGGATCAGCGTGGCTTCGAAGAACACGTAGAAGAGCAGCCCGTCGAGCGCGCTGAAGACGCCGACCATGAGGCCGGAGAGGATCAGGAACGAGGCCATGTACTGCGCCACCCGGTCCTCGATCACCCGCCAGCCGGCGATCACCACGACCACGGTGATCAGTGCCGTCAGCAGGACCATCCAGATGGAGAGGCCGTCCACGCCGAGGTAGTACTCGATGCCGAAGGTCTCGATCCACGGCATCCGCTCGACGAACTGCATCTGCGAGGAGGCGGTGTCGAAGCCAAGGTAGAGCGGCACCGTGACCAGGAGGCCCAGCAGCGCGCCCAACAGCGCGACGGTACGAACCAGCGGGGCGCGCTGGTCGTTGCCGATGGCCAGGAGGATCACGCCGGCCACGATGGGAATCCAGATGGCGGCGCTCAGGAGGCCGGCGCCCATGACTTGAGAAGTTTGCTCCATTGGGGCTCGTGCTTAGGACGCTGTTGGACTATGAGAAGGGGGCTCGAACCCGCAGGGCGGCGGACGACAGGGCGCACCGCCGCGTTGCCCGAAGGGGTCAACACCCCCCGGTATTGATCCCCTTCGTGCGCCTTGCGCTGCATCCCCGTCGTCCACCGCGCGACCCCTTCTCATAGTCCAACAGCCTCCTAACGACGGGTCAACAGCGGGATGAACCAGTACAGCCCGATGGCAAGGCCGACGATCATGGCGATGGCATAGTGGTTCAGGAATCCGGTCTGCACGGAACGGGCGACGCCGGCGACCCAGCCGACCAGTCGCGCGCTGCCGTTGATCAGTCCGTCGATGAGCCGCTGGTCCCCTCCCTTCCAGAGGCCGCGGCCGATGCTTCGGGCTCCTCCGGCGAACACGGCCTCGTTGATCGCATCGAGGTAGTACTTGTTGTCCAGCAGCCGGTACAGCCCGCCGAAGGTCTCCTTGATCCGCGCCGGCACTGCCGGATTGACCAGGTAGAAGTACCAGGCGACGACCAGGCCCGCCACCATCAGCCAGAACGGCACGGTCAGGAATCCGTGCAGGCCCATGGCGAGCCAGCCGTGCCACGCCTCGGCCAGGCGGGCCATCGCCGGGTGCGCCGGGTCCACGAAGATGGCGCCGTCGAAGAATCCGCCGAAGAGCATGGGCCCCGCCGTGATCAGGCCGATCAGCACCGAGGGAACGGCGAGGAAGATCAGCGGGATCGTGACGACGGCGGGCGATTCCTTCGGCGCGTGATGGCCGTGCCCGTCGCCGTGCCCGTGGTGGACATCCGCATGCGCGGCGGCATGCGCCTCGGCCTGCCCATGCCCGGCACTCGCGTGGGCGCCGAACCGCTCCTTGCCATGGAAGACCAGGAAATACATGCGGAAGGAATAGAGCGCGGTCACGAAGACACCGGACAGCACCGCGGCGTAGGCGATGCCGGCGCCCGGAATGTTGGCGTGCCTCACTGCCTCGATGATCGACTCCTTGGAGTAGAAGCCCGAGAAGAACGGAACCGCCACCAGCGCGAGCGTGCCCAGCAGCGACGTGATCCAGGTGATCGGCATGTACCTGCGCAGCCCGCCCATGTTGCGGATGTCCTGGTCATGGTGCATGCCGATGATCACCGACCCCGCCGCCAGGAAGAGCAGCGCCTTGAAGAAAGCGTGCGTCATCAGGTGGAAGACCGCGACGCCGTAGGCCGACGCCCCGAGCGCCACGGTCATGTAGCCGAGCTGCGAGAGCGTCGAATAGGCCACCACCCGCTTGATGTCGTTCTGCACGATGCCGAGCAGCCCCATGAAGAACGCCGTGATGGCTCCGATGACGAGCACGAAGGAGAGCGCCGCCTCGGACATCTCGAAGAGCGGAGACATGCGCGCGACCATGAAGATGCCGGCGGTCACCATGGTGGCCGCGTGGATGAGGGCGGAGATCGGCGTCGGACCCTCCATGGAGTCCGGCAGCCACACGTGCAGCGGGAACTGCGCCGACTTGCCCATCGCGCCGATGAAGAGGCAGATGCAGATCACCGTGAGCAGCGACCATTCGGCCGCGCCAAGCAGGTTGATGGTCTCGCCAGCCATCCCCGGAGCGGCCTCGAACACCTCGGCGTAGTCCAGGCTGCCGAAGACGGCGACAACCAGGCCGATGCCGAGCACGAAGCCGAAATCGCCCACCCGGTTCACCAGGAACGCCTTCAGGTTGGCGTAGATCGCGGTGGGACGGGTATACCAGAACCCGATCAGCAGATAGGAGACCAGGCCGACCGCTTCCCAGCCGAAGAAGAGCTGCAGGAAGTTGTTCGACATCACCAGCATCAGCATCGAGAAGGTGAAGAGGCTGATGTAGGAGAAGAAGCGGGTGTAGCCGTCGTCGTCCGCCATGTACCCGATGGTGTAGACGTGGACCATCAGCGACACGAACGTCACCACCACCATCATCATCGCGGTGAGGGAATCGATCAGGAAGCCGATCTCGAAGGCAAGGTCACCGATCACCGACCAGCTGTAGAGCGTGCCGTTGAAGACGTTGCCCGCCAGCACGTCCTGCATGACGGCCAGGGAGGCGATCAGCGACACCAGCACGCCAAGGATCGCGACCCAGTGCGTGAGGGTACGTCCGATGTACCGGCCGAACAGCCCGGCGATGATGGCGCCCACGAGCGGCGCGAACGGAACCAGCAGATAGGTGGTTTTCATCTATCCCTTCAGGCTGTCGAGATCTTCCACGTTGACCGTGTCCAGGTTGCGGAACAGCGTCACCAGGATGGCGAGGCCGATCGCCGCTTCGGCGGCGGCCACCGTGAGGATGAAGAAGACGAAGATCTGGCCGGCCGCGTCGCCGAGGAAGTGGGAGAAGGCCACGAAGTTCATGTTGACCGCGAGCAGCATCAGCTCGATCGACATCAGGATGACGATCAAATTGCGCCGGTTGAGGAAGATGCCCACCACGCCGATCGCGAACAGCACCGCGCCGAGCGTGAGATAGTGGGCAAGGCCCAGGGTCAGGTAGCCGCTCACGATTCGCCTCCGGCCGGATTGGCTGCCGCCGCGGGCCCGCCGGCCCCGGACTCTCCGGCACCCGCCGTCCGGGCGGCCGCGCGCGCGCTCACGGCGGGCACCTGCACCACCCGCAGCCGGTCGGCGGCGCGAACCCGGATCTGCTCGCCCGGCGTCTGCGCCTTGGCATCCTTGCGCCGGCGCAGCGTGAGCGCGATGGCGGCCACCATGGCGACCAGCAGGATCGTGCCGGCCACCTGCAATGGATAGACGTAGTCCGTGTAGAGCAGCTCGCCCAGCGCGGTGGTGTTGCTGTAGTTGGGCGGCAGCGCGGGCACGTCCGAGGCCTTCACCAGTCCGAACTGCACCCAGAGCACCAGCGAGAGCTCGATCACCATCACCGTTCCGACCAGGAGCGCCACCGGCAGCGTGCTCCAGAAGCCGTGGCGCTGGGCCATGTCGATGTCGAGCATCATCACGACGAACAGGAAGAGCACCATGACCGCGCCGACGTAGACGAGGACCAGCACGATGGCGAGGAACTCCGCCTGCAGCAGCAGCCAGATCGCGGCCGCCGAGACGAAGGTGAGGACCAGGAAGAGCACGCTGTGCACGGGATTGCGCGCGGTGATCACCCTCGAGGCGGCGAACACCGTCACCAGGGCAAAGATGTAGAAGATGGCGGTCTTGGCGTCCAAGTTCGTCGTCCGTCAGCGGTAGCGGGCGTCAGCCTGCCGGGCTGCGGCGATGTCCTTCTCGTAGCGATCGCCGATCGCCAGCAGCATGTCCTTGGTGAAATAGAGGTCTCCGCGCTTCTCGCCGTGGTACTCCAGGATGTTCGTCTCGACGATCGAGTCGACGGGGCACGACTCCTCGCAGAAGCCGCAGAAGATGCACTTGGTGAGGTCGATGTCGTACCGGGTGGTGCGGCGCGTGCCGTCCTCGCGCACTTCCGACTCGATGTTGATGCAGATGGCCGGGCAGACGGCCTCGCAGAGCTTGCAGGCGATGCAGCGCTCCTCGCCGTTCGGATAGCGGCGCAGCGCGTGCAGTCCCCGAAAGCGCGGCGACAGCGGCGTCTTCTCCTCCGGGTACTGCACCGTGACCTTGCGGGCGAACATGTAGCGGCCGGTGAGCTTCATGCCCTTCAGCAGCTCGACCAGCATGAAGCTGGAGAAGAAATCCTTGATTGCGCTCATCATCCATCCAATCCGTTGCCGCGCCGCAGGCGCGCCGGGATCCGCGTCATTTCCAGATGTTCCAGGGCGTCTGCATCCAGATCGCCACGACCACCAGCCAGACCAGCGTCACCGGGATGAACACCTTCCAGCCGAGCCGCATGATCTGGTCGTAGCGATACCGCGGGAACGTCGCCCGGAACCAGACGAAGAAGCTGACCATGAACGCCGTCTTGAGGAACAGCCAGAACCAGTCCCAGAACCACTGCGGCCCGAGCTGGATCGGCAGGCTGAAGAACGGCTGCCAGCCCCCCAGGAAAAGGATCACCGCCACCGCCGACACGAGGATCATGTTGGCGTACTCGGCGAGGAAGAAGATGGCGAACGACATGCCGGAGTACTCCACCATGTGCCCGGCCACGATCTCCGACTCGCCCTCGACCACGTCGAACGGGTGGCGGTTGGTCTCCGCCACGCCCGATACGAAGTACACGACGAACACCGGCAGCAGCGGCAGCCAGTTCCAGGAGAGGAAGTTGATCCCCCGATCGGCGAAGAAGCCCCGGGTCTGGCCCAGCACGATCTCGGTCATGTTCATCGTGCCCGACACCATGAGCACGATCACCAGCGCGAAACCGATGGCGAGCTCGTAGGACACCATCTGCGCGGCGGCCCGGAGCGCGCCGAGGAACGCATACTTCGAGTTGGACGCCCAACCGGCCAGGATGATCCCGTAGACCTCGAGCGAAGTCAGCGCGAGCAGCAGCAGCAGCCCGGCATTGATGTTGGCAAGCGCCCGGTCGGGTCCGAACGGGATCACCACCCAGGCGGCGAGCGCCGGCATGATGGTCATCACCGGGGCGAGGACGTAGAGGATGCGGCTCGCCTGGGTCGGAAGGATGATCTCCTTCAGCAGAAGCTTGAGGCCGTCGGCGACCGGCTGCAGCAGCCCGAGCGGACCGACCCGGTTGGGGCCGAGGCGCAGGTGCATGAAGCCGATCATCTTGCGTTCCCACAAGGTGAGGTAGGCCACGCAGACCATCAGCGGAGCGACGACGAGGACGATCTTGACGAGCGTCCACACCACCGGCCAGGCACCGCCCAGAAGTGCCTCGCCCTGGCTGTCCAGCGCTTCGAGCCAGCTCATGAGATGGCGACTCCCTCGTCGGCTTCAGCGGACATCGCCGCATCCGGATCCCGGACGACCGTGACCGGTCCGAACATCGAGGGCAGCCCGGCGGTGAGCGGGTGCGCCGCCGGCACGACGACGACACCATGGGCTACCCGGTCATCGCGACGCGCCGACAGGCGCGCCTCGCCGCCGGATTGCCCCACCACCACCGGGTCGCCGTCGGCGATGCCGATCGCCTCCAGGGTCGACTGCGCCATCGTCGCCACGGGCGGGCGGGCGTCGCTGGTCAGCTGCAGGCTCGGCGCCCGCCGCACCAGCGGATCGGTCCAGTAGATCGGGACGTCGGCCAGCCGCTGCAACGGCGGGCTGGCGTGAACGGGTGGTGGCAAGGCGCTGCCGCCGGCGACGTTGCTGAGGCGCGAGCCGAAGCGCCGGCCGTCGCCGTCGCCCGCCTGGGCCGATGCTGGCTGGCCGGCGTCGCCCTGCCCCGCCGCGCGGGTGTCGTCGCTCGCGAACGATTCAAGCAGCCGGTTGCGGACCGCCTCGACGTTGTCGAAATCGAAGCCCTCGACGCCGAAGACCGTGCCGAGCACGCGCAGCACCTTCCAGCCCGGGCGCGCCGTGCCCTGCGGCCGCGTCGCGCCGTGGAACGACTGCAGCCGCCCCTCGCAGTTCACGAACGATCCGCCGGTTTCGGCGAACGACGTGATCGGCAGCAGGCAGTCGGCCAGCTCGAGCAGCTCCGGCGAGCGATAGGCGGTGAGCGCGATCACGGTCTGCGCCGCGGAAAGCGCCGCGCGGGCGGCGACCGGATCGGCGCAGTCGAGCGAGGGCTCCAGCCCCATCAGCAGGTAGGCCTTGCGCGGCTGCGCCAGCATCGCTCGCGCGTTCAGTCCGTTGCCGTCGGCGGCGGGGAGCGCGCCCACCAGGTGACCGCCGACCGAGTTGGCCGCTTCGCCGATCACGCCGACAGTCGCCCCGGTGAGCTGGGCGATCGCCTGCGCGACCCGGGCGATCTCGCCGTATGCGGGATGCTGCACGGCCGCGTTGCCAAGCCAGATCACGGCCTTCTCGCCCGCCACCAGCTGGCGCGCCGCGGCCAAGGCCTCGGCCGACGGCTCGACTCCGGCGTACACGTCCGGCACGGCCCGCTGCGTTTCGCGGGCACAGGCGACCAGCACCTCGGCGAGCACTGTCAGCCAGCGATCCGGCGCCGCGGTGATCCGTCCCGCCATCGGCATCAGCCAGTCCTGCTCCAGCGCATGCAACGAGATGACCTTGGTGCCGCCCTTGGCCGCCGCCCGCACGCGGGCCGACAGCAGCGGGTGATCCTTGCGCAGGAAGGAGCCGACGATCAGCATCGCGTCCAGCGAGCCGATGTCCTCGATCGCATGCCCCAGCCAAGGCACGCCGGCGCGGGCCGGGTCGAGGGAGAAGTCCGACTGCCGCAGGCGGAAGTCGATGTTATCCGAGCCGATGCCGCGCATCAGCGCCGCGGCGAGCCCCAGCTCTTCCAGCGTGGACTGGGGCGACACCAGCATCCCGACCTGCTCGGGCCCATGGGTGGCCTTCACATCACCGATCGCATGGGTCACGTAGTCGAGCGCCGTCTCCCAGGGCACCTCGTGCCACTTGCCTTCCTGCTTGATCATCGGCATGTGCAGCCGATCGATGGAGTTGATGCCCTCGTAGGAGAAGCGGTCCCGGTCCGACAGCCAGCACTGGTTGATCGCCTCGTTCTCCAGGGGCAGCACCCGCAGCACCCGGTCCTGCTTCACCTGGATGACGATGTTCGAGCCGAGGGAATCATGCGGCGCGATCGAGCGGCGACGGGTCAGCTCCCAGTTGCGCGCCTTGTACCGGAACGGCTTGCTGGTCAGCGCGCCCACCGGACACAGGTCGATCATGTTGCCGGAGAGCTCCGAATCCACCGTGCGGCCCACGTAACTCATGATCTCCGAGTGCTCGCCGCGCCCGGCCATGCCCAGCTCCATGACCCCGGCGATCTCCTGGCCGAAGCGCACGCAGCGCGTGCAATGGATGCAGCGGGTCATCTCCTCGGCGCCGACCAGCGGCCCGATGTCCTTGCGGAAGACGACGCGCTTCTCCTCCTTGTAGGTGGAGGCGGGCGCGCCGTAGCCGACGGCGAGGTCCTGCAACTGGCATTCGCCGCCCTGGTCGCAGATGGGGCAATCCAGCGGATGGTTGATCAGCAGGAACTCCATCACCCCCTGCTGGGCGCGGATCGCCTTTTCCGAGCGGGTGTAGGCCTTCATGCCCGGGCTCACCGGCGTCGCGCAGGCCGGCAGCGGCTTGGGTGCCTTCTCCACCTCCACGAGGCACATGCGGCAGTTCGCCGCGATCGAGAGCTTCTTGTGATAGCAGAAGTGGGGAATGTAGATCCCGAGGCGGTTGGCGGCCTGCATCAGCATGCTGCCTTCGGGCACCTCGATCTTCTTGCCGTCGACCTCGACTTCAACCATTGCTTTCCTGGCGTTCCTGTTGCCTTGCTCGCGCGCGCCGATCAGACGTACGGCGGCACGATGCAGGACTTGTGTTCCACGTGGTGCGCGAACTCGTCGCGATAGTGCTTGATGAAGGCACGCACCGGCATGGCGGCGGCGTCGCCCAGGGCGCAGATGGTGCGGCCCTGGATGTTGTCGGCCAGCCGGTTGAGCTGGTCCAGGTCCTCCGGCCGGCCCTCGCCATGCTCGATGCGATGGACTATCCGGTAGAGCCAGCCGGTGCCCTCCCGGCAAGGCGTGCACTGGCCGCAGCTCTCCTCGAAGTAGAAGTAGGACAGACGCTCCAGGCTGCGGACCGCGCAGCGCGTCTCGTCCAGCACGATCACCGCGCCGGATCCGAGCATCGAGCCGGCCTTGGCGATCGAGTCGTAGTCCATGTCGCAATCGAGCATGATCTCGGCCGGCAGCACCGGGGCGGACGAGCCGCCGGGGATGACCATCTTCAGCTTGCGGCCGCCGCGCACGCCGCCGGCGAGCTCCAGAAGCTTCGCGAAGGGCGTGCCCAGCGGGATCTCGTAGTTGCCCGGCAACTCCACGTCGCCGCCCACCGAGAAGATCTTGGTGCCGCCGTTGTTCGGCTTGCCGGTCTCCAGGAACTCCTGCGCGCCGTGGCGGATGATCCACGGCACCGCCGCGAAGGTCTCGGTGTTGTTGATGGTGGTCGGCTTGCCGTAGAGACCGTAGCTCGCCGGAAACGGCGGCTTGAAGCGAGGCTGGCCCTTCTTGCCTTCCAGGGATTCCAGCAGGGCCGTCTCCTCGCCGCAGATGTAGGCCCCGTAGCCATGGCTCGCGTGGAGCTGGAAGCTGAAGTCGCTCCCGAGGATGTTCTCGCCCAGGTAGCCGGCCGCGCGCGCTTCCTCGAGCGCCTCCTCGAAGCGCTCGTAGACGCTCCAGATCTCGCCGTGGATGTAGTTGTATCCGGCGGTGATGCCCATCGCGTAGGCCGCGATGGCCATGCCCTCGATGACGATGTGCGGGTTGTACCGCAGGATGTCGCGATCCTTGAACGTCCCCGGCTCGCCTTCGTCCGAGTTGCACACCAGGTACTTCTGCCCCGGGAACTGGCGCGGCATGAAGCTCCACTTGAGCCCGGTCGGAAACCCGGCCCCGCCGCGTCCGCGCAGCGCCGATGCCTTCACCTCGGCGATCACCTGCTCCGGCGTCATCGGCTCGGCGCCATCCTTGCCGAGGATCCGCCGCAGCGCCTTGTAGCCGTCGCGCGCCTCGTAGTCCGTGAGGCGCCAGCCGTCCGGCGAAGCGAGCCCGGCCAGCACCTGCGGCTCGATGTGCCGCCCGTGAAAGCAGGTCTCCTGCGCCCTCGCGTCGATCAGCAGATCCCGTGCACCCATCCCCGGCTCCTACTGCCCTTCGGCCTTCGCGCGCAACTCGGCGATGAGTGCGTCCAGCCGGGCGTTGTCCATGAAACTTTCCATGCGCTTGTTGTTGACCAGGCAGACCGGCGCGTCGGCGCAGGCTCCCAGGCATTCCGTCTCCACCAGCGTGAAGACGCCATCGGGCGTCGTCTCGCCGTACCCTATCCCCAGCCGATGCTTCAGGTATTCGCCGGCCTTGGCGCCGTCGCGCAGCGCGCAGGGCAGGTTGGTGCAGACGCCGATCTTGAACTTGCCCACCGGCTTGTTGTTGTACATCGTGTAGAAGCTGGCCACCTCGTACACCGCGACCGGCGGCATGTCGAGGTAGCGGGCCACGTCGTCGACGATCTCCGGCGTGATCCAGCCGGACTCGTCCTGCGCGATCGCGAGCGCGGACAGCACCGCGGACTGCTGCTGGCCGGCCGGATACTTCGCGATCTCGCGATCGATGAGCTGGTACGCCCGCGACGACAGCACCCGATCGTGCGGATGCGGATCCGGCATTGCGCCCGCGCCGGCGTCAACCGCGCGCTGCACGCCCTCGCCACCGCTGGGCGGCAGCGACCGCTTGGCCGTCCCCGAGCTCATTGCACTGCCCTCCTGTGGCGAAGCGCGTTAGCGACATCCTCACGGAAGGAGGGGAGCGCCGCCCTCGGGCGGCCCGGTGGCCGTGGCGCGGCAACGCTCATCGATCAATCTCCCCGAACACGATGTCCTGCGTTCCGATGATGGTGACCACGTCCGCGATCATGTGGCCGCGGGCCATCTCGTCGAGGGCCTGCAGGTGCGGGAAGCCGGCCGCACGGATCTTCAGCCGATAGGGCTTGTTGGCGCCGTCGGAAACCAGGTAGATGCCGAACTCGCCCTTGGGATGCTCGATGGCGGCGTAGGCCTCGCCCGCGGGCACGTGCATGCCTTCGGTGAAGAGCTTGAAGTGGTGGATCAGCTCTTCCATGTTCGTCTTCATCGACACCCGCGACGGCGGTGCCACCTTGTAGTTGTCGGTCATCACCGGGCCGGGATGATTGCGCAGCCACTCGATGCACTGCTTGATGATGCGGGTGCTCTGGCGCATCTCCTCGATGCGCACCAGGTAGCGGTCGTAGCAGTCGCCGTTGCGGCCGACAGGGATGTCGAAGTCCAGCAGGTCGTAGACCTCGTAGGGCTGCATCTTGCGCAGGTCCCAGACGACGCCGGAGCCGCGCAGCATCGGCCCGGTCATGCCCAGCGCCTTGGCCCGGTCCGGATCCACCACCCCGATGCCCACCAGGCGCTGCTTCCAGATGCGGTTGTCGGTGAGCAGTGACTCGTACTCGTCCACGTAGCCCGGGAAGCGGTTGGTGAAGGCTTCGATGAAGTCGAGCAGCGATCCCTGGCGGTCCGCGTTCAGCTCGGCGATCGCCCGCTCGTTGCGCAGCTTGCTCTGCCGGTGCTTCGGCATCTCGTCGGGCAGGTCGCGGTAGACGCCACCCGGCCGGTAGTAGGCCGCGTGCATGCGCGCACCCGAGACCGCCTCGTAGCAGTCCATCAGGTCCTCGCGCTCACGGAAGGTGTAGAGGAACACCGCCATCGCGCCGACGTCGAGCGCATGGGCACCCAGCCACAGCAGGTGGTTCAGGATCCGCGTGATCTCGTCGAACATCACCCGGATGTACTGCGCCCGCAGCGGCACCTCGACCTTGAGCAGCTTCTCGATGGCCAGCACGTAGGCGTGCTCGTTGCACATCATGGACACGTAGTCGAGACGGTCCATGTACGGCACGTTCTGCAGATAGGTGCGCGTCTCCGCGAGCTTCTCGGTCGCCCGGTGCAGCAGCCCGATGTGCGGGTCCGCGCGCTGCACCACCTCGCCGTCGAGCTCCAGCACGAGCCGCAGCACCCCATGCGCCGCCGGGTGCTGGGGGCCGAAGTTCAGCGTGTAGTTCTTGATCTCAGCCATTCTTGAGATACCTGCTCGATACCGTGCCGCGGGGCCGCCGAAGCCGACAAGCTGAACTTCCAGTGGAGGCTGACTTGCGTGCAGCGCAAGTCAAGGGCGCGCCTTGCGCGCCCGTGCCGCAACTAAAATTCAGCGTGTAGTTCTTGATCTCAGCCATCTCAGCTGCCCGCCGCGTTGCGCACCGCCTTCTCCACCGCCGCCTCGCGCTCCGGCCCGTAGCCTTCCTCGCGGATCACGCGCGGCACGTTGTCGCGCGGCTCGATCGTGACCGGCTGGTAGATCACCCGGGCCTGCTCCTCGTCGTAGCGCATCTCCACGTAGCCGGAGACCGGGAAGTCCTTGCGGAACGGATGGCCGACGAAGCCGTAGTCGGTCAGGATGCGGCGCAGGTCGGGATGACGATCGAAGACGATTCCATACAGGTCGAACGCCTCGCGCTCGTACCAGTTGGCGCAGGGCCAAACCGGGATGATCGAATCGATCATCGGATAGTCGTCATCGGCGCAGAAGCTGCGCAGGCGCATGCGACGGTTGAGGGAGGTGCTGAGCAGATGGGTCACCACGGCGAAGCGCCGCCCTTCATAGCTTCCGCCACCATAGGCCTGGTAGTCCACGCCGCACAGGTCGATCATCGTGTCGAACGCGAGCCGCGGATCGTCCCGCAGCCGCTCGCAGACGGCCACCTGGCACTCTCCGTGGATCTCCACCGTGAGCTCGCCGCGATCGATCACGAGCGACCGGATGCGCTCGCCGAGCGCGTCCTGCAACGCCGCCTGCATCTCTTCCAGGCTCGTGCTCATCGCGCGATCGTGCTGGTGCGGCGGATCTTGTTCTGCAGCTGGATGATCCCGTAGAGCAGCGCTTCCGCGGTGGGCGGGCATCCCGGGACGTAGATGTCCACCGGTACGATGCGGTCGCAGCCGCGAACCACCGAGTACGAATAGTGGTAGTAGCCGCCGCCGTTCGCGCAGGAACCCATCGAGATGACCCAGCGCGGCTCGGGCATCTGGTCGTACACCCGGCGCAGGGCCGGCGCCATCTTGTTGCACAGCGTGCCGGCGACGATCATCACGTCCGAATGTCGCGGGCTGGGACGGAAGATCACGCCGAACCGGTCCATGTCGTAGCGCGCGGCGCCGGCATGCATCATCTCGACCGCGCAGCAGGCCAGCCCGAAGGTCATCGGCCAGAGCGAACCGGTACGGGTCCAGTTGATCAACTTGTCGAGGCTCGTCGTGACGAACCCCTCGCTCATAACACCTTCAATGCTCATTGATCTCTCGCGCTTGCATCGCGTTCCGTTCCGGCGGCACCGCGCCGGATGGCCTTGCAGGGGCCGCCGTCCGGTTGCCCGGGCCTCCGGGAAGTCCTCGTCCGCGGAGGGGCCGCGCGCCGCTGGATGCGCAGGCCACCCGGAGGGACTGGCGTCATTCCCAGTTCAGGGCGCCTCTGCTCCACTCGTAGACGAAGCCGACGACCAGAATCGCGAGGAACACCATCATCGAGATGAAGCCGACGAAGCCGATCGAGTCGAGCGCAACCGCCCACGGAAAAAGGAACGCGATTTCCAGGTCGAACAGGATGAATAGGATCGCCACCAGGTAGTAGCGGACGTCGAACTGCATACGGGCATCCTCGAAGGCCTCGAACCCGCACTCGTAGGGTGAGAGCTTCGCCGGATCCGGCCGGGACGGGCCGAGCAGTTTGCCGAAGACCATCGGGGCCACGCCGACTGCCGCCCCCACCAGGAGGAAGAGCAGGACCGGCAGATAGTTTTCGAGGTTCACGGGTTATTCCGGGCCCCTTCCCTGCGGCCTTGAGTTGAACGAACCGGAGTGCTCCGGGCTTGGATCTCACGCTTGCCGGAGGCCGCGCTCCCGGGCTTGCGTCGCTTGCCTCCAAGGGCAGCTTTCGGCCCAGCGGGCCGTACATCATGGTGCCGACGGCGAGACTCGAACTCGCACAGCTTTCGCCACTACCCCCTCAAGATAGCGTGTCTACCAATTCCACCACGTCGGCGTACATCCTGATTTTACTGCCAATTACTTCGGTATCTGATCGGCGCCACTGCCGCCTGCCGCGGGGGCGTTGCCGCCGCCACCTGACACACCCGCGCCGCTGCCGCCAGGCGCGGGCGGGACGGTGCTCGCCGGCGGCACCGACGAATCCGGCGTGCTTCCGGGCACGGCCGGAACGGACGAAGCCGGCACGCTCACGCCCTCCATGACGCTGCCGGTGCCCTGCCCCTCGTTCGAGACAAAGGCCAGCGCCAGCGTACTGACGAAGAATACGGCCGCCATCGCGGCGGTCAGTCGCGACAGGAAGTTGGCCGAGCCGGTCGCGCCGAAGAGGCTGCCGGACGCGCCCGAGCCGAATGCGGCACCCATGTCCGCCCCCTTGCCGTGCTGGAGCAGCACCAGCAGGATCACCGCCAGGGCCGAGAGCACCTGCAGCGTGAGCGCGATCGTGTTGAACAGTTGACTAGTCATCGACGCTTGCTTCTCCCGGGACGCTCTGGTTCCGACATGCTCAGCGTCCCTGCGCGCGTGCGGATGCGGCCACCGCCGCGGCCTTGCAGATGGCGACGAACTCGTCGGCGACCAGCGACGCCCCGCCGATCAGGCCGCCGTCGACGTCCTGTTGCTCGAAGAGATCGATGGCATTGGCCGCCTTTACCGAGCCGCCGTAGAGGATCCGAACCTTGTCCGCGTCAGCGGCGCCGCCCCCGGCCAGCCGCGCGCGCAGGAACGCATGCGCTGCCTGCGCCTGCTCCGGCGAAGCCGTCAGCCCCGTGCCGATCGCCCAGACCGGCTCGTACGCCAGCGCGTAGTCCGCGGGGCCACGCCCCGCAAGGACCGGCAGCACCGCGTCCAGCTGCCGCCCCAGCACTTCCTCGGTGATGCCGGCCTGGCGCTCCTGCAGCTCCTCGCCAAGGCACACCACCGGACGGATGCCATGCTCGAGCGCCCGCCCTGCCTTCTGGGCCACCACCTCGTCGGTGTCGCCGAACAGCCGGCGCCGCTCCGAATGCCCCACCAGCGTCCAGACGCAGCCCAGGTCCGCGAGCATGCGCGCGGAGACCTCTCCGGTGAAGGCGCCGTTCTCCTGGGAGGCGACGTCCTGGGCGCCCCACTGGGCGCCGGTGTCGCCCAGCCAGGTGGCCGCCTGGCTGATGAAGGGATACGGCGGGCACACCGCGACGCCGACCCGGTCCAGCAGCGCGCGGTCGAGCTGCGCCCGCAGGGCCCCGAGCAGGCGCTCGTTGCCGGAGAGATCGCCGTTCATCTTCCAGTTGCCGATGACGAGCGGCTGGCGCGCGCCCGACCGCCCGTCGCTGGGCGCGGCAGGCGCTGCCCCGGGTACGGAAGGCGCGTTCGCAGGCTTGGAGGTATCGGACATCAGGGACTCGGAATCGGTACCGGCCGAAAGGCAGGTAACTCTCGATTCTATCGTCCCGCCGCTGAGAGGGTCAAACCGACTGGCCGCCGGATGGTGGCTCGTCGCGACGATCCGGTGCCTCTCGCGCCGGCGTCGCCTGCACCGTCGTTCCGGGCGCGGCGGCGCGCCCCTGCTGCCGGCCCCGGCTCCATCGCCACAGCAGCAGCACATGCCCGGAAAGGCCGTAGACGACGAAGAGCGAGAACAGCATCAGCGGCGGGTCGGAGGAGATCAGCACGAACCCCAGCACCAGCAGGATGAGGAAGATGAACGGCACGCTGCGCCGGAAGTTGATGTCCTTGAAGCTGTAGAACGGCGAGTTGGACACCATGGTGAGGCCGGCGTAGACAGTGACGATCCAGGCGAGCCAATCCAGGTCGGTACCCGCCGCCGTGATCCAGCGCGCTTCCCGCAGGTCCGTCATGATCCAGACGAAGCCCGCCACCAGCGCGGCCGCCGCCGGGCTCGGCAGTCCCTGGAAGAAGCGCTTGTCCACCACGCCGATGTTGGTGTTGAAGCGGGCGAGCCGCAGCGCAGCCCCGGCCACGTAGATGAAGGCGGCGAGCCAGCCCCAGTTGCCCATCCCTTTCAGCGCCCAGGAATAGACGACGACGGCCGGCGCGGCGCCGAAGGAGATCACGTCGGCGAGCGAGTCGTACTGTTCGCCGAATGCGCTCTGGGTGTTCGTCATCCGCGCGACCCGCCCGTCCAGGCTGTCGAGGAACATCGCGAAGAAGATGGCGATCGCGGCGGCCGCGAACTGGTCGTTCATCGCCATCACGATGGCGTAGAAACCGGCGAACAGGTTGCCAGTGGTGAAGGCGTTGGGAAGGATGTAGACGCCACGGCGGCGCCCCGCCACCGGCGTGAAGCCGGGCTTGGGAGCGAAGAGCTCCTCGGCCGCGGACGGCGCCGTGACGCTCACGCGATCGAACGCGGCACGATTGCGGCGCAGGCGGAACCGGCGCCGCCGCGGCGGCGCCTGGTCGGGTTCCATGCCCTCGGGGGCGTTCACGCCGTCCACCCGCGAAGCGTCGACTGCGGCGGGGGAACCGTCCGGATCCGCTGGCGGATGCGCTGCCGGTTCAGTTGCCGACATAGGGCCGCTGCCGCAGCCACTTGGTGGCGATCCATTTCTCGCCCTTGGCAACCGGCGTACCCGCGTGCAGGCAGCGCGCGTCCAGCTCGCCGGCGCTGTTCACGTACTCGAAGTAGACCGCGGCGCCCTTCTTCGGCTTGACCGAGAGCTCGAGCTCGGGGAAATGGGTGTCGCCGCCCTCGGGCACGTCGTTCAGGTAGATCACCAGGGTGGCGATGCGCTGGCCGCCGACGCGCGTCAGCACCTCGGTACCGGGGTCGGCAGGGTCGAAGAAGTCCTGGTGGGCCAGGTACTCGCCGCCCACGCCGTAGTGAAGCATCTGCAACGGCTCGCCGCAGTCCACCGGGATGCGCGTCAGCGCGGCGATGCGCTGCTCCACGCGCTGCACGATGGCGTTCTCGCCGCGGTTGAAGTGGCACCCCTCGCTGCGCCGGACATTGCTCTGGTAGCTGCCGCCGCTTTGCCGGTCCACCACCTCGGAGCTCTTCATGCGGCCGTTGGTGAGCTGGATCAGCTTCTCGCACTCGGCATCCGAGAGCAGGCCGTCGATGACCGCGACATTGGGATTGGCCAGCGCGAACACGATGCTCACGTCGCGGTCATGCGCGCGCACGCGCGGTGTTGCCGGCAGCCGGATCGGGTCGGACTTGTAGTCGGTGCCGACCGCGACCACCTGGTCCTTGACCCGCTCCGTCATGGAGCGCACGACGCCCAGGGCATGCGTGGCGAAGAGGGAATCGAAGCCGTTCTCCACCATGACACGGTGCATGTCGGCATCCACGCAGCCGCGCATGATGTTGGTGGTGACCCAGTCCTGCCAGGTGGGCGAGAGCCGCGTGACCAGCGGGGCGACGGGCGCGGCGGCCGGCAGGGGCGGCGCGGCCGCTTCGGAGGCGGCCCCGCCCGCCTTGACCCCATCGGGCTCGACCCGGGACTGCGCCGATCCGGGTTTTGTCACTGCTTCGTTCATAGTACCGATTACACCGCCGCATCGCGCATGACGCAAGCCAGGCGGTCGGGGCCGGGGCAAGGCCCGGCCCGGTCCTGCGGCTGGCTCAGTTGCGCGACTTGTCCACCAGCTTGTTGGCCTTGATCCAGGGCATCATGGCGCGCAGCTTCTCGCCGACCACCTCGATCTCGTGCTCGCCGGTGATGCGCCGCTTGGCCGAGAGCGTCGGCGCCCCGGCTCGGTTCTCCAGGATGAAGCGCTTGGCGTACTCGCCGGTCTGGATGTCCGCGAGGATCTCCTTCATCACCGCCTTGCTGCGCTGGTCGATGATCCGCGGGCCGCTCACGTACTCGCCGAACTCCGCGTTGTTGGAGATCGAGTAGTTCATGTTGGCGATCCCGCCCTCGTAGATCAGGTCGACGATGAGCTTGAGCTCGTGCAGGCACTCGAAGTAGGCCATCTCGGGCGCGTAGCCGGCCTCCACCAGCGTCTCGAAGCCGGCCTTGATCAGCTCCACCGTGCCGCCGCAGAGCACCGCCTGCTCGCCGAAGAGGTCCGTCTCGGTCTCTTCCCGGAAATCGGTCTCGATGATCCCCGCCCTGCCCCCGCCGATCGCGCAGGCGTAGGAGAGCGACAGGTCCCGCGCGGTGCCCGACTTGTCCTGGTGGATGGCCACCAGCATCGGCACGCCGCCGCCGGCCACGTAGGTGGAGCGCACGGTGTGGCCGGGCGCCTTGGGCGCGATCATCACGACGTCGAGGTCCGCGCGCGGCGTGACCTGCCCGTAGTGGACGTTGAAGCCGTGCGCGAAGGCGAGCGTCGCGCCTTCCTTGATGTTCGGCTCGATCTCGCTCTGGTAGGTGGCGGCGATGTGCTCGTCGGGCATCAGCATCATCACGAAGTCGGCGTCCTTCACGGCCTCGGCGATCGAGAGCGCCGGGAGCTTGGCCTTCTTCACCTTCTCCTCGGAGGGACCGCCCTTGCGCACGCCCACGCTGACCTTCACGCCCGAGTCGTGCAGGTTGAGGGCGTGGGCATGGCCTTGCGACCCGTAGCCCACGATCGCGACCTTCCTGCCCTTGATCAGCTTGAGGTCGCAGTCCTTGTCATAGAAGACTTTCATTTTCACACCCTGTGTTCAGATTTTGAGCACGCGTTCGCCGCGTGCGATGCCGCAACTTCCGGTGCGGACCGTTTCCAGAATGGCGCTCTCATCCAGTGCCGCGATGAAAGCGTCGAGCTTCGCAGAATCGCCCGTGAGCTCGACGGTGTAGGTCTTGTCGGTCACGTCGATGATCCGCCCGCGAAAGATGTCGGCCATGCGCTTCATCTCGTCGCGGTCCTTGCCGGCTGCGCGCACCTTGATCAGCATGAGCTCGCGCTCGATGAAGCTGATGTCGGTCAGGTCCGTCACCTTGACCACGTCGATCAGGCGGTTCAGGTGCTTCGTGATCTGCTCGATCACGTCGTCCGAACCGCTGGTGACAACGGTCATGCGCGACAGGGAGACGTCCTCGGTGGGCGCCACCGTCAGGGATTCGATGTTGTAGCCACGGGCGGAGAAGAGGCCGACCACGCGCGACAGCGCGCCGGGTTCGTTCTCGAGCAGCACGGAGATGATGTGGTTCATCGCGTCGCGCTCCTCAGAGGTCTTCCGCACCGAGGAGCATCTCGGTGAGGCCCTTGCCACCCTGGACCATCGGCCAGACGTTCTCGGTCTGGTCGGTGATGATGTCGAGGAAGACCAGGCGGTCCTTGTACTTGCCGAACGCGTCGCGCAGCGCGCCCTCGACCTCGGCCGAGCTTTCCACGCGGATCCCGACATGGCCGTAGGCCTCGGCCAGCGCGACGAAATCCGGCAGCGCTTCCATGTAGGAGTGCGAGTATCGCTTCTCGTACTCCAGCTCCTGCCACTGGCGCACCATGCCGAGGTACCGGTTGTTCAGGTTCACGATCTTCACCGGCAGGTTGTACTGCTTGCAGGTGGAGAGCTCCTGGATGCACATCTGGATGGAGCCCTCGCCGGTCACGCAGGCGACCTGGGTGCCGGGGTTCGCCACGAGCGCGCCCATCGCGTACGGCAGGCCGACGCCCATCGTCCCGAGCCCGCCGGAATTGAGCCAGCGACGCGGCTTGTCGAAGCGATAGAACTGGGCGGCCCACATCTGGTGCTGGCCCACGTCCGAGGTGATGATGGCCTCGCCGCGGGTGACCTCGTGCAGCTTCTCGATCACGTACTGGGGCTTGATCAGCCGGCTGTTGCGGTCGTACTTGAGGCAGTCCTTCTTGCGCCACTCGTTGATCTGCTGCCACCAGGCCTGCAGGGCGCGGGTGTTGGTCTTGTGCCCGGCGGCGAACTGCGCCTCGATCTGCTCGATCATGTCGACCATGCATTCGCGCACGTCGGCCACGATCGGCACGTCCACCCGGACCCGCTTAGAGATCGAGGAGGGATCGACGTCGATGTGGATGATGCGGCGGGGATTCTGGGCGAAGTGCTTGGGGTTGCCGATGACCCGGTCGTCGAAGCGCGCCCCGATCGCGACCAGCACGTCGCAGTGCTGCATCGCCATGTTCGCCTCGTAGGTGCCGTGCATCCCCAGCATGCCGACGAACTTCGGGTCGCTCGCCCGATAGCCGCCCAGCCCCATCAGCGTGTTGGTGCAGGGAAAGCCCAGCAGGTCCACGAGCTGGTTCAGCTCCTTCGAGGCATTGCCCAGGATCACGCCGCCACCGGCGTAGATCATCGGCCGCTCGGCCGCGAGGATGAGCTGGAGCGCCTTCTTGATCTGGCCCTGGTGCCCCTTCGAGACGGGGTTGTAGGAGCGCATCGAGATCGCCTTGGGGTACTCGAACCGGCACTTGTCCCGGCTGATGTCCTTCGGTATGTCGACCAGGACCGGGCCGGGGCGGCCGGTTCTGGCGATGTGGAAGGCCTTGCGCATGGTCGTCGCGAGGTCCTTCACGTTCTTGACCAGGAAGTTGTGCTTGACGCACGGGCGGGTGATGCCCACGGTGTCGCATTCCTGGAAGGCGTCCTCGCCGATCGCGTGGGTCGGGACCTGGCCGCTCAGGATGACCATCGGCACCGAGTCCATGTAGGCGGTGGCGATGCCGGTCACGGCATTGGTGACGCCGGGCCCGGAGGTGACCAGGCAGACGCCTACGCTGTCGGTGGAGCGCGAATAGGCATCCGCGGCATGGACCGCCGCCTGCTCGTGCCGTACCAGGATGTGATCCAGGCTCTTGGTCGCGTAGAGGGCGTCGTAGATGTAGAGGACGGCGCCCCCAGGGTAGCCGAAGACGTGCTTGACGCCTTCTTCTTCGAGACAGCGGACGATGATCTCCGCGCCGGTGATTTCCATGATGCTTCCTCGTTGACCGGGATTTCCGCCCGCCGGCCCCAATGCGGCTCTCTCCTCCGCATCGAGACAGGCCTTGGCAACGGCGCCCGGACGTTCGATGGCCGCCTCCCGCGCGCCTTGTGGGCGTGCATCGGACGGGACTGCGCGGGCGACCGCCCGCGCGGCGACATGCTAGCAGACCGGCGGGGGACAACGCTCGTCTGCTAGCATCTTCGGTTTATGGCGACGCGTCAGGAGCTCTCGGACTTTCTGGCATCGGTCGAGCGACGGGCATTCAAGCAGGCCGTGTATGCCGTGCGCGACGACGAGGTGGCGCTCGATGTCGTCCAGGACGCCATGCTGAAGCTCGCCGAGAAGTATGCCGACAAGCCGGCCGCGGAGCTGCCCCCCCTCTTCCAGCGCATCCTGCAGAACGTCATCCACGATCACTTCCGGCGCCAGAAGGTGCGGAACCTGTGGACGACGCTGCTCTCGTCCCTGCAGCCGGGCGAGAGCGACCGGGAGGGGTCGGAGTTCGATCCGCTGGAGACACTTTCCCCCGTGGACGGCGTCGAAACGGCGGAAAACGCCGCTCATCTGGTAGAAAGCGACCAGGTGGTGCGGATCATCGAGGCGGAGATCCAGCGCCTGCCCAGGCGTCAACGCGAGGCTTTCATCATGCGTTACTGGCAGGACATGGACGTTGCCGAGACCGCGGCGGCCATGGGTTGCTCCGAAGGCAGCGTCAAGACCCACTGCTCCCGGGCGACCCATACGCTCGCCAACGCGCTGCGAGCCAAAGGTATCAGTCTATGAAGAACGAGCACGCCCTAGCCCAGAAGATCTGCCTCAGGCTGGATCGGACCACCGAGCAGCTGTCCCCGCGCATTGCCGAGCGACTGGCGGCCGCCCGGGCCACGGCCCTGGCCGCGGCCAAGCCGACCCCGCGCCCGGCGCCCTCCCGGGCGGACTCCCCGCTCACGAGCGACCGGCCGCCGTTGTGGTGGCGCGTCTCGGCCACGGCCATCCCGGCACTGCTGCTGGTCCTGGGCGTCTTCCTGGTCGACGCCGTCCAGCAGGAGCAATCGGTGGAGGAGATCGCCGCGATCGACTCGGCCCTCCTCACGGACGAGCTGCCGCTCGTGGCCTACGCCGACCACGGCTTCGGCGTCTACATCAAGAACACCCGCCGGTAGGCCGCCCGGTGGTCCGCGTCGAGCGCAGCTCCGCGTCCGGGTCGCCCACGGTGCCCCCGGAGGTGGCCTCGCATCCGGGAGATCGTGCCGCCGGGATGGTCGCCGCGGCCCGGTCGCCCGCCCTCCTCGGCTCGCTCGTCTGCGGGCTAGCGCTGCTCTCGCTGCCGGCCCCCGGGCTTGCCCAGGCCGATGCCAATCGTCCGGATGCGGCCGAGCTGCCCGGCAGTCCCCAGGCGCTCGACGACAGCAGGCAGTCCCCGGCGCCGATCGAGAACCGGACCTCGCCTCCACCCGAGCGCCCGTCGCTCGTCAGCCTGCTGGAGCCGCTCTGGATGGACCTGACGCCAGCCCAGCAGGCGGCGCTCGCCCCCTTCGCCCCGGAATGGAACACCTGGCCCACCGCCGAGAAGAAGGCCTGGGTCACCCTGGCGGACAAGCTGCCCCGCATGTCCGCCGAGCGCCGGGTCAAGGCGCAGCGCCGCATCCTGGAGTGGGCCAACCTCTCGCCCGAGCAGCGCACCACCGCGCGCGCCAACTTCCGGTTGGCCAAGGAGCTCTCCGCCAAGGAGAAGGCCCAGGAGTGGCGCAACTACCAGTCCATGACCCAGGAGCAGCGGGAGGTGCTGCGCCGCGCCGGCAGCACCAGCAACACGGCCGCCGGTCACGCCGGGGCGTCGACCGGCCTCGCCAAGGAGGCCTCCCAGCCTTTGCCGCGGGTGCCGGGGCAGCTCAAGCCGGAATCGCCGGCGCTGGTCCCCGCGACCACCAACGACGGCCGGTAGGTGATCGCCGTCCCATCGGCGGAGGCGCCCGCGGGCCTCTGGCGCCGGCTGATGAGCACGCTCTACGAATCGGTCATCCTGTTCGGCATCGTCTTCTTCTTCGGCTACGGCTTCTCCGCGGTGACGAGCTTCAAGGGTGGCGACGGCCCGCTGCGCACCGCCTTCCAGGTGTACATGTTCCTGGTGCTGGGCGCCTATTTCACCTGGTTCTGGAGCCGCGGCCGCCGCACCTTGCCGATGAAGACCATGGGCGTCACCCTCGTCGTCGCCGGCAGCGGGCTGCCGCTCGGCCATGCGCGCGCGGCCTGGCGCTACCTGGTCGCCTCGGCCCTGTTCTGGGGCCTGCTCGGCTTCACCTGGAAGTCCTCGCCCCTCTGGCTGATCCTGCTGCCCGTACCCTTCCTCTGGGGATTCTGCAACCGGCGCCGGCAGACGCTCTACGACGTGGCTGCCGGCACCATGCTGGTTCGCCGCGACGCGAGCCCGCCCCGCCCGCCGGACGTCGACCGGGCCGCCTGATCACAGGCGCCCCCGAGGAGGGGCGCTCAGATCCGCCACTCGTCCAGTAGCGCCCCGATCCTGGCAGGCAACGCCCGCGACTGCTCGAGCAGGCCCCGGAACCGCATGAAGCCGTGGATCATGCCCGGGACTTCCAGGTACGCGTGAGGCACGCCCGCGTTGGCGAGCGCGCCGGCGAACGCGAGCCCCTCGTCATGCAGCACGTCGCATTCGGCGGTCATGACCAGGGTGGGCGGCAGCGCCGGCAGGTCGTGAGCGAGCAGCGGCGAGAGGTCGGGATCCTCCAGGTCCGCGCCCGGCGGCAGGCACTGCTCCCAGAACCAGGCCATCTGAGCGGCGCTCAGGTAGAACCCGTCGGCGTAGCGGCCATAGGACGGATGCAGCATCCGCGCGTCGGTGACCGGATACGCCAGCACCAGCGCGGCGGCCACGCGCGGCAGCCGGCGCGCAACTCCGATCGCGAGGTGGCCCCCCGCACTGTCGCCGCCCAGCACGATGCGGGCGGGATCGATGCCGAAGCGGTCCGCCTGCCGAGCGATCTGCGCAAGCGCGACCGTGCAATCCTCCATGGCTGCCGGCAGGCGCGACTCCGGCGCGAGCCGGTAGTCGACCACGAGGACCTGGCTGTCGCAGTCGACGGCGAGCGCGCGGGCGACGGCATCGTAGCCGTCCAGCGTGCCGGTCGCCCAGCCGCCGCCGTGGAGCCAGACGATGGCGCGCCGGCACCCCGGCCGCGGCTGGTACCGGCGGACCGCCAGCCTGGGCGTGCCGCGGGCCGGATCGGGGTCGATGGTGAAGCCGTCGATCGTGGCCACGCCGACCGGTTCGCCGCCGAACAGCGCCTGGCTCGCCTGGTGGGCGAGCCGCAGCGCAGCGAGATCGAACGGCGGCCGGCGCGGCAGCAGCACGGTCTGGAGCAGTCCGAGCACCGACGGCTCCAGCACCCGGGCCGGGTCGGCCAGCTCCGCCGTCAGCCTGGGGGACGTCCCGTCAGCCCTTGACACAGTCGACGAAGTACTCGAGCCGGCCGTTGGACTCGGCGGTCACCAGGCCGTGCACATCGGTGTGGAACCCCGGGAAGCGTTCGTTGAAGGAGCGGGCGAACTTGAGGTATTCCACGATGGTGCTGTTGAACCGCTCGCCGGGGATGAGGAGCGGAATGCCGGGCGGATACGGCGTGACCAGCATGGTGGTGACCCGGCCGACGAGGTCGTCGATCGGCACCCGCTCCACCCGGCCGTGCGTGAGGCACTCGTAGGCATCGGATGGCTTCATCACCGGCTGCATCTCGGAGAGATACATCTCGGTGGTCACGCGGGCGACGTCGTGGCTCTTGTAGGCCTCGTGGATCTGCTGCGAGAGGTTGCGCAGGCCGATGCGCTCGTAGCGCGGATTGGCCGCGACGAACTCCGGCATCACGCGCCAGAGCGGCTGGTTCTGGTCGTAGTCGGACTTGAACTGCTGCAGCTCGGTCACCAGCGTGTTCCAGCGACCCTTGGTGATGCCGATGGTGAACATGATGAAGAAGGAGTAGAGGCTCGTCTTCTCCACCACCACGCCGTGCTCGGCGAGGTACTTGGTGACCACGGCGGCCGGGATGCCGTCGTCGTGGAAGTTGCCGTCGATGTCCAGCCCCGGGGTGATGACCGTGGCCTTGATCGGGTCGAGCATGTTGAAGCCCGGCTGCAGGCTGCCAAAGCCGTGCCACTTGTCCGAGGACTTCAGCATCCAGTCGTCGCGCCGGCCGCCGTCGCCGTTGCGCTCGAAGCTCTCCGGCCCCCACACCGGGAACCACCAGGAGTCGCCGTACTCGTCGCCGACCTTGCGCATCGCGTTGCGGAAGTCGAGCGCCTCGGAGATCGATTCGCCAACCAGCGCGGTGCCGCCCGGCGGCTCCATCATCGCGGCCGCGACGTCGCAGGAGGCGATGATGGCGTACTGCGGCGACGTCGAGGTGTGCATCAGGTACGACTCGTTGAAGCGGTACCGGTCGAGCTTGCGCGACTGCGAGTCCTGCACCAGGATCTGCGAGGCCTGCGACAGGCCCGCGAGCAGCTTGTGGGTCGACTGGGTGGAGAACACCATCGAGCTCTTCGAGCGCGGGCGGCGCTCGCCGATCGCGTGCATCTCGTGGTAGAGGGGATGGAAGGTCGCGTGCGGCAGCCAGGCCTCGTCGAAGTGCAGGATGTCGACGTGGCCGTCGAGCTGCTGCTTGATCGCCTCGACGTTGTAGATGATGCCGTCGTAGGTGGACTGGGTGAGCGTCATCACCCGCGGTTTCGCATTCTTGTCCTTGACCAGCGGATTCGCCATGATCTTGGCGCGGATGCTCTCCGGGCTGAACTCCTCCTTCGGGATCGGACCGATGATGCCGAGGTGGTTGCGGGTCGGCTGCAGGAAGATCGGCACCGTGCCCGTCATCACGATGGCGTGCAGGATGCTCTTGTGGCAGTTGCGGTCCACCACCACCACGTCGTCGTGCGCGACGCCCGAGTGCCAGACGATCTTGTTGGAGGTCGAGGTGCCGTTGGTGACGAAGTAGAGGTGGTCGCAGCCGAAGATCCGCGCCGCGTTGTGCTCCGACTTCGCGACCGGCCCGGTGTGGTCCAGCAGCTGGCCGAGCTCGTCGACGGCATTGCAGACGTCCGCGCGCAGCATGTTCTCGCCGAAGAACTGGTGGAACATCTGCCCCACCGGGCTCTTCAGGAAGGCGACGCCCCCGGAGTGGCCCGGGCAGTGCCAGGAGTACGAGCCATCGTGGGCGTAGTGGACCAGCGCCTTGAAGAAGGGCGGCGCGACCGAGTTGAGGTAGCTGGTCGCCTCCCGGATGATGTAGCGGGCCACGAACTCCGGCGTGTCCTCGAACATGTGGATGAAGCCGTGCAGCTCCTTCAGGATCTCGTTCGGGATGTGCTGCGAGGTCCGGGTCTCGCCGAAGAGGAAGATGGGGACGTCGGCGTTGCGCCGGCGGGTCTCCAGGATGAACTTGCGCAGCTCCCCGATGGCCGAGCTCTCCGGCCCCTCCTCCGTGATCTCCTCGTCGTCGATCGAGACGATGAACGCGGAGGCCCGCGCCGCCTGGTTCGCGACCATGGACACGTCGAAGTAGGTGAAACCACCCACCACCTCCGTGCCCTGGTCCTCGATCGCCTTCGCGAGCGCCCGGATGCCCAGGCCACTGGCGGA
>JAEWGX010000068.1 GCA_023388075.1 Pseudomonadota bacterium
GCGCTCGCCGCGTTCAGTGCGCTCGCCGCGTTCAGTGCGCTCGCCGCGGCGCGATTCGCCGCGGTCGCGCCGCCGGTCGCCACGGCCATCGCCGCGGGCATCGCGCCCCCGACCGGAACCGTTGCGGGCCGACGGTGCCCCGGCCTCGCCGGAGCCGTTGGCTTGCCCACGGCCGATCCGGGCCGTGCCTTCGGTGGTGCCGGAGGCGGCCGCGCCGGGCTGCAAAGTCGATTCGTTGGCCGCGCGGCGGCGGAACAGATTGAGGATCATGCCGACGATGCCGTGGGGCGACGCCGCAGGCCCCGCGGCGGCAACCGGTGCCGGTGCGGGCACAGGCAAGGCCGCCGGCGGCTTCTGCACCGGCGCGGGCGCGGACTGCTCCCGGACGCCCTTGACCATCGCCTCCTGCTTGACCGCCGGCGCGGCGAACTTGCTCTGCAGGTACTCGTCCTCTTCCTTCGGCCCGTCCGCGATGGTGTAGCTCATGCGGTAGGTGGCCAGCCGGTCGTCGTCGTGCTTGAGCCGCTCGAGCTTGTAGTGCGGCGTCTCGATGAACTTGTTCGGGATCAGGACGATCTCGACCTTGAGTCGCGCCTCCAGCTTCGCGATCTCCGCGCGCTTCTCGTTGAGCAGGTAGGTGGCGACTTCGACCGGCACCTGCGCATGCACCGCTGCGCTGTTCTCCTTCATCGCTTCTTCCTGGATCACGCGCAGCACGTGCAGGGCGGAGGACTCGACGTCGCGGATCACACCGGTACCGTTGCAGCGCGGGCAGGTGATGTGCGTGCCCTCGTTCAGCGCGGGTCGCAGCCGCTGGCGCGACAGCTCCATCAGGCCGAAGCGCGAGATCTTTCCGGTCTGGACCCGCGCGCGATCGACCTGGAGCGCGTCCTTCAGGCACTGCTCGACCTCGCGCTGGTTGCGCGAGCTCTCCATGTCGATGAAGTCGATGACGATGAGGCCGCCGAGGTCACGCAGGCGCATCTGGCGGGCCGCCTCCTCGGCGGCTTCCATGTTGGTGCGGAAGGCGGTCTCCTCGATGTCGGAGCCGCGCGTGGCGCGCGCCGAGTTGACGTCGATCGCGACCAGCGCCTCGGTGTGGTCGATCACCACCGCGCCTCCCGAGGGCAGGGGAACGATCCGCGAGTAGGCGGTCTCGATCTGGTGCTCGATCTGGAAGCGGGAGAAGAGCGGCGTGTTGTCGCGATAGCGCTTGACGCGGTTGACGCTGTCGGGCATCACGTGGCCCATGAACTGGCGGGCCTGCTCGTAGATGTCGTCGGTGTCGACGAGGATCTCGCCGATGTCGGACGTGAAGTAGTCCCGGATGGCCCGGATCACCAGGCTCGACTCCTGGTAGATCAGGAAGGCGCCGGGCGCGGACTTGGCCGCGCTGTCGATGGCGGTCCAGAGCTGCAGGAGATAGTTGAGGTCCCACTGCAGCTCCTCGACGGAGCGGCCGATTCCCGCGGTGCGGGCGATCATGCTCATGCCCGCCGGGACCTCCAGCTTGTCCATGGTCTCGCGCAGCTCCTGCCGGTCTTCGCCCTCGACCCGGCGCGAGACGCCACCGCCCCGGGGGTTGTTGGGCATGAGCACCAGGTAGCGGCCCGCGAGCGAGATGAACGTGGTGAGGGCGGCGCCCTTGTTGCCGCGCTCCTCCTTCTCCACCTGGACGATGAGCTCCTGTCCCTCCGAGATCGCGTCCTGGATGCGGGCGCGGCCCCCGTCGCCGTCGGACTTGAAGTACGAGCGGGCGATTTCCTTGAAGGGAAGGAAGCCGTGGCGCTCTTCGCCGTAGTTGACGAAGCAGGCCTCCAGGCTCGGCTCGACGCGGGTGACCACGCCCTTGTAGATATTGCTCTTGCGGCTTTCCCTGCCAGCCGACTCGATGTCAATGTCGATCAGCTTCTGGCCATCGACGATCGCAACCCTTAGCTCTTCTGAATGGGTCGCGTTGAACAGCATGCGTTTCATGCTCGACTCCAACGTGCGCACCCGGGCGTGGCGTGCGCAGCCAGCGAACAAGACGCAACGCGGTCAGTTACCCGACCGTATCAAACGACGAGGGGGCGGCGGCGGAAAAGGAACAGCCAGGCGGGCTCGGGCGGGCATCTTGGCCGCCGGGGCGCGTCACCGTTCGGGACCGGCGGTCCATCGGGCATGTGCTTGGCATTCAGTTTCAACAGGTCCGGACACCGATTCCTGCGGCCGGTCTGGCCACTGGCCGGCATCGCTGGCGCTCCGTGCGTTTGTTCGATTTCTTCAGTGCGAATGAATCGACGTTCGATCTTGCCCGCGCGCCGAACAATTCGACGCCGCGTTACTGTGTTCCAGGTCTTCAGGCAACGGCAGAAGGGCGGGCGAAGCGCCCGGCGTCTGTCATCGCGTCCCTAACCCCCATCGTCGCGCGCATTGCCGGCTTCGAGCCGGTCAGGGCGCCACGAGGAACGGGGAACGGGGAGCGGGAATCCCGGGCCCGGCCGCGCGAGTGCCGGTACAGACGCGTTCTGCGTCCCCGTGCACCTGCTCTTGTCCGGATCCTTCGTCCGGGCCGACCTCCGGGATACATTCCGGAAGGGCATGCGCATGCTGCCAGGCACCGCCATCCAGGCCGATACCTCGTAAAATTATATCTGGATGAAGCGCTTGCATGCAAAACCTGACGCCGGACGGCAGCCGGGCATCGTCGCCGGCGATGCGCCGGGGCGACAGGTCCGCCACCTGGTCGTGGGCGAGCAGGGCGACGGCCAGCGCCTGGACAACTTCCTGGAAGGCCGGCTGGCGGGGGTACCGCGCAGCTTGATCCATCGCATCATCCGCACCGGCCAGGTGCGGGTGAACGGGCAGCGCCGCCGACCCGAGCACAAGATCGCGCTGGGCGACGACGTGCGGGTACCGCCGGTAACGCTCGCCGGCGACCGCGATCCCGCGCGCCCTCCCACCCGTGCCGCCCGTCCGCTCGCGCGCGGACGGGTGCCCGTGCTGCACGAGGACGCGGCCCTGCTCGCGTTGGACAAGCCCGCCGGCCTCGCGGTCCACGGCGGCAGCGGCATCCAGGCGGGCCTCATCGAGCAGTTGCGCGCCGCGCGCCCGCAGACGTCGTTCCTGGAGCTGGTCCACCGCCTGGACCGCGACACCTCCGGGATCCTGCTGGTCGCCAAGCAGCGCAAGGCACTGGTCGCGCTGCACCGCGCGCTGGCCGACGGTCGGGTGCAGAAGCGCTACCTCGCCATCGTCGCGGGCCACTGGGGGCGGGCGGAGGCCATGCTGCAGTTTCCGCTGCATCGCTACCTGCTCGCCGATGGCGAGCGCCGCGTCCGCGTCCAGGCCGAAGGCCAGGCGGCGAGCACCCGCGTGCGCCTCGTCCGCCACGTCGCGAGCGCCGGCATACCGGGGCTTCCGCCGGCACTGAGCCTGCTCGATTGCGAGCTGCTGACCGGCCGCACGCATCAGATCCGGGTGCACCTCGCGCATGCCGGCTTCCCCATCCTCGGTGACGTGAAGTACGGAGACTTCGCCCTGAACAAGGTGCTGCAGCGGTTGGGGCACAAGCGCATGTTCCTGCACGCGTCCCGGATCGGGTTCGAGCATCCCGTCGCCGGTGGCATGTTGCGACTGGAAAGCCCGCTTCCCACCGACTTCGAGCGACTGGAACGCGAGGTGGCTGCCGCGGCGATCGATTCGGTGCTCGGATGAAGGACCGTCCTGGCGATGGGTCCGGGGTGGCGGGCCGCGACGTCGTCGTCTTCGACTGGGACGGCACCCTGGTGGACTCGATCCATGCCATCACCCAGGCCATCCGGGGAGCCGCCGGCGACCTCGGGCTCGAGGTGCCGTCCGAGGAGCGCGCCCGGCATGTCATCGGGCTGGGGCTGCAGGACGCCTTGCGCTACGCCGTGCCGGACCTGCCGCCGGCGAGGGTCTCGGAGTTCGCGGGCCGCTATCGCCATCACTTCCTCCTGGCCAAGCCGGCCGACCATCCCTTCGACGGCGTGGCGGAGCTGCTCGAGTCGTTGCGCTCGCGCTCGCTCCGGTTGGCGGTAGCCACCGGCAAGTCGCGCGCCGGATTGGACCGGGCGCTCGCCCAGACCGGACTCGGAAGGCACTTCGTGGCCAGCCGCTGCGCCGACGAGGGCCCGCCCAAGCCTAACCCGTGGATGCTCGCGAGCATCGCGGAAGAGCTCGGCGTCGGAGCCGAGCGCATGGTGATGGTGGGCGACACCAGTCACGACATCGGCATGGCGCATGCGTTCGGGGCGGCCTCGATCGGGGTGATCTACGGAGCGCACACGGCAGAAGCCGTCACGCGGGCGAGGCCCCACGCGATCGCCGCAAGCATCGCGGAGCTGGCGGCGCTGCTCGGTGCCGACGGTGGGTGACGCGGCGCGCCGTCCCGGCGGTTCCAGGGCCTGCCTGCGCCGCTGCCGCCTGCTATTCTCTCGGCCGGAACCGTGGGCGGGTCGATCGGAGCGGCTATCGGCAGGACGCGGTCGGGCGAATGCCGCCGGCCTGCCGCTTCCGCGCGTCGGCGTCATCCGTCGGTGACCTGGCCCGGACCAATGGACAACTGAGATGAACGAGAACCCGCCACCTCCCCCGATGGCCTACCCGGACGCGCCACGCCGGGCGCCGGCCGCGGCGGCCGCGAGCGATGCCGTGTGGCAGCGGCGGCTGATCGAGGACCTGGCGCGCGAGGCGCTGGTGGAGCGGCGGCGCGCGCGCCGCTGGACCATCTTCTTTCGCCTCCTCGGCATCGGGGTGGTGCTCCTGCTGCTCGCCATCGGCGTGGGCTGGTTCCAACCAGGCGAGAGCAGCAGCAGCGGCCGCCACACGGCGCTGATCGAGATCGACGGGGTCATCGCCTACGGCGGCGAGGTCGATGCCGACATGGTCAACGCCGCGCTGCGCAATGCGTTCGAGGACCGGCAGACGGCCGCGGTCGTGATGCGGATCAACAGCCCCGGTGGCAGCCCGGTGCAGGCGGGACGGATCAACGACGAGGTCCGCCGGCTGCGCAAGCTCTATCCGGCGATTCCGCTCTACGCGGTCGTGGAGGAGATCTGCGCCTCGGGGGGCTATTACCTCGCGGCGGCGGCCGATCGCATCTTCGTCGACAAGGCGAGCCTGGTCGGATCGATCGGCGTGGTCATCGAAGGGTTCGGACTGACCGGCTTGATGGACAAGGCCGGCGTCGAGCGGCGGCTGCTCACCGCCGGTCGCAACAAGGGCTTTCTCGATCCGTTCCTGCCGGTCGCGCCCGAGCAGCGGGCGCATGCGCAGGCCATGCTGAACGAAGTGCACCAGCAGTTCATCCGGGTGGTGCGCGACGGCCGCGGGGCCCGGCTCAAGGAATCGCCGGAGCTCTTCAGCGGCCTCTTCTGGACCGGCGAGCGCAGCATCGAGCTCGGCCTCGCCGACGAGCTCGGCTCGCTCGCCTCGGTCGCACGGGACGTGGTGAAGGCCGAGGACATCGTCGACTTCACCCGGCGCGGCACCCTGGTGGAGCGGCTGGCCAAGCGGATGGGGGCATCGGTCGGTGCCGTGCTGGCGCGCGAGGCGCAGGTCGGCGCGGAGCCGCGGTTGCGCTGACCGGATCAGCGAGTTCCTCAGCCAAGGAAAAGAAACACCGCCGGCAGTTTGCGCGGCAGCTCGGGCGGCCGGGTGCGCCAGGTCCGAATCGAACGGGTCGCGATGGACTGCGCCGGGCCCGCCAGGTCGACCGCAACGCACAGGCGGGCGGCCGCAGGCAGCGCTTCGAGCAGCGCCTCGGCCATCGCCTGGTTGCGGTAGGGCGTCTCGATCAGCAGGACGGTCTCCCGTTCGGCAGCCGAGCGCTGGGCCAGTCGCTCGATCGCCTGTCTCCGCTCCGGTCGCTCCACCGGCAGGTAGCCCTGGAAAGTGAAACGCTGGCCGTTGAGCCCGCTGGCCATCAGGGCGAGCAGGAGCGAGGAGGGGCCGATGAGCGGATGGACCTCGATGCCGGCATCGTGCGCAGCCTGCACCAGCGCCGCACCCGGGTCGGCCACCCCCGGGCAGCCCGCGTCGGACATCACCCCCACTGATTCGCCGGCGGCGAGCGGCGCCAACCAGTCGCGCCAGTCGAGCCTCGTGCCGCCTGCGGCAGCGACCGACGGCAACGCTCGCAGCTCGATCGTTTGCAGCGGCGCGGCCACCGGCAGCGCCTTCAGCCACGCCCGCGCCACTTTCGGAGTTTCGACGTAGAACCGGGTGAGGCGGGCGACCTGCTCGCGGTCGGGCTCGCACAGCCAGGGGCGGGTCGGCGGCGCCTGCTCCAGCGGCGCCGGGACGAGGATCAGGCGCCCTGGGCCGCCGCGGCGAGAGCCCGTCGACCCGGGCGGCTCGGGGGACGTCAAGGCACCGACAGGCCGAGCCCGCGCAGGGTCCCGGCCAGCTGGATGAGCGGCAGGCCGACCAGCGCGGTCGGGTCCTCGGTGTGGATCGCCTCGAGCAGACTGATGCCGAGTCCCTCGCAGCGCGCCGCGCCGGCGCAGTCGAGCGGCTGCTCGAGCTCGAGGTAGCGGTCGATCTCGGCCGCGTCCAGCTCGCGGAAACGGACGGTCACCGGCACGATCGCCTCGACGAGCGGCCGGCCCGGCGCCACGACGGCATAGGCGGTGTGGAACTGCATCGCGCGTCCGGAGGCGGCACGGAGCTGTTCGCGGGCCCGGGCCAGAGTGCCGGGCTTGCCGATCGGAGTCCGGCCATCCAGGCTCGCCACCTGGTCCGAGCCGATGACGATCGCGCGCGGCCGGGAGGAGGCCACGGCCTGCGCCTTCGCCCGCGCGAGGCGGGCGGCCAGCGCCGCCGGCCGCTCGCCCGCCGCGGCGGTTTCGTCGACATCCGGCGCCACCACCTCGAACTGGAGCCGAAGGCGCGCGAGCAGCTCGCGCCGATAGGGCGAACCGGATGCAAGGACGAGGGTCATCTGGCCGGCGTTGGCATAATGCCAAAGGGATGGGAACGGCCTTGGAGGATAGCGTGAATCAGGCGCGACATGGCGGCGTGCCGGTCGGGGCAGCCGGGCGGGACGGCCTCGCGCCGAAGGTGGATCCGGTCGCGTTCGCGCGGCGACGCCAGAAGGTGGAAGGGCACACGCCGCTTGCGCTGATGACCCGCCTCGTCAGTGCCGGAGTCGCGGCCGATGGAGCGCTGGCCTGGCATGTCGAGGGTTCGGTGGGTCCGGACGAGCTCGGGCGGCAGCGTGATTTCCTGCTCGCCCGCACCCGCTTCGCCCCGGTGATGACGTGCGCCCGCTGCCTCGCGCCGGTCCGGGTGGTCGAGATCGTCAGCGAGACCCGCTTCCGGCTGGCCGCGAGCGAATCCCAGGCGGAGCGGGAAGACCGTGAATCCGACGCGGTCGAGGTGATCGCGGCGACGCCGGAGCTGGACCTGGCGGACATGGTGGAGGACGAGGCGATCCTCGCCCTGCCGATGTCGCCGGTGCATGAAACCTGTCCTCCCGATGTATAATGCCTGATTCGCCTCGGCGAGGTGCCTGGGGTACTACGGTATCCAGGACGTTATCCAGGGCATCGAGGCACCAGGCAGGGCACCGGCGCAATGCGCCGGGCATCCGGCAACCAAGGCTACCCAGCATCAGGAGAGTTTTCCATGGCCGTCCAGCAGAACAAGAAATCGCCGTCCAAGCGGGGAATGCACCGCTCGCACGATTTCCTGTCGCCGCCGCCGGTAGCCATCGAGCCGGGCACGGGCGAGGTTCACCTGCGCCATCACATCAGCCCCAACGGCTTCTACCGCGGCAAGAAGGTCGTCAAGACCAAGTCGGACGAGTAGTCGCATCGGCTCGGCGCGCGCCATCCAGACGTTCGGACAGCCCGGGCGTACGGCGCGCATAGGTCACGTTAGGGCGGAACAGGCGGACCAGGCCAGTCCATGACGGTCCGGATAGCGATCGACGCGATGGGCGGCGACCACGGGCTGCCGGTCACGGTGCCGGCGGCCCTTTCGTTTCTGGCGACGCACCCCGACGTCGAAGTGATGCTTGTCGGGCAGCCGGACGGCATCGAGGCCGCGCTCGCGCAAACGCGAGCCAAGGCGCCGCCGCCGGGGCAGCGCCTGCGCATCGTCCCGGCCTCGGAGGTCGTCCTGATGGACGAAGCGCCCGCCCAGGCGCTGCGCGGCAAGCGCGATTCCTCCATGCGCGTCGCGGTGGAGCTGATAAAGAAGGGCGAGGCCGACGCCAGCGTGAGCGCGGGCAACACCGGTGCGCTCATGGCGATCTCACGCTTCGTGCTGAAGATGCTCGAGGGGATCGACCGGCCGGCGATCGCGGCGCAGCTTCCCAACCAGAAGGGCCGCGCCACCACGATGCTCGACCTCGGCGCCAATGTCGACTGCACCCCGCAGCACCTGCTGCAGTTCGCGGTGATGGGCAGCGCGCTGGTGAGCGTGCTCGACGGTCGCGAGCGACCCGCGGTGGCCCTGCTCAACATCGGCGAGGAGGCGATCAAGGGGAACGACGTCGTGAAGGAGGCGGCCGAGCTCATCCGGGCGACGGGCCTCAACTTCGCCGGCAACGTGGAAGGCAACGACATCTACCGCGGTGTGGTCGACGTCATCGTCTGCGACGGCTTCGTCGGCAACGTTTCGCTCAAGACTTCCGAGGGCGTGGCGCAGATGCTCGGCGGCTTCCTGCGCGAGGAATTCTCGCGCAGCCCGCTGGCCAGGCTGATGGCGATGCTCGCCTGGCCGGTGCTTGCCCGATTCAAGCGCCGCACGGACCATCGCCGCTACAACGGAGCGAGCCTGATCGGACTGCGTGGCATCGTGATCAAGAGCCACGGCTCGGCTGACGCGGTGGCTTTCGAGGCGGCGCTTCGACGCGCCTACGACGCGGCGCGCAACGATCTCATCGGTCGCATCGGGGCCGCGCTGCCGAAGCCGGCCACTGCAGCGGATATCATTGACAATCCGGCCTAGCTCCACCGGCCGGGGGCGCGCAGTCCGTCGATGACCCGGCGCGGGTGAGCCTTCTTCGCGCCTCTGCTTCCATCCGATCCGCGTCCACAGGGCCATTCATGACGAGCAACGCCAACACTCAACCGACGGGCACGACGCCACAGCCGAGCGCGGCGCGATACGCGCGCATCGTGGGGGTCGGAAGCGCCCTCCCTTCACGGCGTGTCGGCAACCAGGAGCTTGCCGAGGAGCTCGCGCGCAAGGGCGTGGAGACCTCGGACGAATGGATCGTCTCGCGCACCGGCATCCGCCAGCGCTGGCTCGCGGACCCGGACGTGACCAGCTCGATGCTCGGTGCCCAGGCCGCGCGGGCCGCGCTGCGCTCGGCCGGGCTGCGGGCGTCCGACATCGACCTGATCGTTTGCGCCACCTCGACGCCGGACTTCGTCTTCCCGAGCAACGCCTGCCTGATCCAGAAGGCGCTCGGCACCCCCGGTGGCGCCGCCTACGATGTCCAGGCGGTGTGCAGCGGGTTCGTCTACGCGCTCGCGACGGCGGACGGGCTGATCCGCACCGGCACCGCGCGCCGCGCCCTCGTGATCGGAACCGAGGTCTTCTCCCGCATCCTGGACTGGAACGATCGGACCACCTGCGTCCTCTTCGGCGATGGCGCCGGGGCGGTGGTGCTGGTCGCGGACGAGGTGCCCGGCATCCTCGCCTCGCGCATGCATGCCGACGGCCGGCAGGAGGGCATCCTGCGCACCGCAGGGAACGTCTGCAGCGGCCAGGTGACCGGCCATCCGTTCCTCACCATGGACGGGCAGGCGGTATTCAAGCTCGCGGTCAACGTGCTCGCCGACGTCGCGCGCGAGACCGCCGAGGCCGCCGGCGTCGGGCTCGAGGAAGTCGACTGGCTCGTGCCGCACCAGGCCAACGTGCGCATCCTCGCGGCCACCGCACGCAAGCTCGGCCTGCCGCAGGAGCGGGTGGTCTCCACGGTCGCCGAGCATGCCAACACCTCGGCCGCATCGGTGCCGCTCGCGCTCGCGGTCGCGATGGAGGACGGCCGGATCAAGCCGGGCGACCTGGTGATGCTGCAGGGGGTTGGTGGCGGCTTCACCTGGGGGGCGAACCTGGTCCGCATGTAGCCGGGCCAGGGACCAAGGGCCGACAGGCAGCAACGACGACGACCGGCACGGCAGACGACCGGCAAGGCAGAACGATGAGTGTCGCATTCATTTTCCCGGGGCAGGGCTCCCAATCGGTGGCCATGCTCTCCTCGCTCGCCCACCGCCCGGAGGTCGCGCGCCTGATTCAGACCGCGGACGAGGTGCTCGGGATGCCACTCGGGCGGCTGATCGCCGACGGGCCCGCCGAGGAGCTCTCGCTGACGGTCAACACCCAGCCGGCGATGCTGCTTGCCGGGCTGGCCTGCCTCGCCGCCTGGCGAGTCGACGGCGGCCCCGAGCCGGACTACGTCGCCGGCCACAGCCTGGGCGAGTACACCGCGCTCGTCGCGGCCGAAGCGATGGATCCGGCGCCGGCATTCGGGCTGGTGCGCTTGCGGGCGCAGGCGATGCAGGAAGCAGTGCCGGTCGGCGTCGGAGCGATGGCGGCGATCCTGGGCCTTTCGGACGACCAGGTGCGAGAGGCGTGCGCGCAGGCGCGGCGAGGCCCGGACGGCAGCGTCGAGGTGGTCGCGCCGGCCAACTTCAACGCGCCCGCGCAGGTCGTCATCGCCGGGCACAAGGCGGCGGTCGAGCGTGCCTGCAACGCGGCCAGGTCACTGGGCGCGAAGCGGGCGCTGCCGCTGCCGGTGTCCGCCCCGTTCCACTCGTCGCTGCTCGAGCCGGCCGGCGAGCGGCTGCGCGTAGCCTTGGCCGGCATCGACGTGCGCGTGCCGCGCATACCTCTCGTGAACAACGTCGACGTCGCGGTGGAGTCCGATCCGGCCCGCATCCGCGACGCGCTGGTACGACAGGCCTACGGGCCCGTGCGCTGGGTCGAGGTGGTGCAGGCGCTCGCGGAGCGCGGCGTGGACCGCTTCGTCGAGTTCGGTCCCGGCAAGGTGCTGGTCGGCCTGGTGAAGCGCATCGCCCCGCAGGCCCGGACGGACTCGGTGCACGACGCCGCCTCTCTCGCTCAGACCCTGGAGTCGTTCAAATGACCGTTGCCGCAGCTTCGACCGAGGTGGACTCGGGCACTCCCGGCGCCGGACCGCTCTCCGGTTCGGTCGCGCTCGTCACGGGCGCTTCGCGCGGCATCGGCGCGGCCATCGCGGCGGAGCTGGCCGCGCAGGGGGCGCTCGTCGTCGGCACCGCCACCTCTCAGGAGGGGGCCGAGCGCATCGGTGCAGCGCTGCCGGGCGCGAGCACGGGCGCGGTGCTCGACGTCGTCGACGCGGCCGCCTGCGAGGCGCTGGTGGATCGCATCGTCGAGCAGCATGGACGGCTCGACGTCCTGGTCAACAACGCCGGCATCACCCGCGACAACCTCGCGATGCGGATGAAGGACTCGGCCTGGCAGGAAGTGATCGACACCAACCTGACCGCCGTGTTCCGGCTGTCGCGGCTGGTGCTGCGGCCGATGATGAAACAGCGCCACGGCCGCATCGTCAACATCACCTCGGTGGTCGGATCGTCCGGGAATGCCGGGCAGGTCAACTATGCGGCCGCGAAGGCCGGCGTCGCCGGCATGACGCGGGCGCTCGCCCGCGAGGTCGGCAGTCGCGGCATCACGGTGAACTGCGTCGCGCCCGGCTTCATCGATACCGACATGACGCGCGCGTTGTCCGCCGAGCAGGTGGCTTCGCTCACGCAGCAGATACCGCTCGGCAGGCTCGGCCAGGCGGAGGATGTCGCCGCCGCGGTGGCTTTCCTCGCCGCCAAGGGCGGCGCCTACATCACCGGCATCACGCTGCCGGTCAACGGGGGCATGCACATGGCCTAGGGCATCGGCCCAGGGTGTTCGAGGCGGTCACGTCCGGTCGCCTCGACGCACCGCGACGGCGTCAGGGCGCTGATACAATTTCCGCTCGCCGCAAGCCGGCGGCCTTGTAACAGCCGTTCCCGACGATGGTCCTGGAGCAACGCGCATCGGCCACCCAGAGTATCCACGGTGCGTTCATTAGAGGTGCAACGCAAGGCTGGCGCCCGGTGGGTGCCGGCGGAACGATTGCCGGTTAACATGCCGGCCACACACGGACATCGGGTCATCAGGTCATCAGGAGAATCGTAAATGTCGGACATTGAACAGCGCGTCAAGAAGATCGTCGCCGAGCAGCTGGGTGTCAACGAAGCGGAGGTCAAGAATGCCTCCTCGTTCGTGGACGATCTCGGCGCGGACTCGCTCGACACCGTGGAGTTGGTGATGGCTCTGGAAGACGAGTTCGGCACCGAGATCCCCGACGAGCAGGCGGAGAAGATCACCACCGTCCAGCAGGCCATCGATTTCGTGAAGGCCAACCAGAAGGCCTGAATGGACAAACGCCGCGTCGTCATCACCGGACTCGGGCTGGTATCGCCGGTTGGCAACGATGTCGAGACCGGCTGGGGCAACCTGCTGGCCGGCCGTTCCGGCATCGGCCCGATCACGCGGTTCGACGCCTCGGCGTTCACGACCCGTTTCGCCGGGGAGGTGAAGGGCTTCGATGTCGCTCAATGGATGCCGCCCAAGGAAGCCCGCCACTTCGACACCTTCATCCACTACGGCGTGGCCGCCTCGCTGCAGGCCTTCCGTGACAGCGGCCTCGAGGTGGACGAAGCGAACGCGGAGCGCATCGGCGTCTTCGTCGGCTCGGGCATCGGGGGACTTCCGCTCATCGAGGACACCCACGTCGAGATGCTGAACCGCGGCGTGCGCCGCGTCTCGCCGTTCTTCGTGCCCGGCTCCATCATCAACATGGTGTCCGGCCAGCTCTCCATCATGCTGGGATTGAAGGGGCCGAACTACGCGATCGTGAGCGCCTGCACCACCGGCCTGCACTGCATCGGCGACGCCGGCCGCATGATCGCCTACGGCGACGCGGACGTGATGGTGGCGGGCGGCGCGGAGTCCACCGTGTCGCCGCTGGGTGTCGGCGGCTTCGCGGCGGCGCGCGCGCTGTCGACCCGCAACGACGACCCGCAGACCGCAAGCCGTCCGTGGGACAAGGACCGCGACGGCTTCGTGCTGGGCGAAGGCGCCGGCGTCGTCATCCTGGAAGAGCTCGAGCATGCGCGCCGGCGTGGCGCCCGCATCTACGGCGAGCTGGTCGGCTTCGGCATGAGCGCGGATGCGCATCACATCACGTCCCCCGACATGGATGGCCCGTATCGCGGGATGCGCAACGCGTTGCGCAATGCCCGCGTCAATCCGGACGAGGTGCAGTACGTCAACGCCCACGGCACTTCCACGGTGCTCGGCGACGTGAACGAGACCGGCGCGATCAAGCTCGCCTTCGGCGATGCCGCCCGCAAGCTGGTCGTCAACTCCACCAAGTCGATGACCGGCCACCTGCTCGGCGCCGCCGGTGGCGTGGAGGCGGTGTTCAGTACCCTGGCGGTCCACCACCAGGTCTCGCCGCCCACGATCAACATCCTCGACCAGGATCCCGAGTGCGACCTGGACTACTGCGCCAACGAGGCGCGGCCCATGCGCATCGACGTCGCGATCTCGAACTCCTTCGGCTTCGGCGGCACCAACGGCACGCTGGTGATCCGTCGGTTCGGCTGACTCCGCCGGGCCTGGCCATGTCGCTTGCCCTGAACGTGGAAGCCGGCGCCCGGCGCGGGGCCGGCCGCATGGGTTCGGCGCTCGCCGCGGCGATGTGCGCTACTCTGTCGATGTCGGCCTGGACGGGATGGCTGGAGGCGCAGGCAATCGGCGCGGACCCGCGCCGCTGGTGGCTGCCGCTTGCCAGCGTGATCGCCTGCCTCGCCTGCTACCTGTCCTGGCGGGGCCGAACCGGCGCGGGGCCACGACCGGGGCGCCGGCGTTTCCCTGGCAGCCCGCGGGAGACGGGCGCGGCATTGCGGCTGGTCGTCGCGCCGGATGGCGCTGCCGGTATCGCAACCGCTCCGGGCGCGGTACCGGTCCCGGCCGAGGTCGTCGGCGCCTGGCGCCTCGGAGACGTTCTCTTCGTGAGGCTGCGGCCGGCAGGCGCCCGGCGGGACTGCCGCCTGCTCCTGACGAGGGCGGACGTCGCGCCGGAGCAGTGGCACGGCCTGCGGCGCTGGCAGGTCTGGCTGCGGCGCTCCCTGAACGCACATCGAACCAACACGAGGTCAGCATGAAGCGGTTCTCAACCATTCTCCGGGCAGGCGTCTTCGCCCTGACCACCCTCCTGGCCACGGCGTTCCTGCCCGAGACGGCGAGTGCGCAGCGCCTCGTGCTGCCCAGCTTCGCCGACCTGGTGGAGCGCACCGGCGGGGCGGTCGTCAACATCCGCACCACGCAGCTGGCAAGCGCGCGCTCCGGACCGCAGTTGCCGGATCTGGATCCGAACGATCCGTTCTTCGAGTTTTTCCGCCGGTTCTTCCCGCCGGGCACCATTCCCGGCCCGGGCCAGCGCGGGCAGCGCCCGGAGGGGCCGCGCCAGGAGGTGCCGCGCGGCGTCGGCTCGGGCTTCGTGATCTCCGACGACGGCTACCTCCTGACCAACCATCACGTGGTGGACGGTGCCGACGAGATCTATGTCACCCTGCCGGACAAGCGCGAGTACAAGGGCCGGCTGGTCGGCTCCGATCAGCGCACCGACGTCGCGCTGGTCAAGATCGAGGCGCAGAACCTGAAGGTGCTCAAGATCGGCGCCTCTCAGGAGCTGCGCGTAGGAGACTGGGTGCTCGCGATCGGATCGCCGTTCGGGCTCGACAGCACGGTGACCGCGGGGATCGTCTCCGCGCTCGGCCGCGAGACCGGCGACTACCTTCCCTTCATCCAGACCGACGTCGCGGTGAATCCGGGCAACTCGGGCGGGCCGCTCATCAACATGGCCGGCGAGGTGGTCGGGATCAACTCGCAGATCTACAGCCGTACCGGTGGGTTCATGGGCATCTCCTTCGCGATTCCGATCGACGAGGCCATGCGGGTGGCGGACCAGTTGCGCACGAGCGGACGGGTGGTGCGCGGCCGCATCGGCGTCGGCATCGCGGAGGTCACCAAGGACGTCGCCGAGCCGCTCGGACTGGACCGGCCGGTCGGCGCGCTGGTGCGCAGCGTAGAGCAGGGCGGTCCGGCGGACCGGGCCGGCCTGCAGGTGGGCGACATCATCCTGGAGTTCGACGGCAAGCAGATCGAGCGCTCGAGCGACCTGCCGCGCATCGTCGGGGGCACCAAGCCGGGGTCGAAGGTGAGCATCAAGCTGTGGCGGCAAGGCGCGGCGAGAGACGTCGCGGTGACCGTGGGCGAGATGACGCCGGAGCGCACCGCGCGCGCCGGCAGCCGGGAGCCGTCCCAGGGCGGTCCGCAGGCGAGCGCCACCTGGCTGGGTGTCGCGGTGGCGGACCTCGGCGAGCAGCAGCGCGAGGCGCTGCGCATCCGCGGGGGGGTGCTGGTGGAGTCGGTCGCCGAAGGCAGCCCATCGTCGCGCGCCGGGGTGCGTCCCGGCGACGTGATCCTGCAGGTCAACAACGAGGAAGTGCGCAGCGCATCGCAGTTCAGCGCCCTGGTCGCCAAGCTGGACCGCGAGAAGTCGCTGGTGCTGCTCGTGCGCCGCGGCGACGCCGCGCAGTACCTGCCGATCAAGCCATAGGCGCAGGGCGGCCGCGGCCCGGCCGCCACTGAGATGAAACTACCCCCACGCTCACTTCGTTCGCTGCCCCCCGTGGGGGCGCGTCAGTGGCTTCGGGCGGCCGGGCGCCACTGACATGCAGAACATCCGAAACTTTTCCATCATCGCGCACATCGACCATGGCAAGTCCACGCTCGCGGACCGGCTCATCCAGCGCTGCGGCGGTCTGTCTGACCGGGAGATGGAGCAGCAGGTCCTGGACTCGATGGCGCTGGAGCGCGAGCGCGGCATCACCATCAAGGCGCAGACCGCTTCGCTGCGCTATCGCGCGAGCGATGGCCAGGAGTACCAGCTCAACCTGATCGACACCCCCGGGCACGTCGACTTCTCCTACGAGGTGAGCCGCTCGCTCTCGGCGTGCGAAGGGGCGCTGCTGGTGGTGGATGCCTCCCAGGGCGTGGAGGCCCAGACGGTGGCCAATTGCTACACCGCGATCGACCTCGGCGTCGAGGTCGTGCCGGTGCTGAACAAGATGGACCTGCCGCAGGCCGACCCGGAGAACGCGCGGGCCGAGATCGAGGACGTGATCGGCATCGACGCCTCCACCGCCATCCCGGCCAGCGCCAAGACCGGGATGGGGATCGACGAGATCCTGGAGGCGGTGGTCAACCGCATGCCGCCGCCCAAGGGCGATGCGTCCGCGCCGCTGCAGGCGCTGGTGATCGACTCCTGGTTCGACAACTACGTCGGCGTGGTGATGCTGGTTCGGGTGTTCAACGGCCGCCTCGCGGTCAAGGACCGCATCCGGCTGATGGCTGCGGACCTGGCGCAGACGGTGGACCAGCTCGGCGTGTTCACGCCGCGCTCGGTGGAACGCGATGAGCTCTCCGCGGGGGAGGTCGGCTTCGTCATCACCGGGCTGAAGGAGCTCAAGGCCGCCAAGGTGGGCGACACGATCACCCACGTGAACCCGGCCGCCGCCGCGCCGCTGCCGGGCTTCAAGGAGATCAAACCTTCCGTGTTCGCGGGCCTCTACCCGATCGAGGCGAGCGAGTACGAGGCGCTGCGCGACGCGCTGGAGAAGCTGCGCCTGAACGACGCGTCCCTGCACTTCGAGCCGGAAACCTCGCAGGCGCTCGGCTTCGGCTTTCGCTGCGGCTTCCTCGGCATGCTCCACATGGACATCGTCCAGGAGCGGCTCGAGCGCGAGTACGGCATGGACCTCATCACCACCGCCCCGACGGTCGTGTACGAGGTCGTCATGACCGACGGCGAGGTGGTGCGGGTCGAGAATCCCGCGCGCATGCCGGAGTCCCCGCGGATCGCGGAGATCCGCGAGCCGATCGTCAAGGTGGTCGTCTTCGTGCCGCAGGAGTACGTCGGTCCGGTGATCACGCTGTGCACCGGCAAGCGCGGGGTCCAGCAGGATCTCGCCTACCACGGCCGCCACGTGCATCTCACCTACGAGATGCCGATGAGCGAGATCGTCATGGACTTCTTCGACCGGATGAAATCGGTCTCGCGGGGCTACGCCTCCATGGACTACGAGTTCCTGGAGTACCGCCCGTCGGACGTCGTCAAGCTGGATGTCCTCATCAACGGCGACAAGGTCGATGCGCTCTCGGTCATCGTGCATCGCTCCAACGCGACCGCGCGCGGCCGCGAGGTCGCTGCCCGCATGCGCGAGCTCATCCCGCGGCAGATGTTCGACGTGGCGGTGCAGGCGGCCATCGGCAGCCAGATCGTCGCCCGGGAGAACATCAAGGCCATGCGCAAGAACGTGCTGGCCAAGTGCTACGGCGGAGACATCAGCCGCAAGCGCAAGCTCCTGGAGAAGCAGAAGGCCGGCAAGAAGCGCATGAAGCAGGTGGGCTCGGTGGAGATTCCCCAGGAGGCGTTCCTGGCCGTCCTCCAGGCCTCGTAGCCCCTGTAGCATGCGCCCCAACGGGTTCGGCGGGACGTCGCCTGCCACTGGTTCCATTCCGCTGCCAACATGCCCATGAACTTCGCGCTGATCCTGTTCCTGCTGACCGTCTTCACCCTCTGCATCTGGCTGCTCGACGTCTTCGTGCTGGCGCCCGGCCGCCGCCGCGAGGCGGCCCGGCGCGTAGCCACCTGGGAGCAGGAGATGGCCGCGCGCGGGGCCACGCCCAGCGCGGACACCCGGTTGAAGATCCGCGAGGCCGCCATCCGGCGTCCCGCCTGGCTGGAGTACACCGCCGGGCTCTTCCCGGTGTTCATCGTCGTGTTCCTGCTCCGCTCGTTCCTCTTCGAGCCTTTCAAGATCCCTTCCGGCTCGATGATCCCGACCCTGCTGGTCGGCGACCTGATCCTGGTGAACAAGTACACCTACGGCGTCCGGCTGCCGGTCATCCACACGAAAGTGCTGGACGTCGGCTCGCCCGCGCGGGGCGACACGATGGTTTTCCGCTACCCCCTGGATGAATCGGTGGACTACATCAAGCGGGTGGTCGGCCTGCCCGGAGACAAAGTCACCATAAGAAACAACAGGTTAGTGATCAACGACGAAGAGGTTCCGCTGGTTCCGGCGGGCGAGTTCTACGATACGGAGCAGGGCCGATACGTTCCCCAATACCTAGAGACCTTGGGAGAAGTCCCGCATAAGCTATTGACAGACTTGAACAATCCGACTCTCATAAGGCCCATGCAAGGAGGCCGTATGGGCGATGCCTGCACGTACTCGCCGGCCGGCCTGACCTGCATCGTGCCACCCCGGAGCTACTTCGTCATGGGCGACAACCGGGAGAACAGCCTGGACAGCCGCTACTGGGGATTCGTGCCGGAGAAGAACATCGTGGGCAAGGCGTTCTTCATCTGGATGAACTTCAGCGACCTGA
>JAEWGX010000089.1 GCA_023388075.1 Pseudomonadota bacterium
GCCGATCAGCAGGCCGCCCAGCGCGCGTGGCCCCAGCAGCAGGCCCACCACCACCGGCACGGCCACCGGCAGCAGCGAAGGCACGATCATTTCGCGGATGGCCGAGCGGGTCAGCATGTCCACGGCCTTGTCGTACTGCGGCTTGCCGGTGCCATGCATGATGCCGGGGATCTCGCGGAACTGGCGCCGCACTTCCTCCACCACCGCACCGGCCGCGCGGCCGACCGCTTCCATTGCCATCGCGCCGAACAGGTAGGGAATCAGGCCGCCGATCAGCAGGCCGATGATCACCGTGTGGTCACTGAGGTCGAAGCGGAACTCCTGGCCGGGGTTGGCCGCCTGCAGGTTGTGCGTGTAATCAGCGAACAACACCAGCGCGGCCAGTGCTGCCGAGCCGATCGCATAGCCCTTGGTCACCGCCTTGGTGGTGTTGCCCACCGCATCGAGCGGGTCGGTGATGTCGCGGATGTCCGAAGGCAGCTCAGCCATCTCGGCGATGCCGCCGGCGTTGTCGGTGATCGGGCCGTAGGCATCCAGCGCCACGATCATGCCGGCCATCGACAGCATCGCCGTGGCGGCGATGGCGATGCCGTACAGGCCGGCCAGCGCATACGCACCCCAGATCGCCGCACACACCGCCACCACCGGCAGCGCGGTGGACTTCATCGAGATGCCCAGGCCGGCGATGATGTTGGTGCCGTGGCCGGTGGTCGAGGCCTGCGCCACGTGCTGCACCGGCTTGTACTGGGTGCCGGTGTAGTACTCGGTGATCCACACGATCAGGCCGGTCAGCACCAGGCCGATCAGCGCGCAGCCGTACAGCGCCAGCGGGCCATGCACGTTGTCGCTCATCAGCCCGGTGGTGATGGGATAGAACGCGATGGCCGCCAGCACGCCGGAGACGATCACGCCCTTGTACAGCGCGCCCATGATCGAGCCGCCGGGCTTCACCTTCACGAACAGTGCGCCGATGATCGAGGCGATGATCGACACCCCGCCCAGCACCAGCGGGTACAGCACCGCATTGGCACCGGCCTCGCTCAGCATCAGGCTGCCCAGCAGCATCGTGGCGATGACGGTGACCGCATAGGTTTCGAACAGATCGGCGGCCATGCCGGCGCAGTCGCCCACGTTGTCACCGACGTTGTCGGCGATCACCGCCGGGTTGCGCGGGTCGTCCTCGGGGATGCCGGCTTCCACCTTGCCCACCAGGTCGGCGCCGACGTCGGCACCCTTGGTGAAGATGCCGCCGCCGAGGCGGGCGAAAATCGAGATCAGCGAGGAGCCGAAGGCCAGGCCGACCAGCGGCTTCAGCACGTCGTGCAGGCCGGCCGGTCCCGCCGAATCGATCGACGTGCCGCTCACGAGCACGTAGAAGAAGCCCGCCACGCCGAGCAGCCCGAGGCCCACGACCAGCAGACCTGTGATGGCGCCGCCGCGGAACGCGACGGAGAGCGCTTCCTCGAGCCCGCGGGTGGCCGCCTGTGCGGTGCGCACGTTGGCGCGCACCGACACGTTCATCCCGATGAACCCGGTCGCGCCGGAGAGGATCGCGCCGATGGCGAAGCCGATCGCCGTGGACCAGCCAAGGCCCGGGACGAACCCGATGATCAGGAAGATGACGACGCCGACGATGGCGATGGTCCGGTACTGCCGGTTCAGGTACGCCTTGGCGCCCTGCTGCACGGCCGAGGCGATGGCCTGCATGCGGGGATTGCCCGCGTCCAGGCCGAGGATCCAGCGGCTCGAGTAGTAGCCGTAGAGCACGGCGCCGACGCCGCACAGGAGCGCGAACCAGACTGCCGCGGTCATGGTTCCAGTCATGATCTAACCTCCGGGTTTCTAGAAATCATCATTGCTTTCTTGCTTTGGTTGTTGCTGTGGTCGGAAACGAGCGGCGATCGGAACGCGATCCGGCGCGGCAGGAAGGATCTCCGGCGACCGGCTCGGGGCGTTCGCACCCCTCAACTGTCTTGGCTGTCTTCGGTAGACAGGGCGGCGAAGACCCGGTCGCGGATCGCATCGACCGAGCCGAGCCCGGAGATGCGGCGGTACCTGGGGGCGCCGGGCTCGCCGCTCGCCGCCCACCGGGTGTAGTAGTCCACCAGCGGCCGCGTCTGGGCCTGGTATACGGCAAGCCGGTTGCGCACCACTTCCTCGCGGTCGTCGTCGCGCTGGATCAGGTCCTCTCCGGTCTCGTCGTCCTTGCCTTCGACCTTCGGCGGATTGAAGCGGACGTGGTAGGTACGCCCGCTCGGGGCATGGACGCGGCGTCCGCTCATGCGGTCGATGATCTCGGCATCCGGGACGTCGATCTCGAGCACGTAGTCGAGGCCGATGCCGGCCTCCTTCATGGCATCGGCCTGCGGGATGGTGCGCGGGAAGCCGTCGAACAGGTAGCCGTTGGCGCAGTCGGGCCGGGTCAGCCGATCCTTGACCAGGTCGACGATGATGTCGTCCGAGACCAGTGCGCCCGAGTCCATCACCTTCTTCGCCGCCAGCCCGACCGGAGTGCCGGCCTTGACCGCGGCGCGCAGCATGTCGCCCGTGGAGATCTGCGGGATGCCATAGCGCTCCTTGATGAACGCCGCCTGGGTGCCCTTGCCGGCACCCGGCGGGCCCAGGAGGATCAAGCGCATTTACCTACCTGCATGTGGCTTCCTGTATCGGTTTCGGACGGACGGGAGTGTGGCGGAATCTGGACCGAGGGTCAACGCGAGGCCCCCGCGAATCGCGCCCGCACGGCGGCGAGATCCTCGGCGGTGTCGACGCCTGCCGGAGGCGCCTGCGGGACGACGACGACGCGTATGGCGAAGCCGGCAGCGAGCGCGCGCAGTTGCTCCAGCGCCTCGATGCTTTCCAGCGTCGCGGGGGCCATGGCCGCGTACTCGCGCAGGAACGCGGTCCGGTACGCATAGAGGCCGATGTGGCGCAGCGGCCGGGCCTGGGCGAGCGCGGCGCGCGCCCGCTCGCCGTCGACCGCTTCGGGGAAGCCCTTCAGGCCGTCGCGGTGGAACGGCACCGGCGCGCGCGAGAAGTAGAGGGCGCGGCCGCGCCCGTCCAGCACCACCTTCACGACGTTCGGGTTGAACCAGTCGCGCAGCTCGTCGATCTCGTGCGCCACGGTCGCCATCGCGCACTGCGCATCGTCGGCGAGCGCGCCGGCGACCGCATCGATCAGCGCCGGCGGCAGCTCCGGCTCGTCGCCCTGCAGGTTCACCACGATGGCGTCGTCGGCAAGGTCGAGGCGCATCGCGGCCTCGGCCAGCCGGTCGGTGCCGGACGGATGGTCCGCGCGGGTCATGACCGCCTCGAAGCCGCCGGTCCGCACCGCGGCCGCGATGACGTCACTGTCCGTGCAGACCACGACGCGGTTGGCGGCGCTGCGGCGTGCCTGCTCGGCCACGCGCACCACCATGGGCTTGCCGGCTATGTCGGCGAGCGGCTTGTCGGGCAGGCGGGTCGACGCGAGTCGCGCCGGAATGAGGACGACGAAGCCGGGCACGGCGCTGCGGCTCGGCTGCTCAGGCCGCGGAGAAGGGCGGGGGCGGGGGTCCGGCGGAGTCGGCGCCGCTGCCCGGGGCAGGGCGCAACGTGGCCTTGGCGTCCAGGGCCACCGCCTCGGAGTCGATCATCACCGGGATGTCGTCACGAATGGGGAACGCGAGTCGATCCGCGTGGCAGTCCAGCGTCCGGAATTCGGTATCCAGGCGCAGCGGGCCCTTGCAGACCGGGCACACCAGGATATCGAGCAATCTTGAGTCCATCGTCCTTGTCCGTGGCGCCACCGGGCGGCGCGGCTGCCGGCTGGCTACGCGGCGGCGGGGCGCAGCGTGGCACCCAGCCATTCTAGCAGCGACGGATCCGGGACCGCGGCCACCTCGAGCCAGGCACACCGGGCCAGCAGCTCCGGTGCGAAGCCGCGGCAGCGGGCGGCATCCTTTCCGGTCATCAGGATCCGGTCGGCAGCCAGCCCGGCCAGCCAGGCAGGGTCGATATGGCCATGGTCCGGGAGGCGATGGCAGTCGGCGGCAAGCCCCAGCCGGTGCAGCGTCTCGAAGAACCGCTCGGGGCGCGCCATCCCCGCGACCGCTGCCAGGCGCTGTCCCGCGACGAGGCGGGCGAACGTCTCCAGGTCCCATTCGGCCCCGCCATCGAGGCGATGCCAGCGGCGCGGCTCCAGCACCGAGCGGAACCGCTGCACCGGCTCGCCGGCGGCCGTCCCTGCCAACGCTTCCCGCACCGCCTCGTCCGCGGCGTGGCTGCCGGTCGCGACGATCGCATCCACCGACGCCAGTCGATCCGCCGGCTCCCGCAGGGGGCCGGCGGGAAGGCAGCGGCGGTTGCCGAAGCCGCGGTCGTCCACGACCACCAGCTCGATCCGGCGCGGCAGGCCGCGGTGCTGCAGGCCATCGTCGCTCACCACCACGTCACGATCCGGATGGGTGCGCAGCAGCAACGCCAGGGCGGCCGCGCGATCCCTTCCCGACGCGACCGGCAGGCCGGTGTCGCGAGCGAGCACGATCGCCTCGTCGCCGACCGATGCGGCGTCACTGTCGCGGGTAACCAGCAAAGGAGCGCCGTCGGCCGAACGGTATCCGCGGCAGAGCAGGGCGGGACGCAGGCCGGCCCGTTGCAGGCCGAGCGCGATCGCCGCCGAGAGCGGGGTCTTGCCGGCGCCGCCGGCCACCAGGTTGCCCACCACCACCACCGGCACGGCGCCGTCGCCGGGATGCTGGCGACGGATAAGCCGCCGGCGCCGGCGCGCAGTGGCCGCGACGAGCCCGGAGAGCGGCAGCGCGAGCGGCGCCGCCAGCGCGGCAAGCAGGCGGTCCGCCGCGGTGGCTTCGGGCTGGTGGAACCACACCCGCTGCAGCCAGGCCTCCAGCCGGCCGCGCAGGCGCTCGCCGATCAACGGGCGGTCGCTGCGCCCGACTGCGCGGCGAAGGTCACCCTGGCCAGTCCTGCCAGCCGGGCGGATTCCAGCACGTTGACCACCGCCTGGTGGCTCGCGCCGGCGTCGGCGTAGATGATGACGATCGGGTCCTTCCGGCCGGCGGCCGCGCTCTGCAGGGCCTGCGCGAGGCCGGCAGGATCGCGAAACGCCACCGGTCGCCGGTCCAGCGTGTAGCGGCCGTCGGCGGCCACGCCGACGACCAGCTCGGCAGGGCGCTCGACGCTTTCCTCGCCGCTTGCCGAGGGCAGGTTCACCTGCAGCTCGCTGAAGCGGGTGAACGTGGTGGTCACCATGAGAAAGATCAGGATCACCAGGAGGACGTCGATCAACGGGATGAAGTTGATCTCCGGCTCCTCGCGGCGCAGTGCGCGACGGAAGTTCACCGACGCGCTCCCTTGAGCAGGTCCACCATGCGCAGCGACTGCTGCTCCATCTCCACCATGAAGTCGTCCACGCGGGCGCGGAAGACGCGGTAGGCGATGAGCGCCGGGATCGCCACCGCGATGCCGAGGGCGGTGTTGTAGAGGGCGACGGAGATGCCGTGCGCGAGCGCTGCAGGATTGGTGCCGGTCGGCGCCTGGGCGCCGAAGATCTCGATCATGCCGATGACCGTGCCGAAGAGGCCGAGCAGGGGCGAGACGGTGGCCAGCGTGCCGAGCGCGGGGAGGTAGCGCTCCAGCTCGTGCGCCACCGCGCGGCCCGATTGCTCCATCGCATCCTTCATCATCTCGCGCGGCTCGTACTCATGGCGAAGGCCGTTCGCCATGATGCGGCCGAGGGCCGAGGAGCGTTCCACCCGCTGCACCATCTCCGGCGTGAGTTGCCGGTTGCGATAGAGGGTGACGACCTCCTCGAGGATGCCGGCCGGCACGATCCGACGGCGTTGCAAGGTCATGCTGCGCTCGATGATGAGCGCCACGGTCACGATCGAGGCAATAATCAGGAACCAGATAGGCCAGCCGGCGGCCTGGATGATCGAAAACAAGTTTCAGCTCCAAAGTTGCATGGATCCGCGGGGCCGCGGCGCGCGCTCGACGGGACGGTGGGGGCCCGGCACGTCCGGCACGGGCGTCCAGCCGGGATGTTGGTCCAGTTCTCGTGGATCGGGCAGAAGCCTGGGATGGAGTGCAACTTCCAACGGACGAACGGGACGGGTGTGCCTCGCGCGCCGCACCACATCGGCACGGACCGGATTGTCGGGTTTTTTTACCGCTGCGGGCAAGTCGACCGCGCCGCGCCCGTGCACTGGCGCCAGCCGCGCCTGGGTCGGCCGGGTGTTCCACCGACCCTGTGGACAAGATTGTGGATACGGCCTGCCGAGCCTTGGAATTACTGGGCGCTTGCCAAGCGCGCGATTTGACGGTAGGTCAACTGGATAGGAAATAAACCCCGTGTTATCAGGAAGTTGCAGCCATGTGGCCAAATTCCGGCCGCTACGGCCTAGTCCGGAATCGGCAATCCCCAGCATTGGTGCGGTTTGTGGATAGTTTTCGTCCTGAAACCCCCGGATTACCTGGGTTCGAGCCGGCAAATCCCCAGCCGACGCGGCGAATCCTGACGGTCTCCCAGCTCAACCGGACGGTTTCCGACGTCCTGCAGGGCAGCTTCGGCATGGTCTGGGTCGCAGGCGAGATCTCCAACCTGTCCCGTCCGACCAGCGGGCACTGGTACTTCACCCTGAAGGATGCCAACGCCTGCGTGCGTGCGGTGATGTTCCGCAGCGCGGCGCGCACGGTCCGCTTCCAGCCGCGCGAGGGAGACCAGGTCGAGGTGCTCGGCCGGGTTTCGCTCTACGAGGCGCGCGGGGATTTCCAGCTCGGCGTCGAGCAGATGCGCACGGGCGGTGCCGGCGACCTCTACCAGCGCTTCCTCCGGTTGAAGGCGCTGCTGCAGGCCGAGGGATTGTTCGATGCCGGGCGCAAGCGGCCGATCCCGCCCGCGCCCCAGGTGATCGGAGTGGTCAGCTCGCCGCAGGCGGCGGCGCTGCGCGACGTGCTCACCACCTTGCGACGGCGCGCGCCGCAGGTGCCGGTCATCATCTATCCCGCCTCGGTGCAGGGAGCCAGCGCGGCCGCGGAGCTGGTGCGCGCCCTGCAGGTGGCCAACCGGCGCGCCGAGTGCGATGTCATCCTGCTCGTACGCGGTGGCGGCTCGCTGCAGGATCTCGACGCGTTCAACGACGAGCGGCTTGCGCGGTCCATCGCCGCAAGCCGGCTGCCGGTGGTGAGCGGGGTGGGCCACGAGACCGATTTCACGCTTGCCGACTTCGTCGCGGACGAGCGTGCGCCGACGCCCACGGCCGCGGCGGTGCTGGTGAGCCCGGATCGGGTGCAGAGCCTGCAGCGGCTGGCGCGGGCCGCACAGCGCCTGCGCCGGGCGATCCTCGCCACGACGGAGCGGGGCGAGCAGCGCCTGGACATCGCGGCACGCCTGCTGCGTTCCCCCGCCGAGCAGTGGCGGGAACGCGAGCAGCGGCTCGAGCGCGCGGCCTCGCGCATGGAACGCTCCATGCGGCAGGACGTGCAGCGCGCGCACGGCCGGTTGCTGCTCGCGTCGCGCTCGCTGAGAGCGCCGTCGATCGATCTGCCGGGGCAGCGCCTCGCGACACTGCGGGATGCGTTGGCGCGCGCTCAGCGCAAGCGTCTGGAGGATGCCGGCCAGCGCGTCGATCGCCAGGCGGCCGCGCTTGCGTCCTACAACCCCAGGGCAGTCCTCGAGCGAGGCTACGCGATCGTGCGCGATGGTCACGGCGCGGTCGTCCGCGCGGCGGGGCAGGTGGGTGCCGGCGATCCCCTCGCGGTGGAGCTGGCCGAGGGCGAGCTGCGGGTGCGGGTGGATCCGGGCATGGGAAGTGCCGTCGGCTAGCGGCGGCCTAGAATACGGGAGGACACCGCGGCCGGAGCGAAGCGTTCCGCCCTGCGGCAGACCAAGAACCCAAAGACTCGAGAGGAACACCATGGAACACAAACTCCCCCCGCTGCCGTATGCCCTCGACGCGCTCGCGCCGCACATCTCCAAGGAGACGCTCGAGTTCCACTACGGCAAGCATCACCAGGCCTACGTCACGAACCTCAACAACCTGATCAAGGGGACCGAGTTCGAGAACATGGGTCTCGAGGACATCGTGCGGAAATCCTCCGGCGGCATCTTCAACAACGCCGCGCAGGTGTGGAACCACACCTTCTACTGGAACTGCATGGGGCCCAATGCCGGCGGCGAGCCCAAGGGCGCCGTGGCCGACGGGATCAACAAGAAGTGGGGCGGCTTCGCCGAGTTCAAGGAAGCGTTCAACAAGTCCGCGGCCGGCAACTTCGGGTCGGGCTGGACCTGGCTGGTTAAGAAGCCGGACGGCTCGCTCGACATCGTGAACACCAGCAATGCCGGCACCCCGCTCACCACGACCGACAAGCCGCTGCTTACCTGCGACGTGTGGGAGCACGCCTACTACATCGACTACCGCAACCGCCGCCCGGACTATCTGGCGAGCTGGTGGTCGCTGGTGAACTGGGACTTCGCGCAGAAGAACCTGGGCTGACCGCCGCGGAGCCGAGCAGTAAGTTTTGCCGACGCTTCATGGCCTGTTTCATCGCTGACTCCGGGGGACAACAGAATGGTGGTAAATCCTGGAGCCGGTTCCGAGGCTACGCTACAGTGAAAAGACATGGCCTTCCGCCACCAACCTCCCTAGGAGAAGCAGACTCATGGGCATAATCCAGATGATCGTCGTCGGCCTTATCGTGGGCTTGATCGCCAGGGCCATCATGCCGGGCGAGCAGAAGATCGGGCTGGTGCTCACCACCCTGCTCGGAATCGCGGGTGCGGCCGTCGCCAATTTCCTCGGCAGTGCCGTCGGCTGGTACCAGCAGGGGGACGGCGCCGGATGGATCGCATCCATCGTCGGCGCGCTGATCGTCCTGTTCGTCTACGGCATGATCGCCGGCAAGCGGACCTGAGCGTCCGCAGCGACGGCCCGCCGGCCGTCGCGCGCGTTCCCGAAACCCGGCCGGGTCGGTCCGGCCGGTGGGCGGGCCGCGAGGCTGCGGTCCGTCGCCGCCGTCCGCGCGGTTACTTCGCCGGCCGCAGGCCGCCGATCCGGTCGCCCACCTCGATGCCGCGGCGGGCGAACCAACCCTGCTCCATCTCCAGCGCATAGCTCACCGCCCGCGCCGGGCAGTGGCTCGACTCGTCGTGCGGCTGCATGTCCGCGAGGGTGACGATGGTGCCGTCGCCTTCGAGGAAGGCGATGCTGAGCGGGATCAGCGTGTTCTTCATCCAGAAGCAGTGCACCGCGGCCTGCTGGAACACGAACAGCATGCCGCTGTTGGGCGCAAGCGACTTGCGCAGCATCAGCCCCCGCGCGCGCTCGGCGGGTGATTCCGCCACCTCTGCCTTGATCCGATGGATACCTGCCTGCAGGAATACCTGCGGAAGGGTCGGGTTCGGCTTTGCTTCCTGCGCGGCGACCATCGATGGCAGGAGCGCGAGCCCGGAAGCCGGCACGACGACCGGCAACACGGCGAAGGCGGCCAGGGTCATCGAGGCGGCGAGCGCGGTCAGGCTCGTGGCGGGGCGGGGAATTCGACGGCGCGTCATGCCGTGACTTTAGCAGGCCGGGGGTGGCGCGCCAGGGGCGGACGCCGCTGTGGCACCCGGCATTTGGCATAATCACCGATTGCGTCACGCCCACCCCATCCGTCAAGCGCGGCTGATTTCCGCGCCAGAAAGAGGTCCAGACCAGAACATGTACAAGCACATCAAGATCCCGGCAGCAGGCGAGAAGATCACAGTCGCGAAGGACTCCAAGCTCAATGTCCCGGACCAGCCGATCATCCCGTACATCGAGGGAGACGGCACCGGCGTCGACATCACGCCGGTGATGCTGAAGGTGGTGGACGCGGCTGTCGCCAAGTCCTATGGCGGCAAGCGCAAGATCCACTGGATGGAGGTCTACGCGGGCGAGAAGTCCACCAAGGTCTACGGTCCGGACGTCTGGCTGCCCGACGAGACGCTCGAGGCGGTCAAGGAGTACGTCGTGTCGATCAAGGGGCCGCTCACCACGCCGGTCGGCGGCGGCATCCGTTCGCTCAACGTGGCGCTGCGCCAGCAACTGGACCTCTACGTCTGCCTGCGCCCGATCCAGTACTTCAAGGGCGTGCCGTCGCCGGTGCGCGAGCCCGAGAAGACCAACATGGTGATCTTCCGGGAGAACTCCGAGGACATCTACGCCGGCATCGAGTACGAGGCGGAGACCGACAAGGCGAAGAAGCTGATCAAGTTCCTGCAGGACGAGCTCGGCGTCACCAAGATCCGCTTCCCCGCCACCTCGGGCATCGGCATCAAGCCGGTGTCCCGCGAAGGCACGGAGCGGCTGGTGCGCAAGGCCATCCAGTATGCGATCGACAACGGCAAGCCATCGGTGACCCTGGTCCACAAGGGCAACATCATGAAGTTCACCGAAGGTGCCTTCCGCGACTGGGGCTACGCGCTCGCGGCCAAGGAGTTCGGCGCCAAGCCGATCGACGGCGGACCGTGGCTGAGCTTCAAGAGCCCCAAGGGCGGCCAGGAGATCGTCGTCAAGGACGTGATCGCCGATGCGTTCCTGCAGCAGATCCTGCTGCGCCCGGCGGAGTACTCGGTGATCGCCACGCTCAACCTGAACGGCGACTACGTCTCCGACGCGCTGGCTGCACAGGTGGGCGGGATCGGCATCGCGCCGGGCGCGAACCTGTCCGACACGGTGGCGATGTTCGAGGCCACCCACGGCACCGCTCCCAAGTACGCGGGCAAGGACTACGTCAACCCGGGCTCGGAGATCCTCTCGGCCGAGATGATGCTGCGGCACATGGGCTGGACCGAGGCGGCCGACCTGATCATCAGCTCGATGGAGAAGGCGATCCTTTCCAAGCAGGTCACCTACGACTTCGCCCGGCTGATGGAAGGCGCGACCCAGGTGTCGTGTTCCGGCTTCGGGCAGGTGATGATCGACCACATGTGAAGACGTCCGGCGGGGCTACCCGCCGTTCCGGCAAACCCTTGATCTTCCTGGGGAGATCAAGGGTTTTTTCTTTCGGCTCCGCTGGCGGCGGAGCATGATGGCAAGGTGGCCGGAGGGCGAGCCGGCAATGGGTGGCAGGCAGGCGTGTTTCCTGCCGGCCGTGCTCGTTTGCGTGCCGGCCTGCCAAAAGGTATATTTACCATACAGCTTTTAGTGGCGCCCGTAGCCTGTCCTGACGACCAAGAAGGAGAATCGAATGAACGTGGCACGACTCTGTGCAATCGCCCTCACCACGCTGCTCGCCGCGCCCGTGATGGCGCAGCAATGCGAGACGCAGATCGAAGGCAACGACCAGATGAAGTTCAACAAGACCAGCCTGGAGATTCCCGCGAGCTGCAAGGAGTACAAGGTCACGCTGAAGCACGTCGGCAAGCTGCCCAAGGCCGCGATGGGGCACAACTGGGTGCTCACCAAGACTTCGGACATGCAGCCCGTCGTGGCCGCCTCCATCAAGGCAGGTGCAGCCAACGACTACCTGCCCAAGGGCGACGCGCGGGTGCTTGCCCACACCAAGATGCTCGGCGGCGGGGAGAGCGACACGGTGACGGTGGACGTGAGCAAGCTGCAGGCCGGCGCCGACTACACCTTCTTCTGCTCGTTCCCCGGCCACTCCTCGCTCATGAAGGGGACCCTGAAGGTCGCGAAGTAGCGGCTCGCTCAGGCGGGGGCGTCGCCGAACAGGACCAGCGGCGTGCCGGGCCGCAGCGGATGCTCCAGCACCGTCGCGGACATGGCGTAGGCCGTGCGCAGGTGCGCGGCCGTGAGCGCGCGGGCCGGCGTATCCAGCGCCACGGTGCGGCCGGCGGCGAGCAGGAGCAGGCGGTCGCACCAGGTGGCGGCCAGATTCACGTCGTGCAGCACCACCAGCGCGGCGAGCCGCATCTCCCGGACGATGTCCCGGACCGCCTGCAGCAGCGTCGCCTGGTGCAAGGGATCCAGCGCCGCGGTCGGCTCGTCGAGGAACAGTACCCGATACTCACCGGGCTCCCGGGCCGCGAGCAGCTGCACCAGCACGCGGGCGAACTGGACGCGCTGCATCTCGCCGCCGGAGAGGGTGGCGATCCGGCGGTCGGCCAGGTCGCTCGCATCGGCAAGCCGCAGCGCTCGGGTCACGAGTGCATCCACCTCGTCAGGCGCGAGCTCGGGAAACGGATAGGCGCCCATGGCGACGACGGTGCGGGTCTCCAGGTCGAACGCGGGCGTGGTGACCTGCGGCAGCACCGCGCGGCGGCGCGCGAGCTCCCGATGCCGGATGGAGGCGATCGCCTGCTCGCCCAGCCGCAGCTCTCCGGCGGCGGGCTTCAGCTCGCCGGCGAGCGTTGCGAGCAGGGTGGTCTTGCCGGCTCCGTTCGCGCCGAGCACGCCGAGAACCTCGCCCGGCGGCAGGTCCAGCGACACGCCGGAGAGCACGGTGCGCGGGCCCCGGGCACAGGCCAGGTCTTCTGCCGTCAGCATCGCTTCATCAGGCCGTCCGCCGGCTGAGCAGCCACAGCAGGAAGGGGCCGCCCACGAGGCTGGTGACGATGCCGATCGGCAGCTCCGACGGAATCACCGCCACGCGGGAGAGCCAGTCAGCCAGCGTGAGCGCAATGCCGCCGCCGACGACGGTCGCGGGCAGCAGCAGGCGGTGGTCGGCGCCGAGGCTCAACCGCACCAGGTGCGGCACCACCAGCCCGACGAATCCGATGGTGCCGGTGAGCGAGACGAGCGGGCCGACCAGCAGTGCCGCCAGCACGATCAGGCGGCGCCTGAGCTGGCGCAACGCGAAGCCCAGATGCTGTGCCTCGCGCTCGCCGAGCAGCAGCGCGTTCATCGCTCGCCAGTTCCGCATCAGCAGCCAGCTCAGCAGCGCCACCCAGGGCGCGGTACCCGCGAGGAGCGGCCATGTCGCGCCAGCGAGGCTGCCGAGGTTCCAGAAGGTGAGGTTGCGAAGCTGCGTGTCGTCGGCCCGGAACGAGAGCCAGCCGATCAGGCTGGCGCAGATGGCATTGATCGCGATGCCGGCCAACAGTACGCCGGCCACGCCGGGCTGGCGGCTCCCGAGCCGGTAGGCGAGGGCGGTAGCAGCAAGGCTGCCGACAAAGGCACTCGGCGCGACGATCGCGAGATTCGAGCTCAGCAGCACGATCGCGGAGACGGCCCCGAGCGAGCCGCCGAGCGACACGCCGATGAGCCCGGGCTCGGCCAGCGGATTGCGAAAGAGTGCCTGCATGGCCGCGCCTGCGATGGCGAGCCCCGCGCCGACCACCACCGCGAAGAGCACCCGGGGCAGTCGCACCTCCAGGAGCACGTTGCGCCAGAGCACCTCCTCCGCCTCCAGCGCGGAGGCGAAGAGCAGCGCAGGCACTCGCGCGAGCGGAATCGAGACAGCGCCGCTCGCGGCCGCGCACAGCACCAGCGCGCAGAGCACCGCGACCAGCACGGCGATGGAGCGGAACCGGGTGCGCGCGGACCCGTGCGCCGGTGCGGCACCGGCCATCACGTGCACAGGCGGCATGGGGCGATTCTCAGCCGCCCGCGCCGGCACGGCCGGCAAGGCCGTCCTGCAGGCGCTGCAGCGCGTGAGGCAGCCGCGGTCCGAAGCCGAGGAGCAGCAGATCTTCCATGACCACGATCCTACCGCTACGGGCCGCTGGCGTGACCGCGACGCCAGGTTGCGCCACGAAGGCGTCGAGGCTGCCGAGGGCGCGCAGCGTCATCCGCGTGGTGACGATCGCGTCGGGCTTGAGGGCGGCGACCATTTCCGCCGAGATCGCCTTGTAGCCGCTCTGCGAGTCGAAGACGTTTCGCGCGCCGGCCAGCGCAAGCATCGCGTCGGCGGCGGTTTCGCGCCCGGCCGCCTGCAGCCGCCCGGTATGGCTGCTGAGCAGCAGCACCCGCATCGGCGGGCCCCCCGGCCGCTGCTGGTCCGCGCGCGCCACGCCGAGGCGGATCTCCTCGGCGAGGGCGGCGCCTTCTCGAGACGCCCCGAGCTCGTCGGCGACGATGCCGATCGCGCGTACCAGGCTGTCCACCAGAGGGTCGGAAGGCACGGTGACGATGGGGATGCCGAGCTCGCGCAGCTGCGCGAAGGCCTGCGGCGGCCCGGCATGCTCGGAGGCGAGCACCAGGTCCGGGGAGAGGCTCGCGACGCCTTCCACCGCGAAGCTGCGGTAGTAGCCCACCCGTGGCAGCTTCAGCGCGGCCGCAGGGAACACGCTCGAGTCGTCCACGCCGGCCACGCGTGCGCCGCACCCCAGCGCGAAGGCGATCTCGGTCACGGTGCCGCCCAGGCAGACGACTCGCCGCGGCAGGACGTCCGCCTGCGAGCGGGATGCCGCGAGGAGCAGTGGCGCGACACCGAGGAAACGACGGCGGTCCATGCTGCGCGATGCAGGGCGGCTCAAGCGGCGAGCGGCGTCTTGCACAGGCCGGTCAGCAGCTCGCGCCAGGACGGCAGCTCCGGCTTGCCCGGCTTGCGTGCCCCGAAGAACTGCACCACCAGTTGCCCGCCGGGCTCGTAGGCCTCGATCGAGGTGACCCAGCCGTCGCTGGTCGGCTTGTTCACCACCCACGTGTCGTGGATCGCCGAGGTATCGAGGTGCAGGTTGAAGAGGGGATCGAGCACGTTGAACCAGGGGCCGGTGCGAGCGAGCTTCGACACCGGCCCGGAGTGGATCTGCACGATGCCGCGGTTGGCGACGAAGCACATGATCGGGATCTCGCGGTCGGCGGCAGCCTTCAGCATCGCTTCGCATGCGTCGTTGCCGACGGCCTGGGCCAGGTCGGCGCCGACCGCGCGCAGCGCGCCGAGGCGGGACACCCGGTACTTGCGCAGCATCGGGAAGAAATCGTGGGTGTCCCTGAGCGACAGCCAGTGCTCGCGCAGCCCGGCAGGGTCGTCCACCTGGTCCCGCTCCACCAGCGAGGGGATCGGTTTCGGCGAAGGCAGGTGCTTCGATGCCGAGGCGAAGCGCGCCACCAGCGTGTCCCACGCCGCTGCGTCGGTCTCGTCGGTCCGGTAGATCTTGTGGATCGCGACGCCTTCGCCATCGAAGAACTGCAGGCTGCGACGTCCGTTCTCGACGACGGCATAGGCGTGCTTCCAGTGCCCGAAGAACATGCGCAGGTCGATATCCGGGCCGAGCACGACCCCCATCGCGCCGTCGGCCTGGATGTCCTCGTACGCGCCGTGCCGCTCGTGCACGCACCAGTCGTTGCGCGCGAGCGCCATGACCCGTCCCAACGTGCCCAGCTCGCGGAATATCGCCTGTGGGGCGCCGTCGAGCTGCACCGATTCGAGGCCGCAGTCGGCGGCCACCAATTCCGCTTCGCTCACGCCCAGCCGGCGCGCGCGTTCGCGGATGCGCAGCTTGGGATCCTGGGCCACCAGCGCGTCGTGGCGGGCGCGAAGCTTCTCGAAAGTCTCGCTCTGCATGTCATCCTCCGTTGATGCGACGTCCGCGGCGCTCACTGGGCCGCCGGCTGGACGTCGAAGGCGATCGTCCAGGTCTGCTGGCTCGCCGAGTTGTTCGGATCCGCGTAGCTGATCGCGGTCACGTGCATGCGCGCGTAGCTGTTGCCTTCGCCCGAGCGCAGCAGGGTCGCAGCGTCGGGATTGGCCGCCAGCAGGTGCGCGGTTGGCGGCAGCCCGGCCGATTGAGCCGCCGCTGCCGTCGGAAAGTAGCGGTACCAGCCGAAGTCGAGCGGGTCCGGATACGCGCCCCGGTACTGCGGGCCGAGCTCCGAGGAAAGCGCATCGGACTTCCACTGCGCCGGGGCGGCCGGCACGGCCATGTCGGCTGCGGTCAGGTCGGCGAGCGTTTCCGACGGCAGGGCGCTGCTGAACCGGGCGGCGATGATCCCGCCCTCGGCGTCGTAGAAGCCGGCCGGCTGCTTGCCGACGAACCCGGCGACCTTGCCCGCGCCCGAGTCGCCGCCGTTCAGCTTGACGTTGTAGCGGTTGAAGGCGATCTGCCACTGGCCCGCCTCGCTGCTCACGGTCCCGGTCACCAGGTCGAAATAGACCCACGCGCTCGCGTCGCTCGCGTCGACCGAGGCCGTGCGTGGCGGCGTGGACGGATCATCGGCGCGGTTCACCCAGCGGAAGCTCGGATGGCCGGAAGCCGTTCCGCTGGCTCCGCCGTAGTAGCCGGTCATCTGCAGAGCGAACACGGGATTCGTCGCAGTGCCGACCGCATCGGGGCTGGAGCTGTCGGTCGTGATCAGGAAGACGCGGTAATTGGGATAGAAGAGGTGGTCCCCCGCGACGCCGTACTCGAAGGCGGCGACGCCGACCGCGTTCGTGCCGGTGAACACGCCGTCGGACGAGTCCTTGAAGTACACCGCGGCCGGCATCGGCCCGTCCACCGGATCGACGGTGGCGTCGGTCCAGGCGCCGAGCTCGGTCCAGGTATGGTCGAACGGGCCGCCGAAGGCGCCACCCTGGCCGCTGCCGCTCACCCCGCTGTTGGTCCAGAGCGAGGCCGAGCGGCCACCGCCCTGCACCTTCAGGTCCCAGGCGTTGCCCGTGCACCCCGCCACCTCGGCGGCCGCGTCGAAGTCGTAGCAGAGCGTCTCCCCCGCCGGCGGCAAGGCGAAGTTCCAGACGGCCGACTTGGTGAACAGGTTGGTCTGGGGTGGGGGGGGCGTACTCGAGACGGGTGGCGGCGGATCGTCGCTGCTGCCACCGCAGGCTCCCAGCGTCAGGGCGATGATCGCGGCGCCGCCGGCATTCCTGATTCCATTCTTCATCTCGTGCATTCCTTGTTCTTCATCGGTGGTTGTCGGGTAGATCGATCCATGGGCGACGCAGTGCCGTGCCGTTGGCGGTTCGCTGCTTCACGGCTTGCTCAGCGGGCAGTGCCGAAGTCGTAGCGCAGTCCGAGGTAGACGAATCGCCCGCCCAGCGGGCCAAAGTCGTCCGGGTCCGCGAAATCGCGCTGCCGGTCGAAGAGGTTGTCCACGCCGGCGAAGACGGTGAGACGAGGCGTGACCTGCTGGTTGACCACCAGGTCGACCGTGGTCCATGACGGCGATCGCCCGCCGCTCGTGCTTTGAACGAGCTCGCTGCCCTGGTATCGCGCCCGCACCAGCACCGTCGTACCAGGCGACGCCTGCCAGTCGAGGCCAACCCGTCCCATGTGGCGCGGGCGCCGGGTGAGCTCGAGCCCGGTGCCGCGATCCTCGGTATCGGTAAGGGTGTAGCCGGCATTGAGTCGCAGCGTGCCGGCGGCCTGCCAGCTCGCCGACGTCTCGACGCCGCGCGTGCGCGCACGGGAAACGTTCCGGTAGGTAAAGGCGGTGATCCCGCCGATCGAGACGGCGTTCGCCTCGTCCACCTGTATCAGGTCCTCCACCCGGTTGTCGAAGAGGTTCACGTCGAGGCTCGCGCGGCCGCGCAGCTCGATGCGCCCACCGAGCTGGAAGCTGTCGGACTGCTCCGGTCGCAGGTCCGGATTGCCGATCACCATGTAGCCGAGCGAGCTGTGGTCGAAGAGGAAGTGCCGCTCCTTCAGGTTGGGAACCCGATAGCCCTTGCCGTAGCTCGCGCGCAGCGAGCCGGTCCACTCCGGCGTCTCCAGCAGGCGGGCCCGCACACTCACCTTCGGTACGGCGTGGGCGCCGAAGTCCGAGTCGTCCTGCCAGCGCCCGCCGACCAGGAGCTCCCAGGTCTCGTTGAAGAGGATGTCGTTCTGGAAGAAGAGCTCGTCGCTGGTGCGCCGAGTGCTGCCGGCGGTGCCGAGCTCCGAGACGCCGTTGAGCGACTGGTCCAGCTCCTCGCGATGCCAGTCGGCGCCGAACTGCCAGAGCTGCCGGTACCACAGTGGCAGGTCCACCTGGGCCGTCGCATGGGTCATCCGCTGCGTTGCGATCCGCCCCCGGGTGAACACCTCGTTCGAGAAGGAGTTGCTCTCGCTGTCGTAGTGCTCGTCCACCGCCTTGATCTCGGTGCGCAGGCCGCTCGCGGCGCGCCAGTCGGCGCCGATGCCAAGACGGTCGCGCTCGATCGTCTCGGTCTTGCGCTGGGGAACGTTGTTCGGCGGCGCGAAATAGTTGAAGCGTTGGCGCGCCTCTTCCCGGTAGGCGCTGCCGTCGATCCAGATGCGGCCGTTGCGCACCGGGAGCCATTCCAGTCGTCCGCCGTACTGTTCGCGGTCCACCGCATCGCCCTGCCGCGCCCAGGCGGAGGGGTCGACGGCGAAGCCTTCGTCCTCGAGCCGGTCGCCGTTGACCCGGAACCGCCAGCGCTCGCTGCCGCCATCGAGCCGGAAGCGGGCGTGTCGGGTCGCGGCATCCACCGAGTCCCCGGAGGGGTTCTGGCTGCCACGGGTGCCCACGTCGGCCGAAACCGTGCCGTCGTAACCGGGACGGATCCGCCGGGTGATCACGTTGATCACGCCCCCCATCGCGGAGCTGCCGTACTGCGCCGACGTCGCGCCTTTCACCACCTCGATGTGGTCCACCTCGTTCAGCAGGTACTGGCTCAGGTCCACCGTGGAACCGGTGCTCGGCGTGATCGGCAGCCCGTCGACCAGCACCAGGACCTGGTCGCTGGTGAGTCCCTGGAGCGAGACCTCGTGGCCGGACTTGCCATGGACCTCGCGGATCTGCAGCCCCGGCACGTCCTCGAGTGCCTGGCGCAGGGTTCTGGGATGGTTCTTCTCGATCTCCTCGCGGGTGACCACCTCGGTACGGATCGGCGTCTCGTCCAGCGTCTTCTCGGAGCGGGTGCCGGTGACGACGACCGGGGCGAGCACCGTGGTTGCGCCATGCGGGTCGCTCGACGCCTCCTGCGCGAGCGCCGGCCCGACCCCGAGCAGCAGCGGCAGGAGCAGGCCTGGCAAAGCGACGCGCTGCGGCGTGCAGGTGGGTCTTGCCGGAGTCGTCAGGCGGCGCGGTGTCGGCATGGAGGTGGGTGGAGCAGGATGTCTTGCAGTGATGTAGAAGCGACGGCGAATGATAACGATTCGCACTCCGTGCGACAAGCGGATCCGCGCGCGTCGCGAACGATCACCCGCGTCCGCATAATGAGGACGAGCCACCGGAGGAGGGATGCATGGACAAGCTCACACCCGACGAGTCGAAGGCGGCGCTGGCGTCGCTGCCGCAATGGCGCCACGATCGCGAACGTGACGCCATTCGACGCCGCTTCGCGTTCCGGAGCTTTGGCGAGGCCTTCGCCTTCATGACCGAAGTGGCGCTCGCCGCCGAGAAGGCCGACCACCATCCCGAGTGGACCAATGTCTACGACAAGGTCGACATCACGCTCACCACGCACGATGCCGGCGGGCTCACTCGCAGGGACCTCGACCTCGCCCGTGTCGCGGACACCGCGTTCGCCCACCGTTACGTGTAGAATCGGATCGTCGTCCGCCGCCGGCTGCTCCGGAGCGCGGGCGACATGGCTGGGGGTGTTGCATGCTCCGCAGCCGCGTCGTGGACGCGGATGGCGGAGGCCTGCGACTGAGAAAGTCCCTTCGAACCTGATCGAGATAATCCTCGCGCAGGGAAGCTGAGCCGGAAGATCCGGGCGTGTCGCGCCACGGACACCCGCGCCCATGCCGACCTGCCATCGACGCAAGGAAGGCAGGTGGTCTCTCCGAAACCCGTGAACACGGCGCTCTCGCCGTTACCCGAATCGTCCCGACTCTTCGGCTGGCGCGATCATGCCGCGCTCTGGTTGAGCCTTGGCGTCGGACTGCTGGTCATGCAGGTGGGTGCCTACCTGGTTCCAGCGTTGGGTCCGCGCGAGGCGGTGGCCATCGTCGTGTGCGGCTCCATCCTCGGCGCGGGTCTGCTTGCCTGGACCGCGCGCATCGGCTGCGAGAGCGGCCTTTCGAGCGCCGGGCTGATGCATGCAACCTACGGCAGCAGCTTCGCGCGCCTGCCCGTCCTGCTCAACATCGTGCAACTGGTGGGATGGACCACGTTCGAGTTGGTGGTGATGCGGGACGGCACCGTTGCGATCGCGCGCCAGGGCGGGGGCATGGCGTCCCCGATCTGGCCGATGCTCGCCACCTTCGCCTGGGGCGCGGTGCTGGTGGCGCTGCTCTGCGGCAGCATGGTCGGGCTGGTGCGCCACTTCGTCGGGCGCTACGGGCTGCCGCTCGTGGTGCTCTCGCTGCTCTGGCTCACCTGGCAGTTCGTCGGACGCGCCCAGGACCAGGGATGGAGCGAGACCTGGAACCGTCCCGGCGATGGCAGCATGGGCCTGCTCTCGGCGCTCGACCTGGTCATCGCGATGCCGGTGTCCTGGTTGCCGCTGGTTGCCGACTTCTCGCGTCATGGCAGCGACGGTCGCGCCGCGCTGCGCGGTACCTGGCTCGGCTACGGAATCGCCAACGTCTGGTGCTACATGCTCGGCGTCCTGGTGGCGGTGACCACGCCGAGCGCCGACCTGGTGGCGGCATTGCTGCTTGCGCAGGGCGGGTTGGTCGCCCTCGGCCTCATCCTCATCGACGAGATCGACAACGCCTACGGCGACCTCTACTCGGGCTCCGTTGCCGGCCACAGCCTGATGCCGCGCTGGAGCGTGCGCCGCTGGGGCATCACGCTCGCGATAGGCTGCACCCTCCTCGCCCTGGTGCTGCCGATGCACAACCTGGAGCCATTCATGCTGATGCTGAGCTCCGTGTTCGTGCCGCTCTATGGCGTGATCCTCGCCCGGCTGGGCGGGCGCGAGGACGTCGCGAGCCTCGTTGGCGCAAGCCGGATCAACCCCGGTGCCGTGGCCATCTGGCTGCTCGGGGTGGCGGTCTACCACCTCTGCGGCAACTTCGCGCCGCAATGGGGCGCGGCCTTGCCGTCGCTTGCCTTCACTTTCCTGATCGCCAGGGCGACGCGAGGCAGCGGACCTCGGCATGCCGCGCTCAAGCCGGGCTGAGGACCGGGAGAGGACCGGCAGGCCGGTGGGGCTGGCCGGTCAGTAGCCGCGCAGGGGATCGATGCTCGCAGCCGGGCGTCTGCCCGCACGGACCACCGCGAGGTTCTCCAGCGTCTGGGCGGCGATCACCTCCAGATCGGTACGACCGGCGATGTGCGGCGTGATGGTGATCCGGGTCTCCGCCCAGAAGGGATGGTCCGCCGGCAGCGGCTCGTCGGCGAAGGCGTCCAGGGTGGCGGCGGCCACCTGGCCGCTGGCGATGGCGGCGAGCAGGTCCGCCTCCACCACATGCGCGCCGCGTCCGACGTTCACGACGTGCGCGCCGCGCGGCAGCCGGGCCAGGCGCTCGGCGTCCAGGAATCTCTCGGTTTCACGGGTCAGCGGCAGCAGGCAGACCAGCGTGTCGCACCCCTCGAGGAAGGCGTCGAGCTGGTCCGTGCCGTGGTAGACCGCGATACCGACCGGCGCGGTGCGGCCCGGCCCGCGCCGCCATCCGCGGACGTCGTACCCGCTTGCGGCGAGTACGGACGCGCAGGCGCTGCCGAGCCATCCGAGCCCGGCCAGTCCGACGCGATGCCGGGACGGCGGGATGATCGGCTCCTCCTGCCAGCGCCTTTGCGCACGGCTGGCGAGGTAGCGGTCGAAGTGGCGCTGTCGATGGATCACGGCCCAGGCCACGTAGGCGCTGATGCTGGCCGCCATGCCCGGATCCAGCACCCGGCAGACCGGAACCGAGCGGGGCAGGGACGGGTCGCGCAGGATGTGGTCCACACCGGCACCGATCGACTGCACGAGCCGCAACGACGGCAGGCGCGCGAGGGCCCCGGCCGGTGGGTTCCAGCAGACGGCGGCTTCGATGTCGGCCGGATCTCCGAGCTGGTCGGCCGTCCGGATGTCGATGTGCGGAGAGAGCCTTCGCAGCGCCGGCCGCAGAAAGCCGAGGTCGAGCGTGTCGCTCAACAGGACGATGCACGCCGGCGGATGCGCGGCCGGAGCAGATACGGCGTCGATGTCTCTCGAGGCTCGGAAAGGCCCTCCGACGCGGTATCGGCGCGGGCCGGTTGGACCATGCGCTCGAACCGGAAGCCCGGCGCCGCGCCCGACCGATTAGGCCAGCCGCATGCGGCTGCTGTCAACCGCCGCCATGAGGACTCTCGACAAGAGGGGCTTGGCGCCCCAGCTGAACAGGCCCCGGGATCGGGCCCTGGCAAGCCCGATGCCCCGGGAACCGTTCAGGATGCCTGGCGGATGTTGGAGGCTTGCTTGCCTTTTGGACCCTGGACCACGTCGAACGTGACCTTCTGGCCTTCCTTGAGTGACTTGAACCCGTTCGCCTGCACCGAGCTGAAGTGCGCAAACAGATCCTCTCCGCCTTCGTCGGGCGTGATGAAGCCAAACCCCTTGGCATCATTGAACCACTTGACCGTCCCCGTTGCCATGCTGATTTATTTCCTGCGATGAAAAGGCCGTTGCGTTTGTAATTGCCGATCGGGGGCCGCGGGCCAATAAACACCCTTGACCGGTGGGGCGAATTCTTTTCCATGACTTTGGTGGAAGTCAAGCAGCTTCGTCCGAACTGCCCGGAAGCGGGGAAATCAGCGACGCTTAACCTTGTTTTGCAGGCGAATCCGCAACTTTCGAGTAAGGCCGGCACAGGGGCACCTCATAACGGCAGGCTATGAATTTGGTGCGTCACCCGGCATTCCGGCGCGAAAGTGCCCGGGTGAGCCGCCGTACGAATAGTTACAGGTGCAACGCGGAGGCCTTTCGAGTGCCGATCCAGTCGCCACCAGGTTCCCCCTTGAGGGTGGGCGCGGGGTTCGATGCCCGCCTCGGCCGCGCGGCGCCGGCTCTGGCCGGACCAGCTCGAGCCGGAAGCCCCGACAGGGCTCGAGGCTGCACCAGCGGCGCGGGCCCGCTCCTCGGCCGCGCCTCCTGTTCCTGGCACTTTCTGCAGGTCGCCACGCCCGGCCGTGAAGCAAATGCAGGCGCGCGCCGTGCTTGGCGTCTGCGGCGCAACCGGAAGGCGATGCCTGGTGGTTCGGAGCGCGCGGACGGCGAGGGGCTCGTCGATGTTCGCGGCTCGTCGCTCGAGCCGGCGGCGCGCCACCGGCAACGTGAGATCGGTCACGGGCGCGGTGGAAGCTTTCGGGCCTAATCGGTGTCGCTGGAACAGTTGTCGTCTCGCGACTGCGTCGCGTGAATCGCAGCACGCATTGGCGATGCGGTAGAGTTAAGATCTGTTGGTCGTCGAGACCGATGGTCGGCAAGGAGCATTGGGACAATCACCTCATCCAGACCGGGTTCGCGGCGCGGGCAGCCTTGTCACCGGCGGGCTTGCGATCCGTCCCCTTCAGCCTCAGATATGAGGCGTGGGCTTGCGGGATCGCGGTAGCGGCGATCGATGGACTCCGACGATAGAATGGTTGTAGCGACATGACGAGCCCCAATGACCCATCGACCATCCTCGAGCGCCAGGAGGCTCGGACCAAGCCGCCGCCGATGTTCCAGGTCTTGTTGCTGAACGACGATTTCACGCCCATGGAGTTCGTCGTGGTGGTCTTGCAGAAGTTTTTCGGAATGGGACGTGAGAAGGCAACCCAGGTGATGCTGGCCGTGCATCGCGAGGGGCGCGGCGTCTGTGGTCTTTACCCGCGGGATATCGCCTCGACGAAGGTCGAGCAGGTATGCAGCTATTCCCGCCAGCACCAGCATCCGCTGCAGTGCGTGATGGAGGAAGCATGATCGCTCAAGAATT
>JAEWGX010000093.1 GCA_023388075.1 Pseudomonadota bacterium
CTCGGGCTCGGGCTCGGGCTCGGGCTCGGGCTCGGGCGCCGCCGGGTGACCGCGTCCTCCCAGCGGGCCCAGGCCGCCGCGGCGGTCGCCGCGACGCCCCCCTCTTCGCTGGCGAGCCGGCGCGCAAGCGTCTGGAGCACCGCATGACCGGCGTGCTCGCACTCCGACACGGCGACATCGAGACCGATCGCGGCCACCAGATCCTCCCAGGCCTGCGGCAGCAGGGCAGCCGCCCCGCCGAAGAACCACTCCAGGTCGCGGCTTCCGGTCAGGAACACCCCGCGCAGGACGAGCCCCAGGCAAGCCTCGGGGTGGCTCGCGGCATATGCGATGGCCAGGCTCGCACCCCAGGAGCCGCCGAAGACGATCCACTGCTGCACGCCGAGATGTCGACGCAATCTTTCCACGTCGCGCACCAGGGCCGCGGCATCGTTCCCCTCGAGGCTGCCGCTCGGCAGGCTGCGGCCGCAGCCTCGCTGGTCGAACAGCACGATGCGCGACGCGGCCGGATCGAAGAACCGACGCTGCAGCGGGGAGGCGCCACTGCCCGGGCCGCCGTGCAGCACCACGACGGGGAGTCCACCCGGATTGCCGCATACTTCATAGTGGATGCGATGCCCCTCGCCGACATCGAGCAGGCCCTGGTCGTGCGGTTCTATCGGCGGGTAGAGGAGGCGCGGGTCGAGGGCGTTGGGCCGGGTATCCGGAGGCACGGGCATGATTCCTGTTGTGGCGCGCGGCAGGCACTACATCACTGCCGACGGCTGTCATTCCTTCAAAATCGGGGGAGGCGGCAGCGGCCGTGCAGCGCAATCAGGGTTCAAGAATGAAATACGCGATCGTCATCGAGCAGCGCGGTACCCGCTTCCGGGCCTACGTCCCCGACCTCCCCGGCTGCACCGCCTCGGGGAGCACCCTGGACGAGGTGGAGTCGTCCATCCGGCTTGCCATCCAGTATCACATTATGGGTCTCAGGGACGACGGCGCCACCGTGCCCGCGCCCGCGAGCATGGTCAACTACGTCGCCGTTTCCGCCTGACCCCGGCCTCGACCACCGCAGCGCCCATCCCAGCGTCCGGACGCGCCACGCCGCGCCGCGCACCCGCGCTGGCCGCCCTCCGCCACCTCTTCGCGCCAGCCCTGCGACGCGTCGCGCTCGCGACCCTCGTGGCGTTGCCCCTGGCCCTCGCCGGTTGTGGTGACGTACGGATCAGCTACGGCGACCCGGGCTGCCCCCATCGCGGCCAGCCCGGCGTGGTGGTGGAGTTCTTCTCGGCCTTCGACGGCAGCCCGGTTTCCGTGGCGGCGCAGGGCACCCTCACCGACGGCGCATACGTGGAGCGGATGGTGCCCGCGGGAACTCGCGACGCGTTGCCCGGACGCACCTATACGCTGGCGGGCGCCTATGGCCGCGACGGCGTCTACCAGGTCCGGGTGGAGACCGGCTCGGGCGAGGTCCTTGGCTGGCAGGCGGTTCGCGTGGTGTCGGACCGCTGTGGACCCTTCACCGTCTTCCTCCGCGGCGAGGTCCGGATGCCCTGATCGCGCGCAGGTGGTGGGTGACCCACTATCACCGGGCGGGTTGCGTTGACGGGGAGTGTCTGCACCGACTATACTCACCGGTTCGCTGGGGGGCTTAGTCACGCCCAGGGGCGCTCTTTGGTCGGCAGCAATGCCACCGCGAGCCGCCGCGATGGCCACCGCGATGGGGCATCCATGGGGCATCAATGCCCACCATGGCGCGCCGCATGCAGCTACCGGGAGAGACCGGACCATCGCGACGGCCATTGCGGCATCGGGCGTTCCGGCACGTGCCTGCCTTCCCGGCCAAGTTTCCGACCAGCCGCGAGCATCCAGCGATTTCATCCAGCCCGAGCAATCAATGCCGACCATCAACCAGTTAGTGCGCAATGCGCGCCAGTCCGCCGTCGTCACCAGCAAGAGCCCCGCGCTCGAGGACTGTCCGCAACGGCGCGGTGTCTGCACTCGCGTGTACACCACCACGCCGAAGAAGCCGAACTCGGCCTTGCGCAAGGTCGCCAAGGTGCGGCTCACCAACGGCTACGAGGTGATCAGCTACATCGGCGGGGAAGGCCACAATCTTCAGGAGCACTCGGTGGTGCTCATCCGCGGCGGGCGGGTCAAGGACTTGCCCGGCGTGCGCTATCACATCGTGCGCGGCTCTCTGGACCTGCAGGGCGTGAAGGACCGGAAGCAGGCGCGCTCCAAGTACGGTGCGAAGCGGCCGAAGGCCAAGTAGCCCAGTCTGACAGACCCGCGCGCCGGCGCCCCGGCGCTCACTGAAGTATTCGGATCTTGGCGCCCGGAGAGCCGGGGGCCTGGAAGGGCGGAAAGGGCAATGCCCGCCGTCCAGTAAGCGATCCCCGCCCGGCCGCGAGCCGCGGTTCCGGGGGTCAGGTCAAGGCGGTTCCTCCGCCCGGGCCAGCTGAATCAACCATCGAGGTATCGAAATGCCACGTCGTCGTGAAGTTCCCAAACGCGTCATCCTCCCGGATCCGCTGTACCACAACGAGGAAGTCGCCAAGTTCATCAACGTGCTGATGCTTGCCGGCAAGAAGGCGGTGGCGGAGCGCATTCTCTATGGCGCGTTCGAGCAGATCCGCAGCCGCTCCGGCAAGGATCCGATCGAGGTCTTCCAGTACGCGTTGTCCAACTGCCGCCCGATGGTCGAAGTGAAGAGCCGTCGGGTCGGCGGCGCCAACTACCAGGTGCCGATCGAAGTGCGCCCGGTTCGCCGCACCGCGCTCGCCATGCGCTGGCTGCGCGAGGCCGCCAAGAAGCGCAGCGAGAAATCCATGGGCCAGCGTCTCGCCAACGAGCTGATGGAAGCCGCCGAGAACCGCGGCGGCGCCGTCAAGCGCCGGGACGAGGTGCACCGCATGGCCGAAGCCAACAAGGCCTTCTCCCACTTCCGCTTCTAGAGCCGGCCGAACCGCGCTGCTTTTCCGGGCGAGGCGACAAGGACTCCCTGCTCAACGCCGCCGCCCCTGCATACACGAAGGACTGAATCATGGCCCGCAAGACTCCCATCGAGCGCTACCGGAACATCGGCATCTCGGCCCACATCGACGCCGGGAAGACGACCACCACCGAGCGCATCCTGTTCTACACGGGCGTCAACCACAAGCTCGGCGAAGTCCACGACGGCGCGGCCACGACGGACTGGATGGAACAGGAGCAGGAGCGCGGCATCACCATCACGTCGGCCGCGGTGACGACGTTCTGGAAGGGCATGGACCTGTCCTATCCGGAGCACCGGATCAACATCATCGACACCCCGGGCCACGTGGACTTCACCATCGAGGTGGAGCGCTCGATGCGGGTTCTCGACGGCGCCTGCATGGTGTACTGCGCCGTGGGCGGCGTGCAGCCGCAGTCCGAGACGGTCTGGCGCCAGGCCAACAAGTACAAGGTGCCGCGCCTCGCGTTCGTCAACAAGATGGACCGCACCGGCGCGAACTTCTTCAAGGTCTACGACCAGATGAAGACGCGCCTGCGCGCCAATCCCGTGCCGGTCGTCATCCCGATCGGTGCGGAGGACAAGTTCAGGGGCGTGATCGACCTCATCAAGATGAAGGCGATCGTCTGGGACGAGGCCTCCCAGGGGATGAGGTTCGAATACCAGGACGTGCCGGCCGAGCTCGCGGACAGCGCCGCCGAGTGGCGTGAGAAGATGGTCGAGGCCGCCGCCGAGGCCGACGAGGAGCTGATGAACGCCTACCTGGAGGGTGGCGAGCTCTCGGAAGAGCAGATCAAGCGCGGCATACGCCAGCGCACGGTGGCGAACGAGATCCAGCCGATGCTGTGCGGGACCGCCTTCAAGAACAAGGGCGTGCAGCGCATGCTCGATGCGGTCATCGACTTCCTCCCGTCGCCGATCGACATCCCGCCGGTGGAGGCCGAGACCGATTCCGGCGAGAAGGTGCTGCGCAAGGCGAGCGACGACGAGAAGTTCTCCGCGCTCGCGTTCAAGCTGATGACCGATCCTTTCGTGGGCCAGCTCACCTTCATCCGGGTGTACTCGGGGGTGCTGAGCTCGGGCGACACCGTCCTCAACGCGACGCGTGGCAAGAAGGAGCGCATCGGCCGCATCCTGCAGATGAAGGCCAACGAGCGCGACGAGATCAAGGAAGTCCGTGCCGGCGACATCGCCGCCGTGGTCGG
>JAEWGX010000005.1 GCA_023388075.1 Pseudomonadota bacterium
GGCGTCGGGGTGGTGTAGCCGGCGTCGGACACGGCGCGCAGCAGGGTATCGGCCAGCCCGAGGGCGGCGAACGGGGAAACGTCGATCGTCAAGTTCAAGTGCTCCAGCGACGGCCTGTCTCCGGAGCGCGGCGCGAGGCCGGCTGCTTGCGAAGAGGAGACGCCAATCGCGGCAGTCGAACAGGGAAGGGAGGCGCTGCGAGAATGGATCGATGGGATCCGGCAGCGCAGACCCCGGACCGATTGGCGTGTCCGGGAGCCGGCATTATAGCCTGACGTCGGTCGCTCCCCGGCGGAATTTCGTCAGCGCGCGCGACCGGTGGTCAGGTAGACGATCGCGCCGACGACGAGGAATGCCCCGAGCACCTGGATCGGCAGCACCCGCTGGCCCAGCACCACGGACCCCAGCGCGAGGGCGGCGATCGGCTCGAAGTTGAGGATGGGTGCGTTGTTGACCGCGCCAAGCCGCGGCAGCAGGCCGAACAGCGTGGTGAAGGCGAGGGTGTAGAGCAGGCTGAGGAGCACCAGGCCGAGCCAGCCCGCGGGCGCCGTGGGCAGCGTGAAGACGCGAAGCGGCCGGCCGGCGGCGTCGGTCGCGAGTCCGAGGAGATCGACGAGCCCGCCGAGGGCCAGGACCACCACGGCGACCGTCGCCATCGTGAGCACCGCCCGCAGCCGCCCGTCCATCGCGCCGAGCCAGCGCGTCGTCAGGTAGAGCGCAACCGCGAAGGTGCTCGAGGCGGCCAGCGCGAAGGCGATGCCGGCGGCCCGGCTGCCCGCGACCGGCCGCGCCCCGGCGCCCACCACGTCGAGCGCGAGCGCAAGCCCGAGCAGGATGACCGGCATCGCCAGCAGGGTGCGGCGACCCGGTCGCTGGCCACCCGCGACCCATGCCACCAGCGCGAGCAGGATCGGGAAGACGTTGAAGGTGAGCAGCGCGAGCGCCACCGGAAGCCGCGCGACGGCCGCGTAGAGGCAATAGCTCTGCACGGACAGGAGCACGCCGACCAGCAGGGCGCGGCGCAGCGTTCCGGCGGGCGGCCGCAGCGAGGCGCCGCTCGCGAGCAGGAGGGCGAGCACCACGACGACAGTGGTGATCGAGCGCGTCGCCACCGCCGTCGCCACGCTCGTGCCGTGGTCGAAGGCAAGGCGCGCGGCGATGTGGTTGCTGGCGAAGGCGGTGGCCACGAGCAGCAGCAGCGCTGCGCCGACAAGGGGCGGCAGCGGTGCGGCTTGGTGGCTCGGGCGTGGGTCCAGGGCGGGAGACGGGTCGGGGTTGGAGAGGCGGCGCCACATGCTACCCGAGGGCGCCGCAGGCATGGCCATTGCGGCCGGTCGTCACGATCGTGGCGCCGATCGCGTCCCGTCGTTCCTGCAGGAGGTAGCTCGTGAAGACTTGGGAGCAGGCGCTCGGCGATGCCGTCGTCACCGGCGCGGCGGCCAGTGGCGCCTCGGCGCTCGCCCTCTCGGTGATGTCCCGGGTGGAGGCGGGCCATGCCGCCGCGGCGCTCAACGGGACCAGCCACTGGCTCTGGGGGGACCGCGAGGCCGCGGCCGCCGACGAGGTGTCGCTGCGCCACACCGGCGTCGGCGCGGCCACGCATCATGCCTCGGCGTACATTTGGGCGGTGCTGCACGAACGCTTCTTCGGCGACTTCGCCGAGCGGTCGACGGGCAACGCGGTGGTTGCCGGCCTCGGCACGGCGGCGATCGCGTGTGCGATCGACTACACCGTCACGCCACGGCGGCTGACGCCGGGCTTCGAGCTGCGGCTGTCGAGGCCGGCGCTCGCGATCGGCTTCGTCGCGTTCGGGCTCGGCATGGCCGCGGCGAGCGTCCGGCGTTCGCGCGCCAGGGCGATGAGCGAAGAGGCGGCGCTCTGGCCGGCCGGCTGAAGGTACGGCTCAGCCGTGGTGTCCGGCCTTCGCGACGGCGGGGCTCGCCACCTGGCCTGCCGCCTGCTCGGCGCCGAAAAGCATCTCGCGCAGCCAGTTGAAGAGGATCGCGGTGTACGCCTGCCGCGCGCGCTCGTCGGTCAGGCCATGATCGGCGCCCTTCATGACCCGGTAGGTGAGCGAGCGGGCGTTGATGCAGGCCTCTCGGTAGTTGGAGATCACCGCGGGCGGGATGAGATGGTCGGTCTCCGATTGCACCAGGAGCACGTCGCCGCGAAAGTCCGAGCAGGCGTGCAGCGCGCGATTCTCCTCGGCGCGCACCACGGTCTGGCGCCACGCGTCGAGATTCTGTTCCTTGCGAAGCTGCAGCTTCGGCACCGCCCAGCCGCTGTCGACATAGAGGGCGGGCACGCGCAGCGCCAGCCACTGTACCGCCCGCAGGGAGGTGAGGATGGCCGCGAGGTAGCCGCCATAGCTGCTGCCCACCACGGCGATCCGGCCGCGATCGACACCGGGCTGTGCGGCCAGCAGGTCGTAGGCGGCGATGACGTCCTGCAGGTTCTCCTCGCGCGTCACTGTTTCGAACCGTGCGCGGTTGGCGGCATGGCCGCTCAGGTCGAAGGTGAGGCAGACGCACCCCAGCGCCGCGATGTCGCGCGCCCGTGCCAGGTACCGCTCCTGGGTGCCGCCCCATCCGTGCACGAACAGTACCGCGGGCAGCAGCTGGCGAGGGCGGACGACGGTGGCGCCGAGGCGCCCGTCGCCTACCCGGATCTCGCACTGCTCCTCAGCAACCGGCATTTCCCAGGATCCTCGCGTACTTGAGCAGCGGTCCGCAGTCCGGGTCGTCGCCGTGGAAGAGCACCAGCGCGCCGGCCGGCGGCTCGTGCTCGGGGCCGTAGCGTTCCACCGTCTCTGCCGCCACCGCCGCGAGGCTCGGATCTGCCCGCAGCGCCTCGAGCGCCACCACTTCCGCGCCGCTTGCGCCGCCTATGCGCCAAGACTGCTCCAGCACGCCGGAACGACGCGCACCGGTGGCGCGATCGAGGCCCTGCGCGACGTCGTAGTTGCTGCGCGACGCGAACAGGTCGTGGTAGCAGTGGTGGGCAGCTTCGTGATAGCGGCGGGCCTGCGCGATGGCGGTCCGCATCGCGGGCGCGAGTCGTGGCAGCCCCAGCAACCGGTCCCAGTCCCCCCGCGCGACCAGCAGCCGCGAGCCGCCGTAGACCTGCCCGCCGTCGTGGGCGCGGGTGAGCGATTGCGTACCACAGTAGGTGAGCACGAAGTCCCCGATGCACACCCGGCCGACGCTCGCCGTGACGACATCCTCCAGGTCGCGCTCGATGACGAGACCCTCGTGCTCGAGCGTCTCTCGGTCCATCGAATCGATCGCGGCCGCGAGCGCGCGACCGTCGGCGACCACCTGCTGGCCGCGGCCGCCGACACCCTCGGGCTGCTTGAGGCGTACCGGTCCGTCGGCCAGCATCCGCTCGCCGGCGCGCAGCGCATCCCCGCGCGAGAACGCGGTGAGGCCCGGCAGCACCGCGTCGCCGACCCGTTCGGCGAACGCGTCGACCCAGCCCGGCGGCGCGTCGGCGGCACGATCGAGCAGGCCGTGCGTGAGCGCCTTGGTGGCCACGAAGGCATGTGGCACGACGCCGCCGAGGAGGTCCTCCAGCCCTTCGCAACGCAGGCCCGCCGGCATCGAGCTGGCGACCAGTGTCTCGCTCGGCACGAAGTAGGGCCGCCCCTCGTAGATCTGCGCGGGTTCGAAGTCCCCGCCGTACTGCCGGCCCATGAGGCTCGCGACGGCGCGGGCCACCGCCGACTTGCTCTCGAGCTCGTGGCGTCGCGGCGCTGCCCTGGGGCAGCGGTGAAAGAGCACCGGTCCCGGCCCGGTGGTCGTGCGAGCGATGGAGCCGGCCTGGCGAAGGGCGGCCGCCGCGCGATCATCGTTCAGGGTGATCATTGGGCGCTCCGGACGTTGCGATGCAACGTGAAGGCAATGCCCATGCCTTCGCCTCCGACGCGAGGCGTAGGCAACGGCCGGGTGCTTCCGGCGACTTACTTGAGCAACGCGATCTTGCCGCTCGGCGTGCCGTCGTCGCGGACGACGGTAAATTCGTTCGGACCCGTGCGGTAAAGACGGTAGCAGTCCTCGACACCGTCGCGCACGCGTTCGAAGCGCGAGCAATAGCCGGTGTCGGTGAAGCGCATGCGACCGTTCACCGCGCCGGTCTCCCACATGACCCGCACTCGGCCGTCGCCGGAGGTGATCGCGGTGCCGCTCGCGCCCTGGGCGCCCTCCCATCGATAGTGCGCCTTGCCGAGCAGCGCGCGCACTTCCGGACCGGTCAGGGGCTTGATGCCGCGCTCCACCGGGGTCGGCTCCCGCGGGGGCTGGGATGGCAGGGTCGGCAGCAGCGTGCAGCCGCCGACCACCAATGCGGCCGCAACGCCCAGGCCAGTCGATTTCCAATGCAGCGTCGTCATCCGGGAATCCAGCGTCGTCATCCGGGAATCATAGCGCGCCGGCCTGCGGTTCATGGGCGGCGGGGTCGCTCGTCGCTCCTCGCCAGCGTCGGAGGCATGTGGCTTGCCCCATCGGCACCACGCCAAACTGACGATCGGAGGATGGACATGGCCGGAGGAAGCACGCTCGACCCTGACAATCTGGGGGACGGGGCGCCCCAGAACGGAGCCGGTACGATGACGGCACGGGAAGGTCGCGCCCGCGGCAGCGATACCGGATCGCTCGGCCCGAGCGACAGCACCGACAGCGGCTCGGACTTGGTGGGGACTCGAAGCGTGTCCGCCGACGAGCTGCTGAGCGATTCGGACGCCGCCGGCACCGGTGACCGCGCCGGCGTCGACGCGGAGGACGGCGCCGGCGAGGACATCGGCTTCGATCGCGCGGTGGGCCCGAGCGAAGCGGGGCTGGGGACCGGGCTGGACGAGGCGGAGCTCGCGCGTCGAGAGCATCCGGACGACGAGGATGAGACCGGCCGCTGAGAAGAGGCGGATGCTGCGGATGCAGCGATCAATCACGAGGGACTGACAGGATGAAGACGAGCAACAGGGCGACCACGGTCTGGGAAGGTTCGGGCAAGCAGGGCAAGGGCAGCTTCAGCACGCCGAGCGGCGTCCTCGACGCGGCAAGCATCTCGTTTCGCAAGCGCTTCGAGGGCGAGCAGGGTACCAATCCGGAGGAGCTGATCGCTGCGGCCCATGCGGGCTGCTTCTCGATGGCGCTTGCCGTGCAACTGGAGCAGGCCGGCTTCACCGCGGAGCGGCTCGAGACGAGCGCGGTCGTGACGCTGGAGAAGGTTCCGGACGGCTTCTCGATCACCCGGTCGGACCTGTCGCTGCGCGCCCAGGTGCCGGGCATCGAGCGCGAAGCCTTCGGGCGAATCGCCGAGGCCGCCAAGACCGGCTGCCCGGTCTCCAAGCTGCTGAAGGCGGAAGTCTCGCTGCAGTGGGAGCTCGCCTGAGGCAGGCGAGCCGGACGCGGCAGGCTCCGGTCGCGGGGCGAAGCCGCTAGATCGCCAGCAACGGTTCCTTGTCGCGCGGCATGGCGTCGGCCAGCGAGAACTCACCGTCGATGCGGTCACGCTGCTCCTCAGTGAGGTCGAGCCCCTCGAAGCGATGGTCGCCGCGTTCCAGGCATTCCGCGGCCGCCTGGGCAAGTCGCACCGCCCGCACCACGTCCCGATGCGGCTCGGATGCCTCGCCTTCGTCGTGGTGCAGCTCGATCGCTTCGACCACCACGTCAGGCAGACCCCAGACATCGGCCAGGTAGGCGCCGACCGCCACATGGCTGGTCCCGAGGAAGCTCGTCTCCACCTCCGCGAGCGGCCGACGGCTGCGTTCCGCGTGCCGCAGCGCGAGCGAATAGCGCTTGTTCATGCCCACGGCAAGCGCGAGCATTCCGATGTCGTGCAGCAGGCCCGCGGTGAAGGCGTCGTCGCGGCTGCGCGGGGCGATGACCAGCGAGCGCGCCAGGCGGGCGCAGAGCAGCGAATGGCGCTGCAGCCGCCCGGTGGAGAAACCTTCCACGGTGGCGCAGCTGTCGGCCGCGGAGAACACGGTCGACAGCAGCACCAGCGCGCGCAGCGAGGTCAGGCCGAGGTAGCTCACGGCCTGCGGCACCGATGCCACCTTGAACGGCAGCCCGAAGAAGGCCGAGTTCACCACCTGGAGCAGCTTGGCGGACAAGGCGGGGTCGCTGGCGATCACCGCCGAGATCTCGTCGATGGTGGCATCGGCCTGGGCCATCACGTTGACCAGCCGGGGATAGGTGCTCGAGGAGGACGGCAACGAGGCGAGGCGGCCGACGATGGTCCGCACCAGCGGGTTGTCGGTGCGCGGCCAGGCGCCGAGCACGCTCTGCAGGTTTGCCACCAGGGTCTGCCGGTCCCAGGGCTTGGCGACGAAGCGCTGGGCCACCGAGATCGCGCGATCCAGCTCGTCGCTCTCCAGCGGCTCGGCCAGCAGGACGCGGATGATCGAGGGATGCTGGATCCTGATGCGCTCGAGCAGCTCGGCTCCGTCCATGCCGGGCAGCCGAAGCTCGGTGAACACCACGTCGAACCAGCGGTTGGCCAGCAGGTTCAACGCGGCCTGCGCCGAGGTGACGTAGGTCGGGTGCCAGCCGGTCGGCTGGTCTTCCAGCGCCGCCTTGAGCGCATCGAGCGCGGCGGGGTCACTGTCGACGAAGAGAATCTGGTTCACATGCGCCTTCCGATTGCGGAGCCGGCCGCTCGCGGACGAGTTGGGGCCATGAACGACCTCTCGGCCACGGACCGGAATAGTTGAGGCCGAGACTCGCGCCGACCGGATGACCGGAAGGTGGCGGCGGACGAGCGCGCTTTCCGCACGCGCTGCGTGGGCGTGCAGTATTCTGGCGGCCAGCGTTGCCGAGGTGACTCCCATGACAGACCGCGTCTTCCGGCAGGAAACGCTGGCCATCCACGCCGGGCAGATACCGGACGCGGTGACCGGCGCCCGCGCCCTGCCCATCTACCAGACCACCAGCTACGTCTTCGACAGCGCCGACCACGCCGCCAGCCTGTTCAACCTCCAGACCTTCGGCAACGTCTACTCGCGGCTGTCCAACCCGACAGTCGCGGCGCTGGAGCAGCGGATCGCCGCGCTCGAAGGCGGGCGGGCGGCGGTGGCGAGCGCAAGCGGCATGGCCGCGGAGGCGATGGCACTGACGACGCTCCTCGAATCGGGCGATCACGTGGTTGCCGCCGGCGCGCTCTACGGCGGCAGCGTCACCATGCTGGCGGTCAACCTTCGCAAGCTTGGCATCGACACCACCTTCGTCGACGCCGCGGATCCCGGCGCATTCGCCGCCGCGATCCGGCCGCGGACCCGCGCCCTCTTCGTCGAAAGCCTGGGGAACCCGAGCCTGGTGATCGCGGACGTGGCCGCGCTCGCGGACGTCGCGCATGCCCATGGCCTGCCGCTCATCGTGGACAACACCGTGCCGAGCCCGTTTCTCTGCAATCCGATCGAGCACGGCGCCGACATCGTGGTGCACAGCGCGACGAAGTACCTCGGCGGCCATGGCACCACGCTCGGCGGCGTCCTGGTCGAGAGCGGGCGCTTTCCCTGGGACAACGGCAAGTTTCCCGGGATGACCGAGCCGTCACCCGGATACCACGGCGTGCGCTGGTACGAGACCTTCGGCGACTTCGGCTTCACCATGCGCTGCCGGATGGAAGGCCTGCGGGTGTTCGGCGCCGCGCTTGCGCCGGCGAGCGCCTGGCAGATCCTGCAAGGCGTCGAGACGCTGCCGCTGCGGATGGAGCGGCACTGCGCGAACGCGCTCGCGGTGGCCCGCTTCCTGCGTGATGATCCGCGCGTGAGCTTCGTGAACTATCCGGGCCTGCCGGACCATCCGCAGCACGAGCTGATGAAGCGCCAGATGCGCGGCGCCTCGGGCCTGCTCGCGTTCGGCATCAAGGGCGGCGAGGCGGCCGGCGTGCGGTTCATCGAGTCCGTGCGGTTCCTCAGCCACCTGGTCAACATCGGCGATACGCGCACGCTGGTCAGCCACCCCGCGAGCACGACGCATCGGCAGCTCGACGAGCAGCAACTCGTTGCCGCGGGCGTGACGCCGGAGATGATCCGCATCTCGGTCGGGCTCGAGCACATCGACGACATCCTCTGGGACGTGGACCAGGCGCTGGCCGCCGCCACCGCGTAGCGGGCGACGCCCTCGGGCGAGGGCCGGCGCAACGCCGGGGCACTGCGCTTCACCGCCTCGCGCACGCGCAAGGCCTACGTGCCGCCCGCAACCCACGCGGCCTCGAGCTCGACCGACCCCGATCGCCCGCCGATGGGCATGCGGGTGCGGCTCAAGGCGTCCTACGCGATCCCGGCTGGGTTCAGCGCGCCGACTCGCGCCATCCTGCAGGCGATGAAGACCTACGGCATGATCCTCGCCGACAATGGCTCGGACTGGTACGTGAGCGGCGCGCCGGATCCGAGCTGGGACAACGCGACGCTCAACCGCGAGCTCGGCCAGGTGAAGGGGTCGGACTTCGAGGTGGTGAGGATGGACGGGCTCGTCACGCCGTAGTCGCGTGCCCGACGTACCCGGCGCGAGCGGAGCAGATCCCGGGGCGAGCCGGCCCCACGCCTACGATCCTGCCGCCTCGTACCGCGCCGCCAGCGCCAGCACGCCGAGGTCGTCGCGCGGCGCCCCGATGATCTGCACGCCCATCAGGTCGCGCACCGGATCCACGCCTGCGCCGGCCTGCTGGCGTGGCACCGGCACGCTGATCGCCGGGCTCCCCGTCAGGGTGGCATAGATGACCACCTCCATCCAGCGGTGATAGGTGTCCATGCGACGACCGCCCACCTCCTGCGGCCAATGGCGCTCGGCCTCGAAGGGGAACACCTGGGCGCTCGGCAGCACCACGAAATCGAACTGCTCGAAGAGCTTCACCCAGGCCTGGTAAAAGGCCGTGCGGAGCTGGGAGGCCCGGGCCACCTCGCTTGCCGACAGGGCGACCGCGCGCTCCACTTCCCATATCGCCTCCGGCTTCATCAGCTCGCGCGAGGCCTGGTCGCGATACCAGGCGAAGAGAGGCGGCGCGGCGACGACCGAGCGCAAGGTGGTCCAGCACTCCCACAGCGCCTCGGGGGACAGCCCCAGCACGCCCGCACCCGGCGCCTCGATGCGGCAGCCGACGCTCTCGAGCCGCCGCAGCGCGGCCGCGCAGCGCTCCAGCACGCCGTCGGCCGTCGCCAGATGCCCGTCGAGGTCACCGAGCCAGGCCACTCGGGGCGCGGGTGCCGCCGGGCCGCCCCCTGCCGGTTCCGCCGTGTCGGCCGCGAGCCCGAACCGGCTGAAGGCCTCGCCGTCGCCGTCGAGCGAGAGCGGATCGCGGGCATCGTAGCCGGCCTGGACCGAGAGCAGCAGGGCGCAATCACGCGCGTCCCGTGCCATCGGTCCGGCGGTGCCGAGCTGCGCGAAGAACTGGTCGATCGCCGGCCAGACGGGCACGCGCCCGCGCGACGGCCGCAAACCCACCACGCGGTTGAAGGCGGCCGGATTGCGAAGCGAGCCCATCATGTCGCTGCCGTCGGCGACCGGCAGCATGCCGAGCGCGATCGCCACCGCCGCGCCGCCGCTCGAGCCGCCGGCGGTGAGCGACGCATCGTGCGCGTTGCGGGTGATGCCGTGCACGTCGTTGTAGGTCTGCGACCCCAGGCCGAATTCCGGCGTGTTCGTCTTTCCGATCAGGATGGCGCCCGCGGCCCGCATGCGCTCGACGAAGAGTGAATCGCCTGCCGGCACGTTGTCCTTCAGGATCCGCGAGCCGAGGGTGGTACGCAGGCCGCGCGTCATCGCCAGATCCTTGATCGCCTGCGGGATGCCGTGCAGCACGCCGAGCCAGCGGCCTTCGGCAAGCAGCGCGTCGTGGCGGTCCGCTTCCGCCAGCAGCTCGTCGTCCGGCCTCGGCGAGACGATGGCATTGTGCCGCGGATTGCACTGCGCGATGCGTGCCAGAACCGCCTCCATCAGCTCGCGGCAGGACAGGCGCCGGTCACGGATCGCCTGGGAAAGCGCGCGCAGGCTGGCGCGTGCCGGATCGTCCATGGTCTCCTCCTCTTCGGTTTCGAGCGGTCATCCGCCGCCGTGCCAGCCGCCTGCCATCGCCATCGGCCGTGCCCGGGCCTCGCGAAGATGCACCGTGCTCTGGGGCAAGGGTATCTCGATTCCTTCCCTTTGCAGTCTCTGGTAGATCTGCACGCAGAGGTCGCTGCGGGTCCGCCCCGCGAGCTCCGGGCGGCCGGTCCATGCGCCCAGCCGGAACTCGAGGGCGTACGGACCGAAGCCGGAGAAGAGCGTGTCGGGCGCGGGATACGCGAGCACGTGCTCGTGGCGCTGCGCAATCTCGGTGAGGATCGCCATCACCCGCTCCGGATCGTTGCCGTAGGCCACCCCGACGGGGATCTCCATCCGGCGTTGCCGGTCCGACAGGGTCCAGTTGGTCACCTCGCTCGCGATCAGCATCGAGTTCGGCACGATGATCTCCGCACCCTCGCCGGTACGCATCACGCACGCCCGGATGCCGATGCGCTGGATCTGGCCGCCCCGGTTGGCCATCTCCACGGAATCGCCGACCTTGATGGGGCGCTCGAACAGCAGGATCAGGCCGGAGACGAAGTTGTTCACGATGCCCTGCAGGCCGAATCCGGCACCCACCCCGACCGCGCCGGCGATGATGGTGAAGCGGTCCAGGTTGACGCCGGTGGAGACGATCGCGATCAGGACTGAGCCGAACAGCAGCACGTAGTGCAGGATGGTGGTGAGCGCGTAGGGGATGCCCCGCGGCAGCGGCAGCCGCGAGAAGACCTCCTCGTCGAGCACGAAGCGCAGCAGCCGGGACAGCAGCACGGCGCCCCAGATGGTGACGATGAAGACCAGCACCGCCCCCGGCGAGATGCCGATCTCGCCGAAGGTCACCGGCTCGGCGAGGAAGCTCGCCACCCGGTCCCGGGCCGGTTCGAGCAGCGACGCCGAATCCAGAACCGCGCCCAGCCAGACGACGATTGCAGCCCAGCGGACCAGCCGGCGCGCACGGCTCTCCAGCAGGATCTTGTGGTTGCGCACCATCCCCAGGCTCTGCAGGGGCCACATGTTGAGCGCCAGCCGGACGAGGCCGTAGACCACCTGCACGCCGGCGTAGAGGATCACCGCGCCATAGATGGCACCGAACACCGCGTCGGCGATGAACCGCGCCAGCTGAGTGAAACCCGAGAGGTCGCAGGCCAGCGCCGCCGCGAAGCCGGCCACGGCAGCGCGGATGCCGCGGATCGTCCAGTTGACGCTGCGCGCCGTGCTGCGGGCGGCCTCGCGGCGCAGCAGGCGGTGCCGCCGCAGCAGCCAGCCCAGGACGGCGAGGGTGGCCACCATCAGGAGCTGGAAGAGCACCCGCTCGATGGCCGGAACCGCGTCCAGGGTCTCCACCAGCCGGCTGGCCACGTACACCACCAGCATGGCATACAGGAACGGGGCGAGTCGCGGGTCCACCACGCGGCGCAGGATCAGGATGCTGGGCGGCAGCGCCACCGCCAGCAGGATCAGGTTGATCTCCCGCGGGGCGTACATCAGCACCCAGGGCGTGCAGAGCACCGTCGCGATCAGCGTGGCCGCGAGCGGTCGCTCGAAGAGCCAGGCTGCCGCGGCCAGGCCCGGTTCGTCGTCCATGCGCAGGCGCAACCGCCGCCTGGCGAACCAGAGGCCCGCGAGGAGCACCACGACGATTGCCGGCAGCAGCGCGAGGCGGCCCTGGTTGCCGCGCACGTACTCGGCTGCGTTGGCGTAGCCGGCGGTCAGGTTGTCGGCGATGCCCTTGGCGAGCGGCGCCTGTCGCCCCGAGGCCCGCGCCGCCTCGCTCCAGAGCGGAGGCGCGTCCCGTACCAGCAGCCCCCCGACCGCCATCGCCTTGGCCTGCTTGAGGGCCTCGCGCTGCTCTCCGGCCCGTGCCTGGTAGCGGCTGACCCGGTCCTGCAGCGTGAACAGGGCCTCGCGAGCGCCCTGCACCCGCTTGCGCACCGCGTCGTTTCGCTCCAGCACCGCCGCGATGCGCTCCGCGACGCCCCGCGGAATTTCGTCGGCCCGGGCCTGCTCCTCGGTCACCTGCCAGACGCGGCGCGCCTGCGCGAGCTGCACGAGCCGCTGCTCGAGCTCCTCGGATCGACGAGTGAGCATTCGCTCCCACCCGCCCAGCCTGCCCTGCAAGGCCTGCAGGTCCGCTTCCGCGTCGTCGAGCCGGCCCCGCGGCTGGCGGCTGGCAAGCGCCATCCGGCTCGCCCGCATGGCCGCGTCGAACTCGCGGGCGAAGGGCAGCAGCTCGTCGGCCACCGCCGCGATCGCGGGCGGCATCGGAAGTGCGTCCTCGATCGCGCGCAGCGCGGCCTCGGCGGCCTCGGCGCTGGCTGGAATATTCGCGACCGGGATCGGTTTCGCCTCCGGCGCCGGCGGAGCGCTCGGCGCGGCGGCGGGAGGGGCGGCAACAGGGGCAGAGCCGGCCGGGGACGGTGCGGCCGGCGACGCCGCGGACGGGTTGGCGGGAGGGGCAGCGGCCTGTGCCGACGGGGCGGCTGAAGGTGCGCCAGCCGGTGCGGATGCCTTCGGTTGTGGTCCGGCCGCCGGCGCGGCGGACGCCGCGGCGCTGAGGCCGCCGGGCAGCAGCAGGCCGACGGTCATCGCGAGGCCTCCTGCCAGCAGCGAGATGCGTCGTCGCGAAAGCCCGGTCGGCGCCGTCGTGGTCACGCGCGCCAGTGTACTTGCGGGCCATGCCGCCGCCGGCGCCTTTGAAGGCGGCGGCTACGTTCGCATACGCCTGATACGAGGTCGATGCATCCGAGGCCTCGCGGATACCTCCGGTTACTGCGCCTTGACCACGCCGCGGCGCATCTGGTCGAGCTCGATCGATTCGAAGAGCGCCTTGAAGTTGCCCTCGCCGAAGCCCTCGTTGCCCTTGCGCTGGATGATCTCGAAGAAGATCGGGCCGATGACCGTCTTGGTGAAGATCTGCAGCAGCAGGCCGCCGTCCTCGGTTGGGGCGCCGTCGATCAGGATCGCGTTGCGGCGCAGCCGCTCGAGATCCTCGCCGTGCCGGGGCAGCCGCTTGTCGATCAGCTCGTAGTAGGTGTCAGGCGTATCCAGGAAGCTCGTCCCGGCTGCGCGCAGCGATTCGACCGTGTGATAGATGTCGTCCGTGCCGAGGGCGATGTGCTGGATGCCTTCGCCGCGGTACTCGTCCAGGTACTCCTGGATCTGGCCCTGTTGCTCGTTGCCTTCCTCGTTGATCGGGATGCGGATGTTGCCGCAGGGGCTCGTCATCGCCCGCGACTTCACCCCGGTCGCCTTGCCCTCGATGTCGAAGTAGCGGATCTCGCGGAAGTTGAACAGGCGCTCGTAGAACTCGGACCATTCCTTCATCCGGCCACGGTGGACGTTGTGGGTGAGATGGTCCACGTACGACAGGCCCACGCCGGTCCAGCTTGCGTCGGCTTCGGCGGTCGCGGTGTCCAGCGGCAGGAAGTCCACGTCGTAGATGGAGATGTCGCCGATGCCACCGGCGCGGCCACCCTTGCCGCGCCAGCGGTCCACCAGGTAGATGAGCGAGTCGCCGATTCCCTTGATCGCCGGGATATTCAGCTCCATCGGTCCTGACCGGGTATCGAATCCCCACGCGCCGAGATCCAGCGCGCGACGGTAGGCGGCGGCCGCGTCCTCCACCCGGAAGGCGATCGCGCAGATGGAGGGCCCATGCAACCGGGCGAATCGTTGGGCAAACGAATCCGGTTCCGCGTTCACGATGAAGTTGATGCCGCCCTGGCGATAGAGCATGACGCGCTTGTGGCGATGGCGTGCGATCGGCTTGAAGCCCATCTGCTCGAAAACCTTGCCCATCGCGGCGGGGTCGGGGGCTGCGTACTCGATGAACTCGAACCCGGCGGTTCCCATCGGGTTGTCCCATGGCTGGAAAGGCATGCTGCAGTCTCCTGGGGTTGCGCGGTGGATCTGGGATTGTAGGTTCGATGCCCCGGTCCGTGATTGCAAAGCAGCCGTGAAAACGAGGTGCTTCGGCATAGAATTGCCGAAAATCCATCATCACGCAATCACATGCCAAAGATAGAACTGGACGGCACGGATCTCGCCATCCTGGACATACTCCAGACCGATGCCGGCATCAGCAACCAGGCGCTCGCGGACCGCGTCTTTCTGTCACCGTCCCCTTGCCTGCGGCGTGTGCGCCGGCTGGAGGAAAACGGGGTCATCCGACGGCAGGTCGCTCTGCTGGACCCCGCGGCCGTGGGTATCGGCCTGCTGGCCTACGTCAATGTGAAGCTGGAGAAGCGTCGGCAGGTCGCGGACGGCCGGTTCGCGTTCGATGCCTTCAGGGACGACGTCCAGGGGTGGCCAGAGGTGGTCGCCTGCTACGCCATGACCGGCGATCTCGACTACCTCATGCGGGTGCAGGCCCGGGACCTGGAGGATTTCTCGCGTTTCGTGATGGACCGGCTGCTCAAGCACCCGGCGGTGCTGGATATCCGGTCCAGCTTCGCGCTGGACCGGATCAAGGAGACGACGGCGCTGCCGCTGCGCCTGGGGTAGCTCGTGGCCGCTCAGGCCGCGGCCACTTCCTTCTCGGTCGTCGACGCCGGCTCGGCCGGTGCCGAGTTGCGGATCAGGTAGTCGAAGGCCGAGAGGGCGGCTTTCGCGCCATCGCCCGCGGCGATCACGATCTGCTTGTACGGCACGGTGGTGGCATCGCCCGCGGCGAAGACGCCCGGCATCGAGGTCTCGCCACGGGCGTCCACCTCGATCTCGCCGAAGCGGGAGAGTGCGATCGTACCCTTCAGGAACTCGGTGTTGGGCACCAGGCCGATCTGGACGAAGACGCCTTCCAGTGCCAGCTCGTGGCCGGCGCCGGTCGCCCGGTCGGTATAGCGCAGCCCGTTCACCTTGCCATCGGCGCCGGTGATCTCGGTCGTCTGCGCGTTCTTCACCACCGCCACGTTCGGCATGCTGTAGAGCTTGCGCTGCAGGACCGCGTCGGCGCGGAGCTCCGGGGCGAACTCGATCAGGGTCACGTGGCCGACGATCCCGGCGAGGTCGATCGCCGCCTCCACGCCGGAGTTGCCTCCGCCGACTACCGCGACGCGCTTGCCCTTGTAGAGGGGGCCATCACAGTGGGGGCAGTACGCGACGCCGCGGTTGCGGTACTCCTGCTCGCCCGGCACGTTGATGTTGCGCCAACGTGCGCCGGTGGCGAGGATCACGCTGCGGCCGCTGACCGTCGCGCCGCTCTCGAGCCGGACCTGGAAGAGGCCCGCCTCGTCGTCGCGTTGCAGGCCGGTGGCCTTCTGCAGGTTCATCACGTCGACGTCGTAGGCCTTCACGTGCTGCTCCAGCGCCGTCGCGAACTGGGGACCCTCGGTGTGCAGCACCGAGATGAAGTTCTCGATCGCGAGCGTATCGAGCACCTGCCCGCCGAAGCGCTCGGCGACGATGCCGGTGCGGATGCCCTTGCGGGCGGCATAGACCGCCGCGGCAGCGCCGGCCGGCCCGCCGCCCACGATCAGCACGTCGAACGGGTCCTTGGCGCTTATCTCGCCGGCCTTGCGCGCCCCCGCACCGCTGTCGAGCTTGGCGAGGATCTCCTCCAGGCTGGTACGGCCCTGGCCGAACTCCTCGCCGTTCAGGAAGGTGGTCGGCACGGCCATGATCTCGCGCCGGCCGACCTCGTCCTGGAAAAGCGCCCCGTCGATCGTGACCGAGCGTATCCTCGGGTTGATGACCGACATGACGTTGAGCGCCTGCACCACGTCCGGGCAGTTCTGGCAGCTGAGCGAGATGTAGGTCTCGAAGTGATAGTCGCCGGGCAGTGCCCGGATCTGCTCGATCACCTGCGGCTCGAGCTTGAGCGGATGCCCGCCCGCCTGCAGGAGCGCAAGGACGAGCGAAGTGAATTCGTGGCCGAGGGGGATGGCGGCGAAGCCGATGCCGGGCTCGGCACCCGGGCGGCCGATCGTGAACGAGGGCTTGCGGCTGTCCGCCCCGTTCTCGTCCAGGCTGATATGGTCGGAGAGCGCGACGATCTCGCGCAGGAAGTCGCGCATCTCGCGGGACTTGGCGCCGTCGTCCAGGCTTGCGACGAGCTGGATCGGCTGCGCGATCCGTTCCAGGTAGCCCTTCAACTGGGCCTTGAGCGAGGCGTCCAACATGATCAAATCCCGTTATCTAGAAATGCTGCGGTTGCGACTGGGGTTGCGTCTGGTCCGGTGGCCCGGGCGGGGAGCGCCCGGGCGCTGGCTGCCCGCAGCGCCGCCGGGGCGGCACTGGCAGGGCATGCCGGGCGTCGTCAGATCTTGCCGACGAGGTCCAGCGAGGGCTTCAGCGTTTCCTGGCCTTCTTCCCACTTGGCCGGGCAGACTTCGTTCGGGTGCGCGGCCACGTACTGTGCGGCCTTGACCTTGCGAAGCAGCTCCGAGGCATCGCGGCCGATGCCGTTGTCGTGGATCTCGCAGAGCTTGATCTGGCCTTCGGGGTTGATCACGAACGTGCCGCGCAGCGCCAGCCCTTCCTCCTCGATCAGCACGTCGAAGTTGCGCGCCAGCGTCGCGGTCGGATCACCGATCATCGTGTACTTCACCTTGCCGATCGCCGGCGAGGTGTCGTGCCAGGCCTTGTGCGCGAAGTGGGTGTCCGTCGACACGCTGTAGATCTCGACACCGAGCTTCTGGAAGGCGTCGTAGTTGTCGGCGAGGTCTTCCAGCTCGGTCGGGCACACGAACGTGAAGTCGGCTGGATAGAAGACGACCACCGACCATTTTCCCTTCAGCGTCTGGTCCGTGACTTCGATGAACTTGCCATCCTTGTAGGCCTGGGCTTTGAAGGGCTTGATTTGGGTATTGATCAACGACATTGGCGATTTCCTGGTCTTGACTGAGGGTTGAGGAGTGATGGATGAGAATGATCCGCGATACCGGCCGATACGTAAATTGAATTAAATAAATCGGCAGGTTCGCGTTTAACTATGGAGCGGATGCGGCGCGGGCGCCAGGCATGCACGTCCTCGGAGTAGATCGGGACGAACCCGGAGGACTCAACCGGTGCGACCCGGACGCGGACCAGTCGCCGCAGCCGATGCCCGGTCGCGCCGATCAGCGCGCCATGATCAGAGGGCCCGAGGTCCAGCTCCCAGGCCTTTACGGGCGGAGCGGTCGCTTACTTAGCCGAGAGGAGTCGGCTGCTTCGACGGCGCTGAGTCGCCAGCATCTCCGGCGATGCGTCGCTTGAAACAGACGGAGACGGGAAAAGGCGGGGTCACTTCAGGTCGCCCGCCAGGCTCGCCAAGGTGTCGGGAGCGATCTCGACGTGAGCCGGGTAGTTGGTGTGGTCACACCCCAGCTTCACGCTCGCGCCGGCCAGGATGGCGCGGCGCATGGCGTCGGCGAACTCGAAGCGGACGAAGTGCACGGCCGAGGTCTTCTCCTCGTTCTCCCGGTCGAGGTCCTCGTCGGCGATCGCATACACCCGGGGATGTCCCTCCACCTCGACGAAGAGCCGGTCCTCGATGCCGATCAGCCGCGCCAGCTCGCGCCGTCGCTGGTTCGGATCCGGGAACTCGATGAGGACCGTGGCCTTCCAGTTGCTGCCGTCCGGCACGAGCGGCGCGTAGGCGTCGATCTCCGCCTGGATGCCCGCCTCGTCGAAGATCTTCTCGATGCGCAGCATCTCCTGGATCTGAATGCGGATGGTCTGCTCGTCCTCGAACTGCAGATTGAGGTGCTCGCCCAGATGGACGCTGCGCAGGCGACGATGGGCGATCCGCTCGGCCTTGCGGGCCTTGCGGTGCTTGTCGTACGCCTCCAGGCTCATCAGGCTTTCCGGGGTGATCGTCATGGGGCGCTCCTTAATCGAGTCCGTAGGCCCTCCGCAGCAGGGACAGCGGGTGGCTGAGGCTGCGGGCCGGCGTGCCGGCCTGCGCCATGCCCTGGGCGATGTGGTGCCCCGCCAGGGCGCAATCGCTGCTGACGTGGTCGGGCTCGTCCTTGGCCATTGCCCGAAAGACCGGACGGCCGATCTTCATCGCGTTCGGGTGGTACCGGGTCTTCACGCCATAGGTGCCGGCGTGCCCGGAGCAGCGCTCCACCGTGTTCAGGGTCACCTCCACCGTCTGGCCGATCAGCTTCAGCATCTCCTCCGTCTTGCGCCCGACCTTCTGGACGCGGCCATGGCAGGGCACGTGATAGCTCACCTTGCCGAGCGGTTGCTTGAAGTCGGTCCTGAGCAGGCCGTCCCGGTGGCGCGCCATGAAGTACTCGAACGGATCGAACATCGCGTCGCGGACCGCTGCGGTCTCGGCGCAGTCCGGGAACATCAGCGGCAGCTCCTGCTTGAACATCAACGTGCAGCTCGGGACGGCGCTCAGGATGGCATAGCCCTCGCGGGCATACCGTGCCAGCACCGGCACGTTGGCGGCCTTGCTGGCGGCCACCGAGTCGAGATCGCCGAGCTCGAGCCGCGGCATGCCGCAGCAGCGCTCCTTCTCGACGATCACGTACGGAATGTCGTTGTGCGCCAGCACCCGGAGCAGGTCGTGCCCGATGCCGGGCTCGTTGTAGTTCACGTAGCAGGTGGCGAAGACCGCGACCTTGCCCGGGGTTCGCTCGCCATCGACCGCGCGCCCGATGTCGCCGCGCGACTTGTCCGCGCTCCATCGGAACCGCCGGGTGGCGAGCGACGGCATCCAGGCGTCGGGATGCACGCCGAGCGCCTTGTCCATCACCCGCCTGGCCGGCCGTGTGCGATTGACCGCGTTGACCGCCTGGACGACGACCGGGATGCCGGCGAACTGCCCGTGCACGTCGGTGGAGGCGAGGAACCGCTCGCCGCGCGTCACGCCGCCCTTGCGGTACTTGATCGCCTTGGCCCGCAACATCAGGTGCGGGAAGTCGACGTTCCACGGATGCGGCGGCACGTACGGGCACTTCGTCATGTAGCAGAGGTCGCACAGGTAGCACTGGTCCACCACCTCCCCGTAGGCGGACTTGGGGACCCCGTGAACCTCGCCGTCTTCGGTCGCATCCACCAGGTCGAACAGCGTCGGGAACGACTGGCAAAGGCTCACGCAGCGGCGGCAGCCGTGGCAGATGTCGAAGACGCGCTCCATCTCGGCCAGCGTGGCGGTCTCGTCGTAGAAGGACGGGTCCTGCCAGTCGATGGGGTGGCGCGTCGGCGCCTCGAGATTGCCTTCTCGTTTCATGCCACGCCGTCCTGGGGAAGCGGTGGGAATGCAGAACGGGCCGGATCCCGTCCCCGATGGCACGGAGGACAGGCCCGACCCGAGTGACGACCGCGGGGGGCGGTCAGTCGACGAACGCGTCCAGCGCCTTCTGGTAGCGGTTGGCGTGCGAGCGCTC
>JAEWGX010000053.1 GCA_023388075.1 Pseudomonadota bacterium
CACGAAGTCCGGCGTCGCCGCACTTTCGCCATCATCTCCCACCCGGACGCGGGCAAGACCACGCTGACGGAGAAGCTCCTGCTCTACGCCGGCGCCATCCAGATCGCCGGCAGCGTCAAGGCGCGCAAGGCGAGTCGCCACGCCACCTCCGACTGGATGGAGATCGAGAAGCAGCGCGGCATCTCGGTCGCGAGCTCGGTCATGCAGATGGAGTACCGCGACTGCGTGATCAACCTGCTGGACACCCCGGGTCACCAGGATTTCTCCGAGGACACCTACCGGGTCCTCACCGCGGTCGACGCGGCGCTGATGGTGATCGATGCGGCCAACGGCGTGGAGGCGCAGACGCTGCGGCTGCTCGCGGTCTGCCGCGCGCGCAACACGCCGATCATCACCTTCATCAACAAGATGGACCGGGAGGTGCGCGAGCCGCTGGTCATCCTCGACGAGATCGAGTCGGTGCTCGGCATGCCCACCATCCCGTTCTCCTGGCCCGTCGGCATGGGCAAGCGCTTCGGCGGGGTGTTCGACCTCACCCGCGACCGCATGCGGGTGTTCCGGCCGGGTGCCGACCGCGCCGGCAACGACGACCGCGATGACGAGCTGCTCGCCGGACTCGACAACCCGCAGGCCCGCGCGCGCTTCGGCGCTGCCTTCGAGCAGGCGCGCGAGGAGATCGAGCTGGTGCAGGGCGCTTCGCCGCCGTTCGACGCGGAGGCGTTCCGGGAGGGCATGCAGACGCCGGTCTTCTTCGGGTCCGCCATCAACAACTTCGGGGTGCGGGAGGTGCTGGACGCCCTGGTGGACCTGGCGCCGTCACCCGGTCCGCGCAAGGCGCTGCAGCGGGAGGTCTCGCCGGAGGAGCCGCGCGTGAGCGGCGTGGTCTTCAAGATCCAGGCCAACATGGATCCGGCCCACCGCGACCGGATCGCCTTCATGCGCATCTGCTCGGGGCGTTTCGAGCGCGGCATGCGCCTCCTGGTCTGCCGCAACGGCAAGGCGATCAAGACCAACAGCGTCATGTCGTTCCTGTCGCAGCGGCGGGACCTGCTGGAGGATGCCTACCCGGGCGACATCATCGGCATCCCCAACCACGGCCTGCTGCAGCTGGGCGATACCCTGAGCGAAGGCGAGAAGCTGCAGTACACCGGCCTGCCGTTCTTCGCGCCGGAGATCTTCCAGACGGTGGAGCTGGTGGATCCGATGCGCAGCAAGCAGCTCCGGGTCGGCCTCACCCAGCTGGGCGAGGAAGGGGCGATCCAGGTCTTCCGCCCGCACATCGGCGGCGCGCTGATCCTCGGTGCCATCGGCCAGCTCCAGTTCGAGGTGGTCGCGCATCGGCTGGAGCACGAGTACGGCGTCAAGGCGCGGTTCGCGCCGGCTCGATTCCAGATGGCGCGCTGGGTGACATCTGAGGACCCGGCCGAGCTTCGGCGCTTCATCGAGGCGAATTCGCATCGCATCGCCTACGATTCCGTCGACGCCCCCACGTTCCTGGTGTCCTATCGGACCGATCTCGCGGTGGCCGAGGAACGCTGGAAGAAGTTGCGCTTCCACGCGCTGCGCGAGCACGCCGGGCTGGTGTTCCACCAGCAGGCGGCGTAGGGTAGCGGGATGAAGGAAGCGAGCAAGCCGCCAGGGGGTCGCAGGATGCGCTCACGCACGGCGGCGGCCCTGGTCGTGGCCGCCTGCTCGTACTGGCCGATCGGCGTGGCCGCCGAGAAGGCCTTCGTCATCCCGCCGCCTGCCGTGGACGTCGGCGACCTCCAACCGTCATCCGCGGCGGCCCCCGGGGACCTCCGGCCTGCGCCTCCCGCGGCGGTGCCGGCACCGGCCGACGGCCAGCAGTTCGCGGTCTTCGCGGGCGGTTGCTTCTGGGGCGTACAGGCCGTGTTCCAGCACACCCGCGGGGTCCTGCAGGCGGTGTCCGGCTACGCCGGCGGCACCGCGGACACGGCGCGCTACGACCTGGTGTCGAACGGCGCCACGGACCACGCCGAGGCGGTCCTCGTGACGTTCGACCCGGCGCAGGTCAGCTACGGCGCTCTGCTGCACGTGTTCTTCTCGGTCGTCCACGATCCGACCCAGCGGGACCGGCAGGGGCCCGACGTCGGGCGACACTACCGCTCCGCGATCTTCCCGGCGGACGACGCGCAGAAGACGGTGGCCGGGCGGTATATCGAGCAGCTCGATGCCGCGCGTGCCTACCCGGCCCGGATCGTGACCCGGCTGGAGCCGCTTTCCGGGTTCTACCCGGCGGAGGCGTATCACCAGGACTATGCCACCCGGCATCCGGACCAGCCCTACATTGCCGCCTTCGACCTGCCCAAGATCGACAACCTGGGGCGGGTGTTTCCCGAGCGGTTCCGCAAGGAACCCAGCCTGGTGGATCCGCGCAACGCCCGCCCGCGACCCTGAGCGCCGTGGTGCTGCTCCGCAGCCGCGTCCGGCCGGACCGGCGCGGCCGTCAGGCAGCTCAGCAGTCCTGGCGGGAATTGAAGACCGAGACGAACTCCGGCAGGCGCTCGAAGTCCCCGGGCACCAGGTAGTCCAGCGCCGCGGCCAGGTCGTGTGTCTCGCCGGCCGCGTGCTGCAGCCGCGCGGCGACGATGGGCGCCGCGCCCACCGTGACACCCGCGGTGAAGAGCGCGTGCGCCACCAGGGTCGAGCAGATGGCCCGGGTGGGGTCGGCCCGGCGCATCGTCCTCGGGCTCAGCCAGCGACCGAGTGGCGACGGGGCGAAGAGCATCAGCCGGGCCAGCGCGATGACATGGTCGAGGTCGTAGCGCAGGCCGACCCGGACGAGGAGGTAGTCGATCAGCTCCTGCCGCGAGGATTCCGGCAGGCGGCTCGCGCGGACGACCTGGATGTCGTGGTCCGCCAACTGGGCGAGGGTGATCATCCGAACGCCCGCCTCCACGTCCGCCTCGACGATGCAGTGGGCCGGGTCTGCGTGGTGGCCCGGGCCGACATAGATCGCGACATGCGACCAGGCCGATTGCGTCAGCCGGCAAACCAGGGAAGCGAAGCGGGTACGTCCGGCGACGAGGATGACGTCCCCGGGCTGGAGCAGGTGGGCAAGGTCGTGGCGGCGCTGCTGGACGGCGGCGCCAGGGGCCGGCGCGACGAGGAAGTTGACCAGGGTCCGGTAGAGCGCCTGCCGAAAGAAGTGGATCGGTTTCATCAGCTTCTCCTCCTTCCGTCCTGCCAACCGCTGCAACCCGTGCGGACGTTGCCTTCCTCGGGAGAGGCTAGCCCGCTCGATTGCGGTCCGGGCATGAGGTAAGTCACGCGCTGGCTGCTGGGGGTTCACTTTTCCGTCTCTCCGAAGCCGCCGGCGACAGGGCTCCGCACCGGGCGCGCGGCTGCCTCGCGCGATGGACGAGCCGCGTCGCGCCGGTCGCTTCCGGCTGTTCGCTATCAAGGGGGGGCCGGCCCGCGGACCTTGGTCCCGGTGCCGGAGGGGAAAGCGGCGGGAGCGCGTTGGAGGCCGCGCCCGCGCCGCCGGGATCAGTTGGCCTTCTTGCTGGTGTCGCGGAAGGCGTTCTCGCTCTCGGCCATCAGCGTCCTGCCGCGGGAGATCAGGTTGTCGCCTTCGGCGATCTGCTGCTGGCCCTTCTCGACCTGCTCGCTACCCGCCTGCTTCACCTTCTCGCCCTGGGCGACCAGGTCGTTGCCCTTCTTCCACTGCTTGCTGATGTCCTCGATGCTGGCAGCGTGCTGCTTCATCTTGTCGCCGTCCGGCGCGGTGCTGGCGCAACCGGTGGACAGGACAGCCGCCACAGCCACGAGCCCCAGCGTCACTCGGATCTTCTTCATCGTGTGTACTCCCTCGAAGTGTTGCGTGGCGTGGGCCGTCTCGGATTGGATCGGGTCGTTGCCACAGCGGCCATTCTTGGTGAGCGATGAACCCTGTTCGCGGCGTCCGCACCCAGCGGCCGCCGTCGACGGACGGATGGCGACCCGGCCCCCTGCCCGGCCCACACTTCGTAAGCAAGTGCTTCGATGTTTCAACGCTCGACACATTCGAGCGCAAGCCGGCGCATGGACCAGACACCGATCACCGGCCCGATCGCGAGCCACGGCAGCACCCACTCGAAGGGGTAGTGACGCAGCGCTGCCGCGACCAGCTGGATCGAGACGATGCTGATGCCGAACCCGATGCAGTTCACCAGGGTGAGCACGCTGCCCACGACCTGGGGCGGAGAATTGCGAGCCGTCAGGGCGCTGAACTGCGGGGAGTCGCCCGAGACGGTCGTACCCCACACCAGCATCCACGTGACGAAGAGCCACCAGGGCGCGGCGATCAGCCAGGGGGAGAGCAGACAGCAGAGCGCGCTGGTCGCGAGCTGGACCGTCGCGACCGGGCCGCTGCCGTAGCGTCCGGCCAGCATCCCACCCACCGCGCATCCCAGCGCGCCGGCGGCGATCACCGCGAAGCTCAGCCAGGAGACGAGCGGCGTCGCCTGCTCCTGCAGGTAGAACGCGAAGACGAGCGGCACCACCATCAGCATGCCGTAGAGCTCCCACATGTGCCCGAAGTAGCCAAGGACCGAGGCTCGCACCCGCGGGTCGCGCCAGATCACCGCGAGCGCGGCCGGGTCGATGCGGCCGCTGCGGCGCAGGTAGGGCCCGTCCGGCACGAGGAACCACATCAGCAGGCCGCCGCCCACGGCCAGCACCGAGAGGATCAGGATCACGCCTTCCCAGGGCAGCGTCGTGCCCCAGGCACGCATCGCATGGGGAAGGGCGGTCCCGAGGATGAGGGCGCCGATCAGGAAGCCCAGCGCGCCGCCGAGTCCCTGCCGATACCAGCCGGAGGCGATCTTCATGCCGACCGGGTAGATACCGGCAAGGAAGAATCCGATGCCGAAGCGGGTGGCGGTCATCGAGAGCAGCGCCGCGGGCAGCACCAGCACCGCCCCGTTGGCGGCGGCGGCCAGCAGGCTGCTCGCGAGATAGACTTTGCGCGGAGAGAACCGGTCCGCGATCATCAGGAGCGCGTAGACGAGCGTGCCGCAGATGAAGCCGGCCTGCACCGCGGACGTGACCGCACCCGCGACGCTGGCCTGAAGTGACCAGTCGCGCTGCAGGTCGGCGTCGATCGCATTGGCCGCGAACCAGAGCGACGTGCCGCCGAGCTGCGCCAACGCGATGGTCGGCAGGATATGACGCGGGACACCCATGGGATGCGCGGCATCATACCGACTGGTTCGCAAGCGCGGCAATCGCCGGCGCGCATGACATCAGGAGCCGCGTTGAAAATGGAACCCCGACTCGAAGACTGGAACGGCCGCAGCGAGACCCGCCACGACATCGTCACCGCGGCGCCGCTGCAGGCCCTGCGCGCAACGCTGGACTACCCGGCCGTCGAGGTGGGTCCGGGCTCGCCGCTGCCGCCGTTCTGGCACTGGCTGTACTTCCTGCCCATGGCCCGCGCCTCCGAGCTGGGCGAGGATGGCCATGCGCGGCGGGGCGGCTTCCTGCCGCCGGTCACCCTGCCGCGGCGCATGTGGGCCGGCGGCCAGCTCGAGCTCAACGAGCCGTTGCGGGTTGGCGACCGCGTTGCGCGGACGTCGACCATCGACGACGTGCGGCGCAAGGATGGCAGGAGCGGCTCGCTCGTGTTCGTGAAGGTGCGGCACGAGCTGCGCTGCAACGGGGCGCAGGCGCCGGCGGTGGTGGAGCTCCAGGACATCGTGTATCGCGAGGCGCAGCGCGCCGGCGATCGGCCACCGGAGCCCCGGCCAGCCCCCGCGGCGGAGCCGGGCGTCGTCCTCTGGCGCCGCGAGATCGTCCCCGACCCCGTGCTGCTCTTTCGCTACTCCGCGCTCACGTTCAACGGGCACCGGATCCACTACGACCGGTCGTATGCGACCGGGGTCGAAGGGTATCCCGGACTCGTGGTGCACGGGCCGCTCATCGCGACCCTGTTGCTCGACCTGGTTCAGCGGGAGCGGCCGGATGCGGCGGTCGCGTCGTTCAGCTTCCGGGCGGTGCGGCCGGTGTTCGATCTGAATCCGTTCAGTGTGAATGGCGCGCCGCAGCCCGGCGGGCGCGAGTCGGAAGGCGGGTCGGTGCGGCTCTGGGCGGCTGACCACGAGGGGTGGCTCGCCATGGAGGCCTCGGCGCGATTCAGGTAGGCGGGCAAAGATGCGGCCGCGATGGCGCCGCCGCTCCGGGGCGACGGTGGCTCGCCGCGGCTAGTCTTCCTTGACGTTCACCCGCACCATGCGCGCCACCGACGGCGTCCCGGCCGAGTCGATCGCGAAGACCATGTAGTAGCCGGGCGGGGTCTCGTACGCGTTGGTCGGCAGGTTGACCACGAGCTGGTCGCCGTTGCGATAGAAGGTCGGTTCCACGAAGCGCTGGTTCATGTCGAACGAGTGCGTCGTCGAGCCCGTGGCCACCATGGTGATGCGCTGGATCGACGCCGCATCCGGCGAGACCAGGATGAAGTCCGACGCGGGGTCCACCGCAGTCGGCGCCGCGGCAATCCTCGGGCGGGTGGCGAGGGTGCCGTCGGCGTTGAACAGATAGGGCGGGTAGTAGATCTCGGCGTCGAGATTGTTCTGCGGCGCAGGTGCGCCGCCACCGCCGGTGAAGAGCGTGGCGTCGGGCAGGAGCACGGAGGTGGAGTGGTAGAGGCGCATGCGGGTCGCCTCGGGACCCACGGTCCAGGACTTCGTGGCCGGGTCGAACAGCTCCATCTGGTAGGCGACCTTGATGTCGGTGTTCGCCACCGCCGAGCCGCCGGTGATGGCGACCTTGCCGTCGGCCAGCACCGTCGCGTTCACCCAGGACCGCACCTGCGTCATCGTGCCCGCGCTGGTCACGACGGGCGCATCGCCGTTGATGTCGATGATCGCTGCCTTGTTGTCGAGGCCGCCGACCTGCAGGATGCGCCCGGGCTCGAACATGACCGCGGCCGACGTCCAGTCGGGCGCGTAGCCCGTGATCGTGCCGAGATCCTTGCGCGAGCCCTTGCCGCCGTTGGCATGCGGGTCGATGCGATACATCCTGGTGTAGGCCAACCCGAATATCTTGCCGTCCGGTCCGACGAAGTTGCGGGGATAGGAGGCGCCGAGGTCGTTGGTCAGGAAGCCGGTCAGCAGGCGGAACGAGCCGTCCGCGCCTCGGACTTCCGCGCGATCGTTGCCGCCGGAGCCGCCCTGCAGGTAGACCTCGCCGTTCGGCAGGGTGGTGGCCGAGGCGTACCAGCGCGGCCGGTTCATCTCTCCGGCGGCGCTCATCGAGTTCGTGGCCGGGTTGAAGATGGTGACATCCCTGACCGGCTGGTTCGTCGTCCCCGTGCCCGCGGTGTTCCACAAGTCGCCGCCGTTCATCAGCAACTCGCCGGTGAGCGGCAGGACCAGCTGCGCGCTGCAGAAGATGTCGGTGCCGGTGGTGTTGGGCAGCGTGAGGTGCGAGTCCGTGCCGATGCCGGCCGACGGGTCCCAGACGTCGTAGTGGAACTTCGCACCCTGCTTGCCGCTTCGGTCCGTGCCATAGGTCATCACGCGACCATCGGGCAGGACCGAGACGTGAATCGGTATCACCGGCCAGTCGGCCAGCTTGCCCCATGCGCCGACCCGCGCGGCGTTGGCGATCGGGAGGGCGTCGCGCGGCGCGATCGGGGCCGCGGCGGGCAACGGCGTCGGCGCCGGTACCGCGCCTGGCGCGGGCGCCGGCGCCGGAGG
>JAEWGX010000091.1 GCA_023388075.1 Pseudomonadota bacterium
GCCCGGGGCCGCACCGAGCGCAGCCGCCGGCCTGGGGAGAGCCGTCGATTCCCTGACCCGGCGCGTCACCGCCCGCCTCCTGGCGGGCGCGATGGCGGGGCGACGGGTGCGGCTGGTGTACCTGGGCACGACCGGGGTCTATGGCGACCGGGAAGGCCGCTGGACCGACGAGACCGGTCCCATCCGCCCCGCGACGGACCGGGCGCGCCGACGCGCCGCGGCGGAGCGGTGGCTCCGGAGGACCGCGGCGAAGAGCTCGCGCCTGCAGGCGAGCCTGCTGCGGATTCCCGGCATCTACGCTGCCGATCGGCTGCCGCTCGCGCGCCTCGCCGAGCGACTGCCGGCTCTGCGCCGCGAGGACGACGTGATGACCAACCACATCCATGCCGACGACCTGGCCAGGATCGTCCGGGTGGCGCTGCTGCGGGCCCGTCCCCAGCGCGCCTACAACGCGGTTGACGACACCGCCATGGCGATGGGGGACTATCTCGATGCGGTGGCGACCTGGGCCGGCCTGCCGCCGCCGCCACGGCTGGAGCGCGCGGCCCTCCTCGATCGCGTCACGCCGCTGCGCGCGTCCTTCATGAGCGAGTCGCGCAGGCTGTCCAACCGGCGGATCAAGCGCGAGCTCCGGTTGCGGCTGCGCCATCCGACCGTCGCGAGCTTCCTGGCCGAGACCTCGCCGCCGCCCGGAAGCCGCCCGCCGCAGCGGATATAATGCGCAGCACGCCGGTGTAGCTCAGTTGGTAGAGCAGCGCATTCGTAATGCGAAGGTCCCCAGTTCGAATCCGGGCATCGGCACCAACTACCCGCCTCCGTACACCTGCCTCGGAAGCCAGAGGATGATCTCCGGGAAGACGATGCAGAGGTAGAGCGCCAGCAGCTGCAGTCCGATGAACGGCAGCGCCGCCCGGAAGATATCCGCCATGGAGATCTGCGGCGGGGCCACGCTCTTCAGGTAGAAGAGCGAATACCCGAAAGGCGGGCTCAGGAACGCCACCTGCATGTTGATCATGAAGATGACGCCGTACCAGAGGGCGACGTCTTCGGACGCCACGCCCGAGAGGCCGAACAGGCCGCCGAATTCCAGGCTCTGCATGATCGGCAGGAAGATCGGCACGGTCAGCAGCAGGATCCCGACCCAGTCGAGGAACATGCCGAGGACGATCAACACCGCCATCATCAGGAACAGGACGCCGTAGGCGGAAAGCCCGGTTCCGAGGATCGAGTTGGTGACGAAGGTCTGGCCGCCCTTCACGATGAAGAACCCGACGAACATCGTCGCCCCGAAGAAGATCCACATCACCATCCCGGTCGCCTTGAGCGTGGCCATCGCGGCTTCGTGGATCGCGGTCCAGGTCAGGCGCCGGTGCAGCGCGCAGACCGCGAAGGCGCCGAAGCTGCCGATCCCCGCCGCTTCGACCGGCGTCGCGATCCCGAAGAAGATCACGCCGAGCACCAGCAGGATGAGCAGCACCGGCGTGATGGTGTTGCGCAGCAGGCGCAGCTTCTCACGCCAGTCGACCCGCTCTTCCACCGGCAAGGCGGGCCCCAGGGCCGGGTTGATGTAGCAGCGGACGGTGATGTAGGCGACGTAGAGGCCCGAGAGCAGGAAGCCGGGGAATACCGAGCCGATCAGCAGCTCGCCGAGCGACTCCTGGGCGACCACCGCGTAGACGATCGCCATGACCGACGGCGGGATCAGGATGCCGAGCGTGCCGCCGGAGAGCAGCGAGCCGCAGGCGAGCTTCTTCTCGTAGCCTCGCCGCAGCATCGCGGGCAGCGCGATCATGCCCATGGTGATCTCGGTCGCGCCGACCACGCCCACCATCGCGGCGAGCGCCGTGCAGGCGATCACCGTCGCCGACGCGAGTCCGCCCTTGACCGAACCCAGCCACTTGTAGACGACGTCGAAGAGCTCCTCGATGATGCCCGCCTTCTCCAGCATGGCCGCCATGAAGATGAAGAGCGGCACGGCCGACAGCTGGTAGTCGGTCATGAACGGGAAGATGCGCGACGGCACCATGTTCAGGATGGCGCCGCTGCCGAACACGTAAAGGAATATGACGGCCAGGCTGCCGGTGCAGAAGGCCATCGGCAGCCCGAGCGACAGCAACAGCGCGAGCGAGCCGAACAGCAGCAGGCTCAGCCATTCGATCCCGATGTCGAGGCCCATGCTAACGTGCCGCCGAAGGAACGCGCGAGCTGCTGACGATCATGATGTCCTTGACCAGCTTGGACACGCCCTGCAGCAGCAGCAGCCCCGCCCCGACCGGGATGCTCAGCTTGATGGGCCAGTACTGCACTGCCCACTCGGTGAACGACAGCTCGTTCATGCTGATCGCGTCGAGCGCGAACCGCACCCCGGTCCAGGTCATGACGCCCACGAAGATGAAGAAGAACACCGACGTGACGATATCGGCGAGCGCCTTGCCGCGCGGCGAGAAGCGCGAGTAGAAGATGTCGACCCGGACGTGCTGGTCCTCGTAGTAGGCATAGGCGCCGCAGAGGAGGTACTGCATCCCGAACATCAGGAACATGCTCTCGTGCACCCAGTTCGTCGGCGAGTTGAAGATGTACCGCGCGAGCACCTCGTAGTAGTAGGCGAACACGGCGATCACCGACCAGTAGGCGACGAACTCGCCGAAGCCGAGGCTGAGGCGATCGATCCAGCCGGTGAATCGCGTATGCACCTGCATGCTGGCGGCCATTCCGACTCCGGGATCGGCCACCTCGGGCATATCAAGCGCCTTGGGCCGCAGCCTGGGATCGACCGCCTCGCGCTCGCGCCGCCGTCGCACCAGGCCGGGGAGGAGCAGCCCGTCGATCACCAGCATCACCGCCAGGGCCGAGGCAACGATGCCTGTCGTCCGGTTCCAGTATTGCGTCACCGCGTTGGCGGCGTCGAAGGCGGCCTTCTTGCTCGCGTACGCCGCCTCGTCATGAGCCAGCACCTGCGCGGAGCCTGGTGTGTTCGCCTTGGCATCCTCGCGTGACCGGGCGACGTCGCGTTCTGCCTGCTGCAGCTCCGCATTGGTGCGCGAGTGCTCGTCGCGCACCTCCCTCACCTGCGTGTTGCAGTAGACGATGCCGAGGAAGACCGGGATGAACAGGAACCCCAGCATGCTGCGCAGATAGAAGCGGTGGATACCGAGGAATCCGGCGCACAGCCAGAAGAGGTAGGCGACGAAGAGGGATGGGCCGACACGCCGCTTGCGCGCCCGCTCCCGCCGCACGAGGTACATCGCGACGAGCGGAAAGATCGCGAGACCGCTCCAGTAGAGCCAGAGCGGGAGCACGAAGTCCAGGTTCGGCATGGGCGCTCGAGGTCGGGATGCCCCGCGGCTGTTCAGGGAAGCGGCGGGTCGGTGGTTGATCGGCTGCACGGGTGCCCACGGTCCCGCGCGCGGGACCGTGCAGCGCCACCCGCGCGGCGCTCAGGCGTCGAGCTTCAGCCCCTTGGTCAGGTCCGGCGTGACGTAGCCGAGCGTGTCGGACTGCATCAGGTCGAGCTGGGACTTGAAGACCCGTGCGGCATCCTTGTCCCGGTTGGCCCACTTGAACCAGATCGGCACGGCCACCTTCTGGAACTTGGGAAGATCCTCGGCCGGCAGCCGGTTCACCTCCACCCCCGCCTTGCGGAACTTGGCCCAGGCCTCGAGGTCGGCCTTCTGGATGGCGGCGAAGTGCTTGGCCGAGTACACGTGGATCTGGTCGTCCACCCACTGCTTCATCTTGGGCGAAAGCTTGTTCCAGACGTCCTGGCGCACCACGAAGTCCATCAGGTCGACCGGCTGGTAGACCGATTCCAGTCCCGGAGGCCCCATCCAGATGTACTTGGTCACCTGCTGGAAACCCAGATCCCAGTTGACCGCGGGCCCGGTGTAGTCGGCGGCGTCCACCGTGCCCTTCTCCAGGGCGGAGAAGACCTCGCCGCCGGGCAGCAGCGTGGTGCGCGCGCCGATGGCGGCGAACCCCTCGGCGATCATCCCGCCGGGCACCCGCAGCTTCAGCCCCTTGAAGTCCTCGATGGTCCGGATCGGCTGCTTCGAGTGGACGATGTTCGGTCCGTGGTGGATCTTGTTGACGTAGTGCAGCCCGTGCTTGGCGAAGATCTCCCGCGCCATCTGCAGCCCGCCCATGCTGTTGAACCAGATGTCCCACTCATGGGGATGGCGCAGGCCCATCAGATAGGAGCTCAGGAAGGCGGTGGCCGGGATCTTGCCGACCCAGTAGACGGTGAAGGAGTTCATGGCCTCCAGCACGCCATTCTTCACGCCGTCGAAGAGCTCGAAGTCGCCGACCACTTCCTTGGCGCCGAAGCCCTTGAGCTCGAGCTCCCCGCCGGTGAGCTCCTTCCAGCTCGCGGCCCAGTCCTTGAACGTCTGCAGGCCGACCCCGGCCGGCCAGGAGGTCTGGCACTTCCAGACGGTTGTCTCCGCCGCGGCTGCGTCGCGGATGAACGGTCCCGAGACTGCTGCCAGCGCGCCTGCGGCCGTTACCGCTCCAGCGCCCTTCAATGCATCGCGGCGCCCCACGCGGCGGCCCCGTGTCTCCAACTCCTCCTTAGTCGCCATACGATTGTCTCCTTTGAATGAAGGATCCACCCGCCTGAAACGGCGCTTCGCCCGCTTCCTTCCTGGAAGTCACTCTGCATCAGCGCCGGGCCAGCATAGGCACCTGCTTTGGGGCTGTCAATTGCGGTTCTGCCTACCCCCTGCGGGCAGTTGCGGAGATGACGACGGTCTGCGCGGACCCGGCCGCCTGTCCGCCGCGTGGCAGCGCCGACGCGGCGCCCGCACCGCCGGTCCGCTCGCGTTGACCGCCCGGCGGCCGCCTCGACCGGCGAATTGCCACCCAGGGCCGGCCGATCGCCGCCCATCGCGCCGAACTCGCCATCCCGGAGTGAAGTCCCTATCGTCGCCGGCATGTACCGACATGGGTCAAGAGGCGCAGGACCGGGCGACCGCCGTGAACGCGGCGTGGGCGGCTTCACGCTGATCGAGCTGATGGTGGCGGTCGCGGTGGTGGCCATCCTCTCCGCCGTCGCCGCGCCCAGCTTCTCCGCGATGATGGTGCGCGCCGGCATCCGCTCGGCCTCGAGCGACCTGGGCGCCGACCTCAATGTCGCACGGGCCGAGGCGATCCGGGTAGGCGGTCGCGTCTCCATCTGTCCGCGCACGTCACCCACGGCGACGACCTGCGGATCGGACTGGTCCCAGGGCTGGCTGGTGTTCCGCGAGGCCGGCACCACCGGCATCGGAACCTTCGGCGGCAGCGATCGCCTGCTGCGCGAGCACGGGGCGATCCACGCCGATCTCACGCTGGTGCGGACGGTCGGGGACGGCGCCATCACCTTCACGCCGAGCGGAGCGCTGCAGCCCGACGGCGGACTCATGACCGCGCGGCTGGAGCTGCGCGCGCCCGGCCAGAAGGGACGCGACCTGGAAGTCTCGGTGATCGGGCGCCTGACGACGACGGTGGAGCCATGAGGCTGAGCGCAAACCGGCAGGCGAAGACATCGGAACGGCAGATGGCGGCCCCCGCGCCCGAAGGCGGCTTCACGCTGCTCGAGGTGCTGATCGCGATCGTGATCGTCTCGATCGGATTGCTCGGCGTCGCGGCAATGCAGGCGAGCACGCTCAAGAACGCGGGCGGCTCGAAGTATCGCAGCGCGGCGATCACGCTCACGTCGGACATGGCCGATCGGATGCGCGCAAACCTCGAGGGGATGATGGAGGGGGACTTCGCGGTGGGATCCGGCTACAACCGGCCGCGCACCGCGCTCGACGACGCCGCGTACAACACCCCGGACGACGCCTGCCGCAGCACCGGCTGCCTGCCGGCGGCGATGGTCCTCGACGACCTCGCCACCTGGCAGGAACGGCTCGCAGCGGTGCTGCCCCGCGGCACCGGCGTCGTCTGCATCGATTCCGGCAGTGGTGGCGCCCCGACCTTCGACGGCACCCTCATCGATCCTAAGTGCGACGGGCTGGGGACGATGTTCGCGATCAAGGTGTTCTGGCTGGACAACCGGTCGGAGACCGCCACCGATGCCTCGTCCACCGGGGCCTACAGCGTCTTCACCACGCGGGTCGCCCCGCTCTGAGCACGGTGCCATGACGAAGCCCCTCGCCTTCCCCCCGACCGCGAGCCGCGCCGCTGCCCGCCACCCCTTCAGGAGCGCGCAGCGCGGCTTCTCGATCATCGAGCTGATGATCTCGCTCGTCCTCAGCTCGCTGGTGATCCTGGCGGTGGTCGGGATCTACTCCGGTTCGCGCGAGACCTACACCACCCAGGACGAGGTCGGGCGGCTGCACGAGAACATGCGCATCGGCAACAGCATCGTGGAGCGCACCATCCGCCAGGGCAACTACAAGCGGTTCCCGGCCCCGCGCGATCAGAACCCGATGCTGGTCGCCGCCTTCAGCTTCACCGCCGTCGACGGCGCGGACGGCGGCAGCACCACGCCCGGCGACAGCGACACGGTGGAGATCAGCTTCAACGGCAGCAGCGTCGCGGCGACCGGCGATCCGGACGGCGTGGTGGTGAACTGCCTCGGTGCCGCGGTCCGCTCGGACGAGCAGTCGCGCAATCGCTTCCAGGTTCGCGTGGATGACGACGGCAGGCCCTGGCTCAACTGCTCCAACGACGGCGGTACCACCTGGACCCCGCTCATCCCGGATGTCGAGGCGATGGAAGTCCTCTACGGCATCTACACCAGCGAGAACCGTTCGGTCACGAGCTTCGTCGAATGGAGCGGCGTCTCGGATCCGTCCCGGGTCGTGGCGGTGAAGATCCACCTCCTCTACCGCAGCAACACCGAAGCCGCCGTCGCGCCGTCCACCCAGACGTACGCCCTCGCCGAACGCACCTACGGCCCCTTCAGCGACCGGTTTCTTCGCAGCGTCACCGAAACCACCATCGTCATCCGCTCCGTGGCCCTGTGATGAAGACCACCTCCCCGCAGCTTCGCCATCGCCGTGTGCTAAGGCCGCAGCGCGGCGCCGCCCTCATCATCTCGCTCCTGCTGCTCGCGATCGTCATGCTGCTCGCCACGGCGGGCTGGCAGATGGGGACCCAGGAAGAGCGCATGGTCGGTCAACAGCGCGACCGCGCGCTCGCGTTCGAGGCGGCCGAGGCGGCGCTGCGCGACGCCGAGCGCGACCTGCTCGGCATCTGCGCGGTCGGCTACGGCCCGGGCGACTGCACGCCCCGAGTGGACCCGATCAACGGCGAAACCGGCTTCGGCGCCGCCGGCGCGGAGAACACCTGCTCGAACGAAGGCCTGTGCCTGGGCTCGACCGCGGAGCGTCCTGACTTCAACAGCGACATGCCTATCGCGGTGCTGACCGGCGCGGCCGGCGCGATCGGCCTGCCGGTGCAGTACGGCACCTACACGCGCCCGGCCAGCGACCGCAACGTGAAGGGGCCCGGCGGCGTGGACCTCTGGCGGCCCCGCTACGTGATCGAATCGCTCTGCTACGGCGGGGGCGGCCAGGGCATGACCGGCAGCTTCGTGGCGAGTTGTCCTTCGCCCATCTATCGCATCACCGCCATCGCCCGCGGCATGCGCGGCACCGACGAAGCGTCCCAGGTCATCCTGCAATCCTTCTTTTCCCTCGGCAACTGACCGGTTTCCGACTGAGGCCAGCAATGAAGAAGCAGCGCACGCCCACGGGTCATCGACCCGCCGACGCACCGACCCGGCGCCCTCACCCGGTCGCACTTCCGGCCGTGGCCGCCGCGATCGTCTTTGCCCTGAACTGGCAGCCGCACCTGGTGCCGCCGGCGAGCGCCGCCTTCTCGCCGCCGCTGATCCAGCTCTTCGACGCGCCTTTCCTGGTGGGTGAGCGCGTGCCGCCGTTCGTCATGCTCGCCGTCACCAAGGACCAGCAGCTCTTCAAGAAGGCCTACGACGACTTCAGCGATCTCGACCGCGACGGGGTCACCGACACGACCTACAAGCACGACATCGACTACTACGGGCACTTCGACAGTTACAAGTGCTACACGTACAACGACGGCAACAAGCGCTTCGAGCCTGTCTCGATCACCGCCGACAAGTACTGCAGCGGCCAGTGGAGCGGCAACTTCCTCAACTGGGCCACGATGACCCGGATCGACGCGTTGCGAAAGGTGCTCTACGGGGGCCTGCGCAGCCCCGCGCGCAGCAACGGCGACGGCAGCGGCATCGCCGACGGCGACACCGCCAACAGCACGGTGATCGAGCGCGCCTACCTGCCGCACGACGCGCATTCGTTCACCAAGTACTACGATGGGGAGGACACCGAGAAGCTGACGCCGTTCGGCAACTTCGCGGTGGACCTCGAGGGCAAGCCGATCGCGCCTTCGGGCAGCCAACCGCAGATCTCCATTGATGCCGCCGTGAAGCGGGTGCAGCTCGACGACATTTCCGCCTTCCAGAGCAACGACTGGGTCCAGCTCACCGCGGAGGACGGCAGCTACGTCCGCGGCACGGTAGTGGATCGCAGCGGGACGAACAGGTGGATCGAGGTCGGCAACATCCAGCCGATCAACATGTACATCGCCCCCGGCGGCACCGGCGTCAACGCCGCCGCCAGCGGGTGGACCGTCACCAACATCCGCACCCGTGGCATCACCATCTGCAACACCACCGACGGCAGCGGTACCGGCATCCAGTCGCGCTCGGAGACCAACACCAACCTGCCCCGGATGAAGGTGGCGCAGGGCAACTACTCGCTATGGAACGCCGCCGAACGCTGGCAGTGCCGCTGGCAGGAATCCGTCAACGCCAGCAACGGCAACGATCCGCAGAAGTCCGGCCTGATGGCGTTCCCCAATCCGCCCAAGCGCGCCGACAAGGCGCTGGACGCGCCGGGCAAGGGAACCACCACCGGGGCCGGCGACTACTTCGTGCGCACCCAGGTGTGCGTGCCCGCGCTGCTTGGAACGGAGCGCTGCAAGCAGTATCCCTCGGGCAACTACAAGCCGGTCGGCCTGCTGCAGAACTTCGGCGAGCCCGACCGGATCCGCTTCGGCCTGATGACCGGCAGCTACAAGCGCAACCTGTCCGGCGGCGTGCTGCGCAAGAACATCAGCCCGCTGTCGGACGAGATCAACGTGAAGACCGACGGCACCTTCATCGACCTGCCGGCAGCGGGGGTCGGTACTTCCACCGCGCCTGGCGATGACAGCGCGACCTTCGCCGGCGGCTCCATCATCCGCACGCTGTCGCTGCTGCGGATGGTCGGCTACCGCTACGGGAGCGAGGACTCCGCCAACGACGCGGGCTCATACAAGGGCGGCGACAACTGCCCTTATCAGCGGGCGCTCGACAAGAATGGCGAGTGCAAGAGCTGGGGCAACCCGATGTCGGAGATCTTCTACGAGGGTCTGCGCTACTTCGCCGGCCAGACCGCGCCGACGCCCGACTTCCACGCCGACGACTCGACCGTCATTGCAAAGCTGGCGACCGCGCAGTGGCCGACCCACCCCAAGGCACTGATCTCCGAGAAGAACTACTGCGCCCCGCTGAACGTCCTCGTGGTGAACGGCGCGGTATCGACCAACGAGAACGACAACCAGATCGGCTCGGTGTCGTTCATGGACGGCGCGCCCGGCAGCGCCAAGCAGCTCACGGACAACGTAGGGGCCATCTGGGGCCTCTCCGGCAGCTACTTCTACGGCAACGCCTCCACGGCCGGGCCGGGCTCGGCGGGCTATCAGATCTGCTCGGGCAAGACCCTGACCGGCCTCGGCGACGCGATGGGCATCTGCCCCGAGGGACCGACGCTGAACGGCTCCTACCTGATGGCGGGCCTCGCGCACCACGCGCACACCAACCGGGTGCGCACCGACATCACGCTGCCGCCCAGCGCAGCGAAGCTCAAGCGCCCCGCGTTGCATGTCGACACCTACGGCGTCTCGATCGCCGGCGGCATCCCGCGCATCCCCATCAAGTTCAAGGGCGAGACCGAGCCTCGAGTGGTGATCCAGCCGGCCTACCGTCTCACCAACGGCACCTACGGCGGCGGCGGCGCGCTGGTCGATGCGAGGGTGATCCGCCAGGTCGAGGAGGACAAGCGCTCCTATGGCCAGATCATGGTGAGCTGGGAGGACAGCGAGGCCGGCGGCGACTACGACATGGACGTCTGGGGCCTGATCAGCTACGAGATGGACCTGGATACCCAGAAGATTCACGTCACCACCGACGCCATCTACGACGCCACGTCGAACCCGCAGGGCTTCGGCTACGTGATCAGCGGCACCGACCGTGACGGCCTGCACTTCCACAGCGGCATCCTCGGCTTCTCCTATACCGATCCGATGCCAGGGATGGTGGTGACGGGCAGCACCAAGATCAATGCGAGCGGCGGATGCCAGAACTGCGTCAACGCCGACCCTCCCACGACCGCGGAGTACAGCCTCTCCACGACCCCGCCGGCCAAGTCGCTCGAGGATCCGCTCTACTACGCGTCGCTCTTCGGTGGCTTCGAGGACTCCAACGGCGACAAGAAGCCGACACCCTCGACAGTCGTCGCCGGCGTGACCCAACCGTCCGAGTTCGACCGACGCAACAACTTCGACGGCACCGATACGCCCGACGGCATTCCGGACAACTACTTCCGGGTGGACAACCCGCTCGGCCTCGAGCTCGGACTCGAGCGCACATTCCAGCTGATTTCGGAGCAGTCGTCGCTGTCCTCGCTGCAGGCGTCGTCGACGCGGATCGTCTCCGGCAGCGCCGTGTACCAGGCCAAGTTCAACAGCGGCGACTGGTCGGGCAGCCTGGAGTCGCTGCCGATCAGCGCGGGCGGCGTGATCGGCGCGCCCACCTGGAACGCGGCAAGCGCCTCGCTCAACGCGGGGACGGTGAATCCGGACAGCCGCGTGATCTTCACCATGCGCTCGGATACACGCCAGCCGGTCCCGTTCCGCTACGCCGACCTCGACGTGGCTCAGAAGGCCGCGCTCGACCGGCTGCCCGCGGGTACGGTGGACAATCGCGGCGTCGAGCGGGTCGCGTACCTGCGCGGCGACGGATCCAAGGAAGGCGTCGGGGCCGCGCAGTTCCGCCGCCGCGTCTCGACGGTGCTTGGTGACATCGTCAACTCCAGCCCTGCCTATGTCGGGAAGCCGGGAGCCGGCATCGGCAGCGCCTCCTACCTCTCGTTCATCAGCACGTATGCCAACCGGACCCCGATGATCTACGTCGGTGCCAACGACGGCATGCTGCACGGGTTCTCAGCGGTCAACGGGCAGGAGGTCTTTGCCTACGTGCCCACGCCGGTGATCCCCTCGCTCAACGAGCTGCCGATGCAGGACTACCAGCACCGCTACTTCGTGGACGGCCAGATCGCGGTGCAGGACGCGGAGGTCGGCGGGTCCTGGCGCACGTACCTGGTGGCCGGGCTCGGCCGTGGCGGCCAGGGTGTCTTCGCGCTGGACGTCACCAACCCCGCGGGTGCAACCGAGGGCTCGGCCAGCCAGCTGGTGAAGTGGGAGTTCACCGATGCGGACGATCCGCACATGGGCTATCTGTTCACCGCGCCGATCATCCGCAAGACCAATGCCAACGAGTGGTACGCGATCTTCGCCTCCGGCTACAACGCGGACGATCCGGACGGCAGCAGTACCGACGACGGCAACGCGGCGCTCTTCATGCTGAAGCTCTCCGGCCCGAGCGCGTCCAACGGCAAGTGGCAGAAGGACGTCGACTACATCCGCATCGACCTGCCTGCCGGCACGGCGTCCGCCCCCAATGGCATCGGCGGCGTGGCGAGCTTCGACAAGGAGGGCGACGGCAAGTCCGACTACCTCTACGCCGGCGACCTGCTGGGTAACCTGTGGCGGGTCGACATCTCCAGCTCGACCGCCACCGCGTGGGACGACGGCGGCAACATCGCCAAGCTGTTCCAGGCCGTGGACGCCGGCGGCAACGCGCAGCCGATCTCCGCCGCGCCGTCGCTCGCCGTGGGCCCGAACTACATCGGCGCGATGGTGGTGTTCGGCACCGGCAGGCTGCTGGAGCCGGCGGACCTGGTCGGAGGCGCGGGTGGCTATCAGCAGAACACGCTCTACGGCATCTGGGACAAGCAGAACGGAAGCGTCCCGTCGATCGACCGCAGCAAGCTGATGGCGCAGCGCGAGCTCGCCAAGGAGGCGAACTCGGCCTACGCGTCCCTGCATCCGGAGGTCGCGAACATCGAGTTCTCGCTCATCTCCGCCTACGTGCCGAACTACACCGACACGACGCGCACCAACGCTGTCTACGGCAACACCAATCCCTATGCCACCGGTCCGACGGCCGACACGCCGCCGCAGCTCGGCTGGTACCTCGACGAGCCCGACGGTTCCGTCACCGGCGAGCGGACCATCTATCGTCCCGAGCTGGTGGGTCCGTTCGCCGTGTTCGTCAACGCCATCCCATCGGCGATCGCCTGCGAGGGCGGCGGCTCCGAAGCCCAGTACGTGCTGGAGACGCTGACCGGCGGACGCTCCAACTTCGGCGGCTTCGATCGCGACGCCAACGGCGCGATCCAGTCACAGTCCGGCAGCCTGCTCGGCGACCAGTCGGACTTCGACCTCCCGCCGGATGCCGACGGCAACCCCTCGTTCTTCTTCGCGAGCCGTCGCGAGACGACCGGCGGGTTCGGCCAGATGATGATCATGACCGACACGCTGGCCAGCGCCGGCAACGGCGGCGGGGCCTGCGCGGGCGCGGGCGTCGCCCCGATCGGCGCCCAGAGCTTCTCGTCGGGGCTGATCGGCACCCAGCGCCTGCCCGGCGGCTGCATCGGCCGGGTGCAGTGGCGCGAGGTGATCAACCATTGAGCGCGACACCGATCGAGAGTGACGACTGCGCAACGACCCGAGGCCAGACGATGACCCACATCCCTTCCCGCGGATCGCCGATGCGGTCCGCTGCCCGGCCGCTCCAGCGCGGCTTCACCCTGGTGGAGCTGATGATCGTGGGCGCCGTGATCGCCATCCTCGCGGCGGTCGCGTACCCAGCCTACACGGAGCAGTTGCGCAAGTCCCAGCGGGCCGAGGGCAAGGCAGCGCTCATGCGCGCCGCCCAGCTGCTCGAGCGCAGCTTCACCCAGAACGGCGCGTATCCGTCCGGCGGGACCGCGCTGGCCACGCTCTACGGCGGCGCGGACGGCACGTCGGTGTACTCGCATCCGGACGATCCGATGTCGGCGACGCTGGGCAAGTTCCAGCTGGTCTACGAGCCGGCCGCAGGCACGGCACCGGTGGAGTACGTGCTTCGCGCAACGCCGCTCAGCCACGCGATCGGCGACAGCGAGTGCCCCACCCTCGGCATCGATTCCCGGGGGCGACGCCTGGTTTCGGACGCCGTGCCGGTCGCCGGGAACCGCTGCTGGCGCTAAAAGAAGGGCTTTCTCCCAGGCCCTGCGGCCTGCTTCCGAGGGGGCGGCGTCCCGCTACTTGCCGCCTGCCGCCTCGGCGGCGGACTTCGGTTCACCCAGCCCCTTGGGCAACGGGAAAGCCACCGTCTCCCGGACTCCCTCGAGGGTCCGGACCGACTGCACGCCCAAGGCCCTCAGGCGCTCCACCAGCTCCTGCACGAGCACTTCGGGTGCCGACGCACCCGCGCTGATGCCGATCCGGCGGCGACCTTCCAGCAGCGCCGGATCGAGCTCGGCGGCCGAGCCGATGAGTCGCGCGGGGCAGCCGTACTTCTCGGCCACTTCCCGCAGCCGGTTGCTGTTGGAGCTGGACGGGCTGCCGACGATCAGCACCAGGTCGCATTGCGGCGCCATGAACTTCACCGCGTCCTGCCGGTTCTGCGTGGCGTAGCAGATGTCCTGCTTCTTGGGCTCCGCGATGCCGGGGAAACGCGCCTTGAGCGCCTCGATGATCTGCCGGCAGTCGTCCACCGAAAGCGTGGTCTGGCTCACGTAGGCAAGCGGGGTGCCTTCGGGCACCGTCAGGCGCGCCACGTCGTCGACCGTCTCCACCAGGTGGATGCCGCCGTCGGACTGGCCCATCGTGCCCTCCACTTCGGGATGGCCGGCGTGCCCGATCATGATCACCTCGCGGCCCTGCTCGCGCATGCGCGCCACCTCCACGTGGACCTTGGTGACCAGCGGGCAGGTCGCGTCGAAGACGCGCAGGCCGCGCGCGGACGCCTCGTCGCGCACCGCCCGGCTGACGCCGTGCGCCGAGAAGATGACGGTCGAGCCGTCCGGAACCTCGTCGAGCTGGTCCACGAAGATGGCGCCCTTGCCGCGAAGGTCGGCCACCACGTGATCGTTGTGGACGATCTCGTGACGCACGTAGATGGGCGCGCCGTGGATCTTGAGGGCCCGCTCGACGATCTCGATCGCGCGGTCCACGCCGGCGCAGAATCCACGCGGCTGTGCGAGTACGGCTTCCATCAGGCAATCTCTCCTGCCGCCGAGCGGCCCCGGAACGGTTTCATCACTCGTGACTCCATCGGGCGCGACCGCGCGGCGACCGTCACGGGCCTCAAAGCACTCCGAGGATCCGGACCTCGAAGCGGATTCGCTGGCCGGCCAGCGGATGGTTGAAATCGAAGAGCGCGCCGCTGTCGTCCAGCGACTTCAGCACGCCGGCGAAGCGTCCGCCGTCGGGGGCGGGAAACTCCACCAGGTCTCCCGGAGCGTAGACCTCGCCCGCCGCGCTGTTGGCGGCCAGCATGGACCGCGACACGCGCTGCACCAGGGCCGGATTGCGCGGCCCGAACGCATCCTCCGGCGCGAGCTCGAAACGCTGCTCGGTGCCTTCGGCCAGCCCCTGCAGCCGGCGCTCGAGCGGCTCGGCCATCTGGCCGATACCCAGTTGCAGGGTCGCCGGCTTACCTTCGAAGGTGTTGATGATGTCGGCGCCGGTATCGGCCAGGCAGAGGCGGTAGTGAAGCGTCAGGTGGGAGCCTGGCCCCACCCGGGCCGGCGCGGTCGCGCCGCTGGTCACGGGTGGCCGGCTCTCCTGCGGAGGCTTCGGCATCGGGGCGATGGTGTCGTGGGGCAAGGCGGGAGGCATTCGGTGGTGCAAGACGGCATTGTATTGGACCGGCTCGCGGCGGGCGCCGCTACGGACACCGCGGATACGGCCTTCCCCTCCCAGGCCGGTGCCGCCCAGCGGGAGGGGGCAAGCGCCCGGTGCCAGGACGAACGGCCGCGGGAGCGCCTCCTCGGTCGTGGCGCTGCGGCCCTTTCGGACGCGGAGCTCGTCGCGCTGCTCCTGCGCTCGGGGAGCGGCGGGATCTCCGCCATCGAGCTCGCCCGCCGCCTGCTCCGGGACCACGGCACCCTCACCGCCCTGCTCACCGCCTCGCCGCGGGCCATGGCCCAGGCGGCCGGCCTGGGTCCGGCCAAGGCCACGGCGCTGCTCGCGGTCATGGAGCTGGCGCGGCGGGTCCAGATGGAGAAGCTGGACCGCACCGTGCTGCTGGGCCGTCCGCAGGCGGTCAAGGACTACCTCGGGCTGCTGTTGCGCGGCCGCAGCCAGGAGGTGTTCGTCGTGCTCTTCCTGGACAGCCAGAACCGGCTCATCCAGGCGGACGAGCTCTTCCGGGGCACGCTGAACCAGACGGCGGTCTATCCGCGGGAGGTCGCGCGGCGGGCGTTGGAGCTGAACGCCGCCGCGGTCATCCTGGCCCACAACCACCCTTCCGGGGTGGCCGAGCCAAGCCAGGCGGATCGGCTGCTCACCGATACGCTGCGGGCTGCGCTGAGGCACCTGGATATCCCGGTTCTGGACCACATCATCGTCGCGGCCGGCTGCAGCTGGTCCTTCGCGGAGCACGGCGATCTCTGAACGCCGACCGCCCGCCTTGCCAGCAATATGCCGAAACGCTACAATGGAGGGCTTTAGTCCGCAGCGAGGAATCAGCGATCATGGCCAAAGTCTGCCAGGTGACCGGCAAGGGTCCGATGGTGGGGAACCACGTGTCCCATGCCAACAACAAGACCAAGCGCCGCTTCCTGCCGAACCTGCACCATCATCGGCTGTGGGTGGAGAGCGAGAAGCGCTTCATCCGCCTGCGCCTCAGCTCCGCCGGCCTGCGCCGGATCGACAAGCTCGGGATAGACGCCGTGCTTGCGGACCTGCGCGCCCGCGGCGAGATCTGAGACCTGCGGCGCCAGCCCAGGGCCAGGCAGCACTGACCACCGTCCGAGGAGTCGTCAATGAGAGACAAGATCAAGCTCGAGTCCACCGCCGGAACCGGGCACTTCTACACCACCACCAAGAACAAGCGCACCATGCCGGAGAAGATGGAGATCAAGAAGTTCGATCCCGTCGCCCGCAAGCACGTGATCTACAAGGAAACCAAGATCAAGTAGCCGGGCTGGCCCGGGGCCGTTCGCATCGGGCGCCCCAGGAAAAGAGCGAAGCACAAAACGAAAGCGCCCCTGCCGGGGCGCTTTTCATTTGGGGCAGCGAACGCCGTTCGACAGCCGGATCAGGAAGCCGTTCTAGGCGCCGGCGCGTAGCGCCGCATGCGCAGGGCGAGGTCCTGCAGCGCCCTCACGCCACTCGCTTCGGCCCGCGCACACCATTGCTGCAGATGCGCCACGAGTTGCTCCGGCGTGAGGTGGCTGCGCTCCCAGGTCGCGATCAGCTCGTCGCGCATCTCCACCAGCTTGCGCAGGCTGTCGCTGCCGGCAAAAGCCTTGGCGATCTCGAGCTTGTGCGATTCGCTGATGCGGCCCTGCTCCTGGGCAACGCCCTTGAGCAGCGACTTGCCGGAAAGCATCGCCGAAAGATGCTGGCTGCCGGCCGCGCCGGCCGACTTGAGGCGTCCGATCTCCTCGCGCCAGGTCTTGCGCAGGCCCCGGGCATAGGCCTGCATCAGGTCGTAGCGGTAGGTGATGACGTTCTGCAGGGTCTGCGCGTCCACGTGCGGCCGCGGGGCGACCAACCGGGGCGCGGGCGCAACCTTGCGGACGGTGGCCAGACCCAGCAACTGCAGCGTGCGGATGTACATCCAGCCGATGTCGAATTCATACCACTTAGACGACAGCTTGGCGCTGCTGCCGAAGGCGTGGTGGTTGTTGTGCAGCTCCTCGCCACCGATGATGATGCCCCACGGCAGGATGTTGGTGCTCGCGTCCGGGCAGTCGTAGTTGCGATAGCCGCCGTAGTGGCCAAGGCCATTGATGATGCCGGCCGCCGTGACCGGAATCCACAGCATCTGCACCGCCCAGACAGCCACGCCGATGACGCCGAAGAGCAGGATGTCCACTACCAGCATGAGCGAGATGCCGAGCACGGTGTGACGGCTGTAGAGGTTGCGCTCGATCCAGTCGTCTGGCGTGCCGTGGCCGAAACGCTCCACCAGCGCGGTGTCCGCGGCAGAGGCTCGATAGAGCTCCGCTCCCTCCAGCAGCACCTTGCGGATGCCGTAGACGCGCGGGCTGTGCGGATCCTCCGGCGTCTCGCAGCGCGCATGGTGCTTGCGGTGAACGGCGGCCCACTGCTTGGTCACCATGCCGGTGGTGAGCCACAGCCAGAAGCGGAAGAAATGCGCGATCACGGGATGCAGGTCCAGCGCGCGGTGAGCCTGCGACCTGTGCAGGAAGACGGTGACGCCGACGATGGTCACGTGGGTGACCGCGAGCGTGAAGAGCAGGATCTGCCACCAGGCCCAGTCGAGCAAGCCGGTGTCCAGGAAGCCAAGGACACCCTGAATCAGGGAGTTATCGATCAAAGCGTTGCTCCGTTGCGAAGGCGGTGGTTATTCCTTGATTGTACCGGGGGACGTGGATTTCAAGCAGATGAATGACTATGCCACCGGCGTTGTCAGCCACTTTGCCACAAAGAAGCCGCTCGAGTGGCGACCGCCGGGCAGCCAGTCCTCCGTTCGCGCCAGGGCCGGAACCGTCGATTCGGTCGCCAGCTGCCGCTCGTCGGCGCCTGCATCCGGTGTGCCCGCGATCGCGACTCCAGCGGAAACGGCATTCGGCAGCGCGCCCTTTCGCTGTCGGGCCGGCCCGCCGGCGGCTTCGCTCACGCGCTCGTCGTACCAGCGCGCCTGGCCCCGGTTCTCCTCGTCGAGCAGGCTGCAGGTGGCGTAGACGAGGGTGCCGCCGGCCTTCGCGAGCCGCGCCGCCGCCGCGAGGATGGCCCCCTGCAGATGCAGCAACTCGTCCAGGCGTGCCGGGGTGAGCCGCCACTTGAGCTCCGGGCTGCGCGCGAGCGTCCCGGTGCCGCTGCACGGAGCATCCACCAGCACCACGTCGGCGCGACCGTGGTAGCGGGCAAGACGGGGGTCCTCCGGGCCGTCCAGGCGCATCGTGGTGACGATGTCGATCCCGGCCCTGGCCGCCCGCGGCCCGATGCGCGAGAGCCGCTCGGCGCTGGTGTCGAAGGCCAGTATCCGGCCGGCATTGCGCATTCGCGCCGCGAGCGCCAGCGTCTTGCCACCGGCGCCCGCGCAGAAGTCCACCACCAGTTGCCCCCGTCGCGGCGCGCAGGCGTCGACGATCCACTGGCTGCCGGCATCCTGTATCTCGAACCAGCCGCGCTCGAAGAGATCCAGCCGCTCGAGCGCGGGCCGGCCAACCAGGCGCAATGCCGTCGGCACCCGCGGCACCGGCTCGGCTTCGACGCCGCGGCGGGCCAGCTCGTCGCGCAGCGTCGCGGCCTTGACCCGGAGCAGGTTGGCGCGGATGTCCACCGGGGCGGGGTCGAGCAGCGCCGCCGCGATTGCCGGGGCGCGCTCGGCGTGAGCGGCCTGCAATCGCTCCCAGAGCCAGTCCGGCAGGCTGAAGCGCACCGCGGCCGGAAGTTGCGCGAGCGTCGCCTCGGCGACCTCCCCCGCTCGCACGGCGCGCGCCTGCGCCACCAGGTGCTCAGGAGGGGCCTCCTGCGCCACGACGTCGCCCGAGGCGAGCACCCGATAGAGGCGCAGGTTGCGCAGCACGTCGAAGACCAGGTCGGCGGACTGGACGCGCTCGCGCCGGCCGAGCGACGGATGCTCGCGAAAGAAGGCGCGCAGTCGGGCATCCGCCGGCTGCGTGTCATCCGGCCGCGCCAACGTGGGCAGCATCACCGAAAGCGCCCGGGCGGCCACGTCCTCGGGTCGCATCGCCGGGCGTCGCTTCACGGGGGCAGGCGGGCTAGCCGGATTGGTCCGGCGCCGCGTGGAGCAGCGGATGCCGCAGCACCCGGGCCGCGTGATTCTCGCCGCCGTCGAGCAGCGCGCGGCCGCCGGCGACGCTGATCCGGCCGGCCACCAGCCACTGCAGAGCGAGCGGATAGAGCCGGTGCTCCATCTCCAGCACCCTGTCGGCGAGCGTCGACTCGGTGTCCGCGGACTGCACCGGCACGATCGCCTGCGCGACCACCGGTCCGTGGTCGAGCCGGGAGGTGACCAGGTGCACCGTCGCCCCATGGATCAGCGCGCCGTCGGCGAGCGCCTGGCGGTGGGTGTGCAGCCCCGGGTAGAGCGGCAGCAGCGACGGATGGATGTTGACGATCCGGCCGGCGTGCCGGTCCACGAACGCCTCGCCGAGGATCCGCATGAAGCCGGCAAGGACGACCCACGGCGCCGCATCGGCGGCAAGCCCCTGGACGGTCTCGGCAAGCGCCGCGTCGAACTCGGCGCGCACCGCGAAGTCCCGATGGTCCAGGCAGCGGGTCGGAATGCCCTGCCCTTGCGCCCAGGCGAGGCCAGCCGCATCCGGACGGTTGCTCACCACGCCGGCGAAGTCGCAGGCCAGCCGGCCAGCGTCGCGCGCGGCCACCAGGGAGCGCAGATTGGAGCCGCGTCCGGAGATGAGGACGACCACCGGTGGCACCCCGCGCGCCTCGGCTGCGCGGGCGGACGTCGCGGCGGAAACGGGCCGGTGTTCCATGCGGCCGATGGTAGCAGCGGGCCCGTCGGCAACCGGAACCGAACGGAACCGGCGACCTGCCGGTATCCGGGCCACGCCCGGCAGGGCCGACGCTGCGCAGTCCGGCTGGAGCGCTCCCCACGCTCTCTATAATCCCGTTGGTGAAAGTATTCCGCCGCCTGCCCCCATCCGCTGCGCGTCGTCCGTGCGCGGTCACGATCGGCAACTTCGACGGCGTCCATCGTGGCCACCAGGCGCTGGTGAGCGCGCTGGTCGCGGATGCGCGGCGGCACGGGCTGGCGAGCTGCGTGCTCACCTTCGAGCCGCATCCGCGCGAGTTCTTCGCCGAGCAAGCCGCCGCGGCCGGCAAGACGGACGCCGCCCGAATCCCGGTACGCATCGCCAACCTGCGCGACAAGCTCGAGGCGCTGGCCGGCCTCGGCGTCGACCAGGTCTGCGTCGCTCACTTCAACCAGGCCCTCGCCGGCATGGCGCCGGAAGCGTTCATGCGGGAGGTGCTGGCCGAGGGTCTGCAGGCGCGGCGACTGCTGGTTGGCGACGACTTCCGGTTCGGTGCGCGCCGCGCCGGCGATTTCGAGCTCCTGCGACGCGAGGGCCCGGCGCTCGGCATGGCGGTTCAGGCGATGCCCACCGTTGTCGAAGACGGTGTGAGAGTGTCGAGCTCGCTGGTGCGGGAAGCGCTCGCAGCCGCGGACTTCGCTCGCGCCGCACAGTTGCTCGGCCGCCCCTACCGCCTGAGCGGCCGGGTGGTCGCCGGCCGGCGGCTCGGCCGCGAGCTGGGCTTTCCCACGCTCAACCTGCGCTTTCCCCATGGACGACCCGCGGTGCACGGGATCTTCGTCGTGCAGGTGACCGGCATCGCGGAAGACGACGACGTGCCGCCGCTGCCCGGCGTGGCCAATTTCGGCACCCGGCCCGCGGTGGAGCGCGACGGCCGCCACCTGCTGGAGGTGCATCTGCTCGACTGGAGCGGCGACGCCTATGGCAAACTCGCGCGCGTCGAGTTCCTGCACAAGATCCGCGACGAAGCCTACTTCGCCGACCTCGAAGCGCTGCGCGTGCGGATCGACGACGACGTGCGGACGGCGCGGGCCTGGTTCGCGGACCGTCCGCCCCCCCGGCCACCCGCCCCCTGCAAGCCGTGAAGCCGATGCGATTGCACGTGCCGACCCGCCCTGCGCCGCGATGCCCGGCGCGATGACCGCCACCAAGAGCCGCTGATGTCAAGAACTCCCGATTCCGGCGACCGCACCGACTACCGGCGCACGCTCAACCTGCCCGACACCGCCTTTCCGATGCGCGGCGACCTCGCGCGACGCGAGCCGCAGTGGGTGAACCGCTGGCAGGACGAAGGCGTCTACCGGCGCATCCGCAGCATCGCCCGTGGTCGTCCGATCTTCGAGCTCCACGACGGCCCGCCGTATGCGAACGGCGACATCCACATGGGCCACGCGGTCAACAAGATCCTCAAGGACATGATCGTCAAGTCCCGCAACCTGGCCGGGTTCGATGCGCGCTACGTGCCGGGCTGGGACTGCCATGGCATGCCGATCGAGCACCAGGTGGAGAAGCAGTTCGGCAAGAACCTGCCGACCCGCGAGGTCCAGGCGCGCTCGCGCGCCTATGCCACCGAGCAGGTGGCCCGGCAGATGAAGGACTTCAAGCGGCTCGGCGTGATCGGCGACTGGGACAACCCCTACCTCACCATGGCGCCTCAGACCGAAGCGGCCGAGGTGCGCACCCTCAAGCGCATCATGGAAGCCGGCTTCGTCTATCGCGGCCTCAAGCCCGTCAACTGGTGCTTCGACTGCGGCTCCGCGCTCGCCGAAGCCGAGGTCGAGTATGCCGACCGCACCGACCTGGCGGTGGACGTCGGCTTTGCGTTCGCCGATCCGGCCGGCGTGGCCAAGGCCTTCGGTCTCGCCTCGTTGCCGCACGAGCACGGCTACGCGGTGATCTGGACGACGACGCCGTGGACGCTGCCGTCCAACCAGGCGCTCAACCTGCATCCGGACATCGACTATGCGTTGGTCGACACGGTGCGCGACGGCAGGCCGACGCTGCTGATCGTTGCCGCCGAGCGGGTGGCGGCGCTGCTCGAGTCCTACGGCCTCGAGGGCAAGGTGATCGCCACCACCAAGGGGCGCGCACTCGAGCTGCTGGAGTTCCGTCATCCGTTCTACCCGCGCAACTCCCCGGTCTACCTGGGCGACTACGTGACGCTCGAGACCGGCACCGGCCTCGTGCACTCCTCGCCCGCCTACGGGGTCGAGGACTTCCTCTCCTGTCGCGCGCACGGCCTCGCCGACGACCAGATCCTCAATCCGGTGATGGGCGACGGTCGCTTCGCGACGAGCCTGCCGGAGTTCGGGGGCCTGTCGATCTGGGACGCGAACCCCAGGATCGTCGCGCACATGAAGGATAACGGCACGCTGCTCAAGGTGGCGAAGCACGTGCACAGCTACATGCATTGCTGGCGGCACAAGACGCCGATCATCTATCGCGCCACCAACCAATGGTTCGCGGGCATGGACATCGCCCCGCGCGAGGGCAGCACGCTGCGCGAGCGGGCGCTCGCCGGCGTCGAGGCGACCGACTTCTACCCCGCCTGGGGCAAGGCGCGGCTGCACGCCATGATCGCGAACCGCCCGGACTGGACGCTTTCGCGCCAACGGCAATGGGGCACGCCCATGGCCTTCTTCCTGCACAGGGAAACCGGCGAGCTGCATCCGCGCACGCCGGAGCTGCTCGACCAGGTGGCCGATCGCATCGCCGAGGGCGGCATCGAAGTCTGGCAGACACTCGATCCGGCCGAGCTGCTCGGCGACGAGGCCCCGCTCTACGAGAAGGGCAAGGACACCCTCGACGTCTGGTTCGATTCAGGCTCGACCCACGAGACGGTGCTGCGCGGCTCGCACGCGGCCGAATCGGTGTTCCCGGCGGACCTCTACCTCGAAGGCTCCGACCAGCACCGCGGCTGGTTCCACTCCTCGCTGCTGGTGTCCTGCATGCTGAACGGCGTGCCGCCCTACAAGGCGCTGCTCACCCACGGCTTCGTCGTGGACGGCCAGGGCCGCAAGATGAGCAAGTCGCTCGGCAACGGCATCGAGCCGCAGGAGGTGTCCGGCAAGCTGGGCGCCGAGATCCTGCGGCTGTGGGTGGCGAGCAGCGACTACTCGGGCGAGATCACCATCTCCGACGAGATCCTCAAGCGGGTGGTCGAATCCTACCGGCGCATCCGCAACACGCTGCGGTTCCTGCTCGCCAACGTCTCGGACTTCGACATCGGAAGCGACGCGGTGCCGACCGCCGAGATGCTCGACATCGACCGCTACGCCTTGCTGATGACAGAGCAGCTCCAGGAGCAGGTGAAGGCGTCCTACCTGCGCTACGAGTTCCATCCCGTGGTGGCGATGCTGCAGACGTTCTGCTCCGAAGACCTGGGCGCCTTCTACCTGGACATCCTCAAGGACCGGCTCTACACCACGCCGGCCGAAGGCAGGCCCCGGCGCAGCGCGCAGACCGCGCTCTGGCACATCACCGATGCGCTGCTCAAGCTGATGGCGCCGATCCTCTCGTTCACCGCCGACGAGGCTTGGGAGATCTTCGCGCCCGACCGCTTCGAGGCCGAAGGCCGCACCATCCAGGCCCAGGTCTTCCACCGGTTCGAGCCGCTGCCCGATGCCGCCGACCTGGACCGCCGCTGGCGCGAGATCCGGGCCGTGCGCGCGGAAGTGATGAAGGAGCTGGAGACCCTGCGGGAACGCGGCGACATCGGCTCGTCGCTGCAGGCCGAGGCGACCCTGCGCGCCACCGGCGACCGGCTCGCCGCGCTGCGGTCGCTCGACGACGACCTGCGCTTCGTGTTGATCACTTCCGCCGCTCGGGTGCTGTCGTCGGCCGAGGAGGCGGGGCCGGCGATCGAGGTGGTGGGTACCGCCCATCCCAAGTGCGACCGTTGCTGGCACTGGCGCGCCGACGTCGGGGGCGACCCGGCGCACCCGGGCATCTGCGGCCGCTGCGTCGGCAACCTCACCGGCAATCCGGAGCCACGGATCCATGCCTGACCAGGTTGCTCCGGTCGCCGGCCATGCCGACCGGGGGCAGGCGCCCATCTGGCCCTATCTGCTGCTCGCGCTAGTGGTGATCGTCCTCGACCAGGCGACCAAGCTCGCCATCCTCGCGCGCTTCGATCTCGGCGAACGCGTCTCCGTGATCCCGGGCTTCTTCGATCTCACCCTGCTCTTCAACCGCGGCGCGGCGTTCAGCTTCCTCGCGGCCCACGACGGCTGGCAGCGCTGGTTCTTCATCGGCATCGCGATCGCCGCGTCGATCTTCATCGTGCACCTCCTGCGCACGCACCGGTCACAGCGGCTATTCAGCGTCGCGCTCGCGCTGATCCTGGGCGGCGCGGTCGGCAACGTCGTCGACCGCCTCGCCTATGGCCAGGTGGTGGACTTCCTGCTCTTTCACCAGGGCAACTGGTACTTTCCGGCGTTCAACGTGGCAGACTCGGCCATCACGGTCGGCGCGGCGACGCTGATCATCGACGAACTGCTGCGCATGAAGCGCGTACGCGTGACGACATGAACCTTGCAGCCCCGGACTCGGGCAACTCCGCCATCACCGCCTCGCCTGGCGACGCCGGCGGCGCCGCCATCGGCGCGGGCGGTCTCGCGGGCCGCAGAATCCTGCTCGGCGTGACCGGTGGCGTCGCGGCCTACAAGGCCGCCTTGCTGGTGCGCGACCTGCAACGCGCCGGCGCTTCGGTGCAGGCGGTGCTGACCGAGGCAGCCGCGCACTTCGTCACGCCGACCACCTTCCAGGCACTCACCGGCAAGCAGGTGTTCGTCGACGCCTGGGACGGCCGCGTCGAGAACGGCATGCCGCACATCGAGCTGTCGCGGGGGATGGACGCGATCGTGATCGCACCCGCCACCGCCGACATCATGGCGAAGATCGCCAACGGGCTCGCCGACGACCTGCTCTCCACCTTGTGCCTGGCGCGCGAGGCACCGCTCCTGGTCGCCCCGGCGATGAACCGGCAGATGTGGTCCAACGCCGCGACCCAGCGCAACGTCGCGCGGCTGCGCGCGGACGGCGTGGCGGTCCTCGGGCCCGGCAGCGGCGACCAGGCCTGCGGCGAGATCGGCGACGGCCGGATGCTGGAGCCGTTGGAGATCGTGGAAGAGCTCTGCGCCTGGTTCGCGCCCAAGCTGATGGCCGGCAAGCGCATCCTCATCACCGCGGGCCCCACCTTCGAGGCGATCGACCCGGTGCGGGGGATCACCAACCGATCCTCCGGGCGCATGGGCTACGCGATCGCCCGCGCCTGCCGCCATGCCGGTGCGCAGGTCACCCTGATCTCGGGACCGACCGCGCTGGAACCGCCGCAGGGCGTGAAGCGCATCAACGTCCAAGCCGCCACGGAGATGCTCGCCGCGGTGGACGCGGAGCTTGACCTCGCGGCTTCGTCGATCCGGATCGATTGCTTCATCGCGGTCGCCGCGGTGGCGGATTGGCGGGTCGCGAACCCATCCACGCGCAAGATCAAGAAGCACGGCGGCACGGACAAGACCGACGGCCCGGGCGATCGCGTGCCTCGGCTCGAGCTCGCCGAGAACCCGGATATCCTGGCAAGCGTCGCCCGTCGGCCGCGGGCGCCCTACTGCGTGGGCTTCGCCGCGGAGTCGGAGAACCTGGTCGAGCATGCCAGGCAGAAGCGCCTGCGCAAGGGCATTCCGCTGATCGTGGGAAATATCGGCCCCGACACCTTCGGCCGCGAAGACAACGAGCTGGTGCTGGTCGAGGAGGCTGGCGTCACTCAGTTGGGCCGGGGCCGCAAGGACGATCTCGCCGCCCGGCTGGTCGCCGAGATCGCCCGGAGGCTGCCGACCGCGGACCGGTGAGGGGGCGGGACCGGGCCATGATCAACCGCGAAGTGTGAACCGGGATGTGCGCATGACCACCGTCGAGCTGAAGATCCTGGACGAGCGAATCAGGGAGCGCCTGCCGGCCTATGCGACCCCCGGCAGCGCCGGCATGGACCTCAGGGCTTGCGTCGACGCGGCGATCCGGATCGCCCCCGGCGAGACGGTACTGGTGCCGACCGGCATCGCGATCCATATCGCCGATCCCGGCCTCGCGGCGCTGATCCTGCCGCGCTCGGGGCTCGGCCACAAGCACGGGATCGTGCTTGGCAACCTGGTGGGGCTGATCGATTCCGACTACCAGGGCCCGCTGATGGTGTCCTGCTGGAACCGCGGCGACACGGTCTTCACGCTCGAGCCGCTGGAGCGGCTGGCGCAGCTGGCCGTGGTGCCGGTGGTGCAGGCCGAGTTCCGCGTGGTGGACGACTTCGACGCGAGCGACCGCGGCAGCGGCGGCTTCGGCAGCACCGGGCGCTGAGGCGGTCCGCTACTTCGCCGATCCGGCCTCGGCAGGCTCGCGCCACTCGAAACGCCGCTCGATCAGGTCGGCATCGTCGAAATGCCGCCGTCCGACGAAGGCGGTGGGCTGGCGGCCCCACTGCCGCATCGATCCGGGGCTCTCGATTCCCATCGGCCAGAAGAAATAGCGGGCGAAGCGCTCGGTGTGCGGCACGATGCCCTCGGGTCCGAAGATGCTGCGGCTGCCGCCGCCAGGCAGCGGCAAGGCGCGCAGCCGGTCGGCGGCCAGGAACCGGTACGGTGGATTGGGGGCCGACGGCTCGCCCCAAGGCGTGCCCGGCCGCGCGACGCCCACCAGCTGGTGCGTGTGCGAGGCGATGCGCAGCTCGACGCTGGCGAGCGGCGCTGTCGAGACGTCATTTCCGGAAGGACCGACCCACTGCTCGATCGGCTCGTCGATCGGCGAGTAGGCCCATTCGGCAAGCGGCTCGGACTCGGGCGGCGGCTTCGGATGCAGGCGCGCGGTCGGAAAGAACATGGCGAAGCGCCCGCTTGGCTGCACGGTGTCGAACAGCAGCGGCTCGCCGCGCGGATCCAGCGTCACTCGCCACACCAGTCCGTCCAGCCGCCCGCCCAGGAGGTCACCGGAGTCCTGCATCGGCCGCCCGCTGAACCAGATGGTGTAGACGAGCTGCGGCAGCACCTCGGCGCCGTAGCGGGTGAAGGCGAGCCGGCGATACACCACCGATTGCGACGGCTCGACATCGAGCCAGTAGCGCTCCGCGCCCGGGAAGACCAGCCCGCGCAGGTCGATCCACAGGAGCGGCCCGAAGCGGTCGTACTCGGCGCTGGTGGCGATCTCGAACCTGGGCGCGAAGGCGGCGAAGAGGCGCTCCCTAGCCTCGTCGTCGAGCTGCGGCACCCCGAGCGCGTCCACGGGCGCTGCCGCCAAGGCCGCGCGCGCCTGCGCGATCGCCTCGGCGGCCGGCAATGTCCCGGTGGCCGGTTCGTAGCGCTGGTAGACCACGTTGCCCGGCGGGGGCGCGCTCCGCCCTTCGGCGAACAGCCGGCTGGTGCGGCGCTCCCATCGGCGCTCGCTCGCGGCGAACGGCATGCCGGTCAACGCGTAGAGGCCGACGGCACGCCGGAAGGTGCTGTAGTCGTCCGGCACCACCGCGAGCCGGACCACCCGCTCGAGCTGCGCCGGCTGCCCGGCCAACTGCGCCGCGAGCCGGTCGCCGCAGGCGCGCGCGTGCGCGAAGGCGTCCTCGCGGCCATGACGCTGCATGATCGGAAAGACATCCTCGGGCAGGTTGGCGATCTCGAATCGACGCGCCCGCTCGTCCAGCGTCCGCATGCGGACGATCCAGGCCCGCGACCGCGCCTCGTCGCCCAGCTCGTCGCGAAAGGATGCGGTGAAGCGGTCCACGCGAAGGAACGGGAAGCCGGCGATGCGGTGCTCGCCAGCATCGCGCACGCCCGCCACGTCGATCACCCGGTCGAGCTCGCCGAGGAAATCCGCGCATTCGAGCGATGCATCGCGCGCGCCGGCGTCGGCTCGGCTGGCGC
>JAEWGX010000101.1 GCA_023388075.1 Pseudomonadota bacterium
GACATGGTGTTCAAGCGCAGGCCCGAAGCGTCGATCGGAATCCGGGGCTGCACCGGCGCGCTACCCTGATCGAAGCCAAGGAACGCGCGCCGCATCGCTTGCACGACCTCCTCGAGCTTCAGCAAGCCTTCCAGTTCCGCGTCGGTGAAATGCCTCATGCCAGTTCAGCGGATTCCTAGCTCCGCGTAGGGTGTGTTGTCGAGGACCCGCTGATATCCCAAGCGGCTTAGGTCGATCGATCGGTCCTCGCCGAGAATGATGCGCTCCGCCATGGCCCGGCCGGCTGCCGGAGCATGCATCATCCCATGCCCGGAGAAGCCCGCACAGACGTGGAAATTGTCGAGCACTCCGGGCCAGTTCCCGATGATCGGATTCCCATCGAGCTCGCACTCCTCGTAGAGACCCGACCAGGTCCGATGGCAACGGGCGGCCTCGAGCGGTGGAAATCGGTGGGCAGCGGCGGGCCATACCACCCGCTCGAAGTAGCCTTCGTCCACGTCGAAGTTGAACCCGCGAGGTTCGTCGGAATCCACCACCCCTCCGGAGAAGCCACCGCCTTCGGATCTGAACGCCATCCGGTCGAGGTCCTTCACGTAGGGGAGCCTCTCGATGGGATTGCCGCAGGTGAAGTAATGCTCGAAGCGTCGAAGAGGGGCGATCGGCAACGGCATCCCGGCCATCTCCCCTACCGCTCCAGACCATGCGCCTGCAGCGTTGACGAACTGGCTGGCCGGAATGGATGATCCCGACGCCAGAAGCGCCTTCCGGACGATCGACCGCTGGACCTCGAAGCCGGCGACCTCGTCTTCGACCAGCTGCACGCCCATCTCAACGACCTTGCGCCGGAATCCGTGCAGGAGCTGGTAGGGATCGCACCATCCGTCCCTCGGGCTGTGAACTCCCGCACCCAGGTCGGCCACACGCATCGAGGGAAATCGGGCGGACAACCCACCCCTGTCCAGCAACTCCACCTCGCAACCAAGTGCACGTTGGGTCTCGTAGTTCGCCTCGATTAGTCCGACATGTCTTGGCGGTACGATGAGCAGGTAGCCACCCTCGACCCAGTCGATGGGAGCGTCGCGGCCGCCAGCACTCATTACCTCGGGGAAGGCCCGGATGAAGTCCAGGGAAAACAGCGACATCAGGATGTTCTCTGGACAGGAGAACTGCACCCTGCACCCGCCGGATGCGCGGAGCGTGGAACAGTACTCGTAGCTGAGGTCGCGATCCACCACGACGACGTGCATCCCGGGAGCCATAAGGCGCAGGAAATAGGCCGTGGCCAGACCGACGATGCCACCGCCCACGACAAGGGTGTCGCACTTCTCCGGAGCTTCGATGCTTTTGGTCATCCGCCTCCTGCGTAGATATACTAAACTGTATACAAAAGTCGCCCTCCCGTGAAGATCAGGCTACCTGCCTCAGACTTGGCACCCACCGACCAGATCGCCGCGCGATTGCGTGAGCGCATCCTGCGAGGTAAGCTCCCTGGCGGTCTACAGCTTCGGCAGGAACAACTGGCGAGCGAATTCGGTGTCAGCAGAATTCCGGTCCGGGAAGCGCTCAGCCGGTTGGAGGCCGAAGGTCTCGTGAAGCGCGAGCACCATCGAGGTTGCACGGTCTCGTCACTTTCCTACGCAGAGCTTCAGGAGTCCCTGGAGATTCGGCTTGCCCTGGAGACACATGCACTGCGGCTTGCCGTCCCGAGAATGACCGCGGCCGACTTTGCGGAGGCCTCCGGTGTGCTCGAACGATACGCGCGGGCATCCGCCGCGGCCCAGTGGAGCGAGCTCAACCTGGCTTTCCACCTGGCGCTCTACCGACCTGCGGGGTTGCCGAGGCTCCTACGAATGATCGAGTCGCTGATCCGGGGCAGCGACCGCTTCTTGCGCGTCTATGTATCCTTCGTCGTCGGTCGGGACCATCCGCTCGAGGATCATCACTCGATCCTGCTTGCCTGTAGGAAACGAGACACGCGGCGTGCCGTGAGACTGCTCGGTAGCCACATCGGACGTACTCGAAAGGCGCTGTCCCAGGTTGCGGCAACGGAGGATCGGGACGGATGAGCGCATCGCCCGCCCACAGCTTCGATGTCGTCGTGATCGGAGCGGGCAGTGTCGGCATCGCGGTGGCCTACTACCTGGCAGTGGAACACGGAGTGAAGCGGATCGCGCTGGTCGACCCCCTGGACCCGATGTCGCTGACCTCTGCCCAGTCCGGCGAGAACTACCGGAACTGGTGGCCACATCCGGTGATGACCGCATTCACCGACCACAGCATCGACCTCATGGAGGCACTGGACCGCGCGTCCGGCGGACGGCTTGGGATGACCCGTGGGGGCTATGCGCTGGCCACGCGTGCGGAGCGGCCTCGTGATCTGATCGATGCCCTCTACTATGGCTACGGGGCGGCCCCGGAGAAGATCCGGATTCACGAGACCTCCACGTCGACCTATCAGCCGCCGGCGTCGACTAGTTGGGCCGAAGCACCGGATGGCGTCGACGTGCTCCTGGACCGCGGACTGATCCGTCGCACCTTCCCGTCCTATGCTGCCGACATTGCGGCCGTCTTACATATCCGCCGGGCTGGCTCGATCAGCACGCAGCAACTAGGTCAGTTCATGCTCGAACGAACCCGTTCGGCAGGCCTGCAGATTATCAAGGGCCGGATTGGCGAGATCGCGGGGCCCTCGCCCTTCACCCTGAGCCTCGATTCAGCGGACGGCATGCGGCGCATTCGGGCCGACCGGGTAGTCAATGCCGCCGGACCGTTCGCGGGCGAGGTCGCGGCGATGCTCGGCGACGACATTCCCGTACGCTGCGTCTTCCAGCAGAAAATCGCTTTTCCTGACCGGGAAGGCGCGATTCCACGGGATCTGCCGTTCTCCATCGATCTGGACCGCCAGGTGCTTGCATGGAATGAGGAGGACCGAGAGCTGCTGCAGAGCGATCCGGACACGCGCCACCTTGCGGAGCCGATGGTCGGTGGCATCCATTGCCGGCCAGACGGCGGCATCAACGGCACCTGGATCAAGCTTGGCTGGGCCTACAACAAACAGACCTCCGACCCGCGGGGACTACCGCCGATCGATCCTCAGTTTCCCGACACTGTCATCCGCGGTGCGAGTCGCCTCAACCCCAAGCTGGGTGCGTACATCGGCAGGTTGCCTCGCAGCACGCACCACTATGGCGGCTACTACACCATGACGGCGGAGAATTGGCCGCTGATCGGCAGGATGGAGCCAGCGGGGGCTTTCATGGCCGCGGCGTTGTCCGGCTTCGGTTCGATGGCGGCAAGCGCGGCCGGAGCGATCTGCGCGTCCTGGGTCGCGGGCAAGCCTGTACCAATCTATGCCCATGCTCTGAGCCGCGAACGGCACAAGGATCAGGCACTGATGGCCGAGCTGGAACGACTCTCCACCGGAATCCTGTGAGGCCAGCCGAGGGCTCGCATACAGCGCGCCCTACTCGTCCCCGATCACGAGCAGCAATCGTCCGTCCTTCACCGAAACCTCCCGCAGCAGCAGCTTCGCCATTGCCTGCTGTCCGTCGCTCTCGTCGAGCACCCACACCGGCGTGCGCTTCAGGTAGTCGGCGAGGAAGTCGCGTGACAGCAGCGCCGCCTGCTCCACCGCCGAGCTCGGCACACCGGGGAAATCGGCGCGCAGAACCGCGGGCTCGTCGACGAAGAACACACCGCTCGCCGGGTCGTAACGCGGCTTGCCCGCCACCTGGATAGTGCCGTCGCCAAGCGGCTGCTCGCCGATGTCCGGGCTCGCCCGCACCGTGACGAAGATGCGCGGGTCGCCATTGACGAGGCGTACCACGGGGTCCGACAGCGTGGCGCACGCCAGCGCGAGGACGCAGCGACGCTGCGGAAAGCGAGCGGCCAGCTCCGCCGTGAGCTGCGCGGCAGTCACCGCGTACGCACGGCGTTCGGCATGCGCCGGCGTGGCGAGCGGCACCGCGGCAGCGGCTGCGAGCAGGAGCAGCAAGGCGAGCCTTGCGGGAAGACGGCATCGAATCATCGCGGTGAGTATGCCGGCTGCTTGCCGGATAATCGCATCATGTCCCTGCAGTCCCGCCGCATCGCGCATGTCGACATGGACGCGTTCTACGCATCCGTGGAGCTGCTTCGCCGACCCGAGCTGGCCGGACGCCCGGTCGCGATCGGCGGCTCGGGCAATCCCGACAGTCGCGGCGTCGTGACCACCGCGACCTACCCGGCTCGGCGCTACGGCATCCGTTCCGGGATGCCGCTGCGAAAGGCCGCGCAGCTCTGCCCCGATTGCGTCTTCCTGCCGGTGGATTTCGCGGCGTACCGGGACCACTCGCGCCGCTTCAAGGCGGCACTGGCCGCCATCGAGCCATGCATCGAGGATCGCGGAATCGACGAGGTCTACGTCGATCTCTCGGCGCGCGCGGAGTCGAGCGAAGCGCTCGGCCGCGCGATGAAGCAGGCCATCCGGGATGCGACCCGGCTCACCTGCTCCGTCGGCATCGCCCCCAACAAGCTGCTCGCGAAGATCGCCTCCGACCTCGACAAGCCGGACGGCCTCGCCATCGTGACCGCGGACGACATCGCGGGGCGCATCTGGCCATTGCCCGCCGGCCGCATCAACGGCGTCGGACCGAAGGCGAGCGCACGGCTCGCGCGGCTCGGCATCGAGACGATCGGCGCTTTGGCGGGCGCCTCGCCCGGGCTGCTGCAGAAGCACTTCGGCGCCACCTACGGCCGCTGGCTGCTGCAGGTGGCCCACGGCATCGACGACCGCCCGGTCGTCACCGAAAGCGAGCCCAAGTCCCGCAGCCGGGAGACCACCTTCGAGCGCGACCTGCATCCGCGTCGCCACGACGACGAGATCCGGGAGCTGATCCACGAGATGTCGACGCAGGTGGCGACGGACCTCGCGCGAAGCGGCCACCTCGCCCGCACCATCGGCGTGAAGATCCGCTACGACGACTTCTCGCGCGTCACCCGCGACCTTTCGCTCGCCCGTCCGACCGGCGACGCCGGCGAAATCGAACGGGCCGCGCTCGTCTGCCTGAGGCGCAGCGCCCTGCGGCGGCCGATCCGGCTGCTCGGCGTCAAGGCATCCAACCTCGAACGCTCCGCCGAGGCCGGGCCGCTCGACCTCGCGCCGCAGCTCTTCTGACCGGCTCGGCGGCGCCCCGCGCCCCCGCCGACACTGCGCCACGGCGGCGCTACACCACCCGCATCGACATCCAGCGCCCATGGCGCCAGCGCGCGGCGAGCGCCACGCCGAGGAGCACGATGTACACCACCGCCGCCCACCAGCCGCCCGGCGCGCCGGCACCGAGCCCGGGGAGCCAGGCGATCGGCCCTTCACCGCGATCGAAGGTGAACAGGTGCGCAAGCGGCAGGAACACCGTCCAGCTCAGGAGCAGCAGCATGACTGCGGGAAAGCGCGTATCGCCAGCCCCGCGAAGGCAGAAGCTGCAGCCGAGCTGCAAGCCGTCGAAGAGCTGGTAGCAGGCGGCGATCCAGAGCAGCGTCACCGCCAGCGAGACCACCGCCGCCGCATCGGGGTCTCCCGCCGAGACGAACAATGGCGCGAGCCAGGGGCCGGCCAGCGCCAGCAGCAGCCCGACGCCGCCCATGTGCGCGATCGCCATCAGGATCACGCGATTGCCCAGGCGGCGGGCCCAATCCGGCCGGCGGGCGCCGATCGACTGCCCGACCAGCGTGGTACCCGCCATGCCCAGTCCGATCGCCGGCATGTAGCAGAGCGAGGTCATCATCATCACGATCTGCGTCGCGGCCCCCTCCACCACGCCGACCTGCGTCAGCATGAGCTGGAACGCGGCCAGCCCCAGCACGTCGAAGGCAATCATCGCGCCGATCGGCAGCCCCACCAGGTACATCGCCAACACCGACGCACGTCGAGGCCGCCACAGCCGGTGACCGCCGTAGCGCGCCTTCGAGGCGGGCCGCAGGAACGCCGCCATCGCCAACAGGAAGCCGCCGGCCAGCGCCAGGTTGCTCGCCCAGGCCGCGCCGGCGATGCCCATGCCGAGCCGGAACATGAGCAGCTCGTTGAACGCCGCGTTGGAGAGCGCCACCGAGATGTTGATCGCCACCGCGATGCGGACCTGGCCGGTGCCGTAGAAGAAGGACATCGGCGCCCAGAGCAGCAGGGCGAGCACGCCGCCGAGCATCCGCGGCTGCCAGTATTCGACCGCCAGAGCGGTGACCTCCGGAGCGACGCCGAGTCGTGGCAGGACCGTCGGCCCGGCGGCAGCGAGCACCACGTACACGGGAGCGACCGGCAGCGAAGCCCAGATGCCGCTCCACATCGAGAGGCCGGCGCGGCGATGGCGACCGGCGCCGCTCGCCTGGGCGGCGAAGGTCTGGACACCCATCGCGACGCCGCCGAAGAGCAGCAGGAAGCCGACGACGAGCCAGTGGACGGATGCGATCGCCGCGACGGCGGTGGCGGAGATGCGGCCGATGAACCACGTGTCGGTCAGGTTGAGCACCGCCTGGATGCTCGAGTTGAGAAAGAGCGGCAGCGCCAGGGCGAGGATGGCGCGCACGTCCACCCGGGGCACCCCCGCCGCGTCGATGCGGCACGCGGGCAGCCCTGCCGGGTGCCCGCTCCGTGGATGGCTCACACCGGCATCGATTGCATCGCCGGAGGGCGCTGCCGGCGTGGCGCGCCGCCACGCCGCCGAGGCGGCGCCATCCCGGCCCTCACTGCGCCACGGCGTAGAAGACGTCGCTGCGGTCCGGCGTGATCGCGGTGATCACCAGGCGTCCCCCGGTCACCACCGCGACGCCATTGGCCGAGAAGATCACCGGGCAGCTCGGCACCGCCGAGAGGGTGATATCGAAGACGTTGCGTCCGTTGCGATTGGGCAGCATCCGGCCCGTGTACTCGCAGCTTCCTGCCAGCGCGGCGGAGAAGGCGCCGTTGGCGTCCACCGTCATGACGAAGTCGCCCGAGGTGAGCAACCGGGTGGCCGATCCGCGCCACTCCCGCGCGGCCGCCGCCGGGTTGGCCGGGAAGCGGTACTCCGGTACATAGCCCATCGAGAACCCTTCGGGCCGGTCCGCGATGTAGATGTCGCCCTCGATGAAGCGCTCCGGCTCGACGCGCGCGGAGAACGCGCTGCGGAAGGGCCGATCGTAGCCGAAGAAGTAGTCGTCGCCGTTGTCCGAATGGAACCGGCCGCGGCCGAAGTAGCCGGTACCGTGGATCACGCTGCCGGCACCGGCGCGCGTGCCGTAGATGAACCAGTACTCGCCGGTATCGAGGATGACGCCATCGAAGGTGCCTCCCGAGCTGGTGCTGCCGCTCCACAACCCCTCGGCCTCCCATGGCTCGAAGTGGCGATGGTTGGAGCCGCCGCAGCCGGCAAGCACGAGCAACGCCGCGGTCATGACCGCCAGCAGCAGGCGCCTGTTCCGTCCCATCCCGATGTCCTCCGAAACGCAAGACGCCAATGCTACCCCGGCCGAGCCGCCTACCGCCCGCCCGCCGCCCGGTCCACGACACCGGGAATGTCGGTGGTGTCGCGGTCGAACTCCCCTTTGAGCGCGTCCACGCCTTCCTGCGGCCGGGCGAGCGGCACCAGGTCCTGGCGTGCCCGGCGCCGCGCGGCGGTGTCGATGCCCAGCTCGCGGTCACGATGTTCGACCAGCGCGGGCTGGATCTCGCCGTCGCGGCTGAACGACCAGGCGAGCGCCGCCTCGCCCAGCGGCAACTCGTCGCCCGCCATCCCCGGACCGCCCGTGTTCCAGACGTGCCAGGTCTTGCCGTAGCTGTTGATCTTGCGTTCCATCAGCTCGTGCTCAGCCACTTCGGGAATTCCCGGCGCGACGAGCTGACCCGAGAGAATCTCGCCGTTGTGCGGATGCCAGTACTCCCGCTCCTCCTCCGGGAGCCGCTGGAACAGCTTGCCCGAGACGATGTACTCGATGCCGTTCAGGCGCGCATCCCGGCCACTGCCGTCGAAGAGCACGCACTGCGCGAAGTCCTCGTTGACCTGGTGGCAGAAGTGATGCGCGATCATCTGGTGCTCCGGATCGTCCTTCAGGGGATGAAAGCCCACCAGATGCACGTCCATCGGGGCGAGCGGCGAGTTGCCCTGGAGCAGCTTCGCGCCCAGCTCGAGGGCGCGCGTGGTGACGGACTTGTCGTCGCCCGGCGGCGCGCCCTGGGCGCTGGCCTGCGTGGCGATCAGGCCGACGAGCAACACACCGCAGGCGGTGATCGCGCCGCGACGGATGGACTGGTTGCCGAATGCCGCGTTCATGGCGCCTCCTCTCTGCGTCGGGTTCCCGCGCAGGCAAGGGCGATGCCTGCGGCGTGCCTGGCTGCCGGCCGCGGCGAAGGCGAGCCGGGCGCCTACATCGGCTGGGGCGGTGGCCGCGTTCCGCCCGGCAGCGGCACGAAGTCGCGGTCGTCCCCAGGGGGCAGCCGGAACCTGCCGGCGAGCCAGTCGGCCTTCGCCTGCTCGATGCGTTCCTTGCGCGAAGATACGAAGTTCCACCAGATGTGCCGCACGCCAAGAACATCGCCGCCGAGCAGCATCAGCCGGGAGGGCTCCACCGCCTCGAGCGTCGCCGCGGATCGCGGCTGGAACACCAGCATCTTGCCGGCAAGGTACCGGGTGCCCTCGTGCTCCACGCTGCCGCGCGACACGAAAGCGGCGCCCTCGTCGTAGCCCTCGGGCATCGCTACCCGCGCACCCGGCGCCATCTCGACATGCAGGTAGAAGAGCGGGGAATGGGTGACCGCCGGACTGGTGGAACCGTAGGCGCTGCCGGCGATCAGGCAGCCGGTAACGCCGTCCTCCTGCCAGCGCGGCAGCGACTCGGCCGGATGATGCGCGAAGGCGCAGCGATCCTCCTCGTTCGCCTCCGGCACCGCCACCCAGGCCTGGATGCCGTCCATGTGACCGCCCCGATCGCGCAGGCCGTCGAACCGCTCCGAATGGGAGATGCCGGATCCCGCGGTCATCCAGTTCAGCGCACCCGGACGGATCACCTGCTCGACACCGGTGCTGTCGCGATGGGTCAGCTCGCCGTCGAACAGGTAGGTCACCGTCGACAGGCCGATGTGCGGGTGCGGACGCACGTCGATCGAGTGCGGCACCGGCGGAACCAGATCGTGCGGTCCCATCCGGTCAAAGAAGATGAACGGACCGACCATCCGCCGTTCGCGATACGGCAGCACGCGGCCGACTTCGAAGCCGCCACCCAGGTCATGCAGCCGGGTCTCGATCACGCGTTCGAGCACGGGACGCCTCAGAAGGGAATCCGGCCGCGGAGGATGTCGCGGTACATCGCCCAGTGATAGAACTCGGCGAAGCCCTGGAAGCGTCCCTCGTCCGGGGACGTATTCGAGGCATCCCGGGCATCCTGGATTCGGGTGTCCTGCATTCGATCCTCCACTATCGGCTGCGAGCGCCCAGCGGCGACGGCCCTGGAATCATGGCACGATTCGTCGTTGCGTGGCCATGGCAGGGACATGAGGAAGGGCAAGACGGAAGGGCAAGACCCGGAGTGCCGGCCGGGATGCCAGTCGGTAGAGTCGTCGTTGTCCACTCGAAGGGAGGCAAGCATGGATCTGTTCAGCCGCCAACTGGAATCGCCGATCGGGCCACTTCGCATCGCGGTCGACCTGCAGGGGCGCCTGCATCGGCTCTGGTTCCCGGCAACCGCGACGGGTGAAGTCCCGGTTGTGCTGCCGGCTTCGCCCGAGGCGATCGGCGCGACGGTTCCGGACCCGACCGCCGGGCGCGCGCTCGACGGTATCGCCCGGCGCCTCGATCGCTACTTCCGCGGCGAGCTCGACGCGATCGACGACATCGACGTCGCGCCGCGGGGCACCCCGCTGCAGGCCGCCGTCTGGAGCGCCGTGCGCCGGATTCCTCCCGGGCAGGTGACCTCCTACGGCGCGCTGGCCGTCCGGATCGGGCATGCCGACCGCCGCATGGCGCGCAGTGTCGGCATGGCCAACGCCGCCAACCCGGTCGCCATCGTGATCCCCTGCCATCGCGTGATCGGCAAGGACGGCAGCCTTCGCGGCTACGCCTGGGGCCTCGAGCGCAAGCGCTGGCTTCTCCAGCACGAGCGCGACCGGATCGCAGACGCGCGCGGCGCCCGGACGGACACCGGCGCTCCCGTCCTCGCGTGAGGCAGGCGGCGCGCGATGGGCGGCAGGCACTGGATCGTGATCGGAGCGGACGGCAAACCTCGCGTGAGCACCACGCCGGGCACGCTCGGGGGCCATCGCCAGGGCCGCCGCTACGGAAGGCTCGACTGCCCTGCGGCGCTGCGGGCGATCGCGAGGGGCGGCTACGTGGCGCAACGCGTGTTCTTCCGCGACGAGGCGACGGCACGAGCCGCGGGCTACCGCCCCTGCGCGGTGTGCATGCCTCGAGCGTATGCCAACTGGAAGGCGGCGGCTGCGGTACGCTGACGCTCCGGCACTACAGCACGATCGCGGCGGCGCTCGCGACGAAGGCGAGACCGGTCGTCGCCACCACCGCCCAGATCATGGCCGCGGGCGGTGCGCCTGGCATCTCGGATGCGGCAAGCTGCCTGCGCCGCAGCGCCCCGCAGGCCACCGTCATCGCCGCCGCAGCAAGCAACGCGACTCCGAGCGCGGTCGTCAGCGGGCTGCCGCCCTGCAACCCGGCACGCAAGGCGAGGAGCGCATTCACGAAGACCGAGAGCCCGGTGCGAACCCAGGCCAACGCGGTGCGCTGCGCCTGCAGGCCGGGGTCTGGCGACGTCATTGCAGCACGAGCAGCAGTGCGATCGCCGCCGCGACCGCCAGGCCGGAGGCCGCGAGCAGCGGCACGGTGATCGCGCCGGGGAGCGGGGCGCCCTGGCGCATGGCGAGCTCGATCGCCTTCCACCGACGATACGCGCCGGCGCAGAGCGCGGCCGAAAGCACCGCGAGCGCCACGGCCAGCGCCACCACGGCACCTCGCGGCTCCCAACGGGTCACGAACTGCTCGAGCGCGACCGCGCCGGCAAGCACCGCCAGCGCCGTGCGTATCCACGCGAGGAACGTCCTCTCGTTGGCGAGCGAGAACCGGTAGTCCGGCTCCGTGCCTTGCTGCTGCCAGCGCGGGCGTCTCATGGGATGAGATAGATGGGGCTCGACCAGGCCAGGTGCCCGTCCTCGAAGGTGACGCGCACGTAGAGCGGATTGTCGACGCCCGGGCGGATGGCGATCGGCCGGTCCAGTTGCCAGCGCAGCGCGTCGTTCTGCCGAGGGAGCCTGAAGATCCGGATGCGGCGCCCGATGCCGCCTTCGACCGCGAGCACCGTGTCTTCGAAGCCGATGTCCGCGACGGCCAGGTCGGCCTGGACCAGCTTCGTGTCGATCCGCAGACGCCCTTCCACCGGATCCGCGAGGGTCGCATCGAAGCCGCCGAATCCGCCGGTGGTGAGCGCCTGCCAGCTCACGCCTTGCGTGCCGTCGGGCACGGCGCCGTCCACCGCGGTCGTACCGTTGGCCATCAGGCGCTTGTCCAGGTTCCACAGGTTGACCGGCACAAGCCGCGTGAAGCTGTTGCCTTCGAGCGAGGCGCTGCCGTCCCAGACCGTCTGCCGGCCCCGGCCACGATACTCCGATCCTTCCCAGATCACCCGCACGCGCGCCGTCGACGACGGCGGCGGCACGCCCGCGTCCAGGAACGGACGCAGCGTCTCGAGCACCTCGAGGCCGTTGCGGATCTCGATGCGCTCGATCGGCGCGCCCGCGGCCACGTCGATGGCGAGCCGCACCGTCCCGCCGTGGTATCGGACGATGTCGCCCATCATCGCGTGATCGACCGGGCCCGCCACCTTGCCGCCGAGCGCCGGGTCGTCGGTGAAGAGCTCCGCCGGCGACTCGAAGCGCGCGCGCACGTCCAGGTGCACTCGCGACCCGGTCGTCGCGTAGTGATGGCGCCGGTGCAGCGCATCCAGCAACGCATCACGCGAGAGCTCGGGCGCGAGCAGGCAGGACAGGCCGCCGTAGGCGCCGAAGAGCGAGGCCCCCGGATGGCTCGCGCCGTGGCGGCCCTTGTGCCCGTCCGAGTTGGCCAGGATGCCGACGCGATAGCCCTGCCGGAACGCATCCTCGACCAGCCACTCGAAGGTGCCCCAGTCCGAGTGCACCTCCACCGAGCGTTCGATTCGCGCGTCATGGGACATCGCGATGTCGGCATAGCGCCCGCCAATGTGGGCGAACACCACGCAGTTCTCGTCCTTCAACGCCTCGAACAGGTCGGCGGCGCTATGGGCGTCGGTCGCCGCATCCGAGAGATCCTCCACCAGGCCGTGGTGCGATCGATGGATCTGCCGGCCCTCGTCGCGGAACAGTACGTTCCGGTCGCCGCCCAAACCGGTGTTCCCGGACCACTCGTAGCCGGGAAAGATGACGAAGCGGCCGTCCTCGTCGTACTCCGCGGTCAGCCGGTTGAGCTCGCGCCAGAAGTCCGAGGTGATCTGGAAGTCGTTGCCCTGGTGGCTCATGGCATCCAGGAACGCGCGATCGCGCGCGAACTCGATCAGCTCGCGCGCCGAGTTGGTCCCGATGGTTTCCTCGGACTGCCCGTGCAGGTCCGCCCACCACGGCAGGAGCGCCGCCTCTGGAACCACCCGCAGCGGGTTGGAGGCGCAAAGGCGCCTGCCGGCTTCGTCGAAGACCTCGATCACCAGCTCGCCAGGCGCGGCCACGGAAAGGCCCTCCACCCTCGAGGCATGCGTGCCGTCGGACACGTCGAGCCACTCCGGCAATCCCTGCACCGGGATCGAGGCGGCGAGTCGATAGCGCCCCGGCATGCGATGGCTCGGGTTTCCCCACCGGTCCTCGCCCTTGAAGCCCAGGCTGAAGGACTGGCCCGCGCGCCGCAGGGTCGGCAGCACCGCCTTCCAGGCGACCGGCGGGCCGGCCACGACGGCGATGGTCGGCGAGGCCGGCAGCTCGACGTAGTTGTAGGTGGCCCAGGGGTCGACCAGGACCTTGAACTCGAATGTCGGCTCGACGAATGTCTGCACCCGCATGCCCGGCGAGCCGAACCGCGCATCGCCCAGCCGTACCGTGATCGTGTCGCCCTCCCGCAGGAAGCCGCGCACCACCCGGATCATCAACGTCTTGTCCCACGGGCGCAGGTTGCGCTTGCCGTCGTACTCGAGCTGCAGCACCGCACCGTTGCTCGCCTCGGCGGTGACGTAGTTCCACCCCGAGGGCTGGTCGAACTGCGGCCTGCCCATGTCGCTCGCGAAGCGATGCACGATCTTGAGGCTTCCCGTGTCGTCGATGCCGAAGTAGCCCGCGGTATACGTGAGCTCGAACGAGGCGAAGCTGCCGGCGACGAATTCGCCCGTCGGCGTGATGGTGGCCGAGCCCGCGCGCCCTGCCATGTAGGTGGAATGAGCGGCGTTGTGCCGGGCCTCGGTCGTGCCGGGCGAAGCGGTGGTGCGCTCGTGCGGACCAGTGGTGCGTTCCTGTCTCATCGTTGCGTACGGGCCCCTCCTGGGCATCTCTTCGACTCGGCGCAGTCAGGCGCCTCGTCCTTCATTCAGGTAGGCCTCGACCGCCGCGTCGACATCCGCGTCGCGCACGAAGTCGCCCTCCGCATCGAGCGTGAGCGAGGCCGCGAGATGAAACCGCCCGCTCCCAGTATGACCACCCTCATCGTCCCCTCCCTGGTCGCCGTGCGCGCCGCCGGTCCATGCGCGCACGGCCGGACGGCATGATAGCTGCCGGGAGGGCGCGCCGCCGCAGGAGGCCGGCCGGGCATCGTTCCGCTGCGTCGCCCCACGGACGCGCGATGTGGCCTGCCAGCCTCACCCGGGCTCCACTCGTCGGCCAGGCACCACATCGCGCGCCCCGCTGAAGGACCCTCCGGGTGTGAGGCAACAACGAGGGACGGGCCGTTCCTTCCCGGGCCTCGCAGCGCCAAGGAAGTTCCGCCGATGTCCATGCCCTCGCCCGCCGAAGCCGCTCCGCGCGGCCAAGCCAACCGCAAGGCACTCGAGTTCCTCGCCGAAGCCGTCCAGCTCCTGCAGGCCAAGCCCTGCCAGCACCGGATGCACTTCACCGTCTACCGCAAGCTGCTCCAGGAGCTTCGTGCCGCGGTCGCGCAGCCGCGCGCTCGTCGCCACGCCGAACAGCTCGCGCTGACCCACCTGCCGATCGCCGAGGCGCTGGAGGACCTGATGCTGGACGCGATGCTCGCCCGGCGAGCGACGAAATGCCCGGAGCTCGAACGGCTGCTGGCCCGCCTTGCCGGCGCCGCGCCCGGACCGACGGGCGGCGCCGCGTCGCCGTAGGAGCCTGCGCCCTCAGCGGGCGGTGTATCCGCCGTCCACCAGATGCTGCGATCCGGTGATGAAGCCGGCCCGGTCCGAGAGCAGGAAGAGCGCGAGCTCGGTCACCTCCTCCGAGGTGCCCAACCGACCCATCGGGTGCAGGCTCACCAGCCCGTCGTAGACCTCCTTCGGGAGGTTCGAGAGCAGGGGCGTATCGATGTACCCCGGGTGGATCGAGTTGATCCGCACGCCGCTGGCGGCATACGACAGCGCCGCGGCCTTGGTGAGGCCGGCCACGCCGTGCTTGGCCGCGACGTACGGTCCGGCGTTGGCGTCCCCCACCACGCCAAGGATGGAAGACATGTTGAGGATGGACCCGCCTCCGGCGGCGATCATCGCCGGGATCTCGTAGCGCATGGCATAGAAGATGGAGTGCAGGTTGACCTCCATCAGGTGGCGGTAGGCATCGATCTCGATCTCCGCGAGCGGACCGAGCGGGCCGCCGATGCCGGCGTTGTTGAAGGCGACGTGCAGCGCGCCGAAGCGCGACACCGCGGTGTCGACCAGCGACCTCACCGCTTCCGGGTCCGCCGCGTTGCCCGCCACGGCGATGGCCGTCCCGCCAGCCGCGCCGATGGCGTCGGCCACGGCCTGGCATGCCTGTGGCCCGATGTCGTTCACCACCACGTTGGCGCCGCGCGCCGCCAGTGCGATCGCCGCCGCCTTGCCGATACCTGAACCGCCACCGGTCACGATCGCGGTCTTTCCCTCGAAGTCCCTGTCCATGGCGTCTCCATTGTCGAATTGGCCCCGGAGTCGGACGCGCCTGTTCGTCCAGCCCAGGCCACGATGATCCCATGGTCCGCGGCGAACCGGCGTTTGGCATCCCGCGACGAAGGGCAACTAGAATGGCGACGTCCGAGGTTAAGCCGTTGGAGCGACCCGACGCTTGGCAGCTGTACTCGTCCCTGACCCTAAGCAGGACCGGCGCAAGCGCTTCGTGGCGTTCTCGCTGGTCACGCACGGCTTCAACGTGCTGTGCCTGGCGCTCATCGTGGTGCAGGGCTGGCTCGCGCTTCATCATCTGCTCGCCTTCACCGTGTTCGCGCTGGGCGGGGCCGGAGCCTTCTACTACATCGTGCATCGCGGCTGGAACCTGCGCCTGCGCGATCCTTCGCTCGTCTTCGCCCAGCTCGTCTTCGGGATCACGCTCGCCTTTGCGACCATGACCCAGATGGAATCGGTCGTCGGCCGGGGCCTGTTCGCCCTGAGCGGCATGGTCTCCATCTCGTACGCGGCCAGCGCGCTGGACCGGCGTCATCTGCTGGCCCTGATGGGTCTCAGCTCGCTCGAAGCCTTGCTGATGACCGGATACGTCATCCGCGGGCTCGACGCCGACGCCCGGATGGCCGAGCTGGTGCTGCTGGCAGTGCTCCTTGGCGTGGCCCTGCAGGTTTGTCTCTACGGCAGCGTCCAGGCGGCACTGCGCACCAAGATCCGCGAGCGAACCGAATCGCTGGACCGGGCGATGCACGAGCTGCGCATCGCCAATGCCGCGCTTGCCTCGGAACGCGACGCGGCCGCCAGCCGCGCCAGCCGCGACGAGCTCACGGGCATCTTCAACCGCCGTCACCTCGAGGCCGAGCTCGCGGTCCAGATCGCGCGCGCCAACCGGCGCGGGTCGCCGCTCACCGTGGCGCTGCTCGATATCGACCACTTCAAGCGGATCAACGACCTCTTCGGACATGGCGTCGGCGACCAGGCCCTGCGCCATGTCGCCGACGTCATGCGCCGCAACATCCGCAGCGGGGATGTCCTGGGCCGCTACGGCGGCGAGGAGTTCCTGCTGATCATGCCGGATACCGAGGCGACCAGCGCCGCCGTGCTGTGCAACCGCCTGCGGGATGCCGTGCGGGCGTCGAGACCGGAGTCCCTGAGCGAGGACCGCCCGCTCACGATCTCCGGAGGGCTTGCGCAGCTTGGCAGGGCCGAAAGCCGCGAGGACCTCATCCAGCGGGCGGACGTCGCGCTCTACCGTGCAAAGGCGGAGGGGCGGGACCGGATCGTCGCGGGATGATCCGGAACGCGGCCGCCTACAACGGGAGCTGGTAGGACAGCCCGATGCGCCAGTCGGTGTCGCTGCCGCCCACGCCCAGGCCGACGCCGAGACCGACGACGTCGTTGTTGCGCAATCGGTAGCGGGCACCGACCTCGATCAGCCGGTCCGAGCCACCGCGCTCCCGACCGTGCGCGTAGACGAAGTCGGCGACCCCCAGCAGGTCCGCGGCCAACCGGCGGTCGTAGCCGACGACAAAAGCGTTGCGGTGGCGCCGCTCGTTGCCGTCCTGCTGCGAGTTCCTCAGGACGGAGGCGTTCAGGTGCACGTTGTGGCTGACGACACCGGGCAAGGATTTGCTGGCAAGCAACTGTAGCTCGGCATCGAGCCCGTCGGTCCCGCGGCCGGTGGGTGCGATCAGCGAGACCTGCGCCGCGAGCGCGGGCCGGTCGCCCTGCTCCGGCAGGAAGTTCCATTTCGCCGCGGCGCGAAGGTCGCCGCTTCCCGTCCGGTCCGCAGCGCCTGCCAGGAGCGGCGCGGAAAGCGATACCTCCCAGTCCTGCGCGATGCCGTACTTCAGCTTCGGCGTGAAACCGACCGAGTAGTCGCCGGAGTCCTTGCGGGAGACGTCGAACGGCACGACCAGCTCCAGCGTACCCGGATCGGGCGTGCCGGCGTCGTCCACTGATAGGGGGGCGCCTTCCGACAGCGAGCCGACGTCGACCGCGAAGGCGGGCGGCAAGGTTGCCGCCGCCGCGGCGCATGCAATCACGAAGTGCAGTGGTTTCATCGCCCCTCCGATGTCACGAAGCTGATCTTGCCGTCCGTCTCCAGGTACACCCTGGCGATCTCCTCGAGGTTCCGGCCGTCCTCCCGAAGTCGCTTCATGACATCGGCCTCCGCCACCATCTCACGCTTCAACGCCGCCTGGTCGAGCTGGCCGTCGCGGCCGAGGACCTTCGGCTCGCCTTCGATCAGCCGCTTGGCGCGGTGGCTGCGCGAGGTCACGTACGATGCCAGGTAGTTGAGCCCGATCAGCACGGCCGCCGTCAGCAGCCCGCCCTGCAACGATTCCTCGCCGCCGCTCAAGGCGTTGCTCACGCCTTCGCTCAGCAGCAGCATCACCAGCAGGTCGAAGGGGGTGAACTGCCCAACCGTCCGCTTGCCGCTCAGGCGCATGAGAAAGAGCAGGACCAAGTAGATGCACACGGCGCGCAGGATCAACTCGCCGACCGATGTGGTCATGGTGAACATCGCCGACTCCCGAAGTGACTGTTTGCGCCGCCGTGCAAGCCTCGCGCCCGTCGGAACTCCGCCATACACCACTCGAACGCCATGGCGACCGCGGCTCGCCCTCGAATCACTCCGGCGGACGAGCACTCTGCCTATCGAGATTTCGATCGACCAGTCCGGGCCATCACGTCGTCGCACGCCTCCGTCGGCTTCGAGAAGCACAGCCTGAAGACGGAGCCGCGCGCCACCGAGGGTGCCACCTCCAGCGTCCATCCACGCAACTCGGACGTCTGGCGCGCGATGGCGAGGCCGAGGCCCTTCTCCGTCCGTTTCGCTCCCGGTGAATCCGACAGCCGGCCCTGAAAGTATCGATCGAAGACGAACGGCCGGTCCTCAGGGGCGATGCCCGGGCCCTCGTCCGAGACATCCAGCCCGTGCGCCGTGCGCGACACGGTACAGGGTCCTGGCGACGCATGCTCGATGGCATTGCGCAGCAGGTTGCGCAGCACGGTGATGAGCGCCAGCCGGTCGATCGTGACAGTCTCGCCGCGCGGCACCTGGTTGACCAGGGTGGTCCCGGCATCCCGCGCGACATGGGCGAGGCTCTCCCAGACTTCGTCCACGCACTGGGAGAGGAGCACCGGCTCGGGTTTCCCCGCCGCGGCGGTGGAAAGGGCCTGCAGGCTCTCGAGCCCGTTCGATACCGAATCCACCGCGGTCATCATGCGCCGCACGCGCTCCTTGGCCCCGTCGGACATCGACTCGGTCAGTAAGAGCATCTCCGCGTCGGTGTGCAAGGCCGAAAGCGGGGTGCGGATCTCATGGCGCGCATTGGCGGCAAACTCGCGCTCGCGGACGAGCGACTCCTCGAGCCGACGCTGGGCCTGGTCAAAGGCACGAAGCAGCAGCGACTCTTCGTCCGAGCGCGTGGCGGTGCTCGAACGCTCGCCGGGAGACCAGTTGCTGAGCCGCTCGCTCAGGCGCCTAAAGGGAGCAACCACGATTCTGGCAAGCAGGGACGACATCAGCCAACCCAGCAGAATGCAGATCAAGCCCGTGACCAGCAGCGTGCGGCCGAAATCGTAGACGAACTGCTCGTTGCGGGTGGCGTCGAAACGCAGGTATAGGCGCCCTTCCGGGATGGTTCGTACCATCGCGTGATAGATCCGGTCGCCACCATGCCAGTGATGCACTCCATCCGCGAGTGCGACCAGATCTTTCGGAAGGGGCGACTGGCCTGCCGACCCGTCCTGGTCGTCCAGCCACGCCTCGAGATTCGTGCCAAGTCGCAGGTGACGACCGCTTCGATCGAAGCGCACTTCATCCGCTTCGATCCGCTCCACCAGCCTCTCGGTCTCGGCGAGGACGATGTCGTCCACGAGCCGGTCTTCCTGCTCCTCGAGCGAGCTGTAGGCAAGATAGCCCTGCACCGTGACGAAGAGCGTGATCACGGCGGTCAACGCCAGGCTGATGCGCTTCTGCAGCCCCATGGCTCTTCAGGCCCTCAGCCGGAACCCGACGCCATGCACCGTTTCGAGTCCCTCGTAACCGGCCTCCGACAGCGACCGCCGCAGGAGATACACCTGGCCGCGCAGCGCGTCGCCGGGTGGCTCCCCCTCGGGCCAGAGGAGGCGCTCCAACTCCTCGCGACGCACGACTTCCCCTGGCTCGCGAATCAGCCGCTCGAGCAACTGCATGCTGCGCGGCATCAGCTTCACGGGGCGATCGGCCACCGACGCCTGCCAGCTGCGCCGATCCAATCGCAGGTCGCCGGCAACCGACGCCTGCGGCACCACGCTGCCCGACGCCCGGCGATGCAGCGCGTGGATCCGTGCCTCCACCTCGACCAGCGCGAACGGCTTCAGCAGATAGTCGTCGGCTCCCATGCCAAAGCCGCGCACTTTGGCATCCATCTCCGTGCGTGCCGTGAGTATCAGCACCGGTGTCGGCAACAACAGGCGCTCGCGCAGATGATGGAGCACCTGGTAGCCGTCGGCCCGGGGCAGGCCGATGTCCAGTACGAGGACGTCCCAGGCTTCGGCGCCAAGCCTCGCCATGGCAGCAGGTCCGTCGTAGGCGACGTCGACCTGGTGGCCACGCAGCTCCAGAAAATCGACCAGATTCCCGGCAATCGTCAGATCGTCCTCGACGACAAGCACCTTGATCGGACTGCCGAGGGCGGTGGTGGAGTGCATGGTGGCCTGGCGGGCGTAGGAGAATGCTGCCACAAAGCGGGCTGGTCCGCTCATGGCGTGATGGCGGCCGTCGTCGGCGCCAGGTAGAGCGGGGCCACGTCGGCATCGCCTTCGCAGCCCGAGAACGCAGCGCCCGGGATCAGCCACCACCTGTCACCGTTCTGGAAGCCGAGATCCCGCGCCTGCCGCAGGTCCACGCACTGCAACGCCGGCGCCCAGTTCTGCTCGATCAGCATCCAGCGTCGATCCGGTGCTTCGGCGAACCAGGCGAATGCGCGGCGCAGCTGTGCCGCGTACGGCGTCTTGCGTCCGAAGTGGACCATCGGCTGGCGTGCCTGCAACACGAACTCTTCGTCGAAGTCCGGCATCGCGATCGAGTCGTCCCGACCGGTGGACCGCGCCACCTCCTGCATCAGGTCACGCGGCGAGCGCACGCCATCCAGGAGCCGGTAGCCCCACGTCGACCAGCTGATCCAGAACGCAACGAGAACCAGCACCAGCGCCAGCATGCCGCGACGCGGTCCGATCCAGGCGAGCAGCGCCGCCGCGATCACGCCAACCGATATCCACCACCCCCACGGGACGACGCCATGGCGCGCCGCGAGCTTGGCGAGCGCGGGCCATCCGGCCAGTCCGCCGAACCCGGCGACCAGGAAGACCGCCCCTACGATGGCGACGGCCGTGCCCCCCGCCCGCTGCAGGCCGCGCTTCTCCCATAGCGTGGGCAGGAGGGGTGCCATCGCGATGACCAGCAGCGGCAGCGCCGGGAGAATGTAGACACCACGCTTGCCGGGCGAAAGAGAGAAGAAAAACAGGATAAGCGCCACCCCGGACAAGGGCAGGACGACCCTCGCGTCGCCACGCCGGATTGCTCGCCACCATTCGGGCAGCGCCCACGGCAACGCGAGCGTGAGCGGCAACCACGCCCACGGAACCACGGCGACCGGGTAGAAGTACCACGGCTTGACGTGATGCCATGCGGCCGCGTAGCGCTGGCCGGTCTGCCTGAACAGGATGTCGTCGCGGTAGGCCGTGAGGTCGGCGTCGGCGGTTGCCATGAGCAACATGGGCAGCCCCCAAGCTGCCACGACGCAGAGCATGACGAGAAAACCGAACGCGACCTCCCTCCAAGCGAGGCGCGGCGCGAGGCCTCGGATGCCGAGCAACATCCAGGTCGGCAGCATCAGCAGCGGCAGGAATCCGACGCCCTTGCAGAGGATTCCCAGTCCGACGGCGGCCCAGGCCAAGATCCACCACCCGGGTCGCGGACCGAGCAACGCATGGCGCAGCAGGCCGTAGGCGGCGAGCGTCGTGAAGAAGGTCAGCACCATGTCGATCTGGGCGGTCTTCGCCTGAAGGACGAACTGGACAGTCACCAGCAGCGCAACCGCGGCCATCCACGCGGCCCTGTCGTCATATAGGCGGCGGACCAGATCGGTCACCAGCCACAGCGTCCCGGAGGCAGCGATCAGTGAGGGCAACAGGAAGCCGGCGCGAACGGAGCCAGTCGCGGCAATCGCCAGCGCGGTCAGCCAGATGAAGACCGGCGGCTTGTCGGGATAGAGCTCACCCGCGCGTCGCGGCAGCCAGAAGTCACCGGTCTCCAGCATCTCCTGGGCGATCAGTGCGAAGCGCGGCTCGTCGGCCGGCCATGGGTCTCGCAGGCCGATGCCGAGCGCGAGCAGGCACATGCCAGCCGCGATGAGCATTCCCAGGAGGCGCCGGTCGTCGAAGTCGAACTGGAGCAAGGCCCGCATTCCAGGAGCGTCCGGATGTGCCTGCGTGGCGCTGGCGCGCCCTCCTTCCCGAGGAAAGCGAGCGCGCCGTTCGGGCTGCGGGGCGCGTGCGCTCACGCGGCGGGCGTCTCCGCGGCAGCGTCGGTCCGCATCGACGCCTCGCGCCGAATCAGCGCAAGGTTGCGCAGGTAGATGAAAAGCCCTGCCCCTTGCCCCACGATGAATACCGGATCGGCCCGATAGAGGGCATAGGCGAGCAGCGTCGCCCCGCCGCCGAGGCTCAGGAACCAGAAGGCGAGCGGCACGACGCTGCGTCGCGCCCGCTCGCTTGCGATCCACTGCACCAGGAAGCGGGCGCTGAAGAAGATTTGCCCGAGGAAACCCACCGAGACCCAGATGGCTTCGTCGCTCACGGGTGCCCTTTCAGGTTAATGGTCTAGCTTCATCGAATCGATCTACTGCCGGCAAGCGCACTCTACGCGGGCCCCCAACGGCTGTCACCGCCCCCTTCGCCTCGGCGTGCTCCCCGCCGACGTGCGCGGCCTGCAGCGGCGCAGGCAGCCGGCAACGGCGACGCAGCCAGATGACGCCAAGAACATCCACCAAACCCGCCCAAAGCCGGTCATTGACGCCGTAGTGGGAACGGCCAGCTGTTCGCGGCCGATGGCCGACCGGCACGCAGATGCAGCGCCCGCCCTGCGCCTGGACGAGTGCCGGCACAAAGCGGTGCATGTGGTCGAAATAGGGAAGGCTCAGGAAGGCGGTGCGACGTATCACCTTCAGTCCGCAGCCGGTGTCCGGCACGCCATCGTGCAACAGTGCATTCCGGAACCGGTTTGCGACTCGCGACGACAGTCGCCTCAGCCAGTCGTCCCGACGCGCCAGGCGATGCCCCGCGACCAGCTCCACACCGCCGTGCCGGGCCATCGCCAGCAGGCGCGGAACATCCGCCGGATCGTTCTGCCCGTCGCCGTCGAGCGTCGCAAGCCAGTCGCCGCGCGCGACCCGAGCGGCCTGCCAGAGCGAGGTGCTCTGGCCGGCGCTCCGCGCATGGCGCAGGGCACGTACTCTCGCGTCCCTGGCGGCCCTGGCCAGAAGCAACGGCCAGGTCCCGTCGACCGAGCCGTCGTCTATCACCAGCACTTCGTAGTCGATGCCGACCAGTGCCGCCGCGATCTCATCGAGGAGCGAGTGCAGGTTCTCCGCCTCGTCCCTGGCCGGGACGATGACGGAGACGACGGGCGCGGTGCTGGTCATGACGGAGTTGGCATTGCGGGCACGCCGTGACAACCGGCTGCGAACGTACGTTAGCAACGGCTCCGTCGAATTTTCGTGGAAGGCCTCAGGGTTCAATCCGCGGGCAATCTGCGCGTATGGCTCGCGCTGCGGCCGGGCCCATGCGTCCGAACATTGTTACGTTCTAGGCCAAGTTAATAGTCCCAAATGACGGGAACCCAGCGAAAAGCGTCTCCTTCGACCGCCACTCGGCCAACGGATGGAAACGGCAGATGGGCCGCAACCAACAGCCCACCGGTCTCGACCAGCTCCCGGAAAAGACGGATGCGAACTCGGATCGACTCTTCTGGGTCATGCTCAAAGCCATTGTGCCAGTCGGGATGGTCGAACCCGACTGGGAACATCGCATCGCCAGCGAACATCAAGCGCTCGCCTGCAGATAACAAGTCGACGACGCTGTGGCCCGGGGTGTGTCCGCCAGTTACACGCACGACTACGCCCGGCGCGACCTCTCTCCTATCCTCGAAGACCCGCAGACGATCACGGTACTCGCTATAGAAGCTCATGGCGGTTGACCGGAGAACGTCAGGCACGGGCTTCGGCATGGCCGTGCGGGAGAAATCTGGCGACGTCCAGAACTTGACTTCAGCCGCGGACACATGGATCCGCACATCGGAACGCAAACGCTCCCTGACCCCGGCAACGAGTAGCCCACCCACGTGATCCATGTGCATATGCGTAATGATCACATCGGTCACCGACTCGATGTCGATGCCGGCAGCTGCCAGCCGCTGGGGAAACTGTCCAGCCCGAGGGAAGCCCGAGAACTGCCCGCCGAGCCCGGCGTCGATCAGAATGGTCTGGTCTCCGCTACGGGCGACCATCACATTCAGCGGCCAATCGAACTTGTCCGGAGGCATGAACATGTGGTTCAGCCAGTTCGCCAGGTCAGCCGGGTCAGCGTTGGTCGCGAGAGTCGCCGTTGGCAGCGGCAGCACTCCATCGCTGACCACCAAGGCGTCAATCTCACCGACCCGCAACGCGTAGCGAGACGGAACGAGCTCCTCGGAGGTCTGGCCACCGGGATACAGGGTGTCAATTGCAGTAGGCATAGCGAAGCTCTCCAAATAATGGTCCGATTGCCGGAGCCAAACCAGTCAAGCGACTGGAAACCAATCGCCCTTCGACATCAGGGAATGTCGGCGCGGATGACAGCAGAGCGCCGTACGTCATCTATCGTAGAGAGGGGCGTACGACCTGAGTAGGTCTCCAAAGAGGCACACGGTGGTGCCTGATACGCACCGGGTCACGTAACAAGAGCGGCGTGGGGTCGCCCTGACGCCGCTCGGTCACGGCCTTGACGCAGGACGACGGTGTACCCCGCAACTTGCTCAGCGCAGTCGCCGCTTCAACGACGGACTAGCCACGACGCCGCACGACGGCAGGCCGGCCCGGGGTCTGCATCGCATCCGGACCGGAGCGCCTGGTACCGCGCCCCGGTCCACTAGAGAACGATATGGCTGGGGAGCGAACTTGCACGCGGCATTTAGTAGAGCCTTATCGCCATTCTCTTCACGGTTGCCGGCACCCGATTCTGGTGCCCGCCCGTTCACTCGATAAGACTCTGGGGATACCTGGTACGTAGCCCTAGCCGCCAGCGGGCGAAGCATTCCAGGCCGCACAGGTATACCAGGTAGTCGCTGGCTTCCGGGATGATCGCTTCGTCCAACGGCATCTCGGTACCGCACACCTCGCACGTCCGCATCGAATGGATTCCCGGCATCCCGTCTGCTTTCATGGATGCTCCTCGAGAAGGTGCTTCGACGCGGCGTTTGCCGCGCCGTTCAGTCGAGACCGGTTTGGACTCCGCCGATGCAGGTAGCCAGTCCGGGCCGAAGCGCGGCTGCTCCTCGCGCCAGCCTGGACAGGACCGGCCTCCTCTATCCGGCTCAGCACACCACGCCTGTCGACCGCCGCAACCGCCTGCGTCCTGCTTCCAACACCGAGCTTGCCGAAGATCGCCTTGAGGTGCGACTTCACGGTTCCAACTGCTATCCCCAACCGGGCGCCTATCGCCTTGTTGCACAGACCGTCGACCACCAGCCGAAGCACGTCTTCCTCTCTCGGGGTCAGTGGATCGAGGACGAAACTCTCGGCCAATCGCTCGACGACCTGAGGCTCCAGATACCGCATGCCTCTGTGAACTGCCCGGACGCTTTCGATCAACGCGTCGACACCGTGCCCCGGGAGCAGGTAGCCCTTCACACCCGACTCGAGAGCCGTGCGGATCTCCCATTCCCGATCCATCCCCCCAACCACGACGAGCCCCGGCAACCTCGGTGGAAAGCGCTGCCGTTTCGCCGGTCGCACCACGTCCAATCCGCTGACGTAGTCCGCAACAATGACGTCTGTCTCAGGATAGGGCTCGCTCCCGGCGCGGCTTCCCCCCGAGATAGGATGATCTGCGCCGTTACGCACTTCGATCTCTGCGGAGCTTTCGAGTGCCACCGCCAAACCCGCCCGAGCGATTGGATCATCGTGCAGCACAAGCACCCGGATTCGCCCGGCGATCATCACCGCGCCTTCGGAAGAGCGAACCAAGCATCGAAGCCTAGCTTACCGATGCGCGAACTGCCCTTCGGCACGAGGGTATCGTCCTGAAGGACTGCTCCAAAGTAACGTGCCTGCGGATCGGAGATCACTGTACGCGGGTCGGAAGTGCGCGTGAAGAGCCGCTGCACCAGGTCGGCCAGGCGTACGCGCTCCGGACCCGCAATCTCGATCACGCCATTGACCGGCTTCCCGAGGGCGCACTCGGCCATGGCGGCGGCAACGTCGTCCGACGCAATCGGTTGCACGAATGCCGGAGAGACCCGCACCGTTGACCCGTCGGTGGCTGCCTGTGCGATCCCGCCAAGGAACTCGAAGAACTGAGTGGAGTGAACGATGGTGTATGGGATTCCCGATCCCCGGACCAACTTCTCCTGTTCGAGCTTTGCCCTGAAGTAGCCGCTTTCGGCGAGCCGTTCAGTGCCTACGACTGACAGTGCAACATGATGTCCAACGCCGGCGGCGGCTTCCGCTGCAATCAGGTTCCGCCCGGAGGTACGGAAGAACTCGAGAACCGCCCTGTCCTCGAAGGACGGTGAGTTGGCCACGTCCACGACCACCCGCGCCCCGCGCAGCGCCTCTCGCAGACCCTCACCGGTCAGGGTATTGACACCCGACGCGGGTGATCCTGCGACAACCTCGTGACCGCGGTCGCGAAGGATTGCAACGAGCTTGCTTCCGATCAGGCCAGTCCCGCCGATGACTACGATTTTCATTGCTCTTCCTTGATGGCCGCGCAGGGCCGCTAGTTGAAGACGATGGTCAGCCCGATCCTAGTTCTCGCACTCGAATCGCGGTAGATCGATGGAAGGCGGCATCGCATTGACCGGAGCGCACCAGTCAATGGAGCCGCGTCACGTCAGAATGCTCCTGCCCCTTCCCCGCCCTCTGATCAACCCCGTATGAAGGCGAGCAGATCGGTGTTCACGACTTCGGCGTGGGTAGCGCACATGCCGTGTGGGTAGCCCTTGTACGTTTTCAGCGTAGCGTTCCTCAGCAGCTTCGCCGAAAGCGGCGCGGAATCCGCATAGGGGACGACCTGGTCGTCATCGCCATGCATGACCAGCGTGGGGACCGAGATGGCCTTCAGGTCCTCGGTGAAGTCGGTCTCCGAGAACGCCTTGATGCAGTCGTAGTGCGCCTTTGCGCTGCCGGCCATGCCCTGCCTCCACCAGTTCTCGATCAGACCCTGGTTCGCCTTGGCTCCCGGACGATTGAACCCGTAGAACGGCCCAGAAGCGAAGTCGCGATAGAACTGCGCGCGGTTGGCGGCGAGGTCGGCCCGGAACCCATCGAACACTTCGCTTGGAAGGCCGCCCGGGTTGGCCGGTGTCTTGACCATGATTGGCGGCACGGCGGCGACGAGCGCCAGCATCGAGATGCGCCCCGGCGTTGCACGCGCGGCGTAGTGCGTCGCTTCGCCACCTCCGGTCGAATGACCGATATGTACCGCCCCCTTCAGATCGAGCGCCTCAGCGAGTGCGACGACGTCTGCAACGTAGGTGTCCATATCGTTACCGCCGTCGGTCTGCGAGGAGCGTCCGTGCCCACGTCGGTCATGGGCGATGACCCGGTATCCTTTTTCGAGGAAGAAGAAGAGCTGGTTGTCCCACTCGTCGGCGCTCAGCGGCCAACCGTGGTGGAAGACCAACGGCTGTGCCTCGCGCGGCCCCCAGTCCTTGTAGAAGATGTTCACGCCGTCCTTGGTAGAGATGAAGTTCATAGCCGTGGCTCCTTGCGTCTTCGGTGGCTGTGCAGCATGGGTTGGCGACGACGCCCTGATGCTTGAAGCAACGAGGGCGGCGGCTCCCGCGCCGGTGGTGAGAAACTCTCGGCGGGTGCTTCCCGCGGACGTATCGTGTGACATGCATGCTCCTGGTTGGCCCTTGCGGGCGTTGCTGTAGGACACTGGGATGCAATGACCGGAGGTCGTGCATCTCCCTTCGCATCACGAAGCGGTAGGGTCTCCGCGCAACGGTAGGGCCGGGGGCGATAACGTCTGGCTAGAACGCGCCCACGGTCTCCACCGGTGTGATCGGCGTCAGGCTTCCAGGACCGTCGGGTCCCGCCAGCACATCGCGGCGATCAATCGACTGGCAGGACGGCGGCCACGCCGATCTTCTTCACCAGCACGACCAGGAACCTCGCGCGCCGTGTGGCGCTGGCATTGCGTCCGATGGTGTGGACGTCATCCGGCCCTTCGTAGAAGGTGTCGCCCGGCCGCAGCCTCACGGTCTTGCCGCCCTTGACCCCCATCTCGATCTCGCCTTCGAGGACGTAGATGAAGCCGTGCGCATCGTGACGATGCACGGGATCGGCGCCGCCCGGAGGATAATCGACCTGCAGGACCAGAACCTCCTTTCCCGGAGCGTCGCCGAGCGTCTTGGAAAGCAGCGGGGTCGCAATCGGGTCACGGAAGGAACTCCCGGCCAGCGCGTACCGTCCGAGGTACGCTCCGCCGGCGAGCACCGTGCCGATGCTGAGCAGCACGCTTGCGCGAACTGCCCTCGAGTTGGCTTTCATGGAATCCTCCCTCAGGTCACGTCCAAGCCACCATCCACCGCGATGACCTGCCCGGTGACCCAGGCTGCCGCGGGCGAAGCCACGGACACGATCCACGCGGCCACCTCGTCGGGCATGCCTCGCCGGCCTAATGGGATCCGGCGCCGTTCCTCGTCCTTCACCTCGCGCTCCTGCTCGGGGGACAGCATCATCCGCTCCCTGAGGAAGTCGGTCTCCGTAGGTCCGGCGGCAACCGCGTTGACGCGAATCCCGAAAGGTGCCAGCTCCAGCGCCCAGCATCGCGTCATGTGCTCGAGCGCGGCCTTGCTGCCGGCATAGTGCGACAACCCAGCGGCCGCCTTGTGGCCGTAAGTGCTGGAGACGTTCACGACGCAACCCTTGCTCGCCTTCAACGAATCGAGCGCCGCCGAAACGAGAAGCGACGGGCCGATGGCGTTCACGCCGAAGATGTCGCCAATGCGCTTCGCATCGGCCTGCGGCAGGGGCAGGATGGCCCCCGCCCCCGCGTTGTTGACGACGACATCCAGACGTCCGAATGCATCCAGGGTCGACGCCACGGTGTGCACGGCATCCTCCGGATCGGCGCTGTCTGCCACGACAAAGCCGATTCCGGGTTGCAGTTCGGCAAGCGCCTCCAGCGGCTCCTGCCTCCGGCCGGTCACCATCACTTGCGCCCCTTCCCGGGCGAACCGGATCGCGGCAGCGCGCCCGATACCCGACGCGCCGCCGGTGACGAGAACAACCTTGGATTCGAAGGGCCTGTCCGAATCCTGCCGGAGCAGGCCAACGGTGAGCGCCCCAACGGGAGATTCGAGCTCGTTCATGGCAGCTCAGGGCCGGGCGGTTGCTGTCTCGGCCGCCTCGGCGATGAGGCCGGCCACGATGTCGGGGTTGGACATCATCACGACGTGAGACGCACCCCTGACCACGACGGTCCTCCTGGACTTCGCCCGTTCGGCCATGAACGCCAGGGCGGCGGGCGGGATGTTGCGGTCGCCGTCGCCATAGACGAACCAGGACGGAACGCTCTTCCAGGCGGCACCCGGCGCGCCCTCGCCCAGCGCGGCTTCGGTAACGGGACGCTGCGAGACGGCCATCAAGGTCGCGACCTCGCGCGGCAGATCCGCTGCGAACTGATCGCTAAACTCCTTCTGGCGGATGTAGAGATCCTTGGCGCCGTCGGCCAGCACGACCGGTGGTGCCAGGGCCTCGCCCAGCGTGCTGCCGGGAAACCGGGCGGACAGGTCGAATGCGGATTCGCCCTCGTCAGGGGCGAATGCGGCCACGAAGACCAGTGCCTTGACGTTGGGCCGCCCCTGGGCCGCGGCGGAGATCACCGAGCCGCCGTACGAGTGACCGACCAGAACCACCGGCCCATCGACGGAACCCACGATGGCGGACACGAAGGCCGCGTCGTCCTTCAGGCCGCGCAGCGGATTCGCAGCGGCAATGACGGGCAGGTGGCGCGCGAGAAGCCTGCCGGCCACCGCGTCCCAGCTCGATGACTCGGCGAACGCACCATGGACCAGGATCACGGTCGGCGTTCTCCCGGTGGCGGGCCGGGCCGAGCTGTCTGCAGCCGCAGCCAGATGGACCGTGGTCAGGCCGATGGCGACGGCAGCGGTTGCGAGTCGTGCGAGGGTTGTCATTTCGTTCTCCTGGTGAGTGCAATGGCCGTGACCTCGATTCGGCCGAGGCGCCGCGTCGCCGGTATCGCGACACGGTTGGATGCTAGGTTTCGGGCCTCGGCGGCGGTAGGCTCGTCGCTGGTACCGCCGCGTTTCCCGACGCTCACCAATGCTTCGGTTCAGCAGGACCAGGCGGCTCGCACGAGCCGACGCAGTCGACATAACAAGCCTTGACAGCCATTAACTGGCCTGCGCCGTTCATCGCGCGCAGAGTCTTGGCTCGTCACCGGGCTAATGACTTCGACGCATCACCGACTCGCGAGGCTACTCATGTCAACGACCGTCCTGCCGCTTCCCCTGCGTCCGCCAGTCCGGGCACCACGCCCCGATGCCTTGGCGTCGAGCTTCGCCACGACCTATGCGGGCGTAGTCGCCTTCATCGCGGTGGCTACCGAAGGCAGCTTCTCCCGCGCGGCCGATCGGCTCGGAGTCGGCCGGTCAGCGGTAAGCCGCAGCGTCCAGAGACTCGAGGACCAGCTGAATGTACGGCTCTTCCTGAGAACCACCCGGAGCACGACGTTGACCCAGGAAGGCGACCTTTTCTTCACCCGATGCCACACCGGCGTCGACCGGATCGTCGAGGCCGTGGACGAGATGCGTGATCTGCGCGAGGGGCGGCCCCGCGGTCACCTGCGCATCAGCTCGGCCGTCGGCTTCGGCCGCAAGGTCGTCGCCCCCCTGCTGGGCGAGTTTCGCGCCGCCTATCCGGAGGTGTCGATCGACCTTCTCCTGAGCGACACGCCGACGGACTTCGTCTCGGACCGCATCGACGTCGCGTTTCGCAACGGCCGCATGGAGGACGCCGAGATCATCGCAAGGCAGATCATCCCGATGCAGATGCTGGTCTGCGCGTCGCCAGCCTACCGAAGCGAGCACGGTCTGCCTGAGACGGTGGACGACCTCGACCGCCACCAATGCATCAACTTCCGTTTCTCCTCGGGCCGTGTATTCGAGTGGGAGTTCAAGGAAGATGGACGCCTGCGAAAGTTCCTGCCGCAGGCGGCTCTGACCTTCAACGATGCCGACCTGGTCCTCCAGTCGGTCCTCGCCGGCGTGGGCATCGCCCAGATGTCGGGCTACCTGATCTGCGATGCAATCAGGACCGGTGCGCTGGTTCCCTGCCTGACGCAGTCCGCCCCCGACGACCGTGGCCACTTCATCTGCTATCCGAGCCGCCAGCACCTCCCTTCGCGAGCGCGGGCCTTCATCGACTTCATGACATCGAAGATCCGGAGCCGTGACCTGCGGTGCCTGCTTCCCGAGATCGCCATCTGCGCCTGAGTGGCTCTCGATCACGCCGCATCGACCTGCCAAGGCAGGATTCCATCATGATCAAGCTCTTGCTGCAGACCACCATCGAGCGCATCCCGGACGACTGGAACATCGAGCGATTCAGCCTCCTGGGCTCCTTTCTCTCCGGGCTGGAAGACCGCAACAGCCGACCGGCCTTCGCGGTCACGATGCGGGACCGGACGAAGCGCGGCGCGCCGGATCCTCTGTTGTCGCGGCTCTGGGAGTCGGATTTCGACCAGCTCTGGCTCCTGGGGGTCGATGCCGGGAACGGATTGACGTCCGAAGATTGCGCTGGCATCAGCCGCTTCCGCCGCCGCGGCGGCGCCCTGATGGTCACCCGCGACCACATGGACCTGGGAAGCTCGATCTGCAACCTGCAAGGAGTCGGGGCGGCACATCACTTCCACAGCCACAACCTCGAGAGAGACAAGGCTCGTCGCTGCATCGACAACCCCTGCTCCCCCGGCATCTCGTGGCCAAACTACCACTCGGGAGCCAACGGCGACTATCAGCGGGTCCGGCCGGTCGGCGCCATTCATCCGCTGCTCCGGGATCGACGGTCACCCACCGGGGTCATTCAGTACCTGCCGGCGCATCCGCATGAAGGCGCCGTCAGCGCTCCGCCGGGCGACGCCAGCAGCCGGGTGGTGATGGAGGGTCAAAGCTCGACGACCGGCCGGCGCTTCAACATCGCGGTCGCTTTCGAGCGATCCAGCGACGGCGGTCGAGCGATCGCACAGTCGACCTTCCATCACTTTGCCGACTACAACTGGAACCCGGCCGCCGGGAGCCCTTCGTTCGTGACCGAGCCGGCGGGCGACGGGATGAGCCGGCTTCCCGAAGCGCTTCGCACGACCAGGCAGTACGTGCGCAATGCCGCCTTCTGGCTCGCCGGGGAGGACGCTACGTCGGCAGATGCCCGGCGCGCTTCCTGACGGTCGCTCACCGGCTCGGGAGCCGCGCGAGCAGCTCCAGCGCCTGGGATAGCGCCGCGTTCCTGCCATCGACAGGGGCGCGTTCGCAGGTCGCTGCGAGCAGCCGGCCTGCCTCCTGCGTCCGACCCGAATGCCCCCACATCCGGGCCATGCTCATCGCGGCGCGCAGTTCCCAGCCCAGCGCGCCCTGCTGCCTGGAAGTTTCGAGCGCCCTTGCGTAGAAGGCCTCCGCCTCGTCGGGCCTGCCCCGTCGTTCATTGCGCGCCCCGGCGGCACGCCACACCTCCGATGCGCTCCACTGCCCTGCACCGCGGGAGACACGCGTGACCATCTCGTCATCGAGCCAGTCGACGCAGAAGGTAACGAGCATCTCCCGCTGCTGCTCGCCGTAGCTACCGAGCTGCTCGGACACCGCGCGGATGTGAAGACCCGGATCTTCCGCGTCGCTCAGCTTCAGCCCTTGAAGGTAGCAGTCGGCGAAGCGATACCAGCCCATCAGGCCCCGGCGCTTTGCTTCGTCCACCATCATGTGGACCCACTCGTGCGCGAGTCCTTGCTCGCCGGACCACAAAGCGACGGGACAAGCCCCGTACAACCCGGCGCACAGCGAAACGTAGCTGCCAGCCGCCCTGGCGCGAGCAACCGCATCGGCAGCCGCTTCCAGTGCGTACGTCGTCTCCCCTTGAAGCCAGAGCGTCCGGCACAGCATGGCCTTCGCCGCAACGATCGGATCGACGCCGACCATCTGGGTGCGCACCCGGCCTGTCCCGCCGGCAAGCCGGATCGCCGACTCGCTATGCCGGTGCGACGTGTCCAGGTTTCCGCAGAAATGGGTTGCCATGGCCATCACGCGGTGCGAGAGGTTGAGCGCGACCGGATCGTCCCAGGAACGCGCGACCGCGTGCAGCTCCTGCGCACGCTGCAGCGCAATCGCATACTCGCCGCGAAACATCTCATGGGTGCAATGTCCCCAGCGCGCCTGCAGCTCCAACCCCCGGATCCCCAAGGTCTGCGCCCCCGCCAATGCGCGGTCACAGGCAGTGCTCAGGTCGGAGATCGAGCCCCCGGCGTGCAGCAACGCACTGATCAGGGCAGTATTCAGCCACGTGACCCGCTCGACGTCGGGATCGGGCTGCTGGTCTGCCAGGGCCAGGGCCGCCGCGATCCAGTCGCGGTACTCCGCGACCTGGGAGGCGTGGAACCAGAAGGGCGCCGAAGCCGATACCAGCTGCGCCGCAATGCCGGCGTCGGGATACCGGACCAGGCAAACGTCCAGGGCGAAACGTACGTCGTCCAGGCGGTACGCATACCGCTCGGTCCACGCCTGCTCCGCGAGGTCATTCAGCTCCGCCGTCGCGGTCGTCATGAGCTCGAGCATCGATCCGACGTGACGTCGCAGCACCTCCGCATGCTCGTCGGTCCGTCCGAGCAACTCGGCAGCGTAGCTTCTCGTTGTCTCCAGAAGCCGATAGGGGGCGATGGCGTCCGTGCCGTCAAAGACGACCAGGGACTTGTTGGCGAGCGAGATCAGGGCGTCGAAGGCGGCATCCGGGTCCATGTCGGGGGCGACGCCGATTGCGGATTCGACATGGAAGCGTCCCCGGAAGACCGAGAGCCGGCGCAGGAGCCGCAGCTCGTCCGCGCTCAACAGGGCGATGCTCCAGTCCAACGCGGCGGCCAAGGTTCGGTGGCGAGGAAGGATCGCGCGGTTGCCGTTGGAGTAGAGCCGCAAGTGGTCGTCCAGCCTGAGAGCCAGATCGCCGATGGTCTGTACCCCGAGGCGCGCGGCGACGAGCTCGATGGCCAACGGGACCCCGTCGAGCTGCCGTGCGATCCTCGACACCAATGGGCCCACGGAGTCGTCGAGCTGCCTCGCGCCGGCGGCTGCCGCCCGCTCGACGAACAGCTCGACGGCAGGCCAGCGCATCGCCTGTCCGAGCAGGAGTTCTTCCGTATCAGGAACAGCCAGCGCGGACAGCCGTACCACATACTCGCCTGCCAGGAGAAGCGGCTCGCGGCTGGTGGCGAGGATCCGCAGGTTGGGTAGCGCCCTGAGCAAATCGTTGATCGGCAGCGCAAGCGAATCCATGACATGCTCGCAGTTGTCGATCAGGAGGAGCACGTCGCGCCCCTCCAGGCGTTCGACGATGGCCTGGACCGTATCGGGTCGGTCGGCCGCGGCCCCCAGTGACCGTGCCAGCGTCCCCATGACGTGATCCTGGGAGATCAGGGGCGATAGATCGACGAACGCGGTCTCCGTCCTCTCCCTCGCCTGACGGCACTCCGCCGCGCGGATCGCGACACTCGTCTTGCCGATGCCGCCCGTACCGACGATGGTGACCAGGCGGTGAAGATCGAGGGCCGAAAGAATATTCGCGACGTCGCGGCCGCGACCGACGAGCTGTGTGAGTCGTATCGGCAGCTTCGTGAACGACACGGCACTCGGCCGATCCGACTCGCTCCCTGCATGATCCACCTCTCGTCGCGCGCGTCCGTTGAACCGGTAACCCCGCAAGGGCACGTTGGAGATCCATTCCTTGCAGCCGTCGCCCTCCCGCGGCGCTCCCAGGGCTCTCCGTAGCGTCGACATGTGGACCCGGACACTGCCCTCCTCGACAACGACGCCGGTCCAGACCAACGACAACAGCTCGTCCTTGCCGACGAAGTCGCCGGCGCGACCAAGCAGGGCCAGCAACAGGTCGAACGAACGCGGCCCCACCCGCACCGGCTTGCCGTCGCGCTCGAGACGACGTTGCGCTTCCCAGACGGTGAATGGGCCGAAGTGCCAGCGAACCTCCGACGGGATCGGGCCGGGCGACTCTTCCGCTTGCATGGACGCAAAGTAGCGCACCCGCCTTCCAATGCCAAGCCTGGCAGCGGCGGATCGATGCCGCCGGCTGACCATGGTTCCGTCCGGTCAACAGCGCGGTACCTCGGCGGCATCTAGTTGCGTGCGCCGTTGCTATCTACGATGCAAGGCACGCCTCGCATGACCTTTCGGCGTGTGCAACCCGTTCAAGGAGCGATCGACCATGGCACAACGAATCAACTACATGCAGCAGTCCCCGGAGCTCTTCAGGAAGTTCATCGAGTTCAACACCCTGGTGAAGGAAAGCGCCATCGAGGAGCCGATCCGCGATCTCGTGGCCATTCGAGCGTCCCAGCTCAATGGCTGCGCCTTCTGCCTCGATATGCACGTCAAGCAGGCGAAGATCCACGGCGAGCGCGAGCTCCGGATCCATCACCTGTCAGTCTGGCGCGAGTCGACCCTCTTCATTCCGCGCGAGCGCGCCGCGCTCGCCTGGGCCGAGGTGTTGACGAAGCTGCCCGAGCAAGGCGTACCGGACGAGATCTACGAACGGGTCCGGGGACAGCTCTCCGAGAAGGAGATCTCCGATCTCACCTTCGCCGTCATGTCGATCAACGCGTGGAATCGGGTCAACGTCGGCTTCAGGACCGTTCCCGGAACGCATGACAAGGCGTTCGGTCTCGACAAGGCGAAGCTGGACTGAAGCAATGCCTGCCGTGGGCAAGACGGCCGGCGCCGAGGCGGCGGAAACGTTGTCCGGGCGCACCGCCGCCGGACTGGCGGGCGTCCTGCTTTCGGCCATGATGGCGGGCTTCAACAATCGCGTCGGCTCGTTGGCACTTCCCGATATCCGCGGTGCGCTCGGGCTGGGCGTGGACGACGCGTCCTGGCTGACGACCACGTACAGCGCAGGCGAGCTGATCGTCATGCCATTCGCGGCATGGCTTGGAATCACCTTGTCGGTCCGTCGCTGCAGCCTGTGGTCGCTTGGGATTTGTGCAGTGCTGGCGGTGGCCCTTCCGTTCGTCCGCAACCTCGATCTCATGCTGGCACTGCGCTTTCTGCAGGGCAGTGCCGCCGGAGCGTCGATACCCCTCCTGATGATGGCGGCCCTGAAGTATCTGCCTGCGTCCATACGATTGCACGGACTGGCACTGTACGCCTTGACCGCCACTTTGGCACCCAACCTCTCAACCTGGCTTGCCGGGCACTGGACGGACGGATGGCTCGACTGGCGCTGGGTCTACTGGCAAACCGTCCCTCTCGCGGCGATCGGGGGCCTGCTCTCGGCGTGGGGGCTGCCTCGCGAGCCGATTCAAGCCGATCGCTTTCGCCAGGCGAACTGGCCGGGAATGACGTGTGGCGTGGCGGCCCTCGGGTTGATTGCGGTGGCCCTTGACCAAGGGTCGCGGCTTGATTGGTTCCAATCGAAGCTCATTGGCGCCGCGCTGCTGGGCGGGATTGCCCTGCTGATCGTCTACCTTCAGACGGAGTGGTACCACGCATCGCCGTTCATCAAACTTCGTATCCTGCGGCGCCGCAACTTGTGGCTCGGCTTCATCATCTTCGTCCTCCTCCTGGTGACGCTCGCCTCCAGCTCTCTGCTGCCCGCCCTGTACCTCGGCAGTGTCCAGGAGTATCGGCCACGCCAGGTCGCGCCTCTGGCTCTGATCATCGCCCTGCCACAACCGGTCCTGGGCTCGGCGGTGGCCCTGCTTCTTTACTGTAAGTGGATAGACGCCCGCCTCGTTCTCGCAGCCGGGCTCGCGCTTATTGCCACGGCATGCTTCTGCGGTAGTCAGTTGTCCTCCGAATGGGGTCGCGACCAGTTCCTGGCAGTACAGACGCTGCACGCCTTCGGACAACCGATGGCAGTCGTGTCGATGCTCTTCCTGGCGACCAGCGTCGTGCAACCCCTCGAAGGCGCCTATGTATCGGGGCTGATCAACACCTTGCGAGCGCTGGGCTCGCTAGCCGCGGTTTCAGGAGTCGGCCAATTCGTGATCGTCCGCAGCCGTTTTCACGCAGAGATGCTGCTCGATCAGGCCTCGCTGAAGACTGGTTCCATTCCGCAGTCTCCCTCGGTCTTCAGCCTCGCGGGCGTGGTCGATCGCGAGTCGCTCGTGCTGTCGATCGGCGATGCCTTCCTGCTGCTCGGTGCGCTCGCGGCCGTCCTGGCTGCGCTCGCGCTGATGCTCGATCGCATCCCTGCTCCGGAGCCGCGCGGGCCTTCGGCGTCACCGCTCCACCCTCCTTCATCGGATGACACGCCATGACACCGCCTCGCACCGTCCGGATGGCCAGCGCCACGCTGCTGCTCACGGCAGCGATCGGTGGCATCGTCATGATGAACCGTCCGGAATCCAGCGCGGCGGTCCAGACCACGAACGACGCCTACGTCCAGGCGGACTTCACGACCGTGGCGCCGCAAGTGGCCGGCACGGTATCGAGCGTGCTGGTGCAGGACGGCCAGGTGGTCAAGGAGGGCGACCTACTCGCCGTCGTCGACGATCGGCAGTTCGCGGTCGCCGTCGCTGCCGCCAAGGCGCGAGTCGCGAGTGCCCGGGCAGCGGTCGCGGCCCTCCGGGCTCGCCTGGTCCATCAGTCGACCACGATTCGCCAGTCCCAGGCAGCGGTGGCGGGTGATGAGGCCGCGCTCGACCTGGCTCAGAAGAACCTCGTGCGATATCGCAACCTGGCCAGGGACGGAGCAGGTACGGTGCAGGCGCAGCAGCAGGCACAAGCCCAGGTCGGCATTCATCGGGCCAGCCTGCAAAAGAACCAGGCAGGCGTGCTGGCGGCCCGCCAACAGGTGGCAATCCTCGAGGCGGACCTGGAGAACCGGAGAGCGGTGCTCGCCGAGGCGGATTCCGCCCTGTCCGCCGCGAGACTGAAGCTTTCCTTCACGCGCATCACCGCGCCGATCAGCGGGGTCATTGGTCACCGGTCGATTCGCATCGGTGCATACATAGACGTCGGCCAGCCATTGCTTGCGATCGTCCCACTCGACGACGTCTACGTCACGGCGCACTTCAGGGAAACCCAGTTGGCACGTGTGCGAGTGGGACAGCCAGTCGAGATCGCCGTGGATGCCCTTCCGGGCGAGGTCCTCGCGGGCGCGGTCGAGAGTCTCGGCCCGGCGAGCGGCGTCACCTACTCTGCCATCGCTCCCCACAACGCCACCGGCAACTTCACGAAGATCGTCCAGCGCCTGCCTGTGCGCATTCGCATCGATCCGGGCCAGCCCGCCGCGTCGAGGCTTCGAGTCGGGATGTCGGTGGTGCCGAGCATCCACGTGTCGCCCCCGCGGGAAAGGGCTGATGGAAGTGTTGGGTCTCCAAACGGCCCGCTTCCGCGACCAAGCCGCGCGGCAGGGGAGGTGGATGGAGGGAAATGGGGTGGCTGACGGGACTCGAACCCGCGACAACCGGAATCACAATCCGGGACTCTACCAACTGAGCTACAGCCACCACCGAAGAAGAATCGCTGGCCTGCCCGACAGGATTCGAACCTGTGACCCTCAGCTTAGAAGGCTGATGCTCTATCCAACTGAGCTACGGGCAGATGTCGAACGCTTCGGGAGCCTGGTCGGGGTGGAGAGATTCGAACTCCCGACATCCTGCTCCCAAAGCAGGCGCGCTACCAGGCTACGCTACACCCCGAATCCGCTATTGTAGCGAATCGGCTATCGACCGCGCCAGGCGCGCCGCCTGGTCGGCGGAGGCGGCCTCCACCATCACCCGCAGGACGGGCTCGGTGCCGGACGGTCGAATCAGCACGCGGCCGTTGCCGCCCAGCGCCTGCTCCGCCGCGGCGCGGGCGCTGGCAAGGCCGGCGTGCGCCTGCCAGTCGAAGCCGCGCTCCACCCGCACGTTGATCATCTTCTGGGAGAGCATGGACAGCTCGCTGGTCAGCTCGGCAAGCGACTTCCCGGTGCGAACGACGGCCGCCAACACCTGCAGCGCGCTGATGGTGCCGTCGCCGGTGCTGTGGCAATCCCGGGCGATCAGGTGCCCGGAGTTCTCTCCCCCGTAGAGCCAGCCACGCGCCTGCAGCAGCTCGAGGACGTAGCGGTCCCCCACCTTGGCCCGCTCGAACGGCACGCCGTGGCGCGCCATGGCCTGCTCGAATCCGTGGTTGGTCATCAGCGTGCCCACCACCCCGGCGACCGGTCCGTTGCGCAGCCGGTCGTTGACGAGGATGTAGAGCAGCTCGTCGCCGTCGTAGGTGCGGCCGGAGGCATCGCACATGATCAGGCGATCGGCGTCGCCATCGAGCGAGATGCCGAGGTCGGCGCCGGACTGGCGCACCATCTCGGCCATCGCCTGGGGATGCACCGCCCCGACCTCGTCGTTGATGTTGATGCCGTTGGGCTCGGTGCCGATGGTCACCACCTCGGCGCCGAGCTCGTGGAAGACGTGGGGCGCCGTGTGATAGGCCGCGCCGTTGGCGCAATCCACCACCAGCTTGAGCCCCTTCAGGTCGAGCGAGAACGGAAAGGTGCTCTTGCAGAACTCGATGTAGCGCCCCGCCGCCGCCTCGACCCGGAACGCCTTGCCGAGGCGCTCGGAGGTCACGCACACGCCTGGCACGTCGAGCTGCGACTCGATCCTCTCCTCGGTCTCGTCGGGCAGCTTGTTGCCGTCCGCGGAGAAGAACTTGATGCCGTTGTCCTCGAACGGGTTGTGCGAGGCGCTCAGCACGACGCCGGCCGACAGGCGCAGCGCCCGGGTGAGATAGGCGATCGCCGGCGTGGGCAGCGGGCCGGTCACGTGCACGTCGACCCCGGCCGAACAGAACCCCGCCGTCAGCGCCGATTCCAGCATATAGCCCGAGATCCGGGTGTCCTTGCCGAGCAGGACCGCCGGCCGGCCTCGCGCGCTTTCCGCGAAGACCTTGCCGGCTGCGTAGCCAAGCTGAAGGACGAACTCGGGCGTGATCGGTCGCTCCCCGACCCGCCCGCGTACGCCATCCGTTCCGAAATACCGACGTGCCATCCTGTCCTCGCTACCCCTTTGCCGTCTGGCCCTGCACCGCCCGCCACACCGCGAGAGCCGCCACGGTCTGGGCCACGTCGTGCACCCGCACGATGCGGGCGCCCCGATCCACTGCCGCCAGGGCGGCTGCGATGCTGCCACCCAGCCGCTCGCCCACCGGCAGCCCGGTCAGCGCGCCGATCATCGACTTGCGCGACAAGCCCACCAGCAGCGGGCAGCCGGTCACGTCCAACGCCTCGAGCCGGGCCAGCAACTCCAGATTGTGCGCCAGCGTCTTGCCGAAGCCGAACCCGGGGTCCAGGCAGATCCGCTCGTCCCCGATCCCGACATGGTGAAGCCGATCCCGCTGCGCGACGAGGAAATCGCGCACTTCCGCGACCACATCGTCGTAGTGCGGTGCGTCCTGCATGCTCCGCGGCTCGCCCTTCATGTGCATCACCACGACCCCGGCGTCACTGCCGGCGACCACGGCGCGGGCCGCCTCGCCACGGAAACCCTCGATGTCGTTGATGATGGACGCGCCCGCCCGGATCGCGCGCGCCATGACCGACGGATGCCGGGTATCGACCGACACCGGGCATTCCAGGTCCGCGAGCGCCTCCAGGACCGGCCGGATGCGATCCCATTCCTCGTCCTCGGTGATCGCCCCGGCCCCCGGACGGGTCGACTCGGCACCCAGGTCGACGATGTCGGCACCCTCGGCAACGAGGCGCCGGGCGGCCGCGATCGCGGCAGGCGGATCCAGGAACCGGCCGCCGTCCGAGAAGGAGTCGGGCGTGACGTTGACGATGCCCATCACCAGCGGCCGGTCGAGCCGCAGGCGGAAGCGGCCGCAGGCGAACCGGGCGGCGGGCGCATCGTCCTGGCGACCGGGCGAGCCGGTCGCAGGCGACGAAAAAGGGTGCGCTGAGGCACCCTTGCTGGAGGAGGCTGGCCCCACCGCGGCCAAGACGCGTATCAGGCCACCGGCGCTGCGGGTCCGGGCTGTCCGGGCACCACGTCGGGGGGCGTCTGCGGGGGCACGGCGCCGCGGCTGGTCGGCGAGCTCATGTCCTTCGGCGGACGCGGCGGCCGGCCTGCCATGATGTCGTCGAGCTGCTCGACACCGATGGTCTCCCAGTCGAGGAGCGCCTTGGCCATGGCGTGCATCTTGTCCGCGTTCTCCTCGATCAGGCGGCGCGCCAGGGCGTACTGCTCGTCGATGATCCGGCGGATCTCCTGGTCCACCTTGCGCATCGTCTCTTCCGACACGTTGGTGGTCTTGGTGATGGAGCGGCCGAGGAACACCTCGCCCTCGTTCTCCGCGTACACCATCGGCCCCAGGACGTCGCTCATGCCGTAGCGCGTGACCATGTCCCGCGCCATCTGGGTGGCCCGCTCGAAGTCGTTGGAGGCGCCGGTGGTCATCTCGTTGATGAACACCTCCTCCGCGATCCGGCCGCCGAACAGCATGGCGATCTTGCTCAGCATGTAGGTGCGGTCGTAGCTGTAGCGATCCTTCTCCGGCAGCGACATGGTCACCCCCAGTGCGCGACCGCGCGGGATGATGGTGACCTTGTGCACCGGATCGGACTTGGGCAGGAGCCTGCCGAGCAGCGCGTGGCCGGACTCGTGGTAGGCCGTGCTGCGACGCTCGTCCTCGTCCATGATCATGGAGCGTCGCTCGGCGCCCATCAGGATCTTGTCCTTGGCCCGCTCGAAGTCGATCATCTCCACCAGCCGGGCGGCGCGGCGGGCGGCGAAGAGGGCCGCTTCGTTCACCAGGTTGGCGAGGTCCGCGCCGGACATGCCCGGCGTGCCCCGCGCCAGCAGGTCGGCCTTGACGTCCGGACCGATCGGCACCTTGCGCATGTGCACGTTGAGGATCTGCTCGCGGCCGCGGATATCCGGGAGCTGCACGATCACCTGCCGGTCGAAGCGGCCCGGGCGCAGCAGCGCAGGGTCCAGCACGTCCGGCCGGTTGGTGGCGGCGATCAGGATGATCCCCTGGCCGGTCTCGAAGCCGTCCATCTCCACCAGGAGCTGGTTCAGCGTCTGCTCGCGCTCGTCGTTGCCGCCGCCGAGGCCCGCGCCCCGCTGGCGGCCGACCGCGTCGATCTCGTCGATGAAGACGATGCAGGGCGCGTGCTTCTTCGCGTTCTCGAACATGTCGCGCACGCGCGCCGCGCCGACGCCGACGAACATCTCGACGAAGTCGGAGCCGGAGATCGAGAAGAACGGCACCTTCGCCTCGCCGGCGATCGCCTTGGCGAGCAGCGTCTTGCCGGTTCCCGGCGGGCCCACCATCAGCACGCCGCGCGGGATGCGGCCGCCCAGCTTCTGGAACCGGGTCGGGTCACGCAGGAAGTCGACCAGCTCCTGGACTTCCTCCTTCGCCTCGTCGCACCCGGCGACGTCGGCGAAGGTGACGGTGTTGTTGTTCTCGTCCAGCAGGCGCGCCCGGCTCTTGCCGAACGAGAACGCGCCGCCCCGGCCTCCTCCCTGCATCTGCCGCATGAAGAAGATCCAGACTCCGATCAGCAGCAGCATCGGGAACCAGGAGATGAAGATCTGCATCAGGACCGACTGCTCTTCCTCCGGCTTGGCATTGACCTGGACCCCGTACTTGAGGAGATCGCTCACCATCCAGAGGTCGCCGGCGCCCGGCGTGTACACCGTCAGCGCCTGTCCGTCGCGCGTGCGGGCGCGAAGCGTGCGACCGTCGATCTGCACGCTCTCGATGCGGCCGCTTTCAGCCTCTTTCATGAACTGCGAATACGGCACGTCGCCGGCGCGGCCCTGCCGCGTATCGAACTGCCGGAACACGGTGAAGAGCACCAGGGCGATCACCACCCAGATGGCAGCCTTCGAAAACGCGTTATTCACTAAGACACCTCACTTTTCGACCACCGGGCCCCGAGAGCCTGTGGATATCTCGCGATTCTACGCCGCTGCCACCGCAGCACCGGTTTGCCCCGGCCATTTCAGCCGGAATGCCGCAGGCGCCTTCCCAGAAGGTAGGTTTCCGCCGACCGGTCACGCGATGCCTTGGGCTTGCGTGGCGTCACGGCGACGAAGGTCTCCTTGAAGCGCTTGACGAGCTGGCTGTAGCCGCTGCCGTGAAAGCACTTGATGAGCAGCGCCCCCTCCGGCGCCAGCCAGCTCGCTGCAAATTCCACCGACAGCTCCGCGAGATCCTCCATCCGGGCGGCATCCGCCACGCCGACGCCACTCAGGTTGGGTGCCATGTCGGAAAGCACAAGGTCGACCCGGCGACCGTCCAGCGCGGCTTCGAGGGCGGCAAGTCCCTCGGTTTCCCGGAAATCGCCCTGCACGAAGGTCACGCCCGGAATCGGCTCCATCGGCAACAGGTCCATCGCCACGATCCGGCCGTCGACCGGCGCGCCGGGTGACTCCCCGCGCGCGTCGTCCGCCCGGGCCGCGTCGGCGTCGAGCGCGGCGCGGGCGAGCCGCCGCCGGACCACCTGCGACCAGCTGCCCGGGGCGGATCCCAGGTCCACGACCGACATGCCGGGACGGATCAGGCGATCCTGCTCGTCGATTCCGATCAGCTTGAAGGCCGCCCGCGAACGGTACTGATGCCGCTGGGCGAGCTTGACGTAGGGATCGGTGAGATGGTCGTGCAGCCAGGCCCGGTTGACCTTCCTGCTCTTGCTGCTGTACATGACTTGCCTACGTGCGCGCGGCGCCGGCGGGCGGATGACCGTAGAATCCCGCACGATGCCCACCCTGCTTCTCACCAACGCCGAACGCAAGGCCCTGAAGGCCCGCGCCCATTCCCTGCATCCGACCGTGATCGTCGGCGCCGCCGGGCTCACGCCCGCCGTGCTGCAGGAGATCGACCGGGCGCTTGCCAGCCACGAGCTGATCAAGGTGCGGCTCGCCGGGGCCGACCGCGATACCCGCGAGCGCTCCGCGGAGGACGTCGCCGAGGCACTGTCCTGCGCGGTGGTGCAGTTGATCGGGCATGTGCTGGTGGTCTTCCGACCCTTCCCCGAGGACGCCTGAGGCGGGGCTGGATCAGCCGGGCTCGCGGCTAGACGTACTTCACCTCGAGGATCTCGTACTCGCGGTCGCCACCGGGGGCGCGGACTTCCGCGACATCGCCCGCGGACTTGCCGATCAGGGCCCGGGCGAGCGGGCTCGCCACCGAGATCTTGTTGAACTTGAGGTCCGCCTCGTCCTCTCCGACGATCTGGTAGACCACCTTCTCTCCGGATTCGAGCTCCTCGAGCGACACGGTCGCGCCGAACACCACGCGACCGTCGGCCTGGACCTCCGTGGGATCGATGATCTGCGCCGCGGCGAGCTTGGATTCCAGCTCCGCGATGCGCCCCTCGATGAAGCCCTGTCTTTCCTTCGCGGATTCGTACTCCGCGTTCTCCGACAGGTCGCCCTGCGCCCGAGCCTCGGCGATCGCGTTGATCACCGCGGGCCGGTCCACGCTTTTCAGGCGCTGCAGCTCTTCCTTCAATTGCTGCGCACCCTGGACTGTCAACGGTACCGTCACCATTGCGACCTCCACAAAAGCAAACCCCGGATGAATCCGGGGCTGGCATGACGAGAATGCCCTTGCAGTGTAGCACCTAAGCGGCAGACGATCGGATGTCCTGCCCGTGCCGTCCGGCTATGCCCCCGGCATCCCCCGCCATCCCCCGCCATCCCGGCACTGTCGCGCCGCTATCCCGCCCAGATGGCGAGGGTTTCGCGCCGCAGGCAGGCAAGAAGGCTGGCGGCGACCGGATGCCAGTCCGGATCCCCACCGGGTTCGAGCGCAGCCCGCACCCGGCCATAGCGGCCGGTCGCCTCGATCGCGAGCCGATGCTCGCCCGCCGTATGCCGCACAGCGACCGTGGTCCGCTCGAGTCCGGGCCCCGCCCAGGCGGCGGCCACTGCCACGTTGACCCCCTCGGGATACCTGCCGGCGGCTTCGCGCACGGACCCGGCGAAGGCGGCACGCGGATCGCCTGCCGTGACGGTGGGCTCGCCCGCTCGAGCGGCGTCCGGCGTGTGCACGGCGACATGCAGGGTCGCCTTTGGGTCCCACGCCGCGAGCGCGATGCCGTCGAGCCCCGCAATCGCGCCCGGTACCAGGCGCAGGCGATGGCCGCCGCGGCGGCAGGCTGCCTCCAGGCGCGCCGCCAGCTGCCCATCCGCGAGCGCGGTGCCGTTCACCGTCCAGACGTCGGCAGCGAGCAGCGCAGGCTCGCCGAGAGATGCAAGGGCGGACGGCCCCGCCGCCTCGACGATCAGGTCGAAGCCGGCTCGAAGGAAGGCCTCGACATCGTCGGTCACCGCGATCGCTCCGATCGTCCTGCGCGAGCGGGCCAGCACGCCGCCGAGCGCCCAGCCTGCCACCTCGCCCGCGTGCAGCGCCTGCGCCACCGGGGCCGCGATCCGGCCGCAGCCGATCACGCCGACACGCCGTGGCGGGCGTGCCGGCGACGCCTGCCGCTCAGGCGTTGTCGCCGGCATCCAACGGGACCACGCTGAAGTCGCCGTGACGCAGGGTGCGCCGCCCGAGGCGGGTGATCTTGAACTGCACGCCACACGCCGGATCGGTGCTCGCGATCAGGGTGTCCGTGGTCATCCAGTCATTGGGATGGGTTGGACGCTGCTTGGCCGGGATGAAGGGAAGCACCGCCAGCAGGCCATAGAGCGAGAAGCTCGGATTGTCCTTGGGCAGGATCACCCGGCCGCCGATGACCTCGAACCAGTCACCCTTCTTCGCATGCATCACGAAGGGCCGGCCGGATTCCACCACCTCCACCCGGAGGTCGTAGAGCTCGAACTCGTCGGAGGCGCCGGACGCGCCGGACGCCGCTGCAGCGCCGGCGCTGCCCGCGGACACGGGCGCCTCCTGGGGCGCATTCGGGTTGGAGGTCGGGTCGGTCATCGGAAGGGTCCTCGTCATTGCGACCGGCGCAGGCTCGAGATGTCCGGCGCCATGTCGATGTGGGCGGGTGCGCCGCCCGTGTTCTGATTCATGTGCATGATCCGGGCGTGGATGCTGTCCTTGTCCCGCTCGAGGTCGTAGCAGTCGCCGCGCGGACCCGGCGCGGCCCGCACGATGGCATCGAGCCGGGCCGTGTCGTCGGCATCCAGCTTCAGCCGGAAGATCGCCATGGTCTCGTCGAGGTGGCGGGCATCGCGCGCTCCCACCAGCGCGGCGGCCACCTGGGGCCTGTCCAGCACATAGCGCGCGGCCACGGCGGCGATGGTGCTGCCGTGCTTGCGCGCGATCGCGTCGGCGGCCGCGAGCAGCGCCTGGAAGGCGTCCCATCCGCCGAACTCCTCGATGATCAGCCGGTACTTGATCAACGAGCGGTTCGCGAAGGGCGGCGTCGGATCCGGCTGGCCCACCCAGCGGTCCGAGAGGAACCCCCCCGCGATGGTGCCGTAGCAGAGGAGGTGGATGCCGTGCTCTTGGCAGAAGTCCACCATGCCGTTCTCCGGCCGCAGGTCCATGAGCGAGTACTGGAGCTGGTTGGAGAGCAGCGTGATGCCGGCGTCGACGATCTCCGCGAGCCGCGGCACGTTGAAGTTGGTGGTGCCGATGTGTGCGATCTTGCCCGCCCGCTGCAGCTCCTGCAGCCAGACCATGGCCTGCACGCAGCCGGGAACCTCGTAGTCCCACCAGTGGAACTGGACCAGGTCGAGCTGCTCGACGCCCAGGCGGCGCAGGGAGGTATCCACCGCCTCGGCGACGTCCTTGCGCGAGAGCGTCGGCAGCAGGCCGAGATCGGGCGTGTACTTGGTGGAGACGCGCAACCGCCGGGCAAGATCCGGATGCCGGCGGCGGAACGCGCCGATCAGCTCCTCCACGCCGACGTAGTGGTCGGCGCAGTCGAAGGCGTTGATGCCCGCTTCGACGAAGCGGCGCATGTCCTCGATCGCGTCGTCCTGGGAGTACGGCGCGCCATGCTTGGCCGACAGCTGCCAGTTGCCCTTGGCGACGCGCGAGATGGTGTAGCCGGGGGCCAGCGTGATGGTTTCGGTCATAGTCCTACCTGCGCTTCGAGCGCGTTCATCTCCTCGAGCGAGATCGTCTTCTCGGTCACGATCGCGCCGTCGGACACCTTCCAGATGATCATCGGGCCGCTCACGTCACCGTTGCGGTCGAAGCGGAACGGCCCCGTGGCACCGACATAGCGGATCTTCCGGCCTTCGGCGAGCGCCTTCAGGCCCTTGCGGAGCTCGTCGACGCCCGGCCCGACGACCATGCCGTCGGGATCCTGGACCGCGCGCAGCGCATCGCGGATCGCGGGCCCTTCGAGGCTGGGCGCCGCCTGCATGGCGAGCAAGGTCACCGCGGCGGCATCATACATGGTGTGCAGGCCGGGGCCGACCGGCGGCCGGTTGTAGGCGGCCTGGAACGCCTGGTTGAACGCGTCGACGCCGGGGCCCGAGGCCTGGCCGTTGTCGATGCCGACGGCGTTGCGCAGGAAGCGCTCGCCCACTCCCTTGATGATGTCCATCGAGCGCATGGTGTTGTGCAGGACCACGTTCTGCGTGCCGCCGAGGGAGAACCATTCGCGCAGCACCACGGTCGCGTCCTGCGAGAGCCCGACCAGCACCAGCGAATCCGGCTCGAGCGCGAGCGCCTTGGAGACGTCGGACCGATAGGAAGGCTGGTTCTCGTTGTACGCGATCATGCCGGCCACGCTGCCACCCAGCTTCTCGATCGCCTTCTTGGCATCCGGCGCGACACCGGCGCCGAAGTCGTTGTTGATGTACATGATGACGGTCTTCTTGTAGCCCTTGTCCTTGACCGCCTGGGCATGCGCGAGCGCCGTCGTGCGCGAGGTCGGGATGGTGCGGAAGAAGTAGCCGCCGGTCTTGCCCTCCTCGGCCATCTTGGTGAGCGCCGGCGTGACCGCGCAGCAGGCGATGGTCGGCACCTGCTTCGGCGCGGAGACCGAATTCACCACCGCGAGCGCGGTGCCGCTGCCCACCAGCCCCACCAGCGCAGGGACCTTCTGCACGTCCACCAGGTAGCGCGCGGCATCCAGCCCCACCGACGGCTGGCTCGTGTCGTCACGGATCACGAACTCCACCTGGCAGCCCTTGACGCCGCCCGCCTTGTTCACGTGATCAACCGCGAGCCGGCCGGCATCCGCGATCACCTTGCCCACCGCGCCCTGCGCCCCCGTCTGCGCGATGATGCCGCCCAGCTTGGGGCAGTCGCCCTGCGCCTGCGCCGGCGTTGCCGCCAGCGAGCCCACGGCAAGGACCGCCGCCCCGATGATGCTTCCAAGCACGACCATGACTCTCTCCCTGATGGTTTGGAACGACCCGACTGGACGAGCCGGCTGCAGCGGCCCGACTTCGATAACCCTGGTTCAACGACCCGGCTTCGGCCCCGACGCCGCCCCCAGGATACCGCCCGGACGCAGCAGCAGCGTGAGCACCAGCAGGAGGCCGACGAGTATCGCCTGGACGGCCCCTCCCTGGGCCTGGTACTGCAGCGGCAGCACCGAGACGATGAAGGCACCGGAGAAGACCCACAGTCCCCACACGACGAAGGTGCCGATCACCGCACCGTAGTTGCTGCCGCTGCCGCCCACGATCAGCATGGCCCAGATCTGGAACGTCATGATCGGCAGGAACTCGGTCGGGCTGGTGGTGCCGACATACCCCGCATAGAGGGCGCCGGACAATCCCATCAGCATCGCGCCGAGGACGAAGGCCGTCAACCGGAAGCGGACCACGTTCTTGCCGAGTGCCGCGCAGGCAGCCTCGTCGTCGCGCAGCGCGCGCAGCACCCGGCCCCATGGCGAATGCAGCAGCGCCTGCAAGCCGGCCACGACGACCGCCAGCACCACGAGCACCATCGCGAGGTAGCCGTGACCGAAGCCCGAAGGCCCGAGTGATTCGAACGGCCGCGGAATGCCCACCAGTCCGCGCGAGCCCCCGGTAAGCGGCTCGAGATTGTTGGCGAGCAACTGGATCGAGGTGGCGATGCCGAAGGTTGCGATGGCGAGGTAGTCGCTGCGCAACCGAAGGGTGGCGAGCCCGACCAGCATCGCGACCAGCGCCGTGGCCAGCAGGCTGCCGGCCACCCCGAGCGTGAACGGCCAGGCCAGGCTCACCAGAAGGCCCGCGCTTGCCGGCATGGTCAGGATCGCAAGCGAATATCCGCCCACCGCCACGAACCCGACCACTCCGGCGTTGAACTGGCCGGAGACGCCCCACTGCAGGTTGAGCCCGAGCGTCGCGATCGAGAGGATCGTGGCAACGGTGGCGAAGTACTCGAGGTAGGAAAGCATGTCGGATTTCAGCGTGCCGGCGCGAACAGGCCGGCCGGCCGGAAGAACAGCACCAGCAGCAGCAGCACGAACGGCACCATCGGCTTGTAGGTCCCGGGTATCACCAGCGCCGCCAGGTTCTCGCAAAGGCTGATCAGCAGCGCCCCGGCCACCGCGCCGCCGACGCTGCCGACACCGCCGAGGATGGCCGCGGTGAAGAGCGGCAGCAGCAGGTTGATGCCCATCTCCGGCCGTACCTGAACCGTCACGCCGTAGAAGACGCCGGCAAGCGCCGCGAGCGCCGCCGACACTGCCCAGGTAAGGCGGATCGTGGCGGTGATGTCGACGCCGGCGATGCCGGAGAGGACCGGGTTCTCCGCCACCGATCGCATCGCGATCCCGTGGCGGGTGAAGCGCAGGAATGCCCAGAGCGCGGCGAGCACCAGCAGCGTGATCCCGAACACGAGGATCTGGTCCGGCATCACCAGCACCCTGCCCGGCATCCGGACCGCCATCTGGATCTCGGTGCTGTAGTGGAACGGGTCCGGACCGAAGAAGAGCAGGATCAGGTTGCGCAGGACCAGCGCGAGGCCGAAGGAGGCGAAGACCAGGGTGAGCGGATCCGCGCCACGGCGGCGCAGGCGCCGGTACACCAATCGATCCAGCAACAGGGCGACCAGCACGACGACGACGATCGCGAAGGCGAGCGCTAGCGGCAATGCCCAGCCGAACGAGAAGGGTCCGATGGGCGCAGCCAGGCCCTCGCCCGATGCGCCGCTTCCGACCGCGATCGCGAGCAGGAAGAGCGCGGCGTAGGCGCCTACCGCGAGGAGGTCACCATGGGAGAAGTTGGCGAAGCGCAGGATGGCGAGGCTGAAGGTCACGCCGATCGCCCCCAGCGCCACGATGGCGCCGCTCAGCACTCCGTCGACCAGCGCCTGCCAGATCATGACGCCACGGCGAACTTGCCGAGATAGAGCTGCGCGACGGCGGGGTCGTCGCGCAGCGCCTGCGCCGTTCCCGAGTGCGCGATGCGACCATTCACCAGCACGAGTCCCCGGTCGGCGATGCGCAGGCCCGCGCGCACGTTCTGTTCCACCATCAGGACCCCGATGCCGCTGTCGGCGATCCGACGGACATGGTCGAACACCTCCGTCACCATGCGGGGCGAGAGGCCGGCGCTCGGCTCGTCGAGGAGCAGCAGGCGCGGCGCCGTCATCAGGGCGCGCGCGATCGCGAGCATCTGGCGCTGGCCGCCGGAGAGCGCGCGGCCGGGCGCGCGCCGGTGCCGCGCGAGGTCCGGAAAGCGTTCGAAGGCGGCCGCCAGCCGCGGGCCGAGGTCTCCCTTCACCAGGTGGCCGCCGATGCGCAGGTTCTCCTCCACCGACAAGCTGGTGAACACGTTGTCGGTCTGCGGCACGAAGGCGACGCCGCCCGCGGTGACCCGGTTGGGCGGCAGGTTCCCGATATCGCGGCCTTCGAACTCGATGCGACCGGCAAAGAGCGCGACCACGCCGGCCACCGCCTTCACCAGGGTCGACTTGCCCGCGCCGTTCGGCCCCAGCAGCACCAGCACTTCGCCGGCCGCGAGCTCGAAGTCGGCGCGGTGCACGATCGGGAGGTCCCGTCGGTAGCCGGCGACCACCCCCTCGCCGCGCAGCATGGTCGCGGCGGCGCTCACCGCGGCGCCTCGCCCTGCTCCACGGCGACGTCCTCGCCAAGGTAGGCATCGATCACCCGCGGATCGGCACGCACCTGCCGCGGCGCGCCCTCCATGACCACCCGCCCCTGCGCCATCACGACGACCGGGTCGCAGAGCTGCATCACCAGGTCCATGTTGTGCTCGATCACCAGGAACGTGACACCGCGTCGATGCAGCAGCCGGATGCGGTCCACCAGCGACTCCAGCAGCACCGGATTCACGCCGGCGGCCGGCTCGTCGAGCAGGATGATCGCCGGATCCACCATCAGCACCCGGGCAAGCTCCAGCAGCTTCTGCTGCCCGCCCGAGAGCGACCGCGCCGGCTCGTCGGCAAGGCGGGCCAGCCCGACGAAGTCGGCCACCTCCAGGGCTTTCTCCCGGTGCACCGCTTCCTCGCGCCGGATCCGTCCGCGCCGCGCCCAGGTGTTCCAGAAGCGCTCGCCGCTCTGGCCGGCCGGCACCAGCATCAGGTTCTCGAGCACCGTCAGGCTGCCGAGCGGCCGCGGGATCTGGAAGGTGCGTCCGATGCCCCTGTGGAACACCTGGTCCGGCCGCAACCCGTCGATGCGTCGCCCTTCCAGGCGGATCTCGCCGCCGTCCGGGCGCATCGCGCCGGCGATGGTGTTGAAGAGCGTGGTCTTGCCGGCGCCGTTCGGTCCGATGAGCCCGGTGATGGCGCCCTGGCGCAGCCGCAGGCTCACGTCGTCGACGGCGCGCAGGGCGCCGAAGGTCTTGACTACGCGGTCCAGCTCCAGCAAGCAAGCCTCCGCCGGGGGCCTACTCGCCGCCTCCGGCCGCCTGCAGCTGGCTCGCGGCCACGGGCGGGGCCAGGGACGACCCGGCCAGTCCCTGGTGCAGCGACTGCAGCGGGTAGACCTGGGGCTCCTTCAGCGTGCGCATGCCCTCCACCGCCGCGAGCGCACCGGCGATGGTGGTGTAGAACGTCACCCGCTGCGCCAGCGCCGTGGTCCGGATGGCACGGGAGTCCTGGATCGCGCCGCGCCGCTCCTCGACCGAATTGATGACCAGCGAGATCTCGCCGTTCTTGAGCAGGTCGACCACGTGGGGCCGCCCCTCCTGCACCTTGTTCACCGGCGTGACCGGCAGGCCCTCGGCCGCGATCGCCGAGGCGGTGCCCTTGGTGGCCGTGAGCGCGAAGCCGAGCTGGTGCAGCGCCCGCGCGACCACCACCGCCTTCGGGCGATCCAGGTGCTTGACCGAGATGAACACCGTGCCCGAGGTAGGCAGCTTCACGCCCGCGCCGAGCTGCGACTTCACGAACGCCTCGCCGAAGGTGTAGCCCACGCCCATCACCTCGCCGGTCGACTTCATCTCCGGCCCGAGGATGGTGTCCACGCCCTGGAACTTGACGAACGGAAACACCGCCTCCTTCACCGAGTAGTAGGGCGGGGTCACTTCCGCCGCGCCCTGGTCCGCGAGCGAGCGTCCGACCATGCAGCGGGCAGCCACCTTCGCGAGCGGGATGCCGGTCGCCTTGGAGACGAACGGCACCGTGCGCGAGGCACGCGGATTCACCTCCAGGACATAGACGGTGCCGTCGCGGGCGGGCTCTCCGGCGAGGACCTCGGCCGGGTTCTGCTGGATCGCGAACTGCACGTTCATCAGCCCGTTGACCTTGAGCGCCCGAGCCATCAGCGCCGTCTGCCGCTTGATCTCACGGATCAGCGTGTCCGAGAGCGAGTACGGCGGCAGCGAGCACGCCGAATCCCCGGAGTGCACGCCTGCCTGCTCGATGTGCTCCATGACGCCGCCGATCATCACCTGCTCCCCGTCGCAGAGGCAGTCGACGTCGACCTCGATCGCGTCGTTCAGGAAGCGGTCCAGCAGCACCGGGGAGTCGTTGCTCACCTTGACCGCCTCGCGCATGTAGCGCTCGAGGTCGCGCTGCTCGTGCACGATCTCCATCGCGCGGCCGCCGAGCACGTAGCTCGGGCGCACGACGAGCGGGTAGCCGATCTCCTGCGCGAGCTGGATGGCCTCGGCCTCCGTGCGCGCGGTCCGGTTGGGCGGCTGCAGCAACCCCAGCCGGTTCAGCAGCTTCTGGAAGCGCTCGCGGTCCTCGGCGATGTCGATCGAATCGGGCGAGGTGCCGATGATCGCGACCCCGGCGGCCTCCAGCGCCTTGGCGAGCTTGAGCGGCGTCTGGCCGCCGTACTGCACGATGACGCCGGTGGGCTTCTCCAGGTCGACGATCTCCAGCACGTCCTCCAGCGTGACCGGCTCGAAGTACAGCCGGTCGGAGGTGTCGTAGTCCGTCGAGACCGTCTCAGGGTTGCAGTTGACCATGATGGTCTCGTAGCCGTCCTCGCGCAGGGCGAAGGCGGCATGGACGCAGCAGTAGTCGAACTCGATGCCCTGCCCGATCCGGTTCGGGCCGCCGCCCAGCACGATCACCTTGCGGTTGTTCGTGGGCGCCGCCTCGCACTCGTCCTCGTAGGTGGAGTACATGTAGGCCGTGCTGGTGGCGAACTCGGCCGCGCAGGTGTCCACCCGCTTGTACACCGGTCGCACGCCGAGCGAATGGCGCAGCTTGCGGATCTCGTGCTCGGTGGTCTCCAGCAGGTAGCCCAGGCGTCGGTCCGAGAAGCCCTTCTTCTTCAGGAACCGCAGGGTGTCCGCGTCCAGGTCGCCGAGGGTCATCGTGTCGAGGCGCAGCTCGATGTCGACGATCTCCTTGATCTCGGCGAGGAACCAGCGGTCGATCCTGGTGAGCGCGAAGACCTCCTCGATGGTGAAGCCCTGCGCGAAGGCGTCGCCCACGTACCAGATGCGCTCGGAGCCGGGCTCGCCCAGCTCCTCCTCGATCACCTGGCGGTCCGTGGTCATCTGGTTGAGGCCGTCCACGCCGGTCTCGAGCCCGCGCATGGCCTTCTGGAGGCTCTCCTGGAATGTCCGGCCGATGGCCATCACCTCGCCCACCGACTTCATCTGCGTGGTGAGGTGGTTGTCCGCCTGCGGGAACTTCTCGAACGCGAAGCGGGGAATCTTGGTGACCACGTAGTCGATGGTCGGCTCGAACGAGGCGGGCGTGCGCCCGCCGGTGATGTCGTTCCTCAGCTCGTCCAGCGTGTAGCCCACCGCGAGCTTGGCCGCGATCTTCGCGATCGGGAAGCCGGTCGCCTTGGAGGCGAGCGCCGAGCTCCGCGAGACCCGCGGATTCATCTCGATCACGATCATGCGACCGGTCTCGGGGTGGATCGCGAACTGGACGTTGGAGCCGCCGGTATCGACGCCGATCTCGCGCAGGATGGCGATGGAGGCATCGCGCATCAGCTGGTATTCCTTGTCGGTGAGCGTCTGCGCCGGCGCGACCGTGATCGAATCGCCGGTGTGCACGCCCATCGGGTCCAGGTTCTCGATGGTGCAGACGATGATGCAGTTGTCCTTGCGGTCGCGCACCACCTCCATCTCGAACTCTTTCCAGCCGATCAGGCTCTCCTCGATCAGGAGCTCGTTGACCGGCGAAGCCTCGAGGCCGCGCTTGCAGATGTCCTCGAACTCCTCGGCGTTGTAGGCGATCCCGCCCCCGGTGCCGCCGAGGGTGAAGCTCGGCCGGATGATCGCGGGAAAGCCGAGGTTGCGCTGGACCGCCCAGGCTTCCTCCAGCGAATGCGCGATGCCGGAGCGTGCCGAGCCGAGGCCGATGCCGTCCATCGCCTCCTTGAACTTCTGCCGGTCCTCGGCCTTCTCGATCGCGGCCGGCGAGGCGCCGATCAGCTCGACGCCGTGCTTCTCCAGCACGCCGTGGCGGTGCAGGTCCAGCGCGCAGTTGAGCGCGGTCTGCCCACCCATCGTCGGCAGGATGGCGTCCGGCCGCTCCTTCTCGATGATCTTCTCCACCACCTGCCAGGTGATGGGCTCGATGTAGGTGACGTCCGCCGTCTCCGGATCCGTCATGATGGTGGCGGGATTGCTGTTCACCAGCACGACCCGGAAGCCTTCCTCGCGCAGCGCCTTGCAGGCCTGGGCGCCGGAGTAGTCGAACTCGCAGGCCTGCCCGATGATGATCGGGCCGGCGCCGAGGATGAGGATCGTCCTGATGTCGGTACGCTTAGGCATTCTTCTGCATCAGGTCGATGAACCGGTCGAAGAGATGGTGGATGTCGTGCGGCCCGGGGCTCGCCTCGGGATGGCCCTGGAAGCAGAACGCCGGCTTGTCGGTGCGGGCGAGTCCCTGGATCGACCCGTCGAAGAGCGACACGTGCGTCACGCGCAGGTTGGACGGCAGGCTGTCGGGATCGACCGCGAAACCGTGGTTCTGGCTGGTGATCATCACCTTGCCGGTCTCCAGGTCCTTGACCGGGTGATTGGCGCCGTGATGACCGAACTTCATCTTCGTGGTCACCGCATCGGCCGCCAGGCCCAGGATCTGATGGCCGAGGCAGATGCCGAAGGTGGGTATGCCGCGCTCCACCAGCTCCCGCGTGGCCGAGATCGCGTATTCACACGGCTGCGGATCACCGGGCCCGTTCGCGAGGAAAATGCCGTCGGGCTCCAGCGCGAGCGCCTCGGTTGCCGAGGCGGTGGCGGGCAGCACGGTCAGTCGGCAACCCCGGTCCGCCAGCAGCCGCAGGATGTTCCACTTCACGCCGTAGTCGAACGCCACCACGTGGAAGCCACCCTGGCGCCCGGGTGCCTTCGCATGTTTTGCCTTCAGCCGGCTCGCGATCTCCTCGGCCGTGCGGTAGCCCTTGCCGAGCTCCCACGAACCGTCGCTCCACTGGTAGGGGGAACGGGTCGAGACCACCTTGGCGAGATCCATGCCGGCCAGGCCCGGAAAGCCGCGCGCCGCCGCGAGCGCCGCCTCGATGTCGAGCGACTCGCCCTCGGCGGCCGCGGCCACGCAGCCGTTCTGGGCGCCGCGCTCGCGCAGGATCCGGGTGAGCTTGCGGGTGTCGATGCCGGCGATGCCTGGCTTGTCCCAGCGCCTCAGGAAGTCCGGCAGCGAGCCTTCGCTGCGCCAGTTGGACACCATCGCCGGCAGCGCCTTGATGACGAGCGCCTCGGCCTGGATCCGGTCCGACTCCATGTCCTCGGCGTTGACGCCGTAGTTCCCGATCTGCGGGTAGGTCAGCGTGACGATCTGCCGGCAGTAGCTCGGATCGGTGAGGATTTCCTGGTAACCGGTCATCGCCGTGTTGAACACGACCTCGCCCACGGCGATGCCCGGCGCCCCTATCGACTGCCCATGGAAGACCGTGCCGTCGGCAAGGACGAGCGCCGCGGAAGGCAGTGCGGAGGCGAAGACATTGGGCATGGTGAGGGAGGCGGGCAAACCCTGAGATTATGCCACACGGACCACCCTCCTCGGGGGCGCCGGCCGCCCCTGGGCGAAGGACCGCCTCCTCCGCCCCCCGTCGGCCCTACGGCAGCGCGGTATCCAGCGCCTGCAACCAGCGGGCCGCCATCTTGGCCTCGCCGCTCGCGTTGGGATGGAAGCCGTCGTAGCGATCGCCAGCGGTGAAGCCGGTGTTCTGGTCGACCACCGAGACCGGAGAGGCTGCCGTGCTGCGTTGGGCGGCGAGCGACGCGATCTCGGCGTTGAGCGCGGCGACGTCCGACTCTCCGGAATTGAAGTCGATGATCTGCGCGAGCAGGATCCGGATGCCGGTATTCGCATTGCGCAGCGCGGTGATCAGCTGATCGAGATCGCTCCGGATGACGGAGGCCATCTCGGACTGCTGGGTGATATCGTTGGTGCCGAGGTGGACCAGCGCGATGTCCGGCGTGCGGCCGGCGTTCGCGAGCGCCTGGAGCTGCGTCGGCAACGCGTCAGTCACCATCTCCGTGCACCAGCCCCAGTAGGCCTGGTGGTCCGGATCGAACTCGGGATTCGGCGGGGTACCGTTGGTCACCGAGGGCGCGGGAGAACAGTCGCCCCCATCCGAGGTCACGCCCCGCCGCGTCCCGACGAAGTCGACCAGAGGCTTGTCGGCCCGCGAGACGAGACCGTTCCACACCCCCCGCCGGTAGCTGTCATAGTTGTTCAGGCTGCCGCTCGTTCCGCCCTCGCTGATGGAATCGCCGATCACGATGATCCGCTTCGCGGAAGGCACCTCCAGCGGCGCGCTGTTGGCGAGCGCCGACCGTGCCCCCGCGGCGAGCGCATCCGCCTGGGCACTGCTTCCCGAGTGGAAGTTCATCGCCTGCCACTGGGAGGTGACCAGCCGCAGCTTGCCGTTGCCGATCTGGTCGTTGCCGACGAACTTGGCCGCGGCCGGCACCTCCGCCGCATAGAGCGATTCGAAGTCGGCCTGGTCGCGCCACTCGGCCGCGGTGTTCACCAGCAGCTTGGCGGAGGCATCGTCCGCCACCGTCCCGTCGTCCTGGATCAGACGGGCCTGCACGGTGGTGAAGACCGCTTCCACCGTGGCGGGATCCACCAGCGAAGCGGTCAGCCCGCTTTCGGGCCAGAAACGGAAGAGGCGGTTCGCGACCAGCTTGACCGACACCCCGCCGGTGGGCTCGTTGCGGATCGCCGTGGCGGCCGTCGTTCCGCTGCCGGCATAGCTCGCGCTGTAGAACGCGCCCTTCACCCGCTCGCTGTACTGGACCCGCTTCCAGACCCCGCCGGTGTAGGCATAGGTCTCGAGGTTGCGAAGCTGAACCCGGGCGTTAGGCGCCGCGTGCCCGCTGCCCACGTAGATCTGCCCGTAGCCACCAAGGGCAAAGCGCCCGGCACCGGGCGGACCCTGTCGCAGCGCAGGACCATTCGCGTAATAGTCCGACGCACCGAGCTGCGGCGAGGTCGCTTCGTGGCTGCCGGCCATGTCGTCCTTCACCTGCTGCACCGAATTGGCCACGGTGGGCGGGGGCGGCGGTGGCGGGGGCTGGTTGCCGTTCGGCGGGGGCGGTGGAGGCGGAACCGGCGCCGGGCCGTCGCTGCCGCCTCCGCCGCAGCCGGCCACCAGCAGGGCCATTAGGAGTCCGACGGCAGGCGCGGCGACGCTTTTTCTCATGTGTTGGCGATATCGGTTGAAGCAGGACAGGGGTCGACAGGCGCCGACGCAGCGCGATTGGAGCACCGATGGCGGCCGAGTTTAGCAGCGGGGCATGGCGCCATTGTGGGAATTGTCACGGTCACGGCCGCCCCCCGGGTTCATCCGGGGGGCCTGCCCCGTCAGAGCTTCTCGGTTTCCCCCGAGCGCGGCTGCCACTTCATCAGCCGCTTTTCCACGACGCCGACGATGCCGTCGAGCACCAACGCGAACGCCGTGAGCACCAGGATCCCGGCGAAGACCGTGTTGATGTCGAAGCTGCCCTCGGCCTGCAGGATCAGGTAACCGACCCCCTGGGAGGATCCCAGGTACTCGCCCACGACCGCGCCGACGAACGCCAGGCCGACCGAGGTGTGCAGGCTGGAGAACACCCAGCTCGTCGCGCTCGGCAGATAGACGTGCCGCAGGAGCTGGCGCCGGGACGCCCCGAGCATGCGCGCGCTCGCGAGCACGTTGGGGCTCACCTCGCGCACGCCCTGGTAGACGTTGAAGAAGACGATGAAGAACACCAGCGTGACGCCCAGCGCGACCTTCGACCACACGCCGAGTCCGAACCACACGCCGAAGATCGGCGCGAGGATGACCCGGGGCATCGAGTTCATGGCGGTGATGTAGGGATCGAGGATGGCCGCGGCGGTGGGCGAGAGCGCCAGCCACATGCCGACCACGAGTCCCGCGATCGTGCCGATGGCGAAGGCGACCATCGTCTCGAACAGCGTCACCCAGAGATGGCGGAAGATCTCGCCGGACCAGAACCAGTCGAAGATGCGCGCGAGGATCTCCAGCGGCCTGCCGAAGAAGAACGCGGCCTGGTCGGGGTTCTCGAAATAGATCGGCGGCAGCAGCGTCGGGCTGGTGGCGACATGCCAGAACACGAACAGCAGCACCGCCAGCCCCACCTGGTAGACGCGCAGGCGCAGCCGGGTCATCCGCGCCTCCCGTGCCGGGCGCTTCCTCTCGTGCCCGTTTCCCGCCCGCCGCCGCGACTCATGCCGCCGCGCGCCGTTGCTGGGCGTAGCCCTTGAGCACCTCGTCGCGAAGGACGGACCAGACTCTCTCGTGCAGTGCCATGAATGGGGGCGTCATGCGGATCTCGGCGACGTCGCGCGGTCGCGGCAAGGTGACCGGGAAGTCGCCGATGGGGTGGGAGGCGGGCCCGGCGGACAGCACCACCACCCGGTCGGACATGGCGATCGCCTCGTCCAGGTCGTGAGTGATGAAGAGCACCGCCTTGCGCTTCGCTGCCCACAGGTCCAGCACCTCGTTCTCCATGAGCTGCCGGGTCTGCACGTCCAGCGCGGAGAAGGGCTCGTCCATCAGGATGATGTCGGGGTCCATGATCAGCGTCTGCGCCAGGGCGACGCGCTTGCGCATGCCGCCGGAGAGCTGGTGGGGATAGCGGTCGCCGAAGCCGCTCAGGCCCACCCGCTCCAGCCACGCCTCCGCCTGGCGGCGGCACTCCTCCGGCGGAAGTCCCGCAAACTCCAGGCCGGCGGTGACGTTGGCGAGCGCGCTGCGCCATGGCATCAGCGCATCGCTCTGGAACATGTAGCCGGCGCGGCGGTTGAGGCCGGTGAGCGGCTGGCCGAAGATGCGCACCGTGCCGGCCGAGGGCTCCAGCAGCCCGGCGGCGACGTTGAGCAGCGTGCTCTTGCCGCAGCCGGTGGGGCCGACCACCGCGACGAACTCGCCGGGCGCGACCGTGAGGGAGACGTCGCGCACGGCGGTGTAGCGCTGCCCGGGAGCGTCCCGGGAGACGAAGGTGCAGGTGACACCCTCGAGCGATACCGCCGCGCTCGCCTGCTCCATCGACCCCGCCTACTTCCGGTACTTGGCGAGCGCCTTGTTGGCGAACTCGTTGGTCCAGGTGCGCGCGAGGTCGATCTTCGCGTCCTTGAGCGCCGGGTTGAAGGACCGCAGCGCCTCCAGCGTCGTCCTGGCGCCGGCTTCCGACATCAGGCCGTCCGGCGAGAGCGCGTCCTTCACGTTGTTGTAGGCCGCCAGATACACCGCCCGGTCGCCCAGCAGGTAGGACTCCGGCACCGTCTTGATGATGTCCGAGGGCCCGGCCGACTGCAGCCAGAGGTTCGCCCGCACGATGGCGTTGGCGAGCGCCTGCGTCGTCCGCGGATTCTGCTTGACGAACGTCTCGGGCGCGTAGAGGCTTCCGGCCGGCATCGGACCACCGAAGACGTCCTGGGTGCCCTTGACCGTGCGCGTGGTGGCGATGATCTTCACGTCGCCGGAGCGCTCCAGCATCGTCATGATCGGGTCCGTGTTGGAGATGGCATCCAGCTGCCCGGCCCTCATGGCGGCGACCGCGCCGGATCCGGTGCCCACGCCGATGAAGGAGGCATCCTTCGGCGTCAACCCCCCCTTGGCCAGCACGTAGTTGGCGACCATGTTGGTGGAGGAGCCAGGGGCGGACACGCCGATCTTGAAGCCCTTCAGGTCCTTCGGGCCCTTGTACGCGTCGGCCTTCGCCTTGGAGACGCCCACCGAGATCTGCGGGGCGCGCCCCATCAGGACGAACTCGGTGAAGTACTGCTTGCGTGCCTGCAGGTTGATGGTGTGCTCGTAGGCGCCCGAGACGACGTCCGCCGATCCGCCGACCACCGCCTGGAGCGACTTGGAGCCGCCGGCGAAGTCCGCGATCTCCACGTCCAGCCCTTCGTCCTTGAAGTAGCCGAGCTGCTCCGCGATGGTGAGCGACAGGTAGTAGAGGGCCGACTTGCCGCCGACCGCGATCGTGACCTTCGGCTTCTCCAGCGACTGCGCGCGGGCGCCACCGGCCAGCGCGAGCAGCGACGAGCCGCCGGCGGCGGTCACGACCAGCAGGCGGCCGACCTGCCTGCGGTGCGGATCCGGCAGGGTATCGGCAGGCGGGTGGATTCTCGATGTCATCGTCGTCTCCCTGTGAGGTGGCGCGCGGCATCGCCGAGCCGGCGCGGTTGTTCTGCGTACCCGGAATCATACCGCCCCGTCCCCCGGGGGTGCAGCGCAGGCACGGGCGCCGCCGTCGGTGTTTTCCCGACAGGCGCGGCGCGCCGGCGGGTCAGCGCTGCTTGTCGAGCTTCTCGAGGAAGCCGTCGATCAGGCCATCGGGCGCCTTGATGACATGCCCGGGCGCGGGGAACGTTCCGGCGCGGACATCCTCGATGAACTCCCGGAAGCCCGCGACGCGCTCGGCCTGCATCTGCTGCTTCAGCTTGAAGAAGTCGCGGTACTGCTTGGTGTGGCGCGGATACGGCGGGCCGTTGTTGCCGAGGATGTCGTCCGCGAAGAGGAACTGGATGTCTCCACCGGCGCCCGCCCCGATCGACGAGGTGAGCAGGCTGGTGCGCCGCGAGATCTCCGCGAGCAGCTCGGCGGGGATGACCTCCACCTCCACCGCCCAGGCACCCGCCTCCTCCAGCTTCTTGATCTCCTGGAAGACCCAGAGGGCCTCCTCGAGCGTCTTGCCGACGGCGCGCAGGCCGCCGGTCCAGGTGCTCTTGCGCGGCACCAGCCCGGCATGGCCCTCGATCGGGATGCCGGCCTCGGCCGCAGCGGCGACGAAGCGCGGCGACCACTGGCACATGATGCCGTCGGCGCCGACCTCCATCGCCTGGTAGCCGAGCCGCACCGCCTCGGTCTCGGAGGCCGCGGCCACCAGCGGGACCGAGAACGACATGAAGGTGTTCGGCGCGGCCTTGCGGATCCTCGCCGCGAGCTCCGGTTGCTTCGGATCGAAGCGCACCTTCATCAGGTCGATGCCCGCCTCCTCGGCGGCGGCGGCTTCCTCCGGCGAGAACGGCAGCGTCTCGGTGAGGACCCGCTTGCCCTTGAGGTCGCGCAGGTCCTTCACGGTGTAGTTGCGGGTTCCGTACGCCCCGCCCAGCGTCATGACGCGCTTCAGGCCGCGCTTGGCCGCGTCGCGCGGCGGAATGCCGCCGTCACCGGTTGCGTGCGTTGCCATTCTTGCTTTCCTCCTTGGTGGCTTGCATGATCACGGCCAGCGGACCGCGCCGCTGCCGCGCCGTATTGTGGATCAGTCCCTGGATTCCGCGCGGATCACCGCGTTGAGCTCCGCGCCGAGGATCAGCGTGACCGCGCTCAGGTAGACGAACACGAGCGTGGCCACCAGCCCCGTGAAGCTGCCGTAGACCAGCTGCAGCTTGCCGGCGCTGCGCCAGGAGTAGGAGAGCAGCATCGCGGCCCCGACCCAGAGGGCCGCGCCGAAGATCGCTCCCGGCAGCACGGTTCGCAGGCGCTGCGTCACGTCCGGCAGCCAGCCGTAGAGAACGGCATAGAGGATCGTCAGCACGACAAGGGCGAGCCCCTGGCGCACGCCGCTGCGCAGCCACCAGATGTCGGCATGGACCCCCATGGTGGCCTCGAGAAAGCGCCACACGTAAGGCATGATGACCAGCGAGCTGAACGTGACCATGATGGCGGCGCCGACCACCAGCGTGAAGATCGTCACCTTGATGCGCGCCTTCCAGAAGGGAAGCCCGTGCTCGATGTCGTAGGCCTTGTTGAGCGCCGTGCGGATCGACTGGACGCCCGAGGATGCGGCCCAGATCGTGCCGAAGAGCCCGATCGCGAGCAGGGCCTGGCTGCGCTGGTTGAGGATCTGGTCCACCACCGGCTGCAGGGCTTCGCTCACCACCCCGGGGGCGTAGCCGATCACCCGCTCCGCGAGCGCGGCCGCGTCGCCCGGCTTGCCCATGTAGGCCGCGCCGGCCGAGACCAGGATCAGCAGCGGGAACATCGCGAGGATCGTGGAGAAGGCGACGCTGCCGGCCTGGTTCGCGCTCTGGTGCAGGATGTAGTTCTTCATCGCCAACAGCACCACCCGAAGGCCGGGGATGCGCAGGACCATGGCCCCGGCCCGCTTCAGCGCTGCACGCCATCCGCTCACCGCGTGCCTCCGGGGCCGGCGCGCTAGACGCTGCGGCGATCGCGCATCGCCTGCGCGACCGTGGCCGCGTCCACGTACTCCAGCTCGCCACCCAGCGGCACGCCGCGCGCGAGCCGCGTCACCGAGAGACCGCGTGCGCGCAGCATCTCCGCCAGGTAGTGGGCAGTGGCCTCGCCTTCCTGCGTGAAGTTGGTGGCCAGCACGACTTCCTTCACCACGCCGTCACCGGCGCGCTCGATCAGGCGCTCGAAGTGGATCTCCCGTGGCCCGACCCCGTCGAGCGGCGAGAGCCGACCCATCAGGACGAAGTAGAGGCCGGAGAAGGCGAGCGTGTGCTCGATCACCAGCTGGTCCGCCGGGGATTCCACGATGCAGAGCACCGACGGGTCCCGCCGCGGCGATGCGCAGATGTCGCACACCGCTTCCTCGGTGAAGGTGTTGCAGCGGCTGCATTGGCGCACCCGAGCCAGGGCTTCGGTCAGGCCGGCAGCGAGGTCGCGCGCGGCATCGCGATCCCGCTGCAGCAGGTGCAGCGCATAGCGCTGGGCGGTCTTGGGGCCGACGCCGGGCAGGCGCTTGAGCGCGCGGGTCAGCAGCTCGAACGACGCGGGCGTCTTCAATCGGTGGCGAGCGCCGGAATGGGCATGGTGGCCGGTCAGAACGGCATCTTGAAGCCCGGCGGCAGCGGCAAGCCGGCGGTGACCGCCGCCATCCGCTCCTGCGAGGTCTGCTCGGCCTTGCGCAGCGCGTCGTTGACCGCCGCGGCGACCAGGTCCTCGAGCATGTCCTTGTCGTCCGCGAGCAGGCTGGGATCGATGGTGACGCGCTTGACGTCGTTGCGGCAGTTCACGACGACCTTGACCAGGCCCGCGCCGGACTGCCCTTCCACCTCGATCGAGGCCAGCTGCTCCTGGACCTTCTTCATGTTGTCCTGCATCTGCTGGGCCTGCTTCATCAGCCCGGCAAGCTGGTTCTTCATCATCCGGCATCTCCTTGGAGCGGTTTGATCGAATCCGGCACGATGGTCGCGCCGAACCCCTCGATGAGCTC
>JAEWGX010000104.1 GCA_023388075.1 Pseudomonadota bacterium
CGGATGCGCTCGCCGCCGGCGCGTGGCACGATGACGGTGCGCCGAGCGGACGGCGCTTCGAGCCGCTCGCGCCGGCGAACCCCTGGCCGCTCGGCCGCCCGCCGCTGCTCGGATGACGCACCGGAGAGGAAGCTCAGAATGAACGACGCATCAGACCGGGACTACCGGTTTTCCGACCAGATCGGGCACCTGCTGCGGCGCGCGTACCAGCGCCACGTGGAGATCTTCCAGGCGGCAGTGCCGGACAACCGCCTCACCGCTGCGCAGTTCGTCGTGCTGTGCGCCGTCCGTGACCGGACCGGGTGCGACGTGCACGCGGTCGTCGATGCCACCGCGATCGACGAGGCCTCGGTGCGCGGCATCGTGGAGCGGCTGAAGATCCGCGAGTTGCTCACCGCTACCCACGAGCCGGGGGACGCGCGTCACGTGGACCTGGCGCTCACGCCCGCCGGCGCCGCGCTGGTGGAGCAGACGGTGCCGTTCGCCAGGCAGATTTCCGAGACGACCTTCGGCGACCTGGATGCAGCGGAGCGGGACCAGCTGGTCCGGTTGCTGCGTCGCATCGCGGGATAGCCGCAAGCTTCGCCAAGCCCGGCAACCGCCTTTGCGTACAAGGCAGCGCCCTCTTTTGACCTGACCGCAACCCTCAAGCCGGCCGCAGGACGCAGCGGAAACCGACGTGGCCGGTGGAAGTGTCGATTGGTTCCGGATAGCGGGCGGCAGGCCGGTAGCGCTGGCAGTAGTTGGGCGCGCACAGGTGTGAGCCGCCCTTCAGGACCTTCCTGGGAATGCCCATGGCGGCGGGATCCGTGAATCGGTCGGGGTAGCTCTCGTCCTCGCGGCCGCCCCGCGGATTGCGCGGGATGCAGCAGGCCTTGGAGGGGTCCGCGCGGTGGCGGGGCCGGTACCAGTCCGACGTCCACTCCCAGACGTTGCCGATCATGTCGTGAAGGCCGTAGGCGTTGGCCGGAAAGGCGCCCGCCGGGGAAGTCCGCTCGTATCCGTCCTCCATGAGGTTTCGCCACGGGAAATCGCCCTGCCAGGTGTTGGCCATCGGTACTCCTGCGGGCATCAGCTCGCTGCCCCAGGCGTACTCGGCATCCTCGAGTCCGCCGCGGGCGGCGAACTCCCATTCCGCTTCGGTGGGCAGGTCCTTGCCGTCCCATCGGGCGAAGGCAAGCGCATCCGGATAGGTCACGTGCACGACCGGATGCTGCTCCAACCCATCGATGCTGCTGCCCGGGCCATAGGGGTGGCGCCAGGTTGCGCCCCGCACGTACCGCCACCACGGCGTACCGGCCCCGACGGGGTCGTCGGCGGACGGCTTGACGAAAACCAGCGAGCCGGCGAAGAGCATCTCCGGCGCGGCATGCGGATAGTGCGCCGGATCCGGCGCCAGCTCCGCGAAGGTGACGTGACCGGTCTCCAGGACGAAGCGCGCGAACCGCTCGTTGGTCACGGGCAGCCGATCCATCCAGAAGCCATCCACCGTGACGTGGTGGGCGGGCGCCTCCTCCGTATAGTGGCGGTCCGACCCCATTCGGAAGGTCCCGCCCGGCACCCACGCCATGCCGGCAGGCGGCACGCGATCAGGGGTCATCGCGCTCCGGCCGTGGCCAATATGCGCGCCACCTCGGCCTGGCCCTTGCGGCGGGCGTGCTCCAGGGCGGTCACGCCCTCCCGGTCCGCCAGGTTGACGTCCGCCTGGGCGGCCACCAGCAACCTGACGATGTCGACATGCCGGCTGCCGCCGTCACCGAGGATCACCGCCTCCAGCAGCGCGGTCCAGCCGAGGTTGTTCACGTGATCCACGTCCACCCCGGCCTGGATCAGCGCCCCGACCGTCTCGACGTGACCCCGCTCCGCGGCCGGAATCAGCGCGGTACCGCCATAGCGATTGGTGCTGCGAAGGTCGGCACCGTGCGCGAGCGTCATCCGAAGGATCTCGAGGTGGCCGCGCGCGCCCGCGTAGAGATACGGGCTGTCCTGGATCGCGTCCTTGGCGTTGACGTCCGCGCCCGCCTCGATGAGGACGCGGGCAGCGGCCACGTGATTGCGATGCGTGGCCACCAGCAGGGGGGTCCTGCCCCGCTCGTCCCGCACTTCCAGATCGGCGCCGCGCGCCACGCCCTCCCGGACGGCCTCGACGTCCCCCCGAGCGGCTGCCGCCAGCAACTGTTGACTGGACGAGCCGGTCCCGCTCACGAAAGCCGGCAACCCGAAGGGGGCGACCGCGACCAGGCGGGCAACCGATCGACGCGCCTCGCGCATGCCAATTACCGGCGCTCCCGTCACCTAGAACGGGATGTCGTCGTCCATGTCGTCGAAGTTCGGAGCGCGCCGCGCGCCGCCCGCTCCCGCCCCTGCGGCGGCCCCGGCGGTAGCGCCGGCACGCTCGCCTGCGCCACCGCGGCCGCCTTCATACCCGCCACCGAACCCGCCATCGTCACTGCGGCCACCGCCGCCCATGCCCTCGCGGCTGCCCAGCATCTGCATCTGGTCCGCGATGATGTCCGTGGAGTACTTCTCGATGCCTTCCTTGTCCTTGTACTTGCGCGTCTTGAGGCGGCCTTCGACGTAGACCGAGCGTCCCTTCTTGAGGTACTCCCCGGCGATCTCCGCGAGGCGCCCGTAGAAGGTGACCCGATGCCACTCCGTTTCTTCCTTGCGCTCGCCGGTGGCCTTGTCCTTCCACTGCGACGTGGTGGCGATGGACACGTTGCAGATGGCCGCGCCATCCGGTGAATAGCGCGTTTCCGGATCCCGGCCGAGATTGCCGATCAGGATGACCTTGTTGACCGATGCCATGTGACTTCCTCCGCCCTTGCGAGCCGTCTTGTATACCCAGTTGATCCGTCTTCGTTTCGTCTTCGTGCGGAAGCTTCCGGCTTCCTGCACGAGCTATTGTGCCCTGATCGAACTCCCGCCGCGGATCCGGCGGAACGCCGATACGGGCTAGTCGTGAAGACCTAGAGGAAGGGCCCGCGCCGGCCTTGCCGCCACCCTGTCCCGGCCTATCCCGGCGGAACGGCGGAGGGCGGCGACGCCGCCGCGGCCCCGGTGGTGCGTCCCGGGGCGGACCGCGGGTCGCCGAGCACGCCGCTTCCCAGCGGCCAACGCCGCGCGCCGCGAGCCAGCAGGAACCAGGCCGCCATCAGCACCGCGCCGGCAAGGGCGACGGCACCATCGCCGGCGCGCTCGACCAGCACGCCACCGAGCGCGCCGCCGGCGAAGATGCCGAGCGACTGGCTGGTGTTGTAGACGCCGAGCGCCGCCCCGCGCGCGGCCGCGGGCGCGAGCCGCGAGACCAGCGAAGGGATCAGCGCCTCCAGCATGTTGAACCCGATGAAGAAGAGCAGCAGCATCGCCGACAGGGCCACGAGCCCGGTCGGCACGAACGCGAACCCGAGATGCGTCACGACCAGCAGCAGGATCGCGAAGAGGAACAGCGCGCGCAGCCGCCCCGTGCGCTCGGCCCGGTTGAGCGGCGGCATCATCGCCGCGAACGAGGCGACCAGCACCGGCAGGTAGATCTTCCAGTGCTCCGGCAGCGCAAGCCCGGCAGCGACCAGCCGCGACGGGATCACCACGAACATCGCCGTCTGCGCGAAGTGCAGGACGAATATCCCGGCATCCAGGCGCAGCAGGTCGCCGTCCGTCCAGCGCGTCGGCGCGCCGATGGTGGCGGTCGCGTCATGCGGTGGGGCGGCGTGCAACGCGGCATCCGAATGCCTCGCCCGTGCCGGGGACGAGCGGGGCGGCGTCGGCACTGCCCAGGCGACGATGGCAATGCCGGCTACGGCGAGGATCCCGGTCAGCACGAAGAGGCCCGAAAGGCCGACGGCGCGGTAGAGGAGCGGCGCCGCGATCAGCGATACCGCGAACGACACGCCGATCATCGCGCCCACCAGCGCCATCGCCTTCGTCCGCTGCGAAGCGCGGGTCGCGTCGGCAAGCAAGGCGCCAAGCGCGGCCGAGATGGCGCCCGCGCCCTGGATGGCGCGCCCCACGGCGAGCCCCGCGACGGTCTCCGCGACCGCGGCGGCCAGGCTTCCGGCGAGCATCACGAGCAGCCCCGCGACGATCACGGGCTTGCGGCCGAACCGATCCGACGCCGCGCCGAGCGGAAACTGGAACAGCGCCTGGGTGAGCCCGTAGACGCCGAACGCGAACCCGACCATGGCGGCGTTGTCGCCTCCCGGCATGCCGGCCGCGTGCACCGCGAATACC
>JAEWGX010000001.1 GCA_023388075.1 Pseudomonadota bacterium
GCCGCAGGACGCGCCGGTCGCGGGACCGGGCGACCCCACCATCGACTGGCTGCGCCGGCTGGGCCGGCGCACCGCGGAGATGCACCGTGCCTTCGGCATCGACGCGGACGATCCTGCCTTCCGGCCAGAGCCGGTCGCGCATGCGGACCTTCAGACCTGGGCCGACCAGCTGCGGGACATGGCCCGCCGTACGCTGGACAGCCTGGCGGCGCGGGACGCGTCGTTGCCCGCCTCGGCCCGTCGCCTCGCCGCCGAGCTGCGTGCCCGCGCCGCCGAGCTGGAAGCGGCGATCGACCTGCTGCTTCCGGCCGACCGCCTGCCCGTCTTTCACAAGACGCGCCACCACGGCGACTTCCACCTCGGCCAGGTGCTGGTGGCCGACGGCGACGCGATGATCGTCGACTTCGAGGGCGAGCCGATGCGACCGCGCGAGGAACGCCGCGCGAAGCATGCGGCACCGCGCGACGTGGCCGGTCTGCTGCGCTCGATCGCCTATGCGGCGGCCGCGGCGCTGCGCGCGCCTGGAGAGCACGCCGAGGAAGGCCCCGAATCCGTGGACTCGCGCATCGCCGCCTGGGTGCGACGCGCCGGGCAGGCCTACCTGGACGCCTACCTGGACGCGGCCGGCGACGTCGCGGGCTGCCCGAAGGACCGCGCCGAAGCGGAGCGCGTCATCCGCTTCTTCATGCTGGAGAAGGCGCTCTACGAGGTGAGCTACGAGCTGGCCAACCGGCCCGACTGGGTGGGCATTCCGCTGCAAGGCGTGCTGGCGTTGCTGGACGAGTGCCGCGGCGCGGCACCCGCCGAAGCCGGGGGCGGACAGCGCGCTGGTTCGTCGGCGGTGCCGGTACGTCGCGCGCATCCGATGCCTTTCGGCGCCGAGGTCCGCGACGACGGTCGGGTACGCTTCGGCCTCTGGGCACCGGCGCATGCCGACGTCCGCTTGCTGCTCGAAAGTGGTGGCGTTGGCGAAGGCGACGACGAGCTGCTCGCGATGCACCCGGCCGGCGGCGGCTGGCACGAGCTCACGACCGCCCGCGCCCGCGCCGGCACCCGCTATCGCTTCGTGCTGCCCGACGGGACGCGCGTGCCGGACCCTGCCTCGCGCTTCCAGCCCGAGGACGTGCACGGCCCGAGCGAGGTGATCGATCCGCGGGCCCATGCCTGGCAGGATGGCGGCTGGCGCGGGCGGCGGCTGGAAGAGCTGGTGATCTACGAGCTGCACGTCGGCGCGTTCACGCCCGAGGGCACCTTCCGCGCCGCGATCGACAAGCTGGATCACCTCGCCGCGCTCGGCATCACGGCGATCGAGATCATGCCGATCGCGGACTTCCCGGGCGCGCGCAACTGGGGCTACGACGGCGTGCTGCCGTATGCGCCCGACGGCGCCTACGGACGCCCCGAGGACTTCAAGGCGCTGGTGGAGGCGGCCCACGCGCGCGGGCTCGCGGTGCTGCTCGACGTGGTCTACAACCACTTCGGCCCGGAAGGCGCCTATCTGCATGCGATCGCGCCGCAGGTCTTCACCGACCGGCACGACACGCCGTGGGGCAAGGCGATCAACCTGGACGGGCCGGATGCGGGGCCGGTGCGCGAGTTCTTCATCGAGAACGCCTGCTACTGGCTGGAGGAGTTTCACCTGGATGGCCTGCGGTTCGACGCGGTGCATGCGCTCATCGACGACAGCGAGCCGCATCTGCTGAAGGAGATGGCCGAGCGCGCGCGCGCGAGCGTGACCGATCGCCCGGTGCACCTCATCCTGGAGAACGAGGACAACGCGGCCAGGCGTCTCGCGCGCAACTCGGATGGCTCGCCCCGCTGGTACAGCGCGCAGTGGAACGACGACGTGCATCACGTGCTCCACGCCGCGGTGACGCGAGAGGCCGACGGCTACTACGCCGACTACCTGGACGACACCCGGAAGCTGGGGCGCGCGCTCGCCGAAGGCTTCGCCTTCCAGGGCGAGCACATGCCGTAGCGCGGCGAGCCGCGCGGCGAGCCGAGCGGTGCGTTGCCGCCCACGGCGTTCGTCGCCTTCATCCAGAACCACGACCAGATAGGCAACCGCGCCTTCGGCGACCGGCTCCATACCGTGGCCACGCCGCCCGCGATGCGCGCCGTCGCGGCCGTGTACCTGCTGCTGCCGCAGGTTCCGATGCTCTTCATGGGCGAGGAATGGGGCGCGGCGCAGCCGTTTCCGTTCTTCTGCGACTTCGGCCCGGAGCTGGGCGACGCGGTGCGCGAGGGTCGCCGCAACGAGTTCGCGCGCTTTCCGCAGTTCGCCGATCCGGAGGTGCGCAAGCGCATTCCGGACCCCACCGCCGAAGCCACGTTCGCCTCCGCCAAGCTCGCCTGGGACGACCGTGCCAAGGCGCCGCACGCGGCGACGCTGGCCTGGTATCGACGGGCGATCGCCATGCGGCATGCCGAGATCGTCCCGCTGCTCTCCCGCTGCCGGTCGGGAGGCCGCTACCAGGTGATCGCGCCCGGCGCGGTGGTGGTGCGCTGGGACCTGGGCGATGGCGGACAGCTGGTGCTGGAAGCGAACCTCTCGGACGCCACCGTCGCGGGCTTTCCCGCGCCGGCCGGACGGGAGCTGTGGTGCGAGAACCGACCCGAAGGCCGACCTGACGACCGGCCCGAGATCCGGCCCGATGCGGCCGGCGCGGTGGCCGCGGACGCGCAGGCCGATGGCCGCTTCGGCCCCTGGATGGTCCGCTGGTCGCTGCAGGGCGCAAGCCCCCTGCCCGAGCGCGAAGGCTCCGCGCTGACGAAGCTGGCGGAACGGATGGGCATCGAGCCCGAGTTCCGCGACGCGCACGGAAAGGTGGTGCGAACGAGCGACGAGACCCGACGCAAGCTGCTCGCCGCGATGGGCCTGCCAGTCGCCGACGAGGCCCAGGCGGCCGAGGCGCTTCACGCGCGACTGCGCGCGGACTGGCTGCGGCCGCTGCCCCCCGTCGCGGTGATCGTGGTGCCCGACGCCGCGACGCCCACGGTGGACCTCACCCTGCCGGCCGACGCGGGCGAGGTCGCCTGGCGGCTGCGGCTGGAGGACGGCGGCGAGCGCAGCGGACGGACCGCGTTCGATCGGCTGGCGCTGGTCGCGAGCGAGCAGGTCGACGGGCGGTCCATGCAGCGTCGCCGCCTGCCGATGCCGCAGGGGCTGCCCTGGGGTTACCACCGGCTGGAGGTCCGCGCGGGCAGCACACCGGCGCAGACCACCACGCTGATCGTGTCTCCCGGCCGCTGCTGGCTGCCACCCGAGCTCGAAGCGGGGCAGCGCCTCTGGGGAATCGCGGTGCAACTCTACCTGCTGCGCGAGGAGGCGGACTGGGGCATCGGCGACTTCGGCCACCTGCGCCGGCTGGTGGAGATCGTGGCCGCCCACGGCGCGGACATCGTCGGGCTGAACCCGCTGCATGCGATGTTCCATGACAACCCGACGCATGCGAGCCCCTACTCGCCGGCGAGCCGGCTGCTGCTCAACCTGCTCTACATCGACGTCCCCGCGCTGCCGGCGCTGCTGGGATGCAGCCAGGCGTCCACCGTCCTCGAATCGGCGCGCATGCGCGCGGTGCTCGACACGGTGGCCGCCTGCCGCCCCGAGCCGCTCCTCGACTACGAACGGGTCACCGCCGCCAAGCTGACCGCGCTGGAGGCGATGTTCGAGGCGTGCCGCGACAGCCGGCGGGCCGAGTTCGAAAGCTTCCGACGCGAGCGGGGCGACGTGCTGGAGCGCCACGTGCGCTTCCTCGCGCTGCGCGAGCACTTCGCGCGGCTCGATCCGGCGCTCGCCGACTGGCATGCCTGGCCGGAGGCCTATCGCGATCCCGACTCGCCCGACGTCGCCCGGTTCGCGCAGGACAATGCCGACCGGATCACCTTCCTCGCGTGGCTGCAGTGGGTGGCCGACCTGCAGCTCGGCGAGGCGGCCGCGCGCGCGAAGGCGATGGGCATGGCGATCGGCCTCTACCGCGACCTCGCCGTGGGCGCGGACCGCAGCGGCGCGGAGACCTGGGCCAACGCCGCGGCGGTGATCTCCGGCGCGCAGGTGGGCGCGCCGCCGGACATCTACAACGCCGCGGGGCAGGACTGGGGACTGCCCCCCTTCCATCCGGGCGCGCTGCGCGAGGAGGCCTACCGCAGCTTCGTGCAGCTGCTGCGCGCCAACATGCGTCACGCGGCCGGCCTGCGGATCGACCACGTGATGGGCCTGCAGCATCTCTACTGGGTGCCGCAGGGCGCCTCGCCCGCCGAAGGGGCGTACGTGGCCTATCCACTGGAGGACATGATCGCGATCCTGGCGCTGGAGAGCCATCGGCAGCGCTGCCTGGTCGTGGGCGAGGACCTGGGCACCGTGCCGGTCGGCTTTCGGGAGCGGATGGCGCGGGCCAACGTCCTCTCCTACCGCGTGCTGTTCTTCGAGCGCGAGGAAGCCGGCGAGAACGCCGACGGCGGCGACGGCTTCCTGCCGCCGGAACGCTATCCCGAGCTTGCGATGGCGGTGGCCGGCAGCCACGACCTGCCGACCTTGCGCGGCTGGTGGGAGGGCCGAGACATCGACCTGAGGGAGCGTCTTGGCGCCTATCCCGCTCCGGGCGAAGGCGAGCGGCTGCGCGCCGCGCGCGGGCGCGACCGCGAGTTGCTGCTGGCCGCGCTGCGCCGCGAGGGGCTGCTGCCCGCGGCCGGCACCACGGACGCCCCGCCCGACATCGAGCGGCTCGCGCTGGCCGTGCACGCGTTCCTCGCGAGCACGCCGTCGCTGCTCGCGCTCCTTCAGGTGGACGACCTCGCGGGCGAATCGGAACCGGTCAACCTGCCCGCCACGTCCAGCGAGCATCCGAACTGGCGGCGGCGGCAGGCGCTCACCCTGAAGGAGCTGGCGGACTCGCCCGCGCTGAGGAAGACCGCCGCGATGCTGGCGCTTAGCCGGGGCCGGCCGGAACACCTGGCGACCGGAGCGACGCCGCTGGTCAGGCCGCCGTCGCAGGCGGGCTGAGCTTCCTTCGGGCCCGGCTCTTGCTAATGCCGGCGAAAACGGACAGTCCGGATACGCCCATGTCAGCAACCGCCGCCGCAATCGATCCGAGGGGCCGGGAGGCTCACAAGCCCACCGACATTCCCGCGCCCGGCTGGAAGGAAATCCTCGTCCGCGTCTACAAGGAGTTCACCCGGGACCGGGTGCTCCTGGTGGCCGCGGGCGCCACGTTCTACCTCCTGCTCGCGATGGTGCCGGCGATGACCGCGTTCATCTCGGTCTACGGCCTCTTCGCGGATCCCGCCACCGTGCAACAGCACATTGCGTTCATCAACGACTACGTTCCCGGCGGCGGCCAGGAGATCATCGGCGAGCAGCTCACGCGGCTCTCCCAGCAACCCAACACCGGCCTCGGCATCGCCCTGGCGGTGTCGCTCGCGATCGCGCTATGGAGCGCCAATGCCGGCATGAAGGCGCTGTTCGAGGCGATGAACGTCGCCTACGACGAACGGGAGAAGCGCGGCTTCGTGAAGCTCACGCTCACCTCGCTCACGTTCACCATCGGCGCGATCATCCTGCTGCTCGCGATCATCGGCGTGGTGGTGGTGATGCCGCTCGTCGTGGAGATGATCGGCCTCGGCGCCATGACGGAGCTGTTGGTCAAGATCGGCAGCGCCATCGTCCTCATCATCGCGATGCTGCTCGCCCTCTCCGCGCTCTATCGCTGGGGGCCCAGCCGATCGGAGGCGAAGTGGAAGTGGGTCACCCCCGGCGCGGTGATCGCCGTGGTCATCGCGATGATCGGGTCGCTGCTCTTTTCCTGGTATGTCGCGAACTTCGGCTCCTACAACGAGACCTACGGCTCGCTCGGCGCGATCATCGGCTTCATGACCTGGCTCTGGATCATGACCGCCTTCATCATCACCGGCGGCGAGATCAACGCGGAGATGGAGCACCAGACGCGGCGCGACACCACCACCGGCCCGGAACAGCCCCTGGGCACCCGCGGCGCGGAGATGGCGGACAGCGTCGCGACGGGATCGCACGACACAGGCAAGGACGACGCACGCGACGCGGCCAGCGCGTCCGGCGCAACGAACGCGAGCCACGGCAGTGGCACGGCCAAAGACGGCAGCGGCAGGTATTCGGCGCGGGGGGACGATGTCCGCACCGCCCCGGCCCGCGCCATCGGCCGCGGCCCGGCCGCCGCTCGCACCAACCGCGGCCCGCGAAGCCAGGAGCCGCTCGGCGCGACGGGGGCCGTCCTGCTGCTCGGCGCGCTCGCGCTGGCGATGGCCGCCGGCAAGAGCCGCCCCTCCAGGACATACTGGCAGGAGAGGGCTGCAGCGAGCAACCCTCCGAGGGAAGGCGCTGGAGTGCGCCTCGACGAAGCTCCCCGCTCCGCCTACAGGACGTAGCGCGAGAGATCCTCGTCCGCGGCCACTTCGCCGAGCCGCTGGTCGACGAACGCCGCATCGACGATCACCGTCTCGCCGCTCTGCCGGCTGGCCTTGAACGACACCTCCTCCAGCAACCGCTCCAGCACCGTGTGCAGGCGCCGGGCGCCGATGTTCTCGGTGGTCTCGTTGACGCGGAACGCGATCTCGGCGAGCCGGCGGATGCCGTCGGGCCGGAACTCCAGCGTGACGTCCTCGGTCGCGAGCAGCGCCTGGTACTGCTTGGTGAGGCTCGCATCGGTTTCGGTCAGGATGCGCACGAAGTCGTCCACCGACAGCGAGGCAAGCTCCACCCGGATCGGGAAGCGCCCCTGCATCTCCGGAATCAGGTCCGACGGCTTGGACAGGTGGAACGCGCCCGAGGCAATGAAGAGGATGTGGTCGGTCTTCACCATGCCGTAGCGGGTGCTGACGGTGGTGCCTTCCACCAGCGGCAGCAGGTCGCGCTGCACGCCCTGGCGCGAGACGTCGCCGACGTGCACGTCGCTGCGAACGGCGATCTTGTCGACCTCGTCCAGGAAGACGATGCCGTTCTGCTCGACGTTGGCAAGCGCCTGGGTCTTGATCTCCTCGTCGTTCACCAGCTTGCCGGCTTCCTCGTCCACCAGCAGCTTCATCGCCTCGCGGATCTTGAGCTTGCGCGACTTCCTGCGGCCCTGCAGCCCCTGGAACATGCCCTGCAACTGGTTGGTGAGCTCTTCCATCCCGGCCGGGCCCATCAGCTCCACGGCAGGCGCCTGCTGGGCCACCTCGATCTCGATCTCCTTGTCGTCCAGGTCGCCTTCGCGCAGCCGCTTGCGGAACTTCTGCCGCGTGGCGGAATCCTCCACCCGCGGCGTCTCGTCGTCGTTGCCGGTGAAGCCGAACGGCGACGCGCCGGCCGGCCGCGACGTCGACGGCAGGAGCGCATCCAGGATGCGCTCCTCGGCCGCGTCACGCGCGCGCGAATCCATGCGCCGCTTCTCCTGGTCCCGCTGCTGCTTGATCGACGCCTCGACCAGGTCGCGGATGATGGAGTCGACGTCCTTGCCGACGTAGCCCACCTCGGTGAATTTGGTGGCTTCCACCTTGATGAAGGGCGCGTTCGCCAGGCGCGCGAGGCGCCGCGCGATCTCGGTCTTGCCGACGCCGGTCGGCCCGATCATCAGGATGTTCTTGGGCGTGATCTCGTGGCGCAGCGGCTCCGGCACCTGCTGCCGGCGCCAGCGGTTGCGCAGGGCGATCGAGACGGCGCGCTTGGCCTCCTCCTGCCCGATGATGTGCTTGTCGAGCTCGGAGACGATCTCCTGCGGTGTCATCTGCGTCATAGCGTCTCGATGGTGTGCTGCTGGTTGGAGTAGATGCAGATGTCGCCGGCGATGGCGAGCGACCTGGCCACGATCTCCTGCGGACCCAGCTCGGTGTTCTCCAGCAGCGCCCTCGCCGCGGCCTGGGCGAAGGGGCCGCCCGAGCCGATCGCGAGCAGCCCGTGCTCCGGCTCCAGCACGTCGCCGGTGCCGGTGATGATGAGCGAATGCTGCTTGTCGGCGACGGCGAGCATCGCCTCCAGCCGCCGCAGCATGCGGTCCGTGCGCCAGTCCTTGGCGAGCTCCACCGCGGCGCGCATCAGGTTGGCCGGATACTTCTCCAGCTTCGCCTCGAAGCGCTCGAAGAGGGTGAAGGCGTCGGCCGTGCCGCCGGCGAACCCGGCCAGCACCTTGCCGTCATGCAGGCGCCGCACCTTGCGGGCGCTCGACTTCACCACCGTGTTGCCGAGCGTCACCTGGCCGTCGCCACCGAGCGCGACCTTGTCGCCGCGCCGCACCGAAACGATTGTCGTCATGGGTTTCCCGCCGTCTGCATTCTGCTGACGTGGGGATCATACGACTCGATTCAATCCCCTGCCGCCAGGGCAAACGGTGGCGGGCGGAGGTAACGGGGCGGCGGCGCCGCCCTAGTGCGTCCGGAGATTGAGCTCCGCCAGGTCATGGATGCCCATGACCATCATCAGGCAGGCGACCAGGTAGCTCAGGTCCTTGAAGACGAGGAACTTGCCGGCGCCGCGCATGGCGGCGACCTCGTTCAGCATCTCCCCGGCGCAGACGAAATCCATCCGGCGCAGGCGCCGGCAATCGATCACCACCTCGGAATGCTCTTCCGAGTACTGCCGCAGCGCCTTGAAGGTGCCATCCGGGCGCCCGTCGATCTCGCCGACCAGCGCGAACGCATCTTCCGGATGCTCCTCGTCGGGCTTGTCGCTCGCGGCGTCGGCGGCGTCGTTCTCCAGCCGGATGGACTCCGGCATCGGCTCCCAGGAGGGCGGCGAGACCTCGTACGTCACGCAGTAGTCGATGGCGAGGTCCTCGAAGCGCTGTTGCTCGCCGAGAAAGCGCAGCGTCTCCAGCTTGAGCAGCCAGCAGGCGTCCGACGGATCGCGGCGGCCGACCTCGATGCAGCCGGCAAGCGCGGCGCGCAGCTCCTTCACGCCGGAGAGCGTGAGCGGACGGCCGTTCCTGCGGAAGTCCACCAGCACGCGCAGCAGCAGGTCCGCGCCGACCGCATCCACCGCCACGACCTTGCTGAAGTCGACCTCCGCCGGCCGGCTGCGCTGGGCGGCACGCTGCATCTGCTCCACCTGCTTGACCGCCTGGGCGTCGAGCTTGATGGGAAAGACGATGGTGGAGGCGGCGAGCGTCTTCTTCTCCGCGGGCGCGGGTGGAGGCGACAGGTCGTCGCTCCAGGCGGGCGGCGAGCTCTCGAAGCGGGAGGCGTAGTCGATGGCCAGGCTCTCGAACTCGGGCCGGCGACCGGCCGCCTGATAGAGCTCGAACAACATCTTCCAGGCCTGCTCGGTGTGCTGGCCGAGCTGGTTTTCCTTGATGGCCTGCCACAGGATCATGGCGGCCTCGTTGGACTGTCCGTTGGAATAGAGGACGGCGGCTTCCTCGAACACCGGCAGCAGGCCCGAGCTCAGGACCTCCACCGCGTGCTCGGCGTGGGTGTCTCCCAGGATGACCGAGGTGCTGGGATCGACGCCGGGTGCGGCCGACCTGCCGTTGGCCGGCGCATGCGCCTGGGCGGACGGAAACATGACCAGGCCATCCTGGTCGATGCCGGCGGCCACGGCCCGGCGGGCGGGCGCGGGCGATGGCAGCGAATCCGCGAGGGCATCGGAACGGGCCGGATGCTCGTCCGGGCGCGAGACGCGCGCCGGGATGGCGAGATCCATCTGGCTTTCGATCAGGTCGATCTTCTCGGCAGTGCGCCGGGCGATCTCGCGCTGGTTGACGGCAGTCGTCGCGGCGGTGGCCGTGCTCGGGTTGCCGCGCTGGGTGGTGGTGTCTGCCTCCCTGCGTCGTGCCTTCTCCCTCTTCCCGAAGATAGAAAAAATCACTGGTCTTCGCCCTTGGACTGTCCAAACCAGTGTAGCATCGCACCCCCCGATTTCCCGCCCCACGGCCCGCCACCGATCGGTCGACTTGGCCCGACCGGCAGGCCTGGGAATCCGCTTCGAGCAACAGGCCCGGAAAAGCGAACGAGGTGCGGCGTCCCAGATAGGCAAAGGGCCCGATCGGGCCCTTTTCCGCTTCAGAAGCGCGCCGCTCGCGCGATCGGTTCCCCTGTGAGGAACCCGCGAGGAGCTGGCGACGGCCGGCGACGCCGGCTCAGTCGCCGTACAGCTTCTGGCGCAGCTCGCGGCGCTGCTGCGCCTCCAGCGACAGGGTCGCCGTCGGCCGCGCGAGCAGGCGCGGGATGCCGATGGCATCACCGGTTTCCTCGCAGTAGCCGTAGTCGCCGGAATCGATCCGCTCGAGCGACTGCTTGATCTTCTTCAGCAGCTTGCGTTCGCGGTCCCGGGTCCGAAGCTCCAGCGCGTGCTCCTCCTCGATCGTGGCGCGATCCGCCGGATCGGGCACGATGACGGTTTCCCGGAGGTGCTCGGTGGTTTCGTCCGCGTTGTTGCGGATGTCACGCTCCATCTCCAGCAGGCGTTCGCGGAAGAACTCCAGTTGCGCCGGATTCATGTAGTCCGATTCCGGCATCTTCAGGATCTCTGCCTCGGTCAACGCCCTGACCTGTCTGGTAGCAACCATGTTAATTCCTTCACTCGAAGTGCGGGCCGCCTGGCGGCAGCGCCCGCGCTGACAAGAAAGAAGCGGCCCAGCCTAAGCCAGGCACTGCCCCAGACCCTGCATGAAGGTGTCCTTCGGCAGGTTCCGGCCGATGAACACCATCTTGCTAGACGGCTTTTCGCCACGTTCCCACTTGCGCCCGGCATCGGCCCCCATGAGCATGTGCACGCCCTGGAAGACCATCCGCCGGTCCGAGCCCTTCACATACAGCACTCCCTTGTAGCGCAGCAGGTCCGGGCCATAGACCTGGACGATGCCGCTCAGAAACTCCTCCAGCTTGAGGCCGTCGAACGGCCGGCTGGACTTGAACACGAACGACGACACCTGGTCGTCGTGCGTGTGGTCGTCGCTCTCGAGGAAGTCCGGATCGACCTCCAGGATGGCGTTGAGGTTGAACCCCTTGATGTCCAGGATCTCGGCCACGTCGGCATTGCCGAACTGCACCGGCTTCACGGAGGCGCGCGGGTTCATGCGCACCAGCCGCTGGCGCAGCGCCTCCTGCTCGTCCTGGGAGACCAGGTCAACCTTCGACATGAGGATGCGGTCCGCGAAGCCCACCTGCGCCTGGGCCTCGGTGTGCTCGTCGAGCTGCTTGCCGCCATGCTTGGCGTCGACCACGGTGATCACCGCGTCGAGCAGGTAGCTCTCCGCCACCTCGTCGTCCATGAAGAAGCTCTGCGCCACCGGGCCGGGATCGGCGAGGCCGGTGGTTTCGATCACCACGCGGTCGAACTTGATCTCGCCGGCGTCACGCCGCGCCTTCAGGTCCGAGAGGATGCGGATCAGGTCGCCGCGAACGGTGCAGCAGATGCAGCCGTTGTTCATCTCGACGATCTGCTCCTCCGGGTTCTGCATGAGGAGGTCGTTGTCGATGCCCTCTTCGCCGAACTCGTTCTCGATCACCGCGATCCTGAGTCCGTGGTCGTCGTGCAGGATCTTGTTGAGCAGCGTCGTCTTGCCGCTGCCGAGAAAGCCGGTGAGGATGGTCGCGGGAACGAGGCGGTCGCCGGGCGCCTGCCCTTTGGCCTGTCCCCTGGACTGACTCGCTGCCTGTGCCTGATTCTGTGCCATCGTCCAACTCCACTCGACCGGTCGGCTGCGGCCCGGCATCGGGCCCCGCGAGCCGCTCCGGCCGCGGTCCTGGCGGGGCTCACCCCCGCGAGGAGGCCGGATTGTACGCTGCGCCGGCTCGCGACGAGCGGCGCCCGGGCGACTCTACCGAAGCCCGGTCACTTTGGGGCGAGTTCCCCGGCTTTCAAGGGGCCGGGAGGGCCGGTTTGGCGGGTTAACCCTGACCCTGGCGCCGCCGCGCGCGCGGGTGAGCCGCGTCGTAGACCGCCGCGAGGCGCTGGAAATCCAGGGCGGTATAGATCTGCGTGGTGGCGATGTTGGCGTGCCCGAGCAGCTCCTGCACCGCACGCAGGTCGCCACTGGACTGCAGCAGGTGGCTTGCGAAGGAGTGGCGCAGCACATGCGGATGGATGGAGGCGGAGGAGCTTCGTCGCGCCGCGAGCTGCTTGAGGCGAAGCTGCACGGAGCGGTTCGACAGTCGCGTGCCGCGCCGGGTGATGAAGAGCGCGGGGGTGGCCCGGGCGGGGTGCTGCGCGAGCCATGCGTCGCGCGCCGCGCACCAGGCGGCAAGCGCGGCGAGCGCCGGCCGGCCAACCGGCACCGAACGCTTCTTGCTGCCCTTGCCGTGCACCGTCACCTCCTCGGCCGCGGGATCGAACCAGCTCGCCGAGCGATAGCCGCCGCGCGGCTCCTGCACGTAGCGCGCATCCAGCGACGTGAGCTCGGACAGGCGCAGCCCGCTCGAATAGAAGAGCTCGATGATCGCCTGGTCGCGCAGCGCTTCGAAGTGGTCGAGATCGCCCGCGTCGACGAGCTGCATCGCCTGGTCCACCGAGAGCGCCTTCGGCAACCGCCGCGGCAGCTTCGGCGCGCGCACGGCGCGCACCGGATTGGTCCGGACCTGGCCGGCTTCGGCCAGCGCGTCGAAGAAGCCGCGCCAGGCGGAGAGCATGCGGGCGAGCGACCTGGCCGAGAGCCCTTCGCGCGCCCGTTGCGCGACCCAGCGGCGCACGTGGCCGTCGGTGACCGCATCCCAGCCGCCGCTCGCGGCGGGGGACTGCCGATGCAGCGCCGCCAGCGTGGCGAGGTCGCGGCGGTAGCCGGCGATGGTGTGCGGCGAGTAGCCACGCTCGGTGGCGAGCCGCCCGAGATAGGCGGACACGTCGTCGTCGGGAGCGGGAGCCGGGCTCATCGGGTGATGGTCGGTGGCGCCCTGCCGGCCGAAGCCACCGGCCGGCCGTTCTCGGGGCGGGTCAGAAGAGGCGCGAAAGCGAGGCGCTCGCCACTTCGGCGATGCCTTCGAGGAACGCCGTGCCCATCCCGGCCTGGAACCGGCCGGCGTCGGGGCTGCCGAGCGCGAGCACGCCGAAGGTTCGGGGGCGCCCGTCCACCTCGAGCCGCAGCGGCAGCAGGGCAAGCGACCCGGTCTGGAGCGCCGCGTCGGCCTGCGGGCCCGGAGCCGCGTCCGGGCCGTCACCCGGGACCGCCGCGGCGGGCAGCCAGGAGATCGCCTCCGGATGCGAAGCCGGTCCGCAGTACGGCTGCGTCATCTCCTCGATCATCCGCTGCATCCCGGCGGAAACCTCGTCGCCGTACGGCGCGGCCACCGCCGCCACGCCCCACAGGCGGACGGCGACCTGGGGGACCGAGAAGCGCTCGCGCAGCCCGTCGGCCACGATCGCGGGCAGGCTGGCCGGGTCGGTCACGCGCAGCAGCGTGCCGGTGAGCTGTTGCAGGCGGTTCACGATGGCGTCGTTATCCTGCCCGATCCGGATCAGATCCGCGAGCCGCGCTTCCAGCGCCTTGTTGCGCTCGCGCAGCACCAGCACCTGGCGCTCCACCAGCGAGATCGCCCGGCCGCCATGCGGGTGCCGCAGCCGGACCTCGGCCAGCAGGTCGGCGTGCTGGTCGAAGAACTCCGGATGGGCATGCAGCCAATCGGCCACCTGGGTGTCGTCGAGCGGCCTCGCAACCGGCGCCTGGGCCGCTGCGTCCCGGGCGCCCTCCTCCTGCGCGCCCTCCCACAGCCCACGCTGCCCGGAGCCGGGCGCCGCATCGGCATCCGCCGGGAGGCTCCCGGACAAGGTGGATTCGGGCGATTCGGGAAGGGCGACCGGGCTGGCTGGACTCATCTGGACTGTCTCAAGTGGCTGGAAGCTCTGGCCGCTCGGGTATTTCGACCTCCGCGGAGAAGACGGTTTGGGCGGGACCGGTCATCATGACCGGCTGGCCGGGCTCCCAATGGATGGTAAGACGGCCACCCAGGGTCTGGACCTCGACCGGCGTGTCGAGCAGACCACAGTGTATGCCTATTGCGACAGCCGCACAGGCGCCGGTGCCACAGGCGAGCGTTTCGCCGACTCCGCGCTCGTACACCCGCAGCCGGATCTCTCGTCGCGAGACGATCTCCATGAAGCCGGCGTTCACCCGCCGTGGGAAGCGCGGATGCGCCTCGATCTGGGGACCTTCCACCGCGACCGGCGCGTCGCGCACCGAATCGACCTGCTGCACCGCATGGGGGTTGCCCATGGAGGCGATCGCCACCCAGCGCACCACGGGGGACGCCTGCCCGGGCAGATCCAGCGCGAGGGGCCAGAGGCTGCCCTGGCCGAGTCGCCGAGCTGCCAGGCCGGCGGCGGCGAACGGCACCTCGGCCGGCTCGAACGCGGGCGGACCCATGTCCACCTCCACGCGGCCATCCTCCAGCAGCCGGGGCGCGATCACCCCGGAGCGGGTGCGCACCCGGATGGTCCGCTTGTCGGTGAGGCCGCGGTCGCGGACGAACTTCACGAAGCAGCGCGCGCCGTTGCCGCACTGCTCCACCTCCCCGCCGTCCGAATTGAAGATGCGGTAGACGAAATCGACGCCCTCGTCGCCGGGGGCTGGCGCTTCCACCACCAGGATCTGGTCCGCGCCGACCCCGAAACGGCGGTCGGCGAGCCAGCGCCACTGCTCGCGGGTCAGCTCGAGCCGCCGGCGGGTGGCGTCGATGACGACGAAATCATTGCCGGCGCCCTGCATCTTGGTGAACTCGATCCGCCGCGCGCTCATTCGGTCGCCTCCTGTCCCGCCATCATCGTGGTCTGGCCCGCGCGGCCGTAGAGGTCCGGCTCGCCGCTCGGGCGGGTCTTGAAGCGCTTGTGGGTCCACAGGTACTGCGCGGGCATCTCCAGCGCGCGCGCCTCGATGAACTGGTTCATGCGCGCGGTGGCCGCGACGAGGTCGTTGCCCGGGTAGCGCTCCCAGGGCGGATAGAGCCGGCAGACGTAGCCGTCCTCGGTCATGGCGGTCACGCAGGGAATCACGATCGCATCGGTCATCTGCGCGAGCCGCGCCACCGACGTCACGGTGGCGGCCGGCACCCCGAAGAAGGGCACGAAGACCGAATCGCGGGGACCCAGGTCCATGTCCGGCAGGAAGTAGAACGGCACGCCGTTGCGCATCATGCGGATCGCCGTGCGCAGGCCCTCCTGCCGCGAGAGCAGCACCGCGTCGTTGAAGCGGCTGCGGCCTTCGCGCATCGCCTGGTTGAAGACCTGGTTCTTCTGGTTGGCGAACATGGTGATCATCTGGCGATCCAGCGAAAGGCGGGTGCCGCCCGCGTCCAGCCCGATGAAATGGGGGGCGAGCAGGATCACCGGCTTGCCCGCATGCGCCTCCAGGTGCTCGATGCCGCGCACCTGCACCAGCTCGCGGATTCGCTCGGCCGGCTGGTACCAGAGCACGAACCGATCGAAGAAGCTGCGGGCGAAGTAGCGGAAGTGCTGGCGCGAGATGGCGTTGCGCTCCTCCTCCGTCAGGTGCGGAAAGCAGAGCCGCAGGTTGGTGCGCGCGATCCGCCGCCGCGGCGCTGCCAGCCAGTAGAGCACCGTGCCGAACAGGTTGCCGAGCACCACCAGCCAGCGGTGCGGCACCGCGGACAGCGCGCGCAGGAGCCGCAACGCGAGCTCAGACATCGTCCGCCGCCATGGCGGGCGCGGGCGCCGGGTTCGCCGCGGGCGGGGCCTTGTAGCGGTTGTAGCTCCAGACGTACTGCTCGGGTCGCCTGCGGATGATCGCTTCCACCGCCCGGTTGATCGCCTCGGGCGTGGGCGGCTCGTGCATCGGGGCAAGCTCCAGGTCCCAGCCGCGACCGCGCGGCCGGCGCCAGGCCGCGAGCAGGTAGACCGCGGCGCCGGTCTTCTGCGCGAGCCGCGCCGGCAGCGTCATGGTGAAGGCCGGCCGCCCGAAGAACGGCGCCCAGGCTCCGTCACCGGCCGACGGAACCTGGTCGGGAAGGATGCCGATCGCCTCGCCACGCTTCAGCGCGCGCAGCAGCGCGCGCACGCCGCCGGTATCGGCCGGCACCGGCGTGAGCTGCGGATGGGTCCGGGCGGCCTTGAGCAGCTCGTGCAGGTCGTCGCGCCGCGGCGCCTTGTAGAGGACCGTGATCGGGGCGAAGGCCGCGTAGATGCGCGCGCCGACCTCGAAGCTGCCGATGTGCGGAGTCAGGATGATGATGCCGCGACGGTCCCCGGCCGCGCGCCGTGCCTCGGTGCCCCGGGCGAGCTCCGCGAACTCCTCGTGGCGGCTGCGCGCGAGCAGGTCGCCGGCCGGGCGGAACCAGATGTAGGCGGTCTCCAGCGCGGCCCGGCCGGCCGCGGCCGCGCTGGAGACCGCGAGTCGCGTGCTGTCGAGCCCGGCGGTCACCAGATTGTCCCGCGTCTTGCGGCGCATGCCGGGCGAGCCGGCGTACACCGCCCATCCCCCCAGCACCCCGGCAAAGTGCAGCAGCCCGAGCGGCAGCCGGGCAAGATTTCGTAGCAACAACAACAACATGTCTGCATTCTGGCGGAGGTGACTTTGTTCCGCTGATCCACCGCGACCGAATCGATATAATTGCAACGCCACTGAGTTAATGGGACAACTTGCGGAGTGGCAGAAGCACCTGGGGATAGCCAGGGACCGGGTTCGTGGGCGGCTCGTCCGCAGCGATGATCCCGTGATTTCTCCTGGCATCGCCGACATCCGCTAAAGCGTCGCGGCTTCTCCGAAGCTGGCAACGCCGGCTGACCCGCCGGGCTAACAGCCCCCGTGCAGTCGGGCCCAACGCCCGTAGACACTTCACTGGAGAAGCCAACTTGAGCAATTATCTTTTCACGTCCGAATCGGTCTCCGAGGGCCACCCGGACAAGGTCTCCGACCAGATCTCCGACGCGATCCTGGACGCGATCTTCGCGCAGGACCCGCTCAGCCGCGTTGCCGCGGAAACGCTGACCAACACCGGCCTGGTGGTGCTGGCCGGCGAGATCACCACCAACGCCAGCATCGACTACATTCAGGTCACGCGGGATACGATCCAGCGGATCGGCTACGACAACACGGAATACGGCATCGACTACAAGGGCTGTGCCGTGCTGGTCGCCTACGACAAGCAGAGCAACGACATCGCGCAGGGCGTCGACCATGCGAGCGACGATCACCTGAACACCGGCGCCGGCGACCAGGGCCTGATGTTCGGCTACGCGTGCGACGAGACCCCGCAGCTCATGCCCGCGCCGATCCACTACGCGCACCGGCTGGTGGAGCGCCAGGCCCAGCTGCGCCGCGACGGCCGCATGCCCTACCTGCGGCCCGACGCCAAGAGCCAGGTCACGATGCGCTATGTCGACGGCAAGCCGCATTCGATCGACACGGTGGTGCTCTCCACCCAGCACGATCCCGACCAGAGCGAAAGCAAGACGAAGATGAAGGCGAGCTTCGTCGAGGCCGTGATCGAGGAGATCATCAAGCCGGTGCTGCCGAAGGAATGGCTGAAGGACACCCGCTACCTGATCAACCCCACCGGTCGCTTCGTCGTCGGCGGGCCCCAGGGTGACTGCGGCCTCACCGGCCGCAAGATCATCGTGGACACCTACGGCGGCGCCTGCCCCCACGGTGGCGGGGCGTTCTCCGGCAAGGATCCCAGCAAGGTGGACCGGTCCGCCGCCTACGCGGCGCGCTACGTGGCGAAGAACGTCGTCGCGGCCGGCCTGGCGCGGCAGTGCCAGGTCCAGGTCGCCTACGCGATCGGCGTGGCCAAGCCCATGAACATCACCGTCTACACCGAAGGCACCGGCGTGATCCCCGACGAGAGAATCGCCGAGCTCGTCGCGGCGCACTTCGACCTCCGCCCCAAGGGCATCATCCAGATGCTGGACCTGCTGCGGCCGATCTACCAGAAGACGGCGGCCTACGGCCACTTCGGCCGCGAGGAGCCCGAATTCACCTGGGAGAAGACGGATCGGGCCGCTGCGCTGCGCGACGCGGCGGGGCT
>JAEWGX010000125.1 GCA_023388075.1 Pseudomonadota bacterium
CCTCGGAGCCGGCCGAGGCCGACGAGGGCAAGCCGCAGGCGTTGCAGGGCCGGACGGGCACGGAGGCGGCGAACGTCCCCCGCGATCGCGCGGCGCAGCCCGCGCCGGCGATCCGCCTGGGCGGGCTCGTGCTGGAGCGCGGCCGGACCAATTTCACCGACCGCTTCATCAAGCCCAACTACACGGTGAACCTCACCGATTTGCAAGGCAGGCTCTCGGCGATGGCGAGCGACGGCCAGGCGCCGGCCGATGTCCTCCTGCGTGGCCGGATCGACGGCGACGCGCCGGTCGACATCACCGGGCGGATCGACCCGCTCGCGCGCAACCTGTTCCTGGATGTGCACGCGCAGGCCAAGGGCATCGATCTGCCAACCCTCTCGCCGTACTCGGTGAAGTACGTCGGCTACGTGATCGAGAAAGGCCAGCTTTCGGTGGACGTGACGTATCGCGTCCGGAACGAGCAGCTCGAGGCGGAGAACCGCATCTTCCTGGACCAGCTCACGCTCGGCGACAAGATCGACAGTCCGGACGCGATCGACCTGCCGATCCAGTTCGCGCTGGGCCTGCTGAAGGACGGCGACGGGGTGATCGACCTCAACCTGCCGATCTCGGGCTCGCTGGACGACCCTCAGTTCTCGATCGGCGGCGTGATCGCGAAGGCGTTCACCAACCTGCTGTCCCGCATCGTCACCGCGCCGTTCAGTGCCTTGGCCGCCGCCTTCGGCGGATCCGGCGCGAGCGGCGAAGAGCTGTCGTTCGTGGAGTTCCGTCCCGGTACCGCCGAGCTTTCCGATGCGTCGCTGCAGCGGCTGGAGACGATCGCGAAGGCGCTCGCGCAGCGGCCGGCTTTGAAGCTCGAGGTTGCCGGCCGGGTCGATCCCGCCGCGGAAGGCGATGCCATCCGTCGGGAGCGGCTGGAGCAGCAGCTGCGCGCCCTGAAGCGCCGCGAGCTGCGCGATGACCAGCAGGCACGGGCCGCCGCCTCGCCGCGGGGCGCCGGCCGGGAGCAGCAGGAAGCCCGCGGGTCGGCGCGCGTCACCGTCACCCGCGAGGAACGGCCAGCGCTCCTGCGCGAGCTCTACCAGTCCCTGCCGGGGCAGGACCTCGCGCCACGGCCGGCACGAGACGTGGGCGGCAAGGCCGCGGACGATGCCGCGCGCGCCTCGCCGAAGGAGCAGACGCCCGGCAGCACGGGCCAGGAGGAAACCGCCGCCGAGACGGTGCAGGAGCCGGCCGGGAGCGGCCCGGCCGCGCCGGATGGCGCCGAGATGGAGCGTCGGCTCCTCGAGGCGATCGAGGTGGATGCCGAGTCGGTGCGCCGCCTTGCCAACCGCCGCGCCGACACGGTGCGCGGCTGGCTCGCATCGCAAGGCAAGATCGACCGTGAGCGGATCTTCCTGCTCGCGCCGCGCACCAGTCCCGCCGCCGTGGGCCCGAATCGCAACGAGCCGCAGTGCCCCGCGCGCTGCGCGGAGTTCTCGCTCAAGTGAGTCGCCTCACCTGCCCGGCGGTGGGCAGTCGGCCCGGCCGGCCCGCTGCAGTTGCAGGATGCCGGCGGCGATCCGCTCCGCGGCGCGCACCACGGTCCGCTGGACCCCGTTGACGACCTCGTCCATCGCCTTGCCGACGGGCTCGGCAGTGCTGACCTGGCAAAGCGTATTGCGGTCGTCGTCCGAGCGCCGGATGGTCCACCCGTACACGGCGTCCACCGCATTCCCGGGCGTCGCATCGAAGCGGCGCAACTGGATCGACACCTGGTAGGCCGGTTGGCCGGGCGGCAGGCCGCCGCGCGTCACGTCGACAGCGTCGAGCTGGGCAGCCACGGCGACCGCGAAGGCATCGCGCAGCTCCCGATCGAAGGAGGCGGACCAGCGCTGCTGATCCAGCACGTCGACCCGTGTGCTTGCCGGATCCGCATCGCTGCGCACGACCATCTGGGGTCGCGCCAGCCGTTCGGGGACGCCGACCGGGCCGATCTCGACGTAGAGTGGCCGCGCCTGCGGCGGGGGCGCCGCGCCGGCGGGCGTGGTCGACGCGCCGGCGACCAGCGCGTCGCCGGCCAGCGTGTAGTAGCGCGTCGGCGGCGCGGCGCAGGCAGCGAGCAATGCCACTGCCAGCGCGAGCACACCGGCGCCCCCGGCACGGCGCCGCGCGCTCGGCGGCGGCCAGTCTGAAACGATCGTTGCCAGGCTCATTCGCGGTCGCGCGGCTTGCCGCGCAGGATGGATTCGGGATGCTGCTCCAGGTAGTCCGTCAGCACGCGCAGCGACGTCGCGGAGCGGGCGATCTCGCGCAGCGTCTGCTTGAACTCCTGCTGCAGCGACGAGTCCGGGGACACCACCCGCTCGGCCGACTTCATCGCGCCGTTCGCGCTCTCGAGCGCCCGGCCCGCGGTCGCGAGGGTGCGGCGGATGTCCTTCACGGCGGCAAGCATCTCCGGTGACACGTCGTTGCGCAGGCTTCGCACCAGCTGCTCCGCACCGGACAGTGTCCGGTTGAGCGATTGCAGCGTCTGCTGGAGGTCTCGCCCGATCTCCTCGTAGGGCACCTTGTTGAGCTTGACCGCGATGTCCCCGATCTGGGTCTGCAGCTCGTCGAGGCTGTTGGAAATGGTCGGGACCTCCAGCGGATTACGGTCCGGGATCGGGCCGGCCGGCGGATCCGGCTGGAAATCCAGCGCGATGTAGAGCTGCCCGGTCAGCAGGTTGCCGGTGCGAAGCTGGGCATGCAGGCCCCGCGCGATCATGTTGCGCAGACGCCCGCGGCCGTCGGGCGCCGCATGCGCGCTCGCGTCCGGGGCGGCGGAGTCCGAGCCGCCCAGGCGCTGCAGCCGGTCGGGAAAGACCTGCACCAGAACCGGCATGCGGAACTCGTGGGCCTGCGGATCGAACGCGACGCCGATGGATTTCACCTCGCCGAGCACCACCCCGCGGAAGTCCACGGGCGCGCCCGGCGCGAGCCCGCGCAGAGACTGGTTGAAATGCATGAGCAGCGTTTGCGCCGGGCCGTCATCGGTGGCCAGCGCGCTCGCCTGGTCGGCAGCGAGCGCGAACTCGGTGTTCTCCGGCGCGGGCGGGCCCGCACCTTCCTCCGGCGCCTGGAAGGCGATGCCGCCGAGGACCACCGTCACCAGCGACTGCGTGCGCAACCGGAAGCCGCTTGCATCCACCTGCATGTCGAAGCCGCTCGCGTGCCAGAACCGGCTGTTGGCGCCGACGAAGCGGTCGTAGGGCGCGTCGACGAAGATGCGCAGAGTGACGCCCTGCCCGTCCTCGTCGAGGTTGTAGGCGGCGACCTGACCCACCTTCACCCGCCGATAGTAGACCGGCGAGCCGATGTCGAGCGAGCCGAGATCCTGCGCCCGCAGGACGAACTGTCGGCCGGTGTCGTCGCGGGTCACGATCGGCGGCGCCTCCAGCCCCGTGAACTGGTCCGACTGCTCGCTCGATTCGCCGGCGTCAGCGCCGATATAGGTCCCGGAGAACAGCGTGCCGAGTCCCGAGATGCCGGTCACCTCCGCCCGTGGCCGCACCACCCAGAAGCGCGAGTCCGCGGCGGTGAAGCCGCGTGCCTCCTTGTGCAACTGCACTTTCGTGATCACGCCCGAGCGGTCGTCGGCCAGGCGCACTTCCTCCACGCTGCCGATCTCGACCTCCTTGTACTTGATCCGCGTGACGCCCGCCTGGATCCCTTCGGCGGTCTGGAACGTGATGGTGATGACCGGTCCGCGCTGTGTGACGTAGCGCGCCACGAGCATCATGCCGACGACGGCGACCACGATCGGGACCAGCCAGATCAGCGTGGGCAGCCAGCGTCGCCGGCGGTGCACCAGCGGCCGGCCCGCGCCGGCGGCAGGCCGATCCGGCGGGTCCTCCGGAATTGGTTGCCGGATGTCCTCCTCAGTCATGGTCGTCCCACCCCAACCGGGGATCGAACCCGCTGGAGGCGAGCATCGTGAGCACCACGACGGCCCCGAAGCAGGCGATGCCGGGGCCCGCCGTGATCTCGGCGAAGCCCTGCAACTGGACCAGCCCGGCAAGGATCGCCACGACGAACACGTCGAGCATCGACCAGCGACCGATCAGCTCGATCAACCGGTACAGCCGGGTGCGCTCGACGCGTCCCCAACGTGCCCGCCACTGCGCTGCCGCGGCCAACAGCGCAAGCGCGCCGAGCTTGAACAGGGGCACCACGAAGCTCGCGACGAAGACGATCACGGCGAGCAGCCAGTCGCCCGTCACCCAGAAGTAGACGATGCCGCTCAGGATGGTGTCCTCCTGCGTGCCGAGGAGAGAGCGCGTCGTCATGACGGGCAGCAGGTTCGCGGGAAGATAGAGCATGGCGGCCGTGGCCAGCAGGGCCCACGTGCGGCTGAGGCTCTCCGGCTTGCGCGAATGCAGCCGCGCGCCGCAGCGGCGACAGGGCGTGCCGTCGACGGCATGGCGCCAGACCGTGCCGCAGTCGCCGCACGCAACCATGCCCGCGGCCCGGGCCGTGATGGCGGCTTGCCCGTTCATCGCGCAGCGGTCATGCCGTCGGAGGCGTCGAGCTGCCCCGCGTGACCTGGACGATCGTCGGCGGGTTGCACCGGCGCGCCGCGCTGCCAGAGGCGTCGCGGATCGAACGACAACGTCGCTGTCAGCGCGATGGTGAGAGCGCCGAATGCCCAGAGCGCGATGCCGGGAATCACCGCGGCCATGCTCGCCAGCTTCACCATGGCGATCAGCACACCGAGCAGGAACACCTCGATCATGGCCCACGGCCGCGACCGCCGGATGGCGCGGGCCAGTCTGTCGAAGCCGGCTGGTCTCGTGCGCCAGGCCTCGATCGGCCGTCGCTTCCCGCTCCAGACCTGGAGCCTCGGCCAGGCGAAGAGGTACGACAGGCCGGCGAGCTGCAGCAAGGGACAGAGGATGGTCGTGACCAGCACCAGCAACGCCACGACCTCGCGTCCGTCGGTGCCGAGGGCGAGCACTGTCCCGAGCAGCGTCGTCCGCGTCGCCGTGCCGCGAAGCTGCAGCTCCGCGATCGGATACGCATTGGCGATCACGAAGAGCAGCACCGCGGCCAGCGTGACCGGAAGCAGCCACTGGGCCTGCCGTCCGGGATGGCGTTCGAGCTCGGTACCGCAGCGGCTGCAGCGCGCCACCTCGTGCGGCCGCAACGGCGACCGAGGATAGAGCGCGTCGCAGCCTTCACAGGCGATCACGTTCGCAACTTCGTGCATCGTCCCGCGATGTTAACCGGGGCGGCCGGATGCCGGCTCCGGATGGCCTCCGGCCGCAACGGCCGGCGCCCGTGGGCATGCGAAAATCGGCGCCCGGCACGACGCTGGAGACGCGGGAGTCAAAGGGATGGCGATCAGGGTGGGAATCGGCGGCTGGAACTACGAGCCGTGGCGAGGCAGCTTCTATCCGGCCGGCCTGCCGCAGAAGCAGGAGCTGCACCACGCCAGCCGCCAGGTCACCGCGATCGAGATCAACGCAACCTATTACCGCACGCAGTCGCCGGCCAGCTTCGCGCGCTGGCGCGACGAGGCGCCGGACGGGTTCGTCTTCTCCCTCAAGGCGAACCGGTTTGCGACCAACCGGCGGGTGCTGGGGGAAGCCGCGGAATCGATCCGGTTCTTCCTCGAGAGCGGCATCGTCGAGCTCGGGGACAAGCTCGGCCCCATCGTGTGGCAGTTCGCGCCGACGAAGCGCTTCGATGCGGACGACTTCGGCGAGTTCCTCGGGTTGCTGCCTGCAACCGAGGGCGGGCTCGGGTTGACCCATGTCCTCGAGGTCCGGCACGAGAGCTTTCGCTGCGCGGAGTTCGTCGAGCTCGCCGCCCGCCATCGCTGCGCCACGGTCTTCACCGACAACCCGGAGTTTCCGTCGTTCGCCGATCCGACCGGCGAGGTCTTCTACGGCCGCCTGATGAATGCGCAGGCCCGCTACAAGAGCGGGTACCCCCCGGCAGCGCTGGACCGCTGGGCGGATGATGCCGGCGCGCTCTCCCGTGGCCTGCTGCCGGAGTCGCTGCCGCGGGTCGACCCGGACCAGGCGGCACCGGGCAAGCCGCGCGACGTCTACCTGTTCTTCATCAACGGGGCCAAGGAGCGGGCGCCGGCCGCCGCGGTCGCCCTGATCGAGCGGCTCGCCGCGTAGCCGGGCCGCCCGCCGGTTCCCGCGGGCCGTTCTCGCGGCCGTTCTCGCGGCCGTAGGGGAAGCGCCGAGCCTGCCGTGCGGCCGCCGCGCGATGCGCCACGGCGCTCAGAGCGGCACGGCGGCGCGCCCGGCGCGACTGCGGGCGATCACGGTCTTCATGATCGGCGCGGTCCCGTCGCCGAGCTGGAAGCCGAGCACGTCGCGCAGCCGCTGCTCCATGACGCCGCGGTCGTAGCCGCCGTGGCCATGCAGCAGCAGGCATTGGTGCACCACCTCGTAGGCGAGCTGGGGCGCCCACCACTTGGCCATGGCGGCCTCGGCGGCATGCGGCGCGCCCTGGTCCTTGAGCCATAGGGCCTGCAGGCACAGCAGCCGCGCGGCCTCCACCTGCGTGTCCAGCTCGGCAAGCGGGTGCGACACGCCCTGGAAGGCCGAGAGCGGCTTGCCGAAGGCCTCGCGCTGCGCGACCTGCCGCCAGGTCTCCTCGAGCGAGACGCGAGCCACGCCGAGCACCTGCAGCCCGATCAGGGCGCGAGAGAAGTCGAAGCCCTGCATCACCTGCACGAAGCCCTGGTCCTCCTCGCCGAGCCGATGGTCCTCCGGCACCCGCACCTTGTCGAAGAAGAGCGATCCGCGGCCGATCGCGCGCTGGCCGTGGCAATCGAACCGGCTGCGGGTGATGCCCGGCAGGTCCGTCGGCACCAGCAGCGCGGTGATCCCGCGCGCGCCGGACTCCGGCGATCCGGTGCGGCCGAAGACGATCACCGCATCGGCCTGGTCGGCAGCCGAGATCGAGGTCTTCTCGCCTTCCAGGATGTAGCCTCCGTCCGCCCGGGTGATGCGCAGGCGCAGGTTCGCGGCATCGGAGCCGCCGCGCGGCTCGGTGAGCGCGATCGCGACCAGCCGCTCGCCGGCGACCATGCCCTGGAGCCATGGGCCGGCGACCTCGGGGCGCGCATGCTGGGAGAGTATCTGCCCGTTCAGCGAAGCAAGCAGGTTGACGTAGCTCATGCTGAGGTCGACCCGCGCGATCTCCTCGTGGATCACGCCGGCGGCGACGCTGCCCATGCCCTGTCCACCGGCTGGCTCCGGAAGCTCCGGCGCGATGAGCCCCAACGACCCCATTTCCCGCATCAGCCCGCGGTCCAGTATCCGGGTGCGGTCTCGCTCCAGGTATCCGGGCGCGAGCCGCGCCTCGGCGAAGCGCCGGACGTGGTCCGCCAGCGCGACCAGGTCCGCGTCGAGGTAGGGATTCGGCGTCACTTGGCGTAGCGCCGGAAGTCGGGCTTGCGCTTCTCGCGCAACGCATTGACGCCTTCGTGCGACTCCTCGGTCTCGTAGAAGAGCTTGAGCGCATACATGCCCATGCCGGCGATGCCGGCCTGGTGCGCGGTATCCATGTTGAAGCTGCGCTTGGCGATGGCGAGCGCCGTCGGGCTGCGCTCGCAGATCTCCTCGGCCCACTTCTGCACTTCCTCGTCGAGCTTCTCGTGCGGCACGCAGGCGTTGGCCAGGCCCATGGCCACCGCCTCGGCGCCCGAGTAGCGGCGGCAGAGGTACCACATCTCGCGCGCCTTCTTCTCGCCCACCACGCGAGCGAGCAGGGCCGTGCCGAAGCCGGGGTCCACCGATCCCATCCGGGGTCCGACCTGGCCGAAGATCGCCTTCTCCGAGCAGATGGTGAGATCGCAGATGGTGCAGAGAACGTTTCCGCCGCCGATCGCGTAGCCCTGGACCCGGGCGATCACCGGCTTGGGGACGTCGCGGATCGCGCTGTGCAGCTCCTCCATCGGCAGGCCGATGGTGCCGCGGCCGTCGTAGTTGCCGTCGTGTGCGGACTGGTCGCCGCCGGTGCAGAAGGCACGATCGCCAGCCCCGGCAAGCACGATCGCGCCGATCGCGCGATCGTAGCCGGCGCGATTGAGAGCGCGGATCAGCTCGTCGCAGGTCTGGCCGCGGAAGGCATTCATCTTGTCCGGCCGGTTGATGGTGATCCAGGCGACCGCGTTGCGAACCTCGTAGCGGATGTCTTCGTATTCGTTGCTGCCGTTGGTCATGGGGGCTTCTCCTCGTGTCCAGTCTGCTGAGGGGGCGTTCGTGCGGCACGGGCGCGCAGGAGCGCGGCGCGTCAACCGGCCATGGTGAGGCCACCCGAGACGCTCAGGACCTGTCCGGTCACGTAGGCGGCCGCATCGCTCGCGAAGAAGAGCACCGCCCCCGGCAGGTCGTCCGGCTGGCCGATGCGCCCGAGCGGGATGGCGCGGGTGAACGCCTCCACCAGCTTCTCCGGGTTGCCCGCGCCCTGCTTGTAGTCCGCGAAGAGCGCGGTGTCCGTGGGACCCGGGCAGACGACGTTGACCGTGATGCCGTGGCGCGCGTGCTCGCGCGCGATCGTCTTGGAGAAAGCCACGAGCCCGCCCTTGCAGGCGGCGTACACGGCTTCGCCGGAAGACCCGACGCGGGCGGCATCCGACGCGATGTTGACGATGCGTCCCGCCTTGCGGCCGACCATGCCGGGAAGCACCGCGTGATGCATGTTCAGCGCCCCGACCAGGTTGATGGCGATCAGCTTGTCCCACTCCGCGGGCCCGGTCTTCAGGAACGGCCGGAAGACGTCCCATCCGGCGTTGTTCACCAGCACGTCGACCTCGCCCAGCTGTGTCGTGAGGGCCGCGAGCGCAGCATCCACTCCGGCCCGGTCGGTGATGTCGCAGGCGAAGGCGGCCGCGTCGCCGCCGGCCTGGGTGACCGATTGCGCGGTCACCCGAGCGGCGGGCTCGTCCCGGTCCAGCACCGCCACGCGAGCGCCCTCGCGGGCGAAATGCCGGCACAGCGCGCCGCCGATGCCGCCTCCCCCGCCGGTCACGACCACCACCTTGCCTTCGAAACGATTCATCTGGGGCCTCCTTGCCATGCCGCCGTGGCGGCGATGCGGGCGCGACCGCGGCGAGGGCTCGCCAATCAGCCGGAAAATGGGCAATATATTAACCTAATTGGAGTGGTATCCGCGAGTGCGTGCCGTCCCTGAGGGATGGCAGAAATCGCAGGGAGTTCATGGAGGGTTCCTATGAAGGGAAGCCGGAAAATGCGGATGGAGCTGGCCAACCGGCTGTTCTTTCGCCTTTACCAGTGTGCCAATATGTTGCATAAGACTGGGACCCGCGCGATCGAGGCGGAGGGGCTCACCACCCAGCAATGGGCGGTGCTCGGGGCGCTGTCCCAACCCCGGGCGGACGGCGGGATGAGGATCGGGGACCTGGCCCGCTACCTCATGGTGAGCCGGCAGAACCTGTCGGGCGTCATCGGCCGGCTCGAGCGCGACGGCCACGTCGCCAGCAGCGCCGATCCCCAGGATCGACGATCCCGCCTGGTGGCCATGACGCCGCAGGGGCGCCTCGTCTGGCAACGCGATGCCCTGCCCAAGATCCATGCCTACTACGACAAGGTGCTGGAGGATTTCTCGGTCAACGACACCATCCACACCGTCCACTACCTGCTGAAGATGCTCGAGGCGATGAAGCGGGTCGACACCGGCGGCTCCGAGGAGGAGGCGGCCGGTCCCTGAGCACCCCGGCAGGGTGGCGCGCCGCCCCGCCCCGCCTGCGTCGCCCTTCCCGGCCGCCGTCCTGCGAGCGCTACTTGCCGCCGCTGCGGGCGAACTCGGCGGATTGCTCCTTGACGACCTTCATCACCACGTCGTCGTAGGCGGAGAACCAGTCGGACTGGGGAACCCACTTGGTGCCGTCCCACATGTCGATCCGGGTCTTGCCGCCGCCTCCGTGGTCCTGGGCGGTGACGGTCACCGGCGCGATGAGACCGTTCGCGTCGAAGTTGCGCAGGTTCTCCAGGCCGCCCTTGATGGCCGTCGGCGTCAGCTTCGCCTTCGGGTCCTTCTTGTACGCGTTGCGCAGTCCCTCGAAGATCGTGGAGTACATGGCAAGGCCGGTGTTGTAGTAGATGTCGTCCAGGTGCTTCGGATCGCCGCTACCCTTGCCCTTGTCGTACAGGTCCTTGATGATGCGCTGGATCAGCGGGTGGTCCTTGCCGCCGATCACGTTGGTGCCGCGCTTGACGCCCTTCGCTTCGGCCGGACCGATGGTGTTGATGTCCACCTCGTTCAGCCAGTTCACCGAGATCAGCTTGTCCATCGGGATGCCGTTGCGCTTCATCTCGCGCGCGGCCACGACGTGCATGGCCGAGAGGTTCCAGGTGATCACCCAGTCGGGGTTGAAGCGGCGGATCTGCGTCCAGACGGCGGCCTGGTCCTTGCCGGGCATCGGGTTGGGGAAGAGGCCCAGGTCGAACCCCTCGGTCTGCGCAAGCGTCTTCAGGACCGGGATCGGCTCCTGGCCGAAGGCATAGTCGGGATAGATGAAGCCGATCTTCACGCCCTTCAGGTTGCCGTTCTGCCGGGTCTTGATGAAGTGGACGTTGTTGGCCATCTGCCCCCAGTAGGTCGGTCCGATCGGGAAGACCCACTTGAACACCTCGCCGTCGATGGCGTCGCCGCGTCCGACGAAGGACTGCAGCAGGATGTTGCCGTCGGACATGATCCGCGGCAGCACCGCCCGCGAGACCGGCGTCGAGAGGAAGTCGAAGA
>JAEWGX010000137.1 GCA_023388075.1 Pseudomonadota bacterium
CCGAATGGCTGGGGGCAGGGGGAATCCGGGTAACCAGCAGGGCGGCCGGCGCCGCGCGGGCCGCCGCGGCGCCGGCCTCGATCGACGCGATCGCTCCATCCGCGCCCACCGTGACGTTGGCGGACGACAGCCAGCCGTCGTCGGTCAATGCCCACCGCGCGTGCCAGGTCTTCATCGGACGGCATGATCCCATCGGGTCGGCAAATATGCCAGACTAGGGAAGCAGCCTCCCCAGGCGCCTCCTCCTTCCGTCCGATGCAAGCCGACCTGATCATCGAGAACTGCCACCTCGCCACGATGCACGGTGCCCGCTACGGCGAGGTGCCGGACGGGCTGGTGGCCGTGCACGACGGGCGCATTGCCTGGGTCGGCCCCCGCCGCGAAGCCCCGCCGTTCACCCACGCGGACCGTATCGACGGCGATGGCGGTTGGCTCACCCCGGGGCTGGTGGACTGCCACACCCATCTCGTCTTCGGCGGCGATCGCGCCGCCGAGTTCGAGCTGCGCCTGTCGGGTGCGACCTACGAGGAGATCGCGCGCGCCGGCGGCGGCATCCTCTCCACGGTCAAGGCGACCCGGGGCGCGACCGAGACGGCGCTGCTGGAGGCTTCCGCACGCCGCCTCGCGCGGCTCGAGGCGGAGGGCGTCACCACCGTGGAGATCAAGTCCGGCTACGGCCTCGACACCGACAACGAGCTCAAGATGCTGCGGGTGGCGCGGCGGCTGGGCGAGGCCGTCCCCGCTCGGCCGGGACAGCCCGCCGCCGGGGAAGGTGCGTCGGCGCGGGTCGTGACCAGCCTGCTCGCCGCCCATGCGGTGCCGCCGGAGTACCAGGGGCGCGCGGACGATTACATCGACCTTGTCTGCGAGGAGATCGTCCCGGCCGCGGCAGCCCAGGGCCTGGCCGACGCGGTCGACGCATTCTGCGAGCGGATCGCCTTCTCGCCGGCGCAATGCCAGCGCGTCTTCGCGGCCGCGCGGCGCCACGGCCTGCCGGTCAAGCTGCACGCGGACCAGCTGTCCAACGGCGGGGGAGCCGCGCTCGCCGCTCGAAGCGGCGCGCTGTCGGCCGAGCACCTGGAGCACACCGACGAAGCCGGCGTCGCCGCCATGGCCGCGGCCGGCACGGTCGCCGTGCTGCTGCCCGGTGCCTACTACTTCCTGCGCGAGTCGCAGGCGCCGCCGGTGGCGGCATTTCGCGAGCACGGCGTGCCGATCGCGATCGCGACGGACTGCAATCCCGGTTCGTCGCCGCTGCTCTCGCCGCTCCTCGCCATGAACATGGCCTGCACGCTGTTCCGGCTCACGCCGGCGGAGGCGCTCGCCGGCTTCACCGTCCACGCGGCCGCCGCGCTCGGCCTCGGTGACCGCATCGGGCGCATCGCGCCTGGCCTGCTCGCGGATCTGGCGCTCTGGGATGTCGGCCGGCCGGCGGAGCTGGCCTATCTCATGGGCGCCTCGCCGCTCACGCGCAGGATCCGCGCCACCTCCTCGAGCGCCCCGCACCCGACCTCCCCTCGACCGTGAGCCCGACATGAGCTACAGCGCGATGGAAAGGCGCCTGCCCCGCCGTGCGATGACGCTGGTGCTGGCCGGCGGACGCGGCAGCCGCCTGAAGCAGCTGACCGACATCCGATGCAAGCCCGCGGTCTACTTCGGCGGCAAGTTCCGGATCATCGACTTCGCGCTCTCCAACTGCATGAACTCCGGGCTGCGGCGCATCGGCGTGCTCACGCAGTACAAGTCGCACAGCCTGCTGCGGCACCTGCAGCGCGGCTGGAACTTCCTCAAATCCGAGATGAACGAGTTCATCGACCTGATCCCGGCGCAGCAGCGGATCGACGAGCTCAACTGGTATCGCGGCACCGCCGACGCCGTCTTCCAGAGCCTGGACATCGTCAAGGCGAACGAGCCGGAGTATGTCGTCATCCTCGCCGGCGATCACGTCTACAAGATGGACTACGCCCGGATGCTCGCCGATCACGTCGATTCGGGCGCGCCCTGCACCGTCGCCTGCATCGAGGTGTCCCGCGAGGACGCGCGCGACTTCGGCGTGATCGCGATCGACGAGCGCCGCCGGGTGACCGGTTTCGTCGAGAAGCCCGCCGACCCGCCCGGCCTGCCGCACGACCCGGACCGCTCGCTCGCCTCGATGGGCGTCTACGTCTTCACCGCCGACTATCTCTACGAGGCGCTCCGGCTCGACATGGAGCAGGCCGACTCCAGCCACGACTTCGGCAAGGACGTGCTGCCGCGCGCGGTCGCCGCCGGCGAGGTGTTCGCCCATCCGTTCGAGATGAGCTGTGTCTTCGACGGGCCGGCCCGCACGCACTACTGGCGCGACGTGGGGACGGTCGATGCCTATTGGGAGGCCAACATCGATCTCACCGCCACCACCCCCGAGCTCAATCTCTACGACAGGGACTGGCCCATCTGGACCTTCCAGGAGCAGCTGCCGCCGGCCAAGTTCGTGCACAACACCGGCGACCGGCGCGGCATGGCCACGGAATCCACAGTCTCCGGCGGCTGCATCATCTCGGGTGCGCTCAATCGCTCGCTGCTGTTCTCCAGTTGCCGGGTGCATTCCTACGCCAAGGTGGAGTCCTCGGTCCTGCTGCCGCAGGTGGAGATCGGACGCCACGCGCGGCTCACCCGCACCATCGTCGATCATCGTTGCCGGATCCCGGACGGCCTGGTGGTCGGCGAGGATCCGGCGCTCGACGCGGCGCGCTTTCACCGCAGCGAGAGCGGCGTCACGCTGATCACGCGGTCGATGCTGGAGAGGCTTTGATCCGGGTGCTTCACGCGGCGGCGGAGGTCTATCCGCTGCTCAAGACCGGGGGCCTCGCCGACGTGGTCGGCGCGCTGCCACCGGTGCTGCGGGCGCACGGCGTCGATGTGCGCCTGCTGCTGCCCGGCGCGCCCCCCATCCTGGAGGGTCTCACGGACCTGCGGACCGTGGCCGAGCTCGGCCCGGCCTTCGGCGCGGCCCGCGTCACCCTGCGGCTCGGTCGGATGCCGCGCGGCGACGTGCCGGCGTACGTGCTGGACGCGCCGTGGCTCTACGATCGACCCGGCAGCCCCTATCTCGCGCCCGACGGGGCCGAATGGCCGGACAACCAGGGCCGCTTCGCCGCCTTCGGATGGGCGGCGGCGCATCTGGCCTTCGGCGAGCTGGACCCGGCATGGCGACCGGCCATCCTCCATTGCCACGACTGGCATTGCGGGCTCGCCCCGGCCTACCTGCGGGCGCACCCCGCGCCCAGGTTGCGCACCGTCTTCACCATCCACAACCTGGCCTACCAGGGCGACTATCCGCTTGCGGACTTCCGCGGTATCGGCCTGCCGGACGCGATGCTGCACGCCGAAGGGCTGGAGTTCCACGGCCGTGGCAATTTCATGAAGGCGGGGCTGGTCTTCTCGGACAGCCTGACCACCGTCAGCCCGCGCTATGCGCGCGAGATCTGCACCCACGAGTTCGGCGCCGGCATGGAGGGCGTGCTGTCCGCGCGCCGTGAGCGCCTCACCGGCATCCTGAACGGGGTCGACTACTCCGTCTGGGACCCGGCGACGGATCCACATCTGGCCGCCAACTACGACGCGACCCGTCTGGAGGGCAAGGCGCGCTGCAAGGCAGCGCTGCAGGCGGATTCGGGCCTGGAGCAGGCGGCACGGGTGCCGCTCTTCGCGGTCGTCAGCCGGCTCGCGGACCAGAAGGGCACCGACCTGCTGCTCGCGGCGCTGTCCGGGCTTCTCCAGCGGGGCGGCCAACTGGTCGTCCTGGGCAGCGGCGACCGGCAGTTGGAGGAAGCGCTGGCCGCCGCGGCACGCGCCCATCCCGGGCGGGTCGCGGTGACCATCGGCTACGACGAGGCACGCGCCCACCGCATCATCGCGGGCGCCGACCTGATCGTGCTGCCCTCGCGCTTCGAGCCCTGCGGGCTCACCCAGATGTACGGGCTGCGCTACGGGACGCTGCCGCTGGTGCGGCGGGTCGGCGGTCTCGCGGACACGGTGACCGATGCCGACGAGGCCCGTGAGCCTGCCGCGCAAGGCGCGCCCCCGGCGGAGGAGCCGACCGGCTTCGTGTTCGACCGGCCCGCGGCGGGCGCGCTCGAGGCGGCGATCGCCCGCGCGATCGGAGCCTACGGCGAACCGGAGCGCTGGGCAGCGATGATGCGCACGGCCATGGCCCGCGACCATTCCTGGTCCACCTCGGGTGCCCGGTATGCCGAGCTCTACCGTGCGCTCCTCGCCGAGGACGGCTCCTAGCCTCCTAGCGCACGTCGACCGAGCCGTGGCGGCCGAGGCTCTCCGGACGCTCTCCGGAGAGGGCCGCCTTCGCCATCTTGAAGACCTGCGTCGGCTTGCTCTCCTTCACCTCCCAGAAGTCCGCGTGCTCGATGCGCACGCGCACGACCCGCAGGTCCGGATCCTCCGGCCCGCCCGGGAACCAGGCCTTCGCCGCCGGCGTCCAGAGCTCGCGCATGAGCGCCCGGTCGTCGAGCAGCGCCGCCTGGCCTCCCACCGAGACATAGACGTCGCTGGAGGGCGACGCGTAGGCGAGATTCACGTTGCCGTCGCGCTCGATGTCCTGGGCCGGGGGTGTGCCGCGCGAGGTGAAGAACCAGACGTCGCGAGCATCGGCATCCCGGCGCCGCAGCGTCGTCATCGGGCGCGAGCGCAGGCAGCCGTCGGCGTCGCGCGTGCACAGCATGGCGAAGCGGACTTCCTCGATGAGAGGCCAGAGGTCGTCGAGCGTGCGTTCGCTTTCAAGGGTCATCGTCGGCTCCATGAGAAGATGTGGCCGGAGAGCGCAAGCCCCGGGCCCGCCGGTGGCCGCTCCGAGTCGCAGCGATGAACTTCCAGAGCCTAGACCTGAACCTGTTGCGCGTGTTCGACGAGGTGATGGCGGAACGCAACCTCACCCGCGCGGCGCGCAATCTCTCCATCACGCAGCCGGCGGTGAGCAGCGCGCTGCGACGCCTGCGCGAGGCCTTCGGCGACGAGCTGGTCACGCGCGCCGGCCACGGCGTGGTGCCGACGCCCTTCGCCCTCTCGATCTGGCCGTCGGTGCGAGAGGCGCTGGCTCACCTGCGGGCCGCGGTCATGCCGGCCGACTTCGATGCGCGCACCAGCCGCGAATCCTTCGTCCTCGCGATGGCCGACGCGACCACGGCCATCCTGGTGCCTCGGCTGCTGGAGATCCTGGAGCGGGAGGCGCCGCGGGCCTCGATGAGGGTCCAGCCCCTCACCACGCGGGATCCGCGGGCGCTGCTGGAGGAAGACGAGGTCCACATGGCGGTGGGCTACTTTCCGGCGGTGATCGCCGACATCACGCTCGTCGGCATGCAGGAGGACCGCCCCGGCAGCTTCGGACATGCGGCCGTCTACACCGGCCAGTACGCCTGCGTGATGCGCGCGGACCATCCGCTTGCCGCCGGCCCGCTGACGATCGACGACTACTGTGCCGCCCGGCACCTGCTCGTGAGCTTCTCGGGCCGGCCGTTCGGCTTCGTCGACGAGGCGCTTGCGAAGATCAAGCGCCGCCGCCGGGTCGTCCTGACCGTGAACCAGTTCTTCACCGCGGCGCGGGTGGTGGCCGACTCGGACCTCCTCACCATCCTGCCGCGCGACTTCATCCCCGCCACCGGCATCGCCCATCGACTCGCCTGGCAGCCGCTGCCCGTGGACGTGCCGGCGCTGCAGGTCGACATGCTCTGGCATCGGCGCCGGCAGGGATCGCCCGCGCACACCTGGCTGCGCAATGCGGTCGGTCGCCTCGCGCACACGCCGTTGGCCACCGGCGTGCCGGCAGCGCGCTACGCCGGCGATTCGTTGCCCGCCCCGTTGCGCTGACGCGCGGCCGAACGTCGGCCGTAACGGAACGACTGTCCCGCGCCGCTGGGTCCCGCCTTCCGCGCCGACGCTCCTGCATGGTCCCCTCGTGTTCAACGAGCGACCGGACTACATCGGCTACTACGAGTATTCATCGGAGGCGGCCGACAAGGCTTCGGTCGCGCCCTCGGGCACGGCAGTTCACGTGCAGGTCTATCGGATGCAGCGGGATCCCGAGGCCGACCGGTTCTCGGTATCCGGATCCGGCGGCTACTACGACGCCGCGTCCGGGGCGCGAGTCGGTCGATCGCAATTCAACTGGGAGCGCGGACGGATCGTCCGCCATCGGAACGGCGTCGACTACATGTTCGACTCCGCGACCACGGCCTGGCTGTTCAACGACCTCATCGAGGGCCAGGTGGTCCGGAGCGGTGTCGCGTGGCGCTCGGTCACGCTCTCGGGCTACCGGGCGGACGGCTCGCCCACCTATGCCGGACAGGACATCGGCTGTTCGACCGGCTTCCTGGTCGATGATGGCGTGCTGGCCGGTCGCACCTGGGTGACGGTGTCCAACATACGGGATGATGCCGAGCCCGTCGTCGTGAACCATTACGAAGGCGTTTGTCCCATCACCGAGGAGACCCTGTCCCATATCGCGACTGAGAGCCGGCCCGCAGACCTGCGCCTGGATTGGCGTACCGGGGCACCGCGCTGACACGGTGCCGCCGCGGCGAGGCCGCCGCGGCGGCTACCGGCTGACCGGGTCCGCGGCCGGCGCGGCCTCGAGCGTCACGCCGTTGATGCGTTCCCAGCGCCGCACGATCGCGGAGTTGTCCTCGGTGGCCCCGACCTCGTCGCGGCCCTCCGCCCACAGGGCCTTGACCAGCTCGATCAGCGGCGTCTCGGCCTGCAGGCCCGCGGCCAGGTCGGCCGCGATGCCGACGTCCTTGGCGAGCAGTCCCAGGGTGAAGCCGCTCGCGAAGCGCCGGGTGAGCACATGGTCGGGAAAGCTCATGTCGGAGTGGAAGCTGCGGCCGGTCGACACGTTGAGGATCCGCGTCATGACCGCCGGGTCCAGGCCGAAGCGCCGGCCGACGATCAGCGCCTCGGCGGTCGCCGTGAACGCGGTGGCGGCGACGACGTTGTTGAGCGCCTTCATCGCATGGCCGCAGCCGAGCGGGCCGCAGCGGAACAGCCGCTCGCCCATCGCCTCGAGCAGCGGCCGCACCCGCTCGACGTCCGCGTCGTCGTCGGCGCCGACCATGATGGTCAGCGTGCCGGCCTGGGCCTTGGGGGCAAGGCCGGAGACCGGCGCATCGACCAGCCGCACGCCGGATTTCCCAAGCAGCGCGCCGAGCTCGCGAGTGCCCAGCGGATCCGAGGAGCTCATGTCCACCACGACGCTGCCCGGCCGCAGGCCGGAGAGCAACGACGCGCCGCCCGCGCTCGCGCCGGTGATCGCCTCGCGTACCTGTCTGCCGTCGGGCAGCATGGTGACGACGACGTCGGCCGCCCGCCCGAGGGCCGCGGCGTCAGCCGCCGCGGTCGCGCCGTGCTGGGTGGCGAACCGCGCCGCGCGTGCGGTGTCGGCGTCGGCCACCGTCACCCCGTGGCCGGCCTTCACGAGGTTGGCGGCCATCGGCCACCCCATGGTGCCGATGCCGATGAAGCCGACTGCAAGCGGCCGGGTCATCGCGAGCCTGCCGTGCCGGTCGTCGTCTCGAGATCGCCGTCCAGGTCGACGCCCAGCCCGGCGAGCACCTCGGCGGCGTTGCGGATCGCGTCCACCCCGAGCGGCACGCCGCAATACACCATCGCGTGCAGCAGCACCTCGCGGATCTCCAACGGCGTCGCGCCGTTGCTGATCGCGCCCTGCACGTGGATGCGCAACTCGTGCGAGCGCCCCAGCGCGCAGAGCACCGCGAGCGTGGCCAGGCTGCGCTCGCGCCGGGTGAGGCCCTCGCGGCTCCAGGTCTCGCCGAAGCAGTAGCGGCTCACCACGTCCTGCATGGGCCGGGTGAATCGGTTGGACTGGGCGATCTGCCGGTCCGTGACCTCGGCGCCGAAGATCTCGCGCCGAATGGCCTCTCCCCTGCGGGTGGCGTCCGGGCTGCCCTCCGCGCCTGCGCCCCTGGCGCCGTCCAGTGGTCCGCTGTCCATCGTGTCGTCTCCTCCGTTGCCGATCCTAGTCCCCGGCGCGTCCATGCGCCTGCGTGATCGCCGCGAGCCGCTCGGCATGCCAGGGCGCCACCTGGTCCCAGCGGAAGCGCCAGGCCCAGCAGCCCTCGCCGGCGCCGGGCCGGTTCATCCGCGCCTCGCTGCCCAGCCCCAGAATGTCCTGCAGGGGATAGATCGCGAGGTTGGCCACCGAGCGCGATGCGGCCTGCACCAGGTCCCAGTGGATCTCCCGGCCATCCGCGCCCAGGTAGACCTGGGCATTGCGGCGTACCTCCTCGGTCGCGGTCGCGAACCAGCCGATGGTGGTGTCGTTGTCATGGGTGCCGGTGTAGACCACCGTGTCGCGCTCGTAGTTGTGCGGCAGGTAGAGGTTGCGCGCGTCGTCGCCGAAGGCGAACTGCAATACCCGCATGCCGGGCAGGCCCACCGCCTCGCGCAGCGCGACCACGTCGGGCCCGAGCAGCCCGAGATCTTCGGCGATGATCGGCAATCCGCCGACCGGCGCGCCCAGCGCCGCGGCGACCGCGTCGAAGAAGTCGGTGCCGGGGCCCGCCACCCAGCGGCCGCCGATCGCGTCGGTCGCATCCGCGGGCACTTCCCAATACGCCGCGAAGCCTCGGAAGTGGTCGATGCGCACCAGGTCGGTGATCGCGAGCGCGGCCTTCACCCGTCGCAACCACCAGTCGTAGCCCAGGTCGCGATGCCGGTCCCAGCGATAGAGCGGGTTGCCCCAGAGCTGCCCCGTCGCGCTGAAGTAGTCGGGCGGGACGCCGGCGACGACGCGTGGACGCAGGTCCTCGTCGAGGTGGAACAGGCCCGGGTTCGCCCAGACGTCGGCGCTGTGCAGCGCGATGAAGATCGGCAGGTCGCCCACGATGCGAATGCCGCGCTCGTTGGCATGGCGCCTGATGTCCAGCCACTGACGGTGGGCGGTCCACTGCACGAACTGCCAGAAACGGATCTCGTCGGCGGATTCCCCGCGCAGCGCTGCCAGCGCCGACGGCTCCCGGGCGGCCAGCGCCGCCGGCCATTCGTGCCACGTGCGCTCCGGATGGCGCTGCTCGATCGTCATGAAGAGCGCGTAGTCGTCCAGCCAGGCGGCTTCGGCGGCGATGAACGCCTCGAAGTCGGGATCGGTGCCGCGGTCAGCGAGGAAGCGGCGGGCCGCCGCGCGCAGGCAGGCCATGCGGAATCCCGCGACCGAGGGCTGGTGAGCGGCCTGCGCCGCCTCGGCCGATTCCAGCCAGCCGCGTGCCGCCAACTCCTCGAGGTCGACGAGCAGCGGATTGAGCGCGAAGGCCGAGGGGCTCATGTAGGGCGAGTTGCCCGGGCCGACCGGACCGAGGGGCAGCACCTGCCAACGGCGCTGCCCGGCGGCCACCAGCCAGTCGACGAAGTGCCTGGCCGAGGCGCCGAAGTCGCCCGATCCGGGGCAACGCGGCGTCCGGCGGCGCGCCGACGCGTCGGTCCCGCCATCGGTATCGGGCAACGAGGAGGGGTGAAGCAGGATGCCGCTCGCCCGCTCGGCCGTGATCGGCAGGTCGCCCGGCAGCATCGGTGTCCTCAGTCCGCCGAGAGCAGCGAGAGGCTGCGCGCCTTGAGCAGGATCCTGCCGCTCGCGCGCTCCGCCTCCGGGCGTCCGTCCCGTTGGCCGGTATCCAGCAGGATCCGCCAGTCGCCGGCGGGCAGGGTGAACCCCGAGTCGCCGGCCTCGGAATTGAGGAGCAGCAGCAGGTCGCGTTGTCCCGGCGCGGCCACCACCATGCCGAAGACATAGCGGCCGGTATCCTGCCAGTGGTGGGCGGTCATCTCGACGCCATCGCGGTGGTACCAGGTGACCGTGCCGGCGCCGCCTTCCCCGGGCCGGGCTTCCCGCAGCCAGTAGCGGTCGCGCAACTGGGGATGCTCGCGGCGCAGGCGGATCATCCACGCGGTGAACTCGATCAGCTCCTGGTCCGCGTCGGCCCAGTCGTACCAGCTTATCTCGTTGTCCTGGCAGTAGGCGTTGTTGTTTCCGCGCTGGGTTCGCCCGAGCTCGTCGCCGCCGAGCAGCATCGGCACTCCGCGCGAGAGGAAGAGCGTCGCCAGCAGCGCGCGCTGCAGCCGGGCGCGCAGCGCCTGCACCATCAGCAGGTCGGTCGGACCCTCCACCCCGCAGTTCCAGCTCAGGTTGTGCGAGGTGCCGTCGCGGTTGTCCTCCCCGTTGGCCTGGTTGTGCTTGTGGGAGTAGCTGACCAGGTCGCGCAGCGTGAAGCCGTCATGCGAGGTCACGTAGTTGACGCTCGCCTGGGGGCCGCGGCCGCCGTGGCGGAAGATGTCGGCCGAGCCGATGAGGCGCGCCGGCAGGTCGCCGCGATACGAGGCCTTGCTGACCCAGAAGCTGCGGGCGCCGTCGCGGTAGCGGTCGTTCCACTCGGACCACCCCGCCGGGAAGCGACCGAGCTGGTAGCCGCCGATCCCGATGTCCCATGGCTCGGCGATCAGCTTGGCCCGGGCCAGCACCGGATCCTGGTGCAGCGCCATGAAGAAGGGGGCGCTCCGCTCGAAGGCGGCGCCGGCATCGTCGCGACCGTACCGCCCCAGGGTGGCGGCGAGGTCGAAGCGGAACCCGTCGACATGCATCTCCTGCACCCAGTAGCGCAGCGAATCCATCACGAGCCGCAACGTCGGGGCATTGGAGAGGTCGAGGCTGTTTCCGGTGCCGGTGTAGTTCTCGTAGATGCCCGGCGCCCCGCGCCGCAGGTGATAGTAGGTCGGATTGTCCAGGCCCCGCAGCGAGAACGTGGGGCCGCGCTGGTCGCCCTCGACGGTGTGGTTGTAGACGACGTCCAGGATCACCTCGATTCCGGCGCGGTGCAGCTCCCGCACCATCGTCTTGAACTCGGTGATCGGATCGACCCGCGCAAAGCGCAGGTCCGGCGCGAAGAAGGCGAGCGTGCTGTATCCCCAGTAGTTCACGAGGCCGCGCATGACCAGCGGAAGCTCGCTCACCGAGTGGTGCACCGGCAGCAGGTCGACCGCGGTGACGCCGAGCCGCTTCAGGTGCGCGATCGCCGCGGGCGAGCAGAGACCTTCATACGTGCCGCGCAGCTCGGCGGGCACGTCCGGGTGCAGCCGGGTGAAGCCCTTGACGTGCGTCTCGTAGAAGACGCTCTCGTCCAGCGGGTGCGCGGGCGGCTGGACGTCCTGCCAGTCGAACGGCGCTTCGTCGGGTCCGCCGGTCACGACCGCCTTCCACGCGTCCCGGGCACTGTCCAGCGCGGCGTGCTCCCCGCTGTCGAGGTGCGCCTCGGTCCAGCGGAACTCTCCGCCCAGGCGGCGCGCATACGGATCGAGCAACAGCTTGGCCGGATTGAAACGCAGGCCCTGCCCGTGATCCACCGGCCCCCATGCCCGATAGCCGTAGAGGAGCCCCGCGCGCGCGCCTGGCAGGTGGCCGTGCCAGACGCCGTCGGTGTGCTCGGTGAGCTCGTGGCGTCCGGTCTCCTGCATCCCGGACGCATCGAAGGTGCAGAGCACCATCCGGGTCGCATGCGCGGAGTGGACCGCGAAGTTGACGCCGTCTGCCGTGCAGGTGGCGCCGAGCGGAAAGGGACGTCCGCGGGCCAGGATCAATCGGCGTGCCCCCAGGACCGGGCGCCCGACCGGTCCTCCGGAGCCGTCGAGGAGCGCTGGCGTGGGACGGCGTCGCCTTGAGACAGTGGCGCCACGTTCCAGATGCGCTCGGCGTACTCGCGGATGCTTCGGTCGCTGGAGAACGGGCCCATGCCGGCGACGTTGAGCGCGGCGCGGCGGTGCCAGTCGTCCGCCCGGGCATAGAGGGCGTCCACCCTCGCCTGCGTGGCCACGTAGTCCGCGAAGTCGGCGAGCAGCAGGTAGGTGTCCTGCTTCAGGAGCGAGTCGACGATCGGCCGGAAGCGCTGGGGGTCGTCCGGCGAGAAGTGGCCGGCGGCGATCTGGTCGATCACGCGACGCAGCGCGGCGTTCTCCTCGTAGTGTCGCATCGGGTCGTAGCCGTTCGCCTTGATCGCCGCGACCTCCACGGTGCGGTGGCCGAAGATGAAGATGTTGTCCGGGCCGACGTTGTCGTGGATCTCGATGTTGGCGCCATCCATCGTGCCGACGGTGATGGCGCCGTTCAGCGCGAGCTTCATGTTGCCGGTGCCCGACGCCTCGGTTCCGGCAGTGGAGATCTGCTGGGAGAGATTCGCGGCCGGCATGATCAGCTCCGCCGCCGAGACGCTGTAGTTGGGGACGAACACCACCCGAAGCCGACCCTCCAGCCGCTGGTCGTGGTTGATGCGGCGCGCGACGTCGTTGATCAGCTTGATGATCAGCTTGGCCATCCGGTAGGCCGAGGCTGCCTTGCCGGCGAAGATGCAGGTGCGCGGCGTCCAGTCGGCCGAGGGGTTGTCCAGCATCGCGTTGTAGCGGTGCACGATGTGGAGCACGTTGAGCAGCTGTCGCTTGTACTCGTGGATGCGCTTGACCTGCACGTCGTAGAGCGAGGACGGATCCAGGGCGATGCCGCCGTGCTCGCGCGCCCAGTCGGCGAAGCGCTCCTTGTTGCGCTGCTTGGCCGCCGCGAACGCGCGGATGAACGTGGGGTCGTCCACGTGCCCGCGCAGCTCGGCGATCCGCTCGAGCTCGGTGCGCCAGCGCGGCCCGATGCGCGCATCGACCAGCGCCGCCAGCGGCGGGTTCGCATTGGCGAGCCAGCGGCGCGGCGTGATGCCGTTGGTGACGTTGCAGAACCGACCCGGAAAGAGGCGGGCGAAATCGGCGAAGATCGTCTCCACCAGCAGGTTGCTGTGCAGCTGCGAGACGCCGTTCACCTTGTGGCTCGCGACCACGCTGAGATAGGCCATGCGCACGCGGCGCTCGCCGGTCTCGTCGATCAGCGAGACCCGGCGCAGGAGGTCGGGATCGTCTCCGTGCAGGGCACGCACCTCCTCGAGGAAGCGCCGGTTGATCTCGAGGATGATCTCCAGGTGCCGCGGCAGCACGCTTCGCATCATGCCTACCGGCCAGGTCTCGAGCGCCTCGGGCATCAGGGTGTGGTTGGTGTACGAGAAGATCCGGGTGCACTGCTGCCAGGCGTCGTCCCACGGCAGGCGATGCACGTCCACCAGGAGCCGCATCAGCTCCGGCACCGCGATCGCCGGATGCGTGTCGTTCAGATGGATCGCGACCTGGTCGTGCAGCTCGGTGAAGCGGGCGTGGTTGTGCATGTAGCGCCGCAGGATGTCCTGCAGCGAGGCGCTCACGAAGAAATACTCCTGCCGCAGCCGCAGCTCCCGGCCCTGGTGGCTGGAGTCGTCGGGATACAGCACCCGGGTCACGTTCTCGGACTGGTTCTTTGCCGCGACCGCCCGCATGTAGTCGCCCTGGTTGAACATGGCCAGGTCCAGGCTCTGCGAGGCGCGCGCGTGCCACAGGCGCAGGGTGTTGATGCTCCCGGTTCCGTACCCCGGCACGATCATGTCGTAGGCCATCGCCAGCACCTGCTCCGTGTCCACCCAGCTCGCGCCGTCGCCGTCGTGGCGCACGTAGCCGCCGAACTGGATCGGAAAGGTGACCTCGGGGCGGGGAAACTCCCAGGGGTTGCCGTTCTTCAGCCACTCGTCGGGCTGCTCCACCTGGTAGCCGTCGTGGATGTGCTGGGCGAACATGCCGTAGTCGTAGCGGATGCCGTAGCCGTAGCTCGGCAGGCCGAGGGTGGCCATGGAGTCCAGGAAGCAGGCGGCCAGCCGACCGAGGCCGCCGTTGCCCAGGCCCGGATCCGGCTCCTCCTCGCGAGTTTCCTCCAGGTCCAACCCTGCGTCCCTCATGGTCTTGGCCAGGTCCTCGTAGAGCCCGGTGGCCATGAGCGCGTTGGTGAGCGTGCGTCCCACCAGGAACTCCATCGACAGGTAGTACACCCGCTTGGACTTCTCGGCGTACTGGCGACGCGTGGTCTCCATCCAGCGTTCCACCAGGCGGTCGCGCGCGACCTGGGCGAGGGCGGTATACCAGTCTGCCGGGGTAGCCGTCTGGGGATCCTTGCCCACCGAATAGAGCAACCGGTTCGCCACGTAGTAACGCAGCGATTCAGGGTCGTTTCGGTCGGCAGGCTCGAAGTGGAATTTTTCTGGGACGACGCGGTTCAGCATGAGCGACTGCTAGGGAAGAAGCGGCGGGCGGGGCCTCGCGGCCAAACATGCATTCTCGCCGGATGCCGTCGGAATTACTAATGGAGGCCCGCCGGCCGACGCCGGTGGCTTCCCGTGCATCGGCCTGCCGACGGCCTCCTAGACGGAGAGGTGTGCCTCCAGCGCGCTGCGCGGCAGGTCCGCCGCCGGGCCGGAGAGGACGCATTCCCCATGGTCGAGCACCAGCGCATGCTCCATCGTGGCGACCAGGAAGGCGAGGTTCTGCTCCACGATCACGAAGGCGGCGCCCTGGGACTGGCGCTGGCGGATGAAGCGGCTCATCCGGTCGAGATTCTCCTGTTGCACGCCCTCGGAGGGCTCGTCGAGCAGGGTGAGCGGCGCCGCGTCGGCGATCGCGCGGCAGAATGAGAGCAGCTTCTTCTCGCCACCGCTCAGGGTGCCGGCGCGCTGCTCCAGCCGTTCGGCGAGGCGCGGGAAGGCTACAAGCAGCTCCTCGTACGGCGCGAGCGAGCGGTCGGCGCGATGCAGGGTCAGGTTCTCGCGGACGCTGAGCGGATCGAACACGAGCCCCTCCTGCGGTGCGTAGGCCATCCCCAGGCGCTGGCGGGCATGGGTGGCCATGGCGCCGAGCGCCTGCCCGCGCAGGCGCACCGAGCCGGCGACCGGGGCGAGGTAGCCCATCAGGAGACGCAGCAGCGTGGTCTTGCCGACGCCGTTGCGTCCCAGGATGCCCAGCACCTGGCCGCTCGCGACCGCACCGCCGATCCCGCGCAGCACGACGGTGTCGCCGTAGCCGCCGGTGAGCCCGTCGAAAGCGAGGAGCGGGGCCGAGGCCGTGCCGGTCACTTTCGTCCGCCGGCGTAGACTGCCCGGACCGCGGGGTCGGCCTGGATGGCGGCAAGCCCGCCGCTCGCGAGCAGGCGGCCGTGGTGCAGGACGTGCACGCGCCTGGCCAGCGCTTCCACCGCCGCCATGTCGTGCTCGACGATCAGCGCGGTGGCGTCGAGCACCCGCACGCTTTCCTCGATGACGGCGATCTGACGCCGCGTCTCGCCGGGGGAGAGACCCGCGCAGGGTTCGTCGAGCAGCAGCAGGCGCGGCTCCGACAGCACCGTCATCGCGAGCTCGAGCACCTGGCGCTGGCCCTGCGAGAGACTGCCTGCCGGGGGCCCCTCCGCGGGGGGAATGCCCCTGAGGAAATCGATGCGCGCGCTGACCAGATCCAGCATCGGCGTGCGCCAGTGGCGCGGGGCCTGGCGCAGGGAGTCGCGCCGGCCGAGCCGGTTGGCCCAGAGAGCGATGCGCAGGTTGTCGGCCACGGACAGGTGCGGAAACACCGAGGGGATCTGGAACTTGCGGCCCACCCCGAGGCGCGCGAGCGCGTCGGCACGGCCTCGCGAGACGTCGCGACCGTGCAGGCGGATCCGGCCTTCCGCCAGGGGAAGCCTGCCGGTCAGCACGTTGAACGCGGACGTCTTGCCCGCGCCGTTCGGGCCGATCAGGCAGTGGATCCCTCCGGGATCGATCTCGAGCGTGAGTCCGTCCAGGATGGTGACGCCGCCGCTGCGTACGCGCACGCCATCGAAGGCGAGCGCCGCCCGGCTGGCGTCGCCGGCCGTGGTGGCATGGCGCACGGGTGGCGCCGGCGTCGCGCGGGTGCCGCCGTCGGGTCGGCTGTCGTCGCCGGCCCCGGCGGCCGGGCCGGGCCGCCGCCGGTGGTACACGGACCGTCCCGCTGCCTGCAGCGCACCGAGCAGTCCGCCGGGGAAGCGGATCACCACGACGATGAAGACCGCCGCGACGATCGCCTCCCAGTAGCTCACGTGGTCGCGCAGCTCCGCCGACAGCAGGCCGATGCCCACCGCACCGAGCAGCGCCCCGTACGGGCTGGCCCGGCCGCCGACCGCCGTCCAGATGACGAACTCGGCCGAGAGCAGGAATCCGGTCGCCTGCGGCGTTACCAGCCCCTGATGCGCGGCGTAGAGCGCTCCGGCGAGTCCCGCGGTCGCGGCGCTGATCGCGAAGGCGACCGCCTTGAGCCGGTCCGTGGCGAAGCCGAAGAACTGTACCCGGTCCTCGTTCTGCGAGATCGCGGCCCACAACGTGCCGAGCGGCGTGGTGGCGAGCCAAGCGTAGAGGGCGGTGACGGCAAGCGTGGCGAGCGCCACCAGGTAGTACAGGTTGCCGTAGCGGTCGATGCCCGGCAGGTCCGGAATCCCGCCCAGGCCGTTGAAGCCGCCGGTGAGGCTGCTCCACTGGTTCGCCACCTGGAAACCGAGCATCGCCAGCGCCAGCGTGATGAGCGAGAAGTACGGACCGCTTTCGTGACGGCGCGCGAAGACGAGCCGCCCGGCGACCCAGGCGAGCACCGCGGGCAGGGCGATCGCGGCCAGGATGGCGCCCGCCGCCGTGGGCAGGGCGATCGCGAGCGGCGCCGGGGCGGTCGCGGCCGGATCGGGAAGCGTCCTGAGCACGAGCCCGCAGACGTAGGCGCCGAGGCCGAAGAACAGCGACTGGCCAAGCGGGAGAAAGCCGGCCCGTCCCCAGACGAGCGCGATGCCCTGGGTCACCATCCCGTAGATGAGGAAGAGTCCGAGCTGGTAGGCGAAGAACTCTCCGCCGATCGCCGGCACCAGGGCCAGCGCGACCAGCAGGCCGGCCAGGGGCAGGAGCAGCCGCGTCGTCCCGGAAGAGCGAGGTGCCGGTGCCACGGCGGGGGCGCCGTCGAGCCGCCTATCGCCGGCCGACGAGACCATGCGGGCGCAGCCAGAGAAAGCCGATCGAGATCGTGAGTACCGCCAGATAGCCCCAGGTCTGGTCCGCCAGGCTCGCGACCAGGACCTGCGTGCCGCCTACCACGCCGGTGCCGGCGAAGAGGCCCGAGAGGCTGCCAAGTCCGCCGACCACCAGGACGAAGAAGCTGCCGAGCAGGTAGTCCAGGCCCATGTTCGGTTCGATCCTCACCAGGGGCGCGAGCAGCACGCCGGCCAGGCCGGCGAGCACCACGCCCAGCACGAAGGCATTGCGGGCCATGGCGCCGACGTCCATCCCGAGCGCCTGGGCGAGCGCAGGGTTCGCCACCATCGCGCGCACGCGGGCGCCGGCCGGGCTGCGCCGGTACCAGACGACGAGGGCGACGAGCAGCGCCGCGATCAGCGACATCAGCGCGAGCCGATAGGTGGGATAGTCGGTGCCGAGCACGTGGCTCGTCCCGGTGAGCCCGTGCTCGATGCTCTGGTAGCCCCGGCCGTAGATCGCCTCGACCGCCTTGCGCAACAGGATGCCCAGTCCCCAGGTGGCGAGCAGCGTGTCGAAGGGTCGATCCGAGAGCGGTCGGATCAGGAGCCGCTCGGTGACCCATCCGACGGTCGCGCACACCAGGATCGCGAGCGGAAGGGCGAGCGGCAGCGGCAGGCCGGCCTGTTGCACGGCCACGGCGCTGTAGGCGCCGAGCATCACGAACTCGCCGTGGGCCATGTTCATGATGCCCAGCATCCCGAAGACGATGCCGAGCCCCAGCACGACCAGGGCGACGACCGCGAGCTGGTAGCCGAGGTTGAGCCCGTACGTGGCGATCAGCCCCTGCACCGTGCCGTCACACCTTGCACTGCTGTCCCGAGCCCATGCCCTCGAAGGTCTTCACCACCTTGAAGGCGGTGCCCTCGGCGCGCGCCAGGTGGATATCCTTGCTGGAGTGCCGGCCCTGCAGGACCACCTTTCCGCGCGGCCCGTCATAGCTGGCGCCGTCGGCCGACTTCTCGAAGGCCGCCACGCCCACGCTGCCGGCCTTCTTGCCCATCGCCTCCAGGAGGAGGAGGCCTTCCAGGCAGGATTCCGCGAGCGCGTTGAGCGGGGGCGCCTTGTCGCCGAACTTGCGCTGGTAGCGGGCGGCGAAGGCCCGCGCGGCCGGGGTCTCGATCGTGGCGAAGTATCCCGACGACGAGTAGAGGTTGGCCGAGTTCTGCGCCCCGATCCCGGCCAGCGTGTTCTCCTCGATCAGCGTTCCCAGGCGGGTGACCCGGTCGGCAAGGCCGAAGCTCGCGAAGGAGCGGTTGAAGCCCACCGAGGCGCCGCCCACCAGCGTGATCAGCACCGCATCGGCCTTGCTTTCGCGGATCCGGGCGAGATTCGCGTCGAAATTGTCGACGGTGAAGGGCAGGTACTCCTCGCCCACCACCTGGCCGCCGCTCGCGGTCACGTAGCCGCGTGCCGCCTTGTTGGTGTCGCGCGGCCAGTTGTAGTCGTTGCCGATGAAGTACCAGCGCGTGAGCGAGCGTTCCCTGGCGAGCCACGGTATCGTGGGCTCCAGCTGCTGCTGCGGCGTCTCGGCGAAGACATAGGTGCCTCGAGCGCATTCGCCGCCTTCGTAGGTCGGCGTGTAGATGTAGGGCACGCCTGCCTTGAAGAGGCCCACCAGCGCGACCCGCACGGCCGAGTCGTGCATGCCGATGAAGGCCTGGGCGCCGCTGCCTTTCCAGAGCTTGAGCGCCGCCTGTGTCGCCTCCGCCGGCGGCAGGCCACCATCGCCGAAGAGCAGCTCCACCGGGCGCCCGAGGATGCCGCCGCGCGAGTTGATCTCCTCGGCGGCGAGCTCGGCGCAGTTTCGGCTGGACGGACCGAAGAGGGCCGCCGGGCCGCTCAGCGGGATCATGACGGCCACCTTGAGCGGGGCGGCCGCGCGTACGGCGGGCATCGCCAGCGAAGCGCCGGCAAGTGCGCCGGCACGCAGTCCGTGGTCCAGGAAGTCGCGACGTTTCATGGTGATGTCTCCCTTGGGGGCAGCGAGCGCAGCGGGGGTGGGGGTTGTTATCGAGTCTCAGGAAGGTGGCGGCACCGGCAATGGCGGCAGCACCGCCTCGATCGCGGCGGCGAGTGCGAGCAGGCGTCGGTCGCTGCCGGCGGGTCCGTCCAGCTCGACGCCGACCGGCAGGCGCGTCGACGTGAGGCCGGCCGGCAGGCTGATTCCCGGGATCCCGGCATTGCTGCCGGGGTCGGTGTTGCGGATGAACGTGAAGAACGTCGGGACCTGCGCCCGGTTCAGCTCTACCGTCAGGTCGTCGCCGATCGGCCGGGCAGGCAGGATCGCCGTCGGAAACACCATCGCCTCCAGCCGGTTGTCGGCGAAGTAGGCGGCGTAGGCGGCCTGGAGGCGCACCCGGGCGGCAAGCGCCGCCTCGTAGGCTTCCCGCGTGACCGCGTCGTCGCCGAGCTGCGAGCCGACCACGCCGGCCACGTCCGGGCTGCCGATTCCCGCCGCCACCTCGGCCAAGGTCATCGGATAGCCGGCCGCCTCCAGATAGGCGGGCAGGTCCTGCTGCAGCTCGTAGAGCGCGACCGGGAAGCCCACCGCTTCGTTGAGCTCCTTCAGGCCTGGCACCTCCGCCTCCACCAGCACCACGCCGGCCTCGCGTAACCGGTGCAGGGTATCCTGCATCACCGCCGTCACCTCGGGGTCCGCGCCATCGTGGAAATAGCGCAGGGGCAGGCCGAGCCGCAAGCCGCGCAGGGAGGGGAGCGGGTCGGCCGCGGGAGCACCCGGCGCCTCGCCGGCCATGATCGCGTCGAAGAGCCGGATGTCGGCCATGCTGCGCGCGATCGGGCCGGGGGTGTCACGGGTATGCGAGATCGGCACGATGCCTGCGCCGGGGTACCGCCCCGTGGTCGGACGGAAGCCGAGCACCCCGCAGAGGGCGGCCGGAAGCCGGACCGACGCGCCGGTGTCGGTGCCGATCGCTGCCGGCACCATCCGGGCGGCGACCGCGGCGGCCGAGCCCCCGCTGCTGCCTCCCGGGATCATGCGCGGATCATGGGGGTTGCGTACCGCGCCGGTGACGGCGTTGTTGCAGGTGATGCCGAAGGCCAGCTCGTGCATGTTCGCCTTGCCGGCGAGGAGAGCGCCGGCATCGAACAGCGCCTGCGCGATGGGCGCGTTCCGGCGCGGCCGACGACCCTGCAACGCGCCGGTGCACGCGGTGGTCGGCAACTCGGTGGTGTCGATGCTGTCCTTGAGCGCGACCGGAATGCCCGCGAGCGCGAGCGCCGGGTCCCGGGCCAGGCCCTTCGTGTCGGCATCCTCGGCTGCGGCGAGCAGCGCGTCGGGATCGGTCGCGTTCAGCGCGTTCAGGCTGCGCGCCGCCTGCGCGCGCGAGAGCAGCGCCTGCGCATAGTCGCGGCAACTGAAGTCGCCGCGGGCGAGCGCCTGGCGTGCCTCGGTGACGGTGAGATCGTGAAGCGGGCGATCGCCGCCGCGGTCGTCTTGCTGCATGACAGTCCTCCCTCGGACGCCCCGGGAATACGAGCCGCGGACCGGGACGCATCGCGCAGCATGCAACCAGCCGGCGCGCAGTAACATCCTCACGATTGAGGATGGGTCGGGGGTGTCTCCGGGCCCGGGGGGAGACCGCGATGTACCTGTCGGCTGCCAAGGCGAGGCTGTTGTCGGAAGTGATGGTGACGCTCGCGGAGCCGCACGAGGAGGCGCAGATACGGCAGCGCATCGGCGAGCAGCTCCTCGGCCTGCTCGAGGCCGACCACTATGCGTCCTACGTCTGGAACGACGAGGCCGGCATCTTCATGGACCGGGTCGCGCTCAACATGTGCCCGCGCAACCTGAGCGCGTACGAGGCCTACTACCAGTACCACGATCCGATCACGTCGCTGCTGCAGCAGCGACGCGGCCCCACCCTGGTCGGCCAGGTCATGCCGCAGTCCGAGCTGGTGCGCACGGAGTTCTTCAACGACTTCCTCTACCGGGACGGGCTCTACTGGGGCGTCAACCTCTACGCCTGGGATGGCGATCGCAACATCGGGGACATGCGCATCTGGCGGGGGCGACGGCGCGACAACTTCGACGCCGAGTCGGTCGGCATCCTGGAGCTGATCCGGCCGGCATTCACCGCGGCGCTGAAGCGGGCACGCAAGGCGAGCGCGCTGCGGGCCGCGCCGGACCGGCTGACGAACGTCCCGGCCGGGTCGCGAGAAGCGAGCGCCTGCCTACCCGCTCCGGGATGGAGCGTGCCCGCCGAAGAGAGTGCGCCCACCAGCAGGCTCCTGAGCGGGCGGGAGGCAGAGGTCGCGCGCCTGGCGGCGATAGGCTGGCCGGACAAGGCGATTGCCCGGCGGCTCGGCATCGGCTTCACGACGGTTCGCACGCACCTGGGCCATGCGTTCCGCAAGCTCGGGGTGCAGAACCGGGTGCAGCTCGCCTCCTGCCTGGCGGGCGCGCCGGCAGGACCCCGCCGCGCACCGCCGGACCGTCGCGCTACTTCCTGAGCACGTCGGCCAGGAACTTCGAAGCCTCGGCCTTCGCCTGCCGATCCACCTCCGGATGGTAGGCAAGCGGCAGGTTGAACTGCTTGCCCTTCGCGGTCGCGTCCGGGTTGGTGAAGGCGTGCACCGCGTCCGGGTAGCTGACGTAGCGGTAGTCCACCTTGGCCGCGTCCATCTCCTGCTTGAAGGCATCCACCGTCTCGGGCTTGATGAAGGGATCGGCCTCCCCGTTCAGCACCAGCACCTTGGCGCCGACCTTTCCGCCTTCGGCCTTCGGCCCGGCGGGAGGCAGCCCGGCATGGAACGCGGCGACGCCAGCCAGGTCCGATCCGGAGCGGGCCATGTCGAGCACCACCGAGCCGCCGAAGCAGAAGCCGACCGCCGCCACGCGCCCGCCGTCGACCGTGGCATGCTGCCTGAGCGATTGCAGCGCGGCGTCGAAGCGCGAGACCATGACCCGCGGATCCTTGCGCACGCTGCCCGCCAGCGCGCCGGCATCCTTGGGGTTGTCCGCCGTCCTGGCGTCGCCGTACATGTCGGCCACGAACGCGGTGTAGCCCTCGCGCGCGAGCTTGCGCGCTTCCTCGCGGACGTGGTCGGTGATGCCCCACCATTCGTGCACCACGACCACGCCGGGACGCTTCGCCTGGACGGCGTCGTCGTACACGACGAAACCCTTCATCGTCGTGCCGGCGGTAGAGTAGGTGACCGGCTCTTCCTTGATCGCCGCCTGGCCCGCGCCGAGCGTCAGCGCGAGTGCGGCGCCCGTGATCCAGCGGTGTATGCCTTCGATCCGAAGCATGCTTGTCCTCCTTGGAGCTGGACTGGAACCCGACCCGCGCCGATCCTAGCACGGGCCAGGCCTCATTGGCCCTTGCCCGACGAAGGTGCCGGCGACGGGCCGATGCCCATGTCTGCGGCGGGCGATGGACCGATGCCCATGTCCCCGGCGGGCGACGGACCGATACCGGCGTCTCCCCCGGGCGAGGGCCCCAGTCCGGCCGGCGGCGCCGCGCGAGGCGCCGCGGAGGGCCCGGTCGGGACGCCGACTCCGGCCGCGGGCAGCTCCGGCTTGGCGTACATGGCGTCGCGCAGGACGAGGCTCATCGACGGCACGTAGGTGAGCACCAGCAGGCAGGCCATGATGACCAGCACGAAGGAGAGCAGGTGGCCGATGATGTGGTTGAGCGAGATGCGCGCCACGGCGCAGGCGGCAAACAGGTTGACCCCGAACGGCGGCGTGATCATCCCCAGCGCGAGGTTCACCACCATGATGATGCCGAGGTGCACCGGGTCGATGCCGAAGTGCATCGCGACCGGCGCGAGGATCGGCGCGAGCACGATGATCGCGGCCGAGGTCTCGATGAACATGCCGATCACGAACAGCGCGGCGTTGATGCCCAGGAGGAACCAGGCGGGTGTCTGCAGCACCTCGGTGAGCCACGCGCCGAGCGCCTCCGGCACGCCGGCCCGGGTGATCAGGTAGGCGAAGACGCCCGCGTTCGCGATGATGAACATGATCACCGCGCTCGACATCACCGACTTGCGCAGGATCGCCGGAATGTCGCGCGGCTTGAGCTCGCGGTGCAGGAACATGCCGACCAGCAACGCGTAGAGCACCGCCACGGCGGCGGCCTCGGTCGGCGTGAAGATACCGCCATAGATGCCGCCCAGGACGACCACCGGCATCAGCAGCGCCCAGCCGGCGTTGGCCGACGCTCGCAGCAGCGGCGAGCGGCCGACGCCGTCGTTCAGTCCCCAGCCCTTGATGCGGCAATAGACATGCACGAACAGCATCAGCGTTGAGCCGATGAAGAGCCCTGGCACGACGCCGGCGATGAAGAGCTCGCCGATCGATACTTCGGCGGCCACACCGAAGAGGATCATCGGGATGGAAGGAGGGATGACGACGCCCAGCTCCGCCGAGGTGGCCTGCAGCGCCGCCGCGTAGGTGACCGGATAGCCCTGGCGGACCAGCGCCGGGATCAGGATCGCGCCGATCGCGAAGGTCGTCGCCACCGACGAGCCCGACACCGCGGCGAAGATCATGCAGGTCAGCACGCAGGTCATCGGCAGACCGCCCTGGATGCCGCCCACCAGGGACCGTGCGAAATTCACCAGCCGCTGGGAGATGCCGCCGGTTTCCATCAGGTTGCCGGCCAGGATGAAGAAGGGAATGGCCGCGAGCGGGAACTTGTCCAGCGCACTGAACATCTCCTTCGGCACGAGGACCATTCCGCGCGGATCGGAGACGGCCAGGCCGAGCGAGGCCGCGAGTCCGATCGAAACCGCTACCGAGATGCTGAATGCGAAGCACACCAGCATCGTGACGAGCATGGCAAACGACATGGATGTCCCCTACTGGGCGGTGTCGAGTTGCTCGTCGATCGGGTCGAACTGATGGGCGACCACGCCGAGGATGCAGATGAAGGCGCCCACCGGGATCGCCGCGTAGGCCCATCCCATCGAGAGGAAGTCCAGGCTCGCCCAGGTCTGGAAGCGGATGCGCCAGACCAGGTCGATGCCGTACCAGATGAGGATGCCGAGCAGCGTGACCGAGGCGATGGTGATGGTGCTCTGCACCACGGTTCGCCACCAGCCGCGCGCGGACCTGACCATCAGATCCACGGAGATCATCGCGCCGTGGCGGAAGGCGACGCCTGCGCCCAGCATCACCATCCAGATCAGCAGGCGGCGCATGAGCTCCTCGGTCCAGGTGGACGGCTGCTCGAGGATGAAGCGGGTGCCAACCTGCCAGATCCCAAGGACGGAGACGATGGCGAGCAGCAGGCACGCCACGAAGGTGGCGGCGCCGGTTACCTGTCGATCCAGCGCCAGCACGAATTTCCTCATTTCTCGGACTCCGGCTATGACACGGCCGCCGCGCCGGGGCGGCGGCCGCGGAGGCGGCACGCGATGCATCGCGCCGCCTTGGGCCCTGGAAGCCGGGGTGCTTCCCCGGCCACCCGGGAGCAGGCTGCTACCTGGGCCCCTGGGGTCGAGGGGCCGCGACGGCGTCCCCTCCCAGGCGCCTGCCTACTTGACGGCCTGGATGGCGCGGATGTTGTCCGCACCGAACTCCTTCGCGTAGCCGGCGTAGGCCGGGGCGATCGCCTTGCGGAAGGCGCCGCCGTCGACCTTCTCCGTCACCTCCACGCCTTCCTTGCGCAGCAGCTCGATGCCGCGCGCCTCGTCGTCGTTGACGCGCTTGCGCATGGCGGCCGCCCCTGCCTTGGCCGCATCGAGGAAGGCTTTCTTGTCGGCATCGGAGAGCTTGTTGAAGGCGCCCGGGTTCATGATGATGGTCGCTGGGGAGTACACGTGACCGGTCAGCGACAGGTACTTCTGGACCTGGGCGAACTTGGCCGAGAGGATCACCGGAATCGGGTTCTCCTGGCCGTCGACGGTGCCTTGCTGCAGGGCCGTGAACAGCTCGGTGAACGCCATGGGCGTGGGCAGGATGCCGAACGACTTGTAGCCGTCCATGTGCACCTTGTTCTCCATGGTGCGCATCTTGAGACCGGAGGCGTCCTGCGGCGTCTTGATCGCCCGCTTGCTGTTGGTCATGTGCCGGAAGCCGTTCTCGCCCCACACCAGTCCCACCAGTCCCTTCGACTGGAACTTCTGCAGGATGTCCTGCCCGATCTTGCCGTCCAGCACTTTGCGCGCGTGGTCGTAGTCACGGAAGAGGAACGGGATGTCGAAGATCTTGACCTCCGGCACGAAGTTCCCAAGCGGACCGGAAGAGGTGGTGACCAGGTCGAGGGTGCCGAGCTGGACCGCCTCGATCATCTCGCGTTCGCCGCCGAGCGATCCGTTCGGAAACTCCTGGCACTTGTAGCGGCCCTGCGTGTTCTTCTCGATGTCGGCGCAGAAGACACCGGTGCCGACGCCGTAGTGCGAATCCTTGGATACGGCGTAGCCGGCCTTCAGCACTGTCTGTGCCGACGCAGCGCCCGCGATCGCGAGCGACGCGCCGATCAGGCTCGCCTTGAGCAGGGAGGACAGCGGAACTTGCCTGGAACTCATCGGATAGTCTCCTGGTGTGAAGTCATGCGCGGTGCGCTGGAACACGGCTCCCCGCGGACGAGAAGCGATCGGTTGGGCGGCTCGCCTCGCGGGCCAGCGCGCCGAGGTCGGGATATTACCGCTCGGCAGGCTCCCTTCCGGGACCGGGCCAGGCTGCCGCTGCCGCGAGGCACTGCCGAAGGAGCGGCGAGAGCCGCTCGCAGAGATCCGGTCGCAGCCTGAACGGCGCCTGCTCCTCCATGTAGGTGCGCTGGGTCATCTCGAGCTGCACCGCGTGGATGCCGGCGGCCGGGTTGCCGAAGCTGCGGGTGATATAGCCGCCCTTGAAGCGTCCGTCGAGGACCCACGTGTATTGCTGCTGCCGCGCCACCGGCTCGAGCACGGCCGCGATGAGGCCGGGATCGCAGCTTCGGCCGTCGGCGGTGCCGAAGTTGAGGTCGTTCAGGCGGCCGCTGAAGAATCGCGGCAGCTCCGAGGCGATCGAGTGCGCGTCCCAGAGGACGACGTGCTCGTGCAGGCGCCGCAGGCGCGCGAGCTCCGCGGCGAGCGCCTCGTGGTAGGGGCGCCAGTAGGCGTCGAGCCGGCGGGTTCGTTCGGCTGCATCCGGTGGTTCCCCGCGGTAGACGGGCTCGCGTCGGAAGGTGTCGACGGGCAGCAGGCCGGTCGTGTCCTGGCCCGGATACAGGCTCTCGTCGTCCGGCGGACGGTTGAGGTCGATCACCAGGCGGGAACAGCGCGCGACCAGGATGGTCGCGTCCAGCCCTTCCAGGTCATAGACGAGCGGCAGGTGCCAGTCGGTATCGGCGAGCTGCAGGGCCTCGGGCGTCATGCCGGCGGCGAGCGCCGAAGGAATTTCGGTCCCGACGTGCGGCATCGAGACCACCAGCCTGCTGTTGCCGCGACGGCACCGGAAGACCTGCGGCTCGGACGCCGAGGCGCCGACCGAGCCCGTAGGTTGCTGCATGATGCCGAGAAGCCTCCAGAGCGTGCCTTGTCCGGGCGATGGTAAGCGCCGGTCCGGCGAGGGCAATCAGGGATTGCGAGCGGGTGGCGCATGCTTGCCGGGCGACCAGCCGACGGGGCCGATCGCGCGTTCGGCCACGTCGACCGCCCGGGCTTCCAGCTCGGTGGCCATCGTGTCGTTCCATCGGTTCAGGTAGCCGAAGAGCGCGATGGTCGCCACGATCTCGACGACCTGGCCTTCGTCGAAATGCCGCTTCAGCTCCGCGAAATCCGCTTCGCTCGCCTCGTTGGGCACCAGCGCGGCCCGGTACCCGAGGCGCAGCGCGGCGCGCTCGGCATCCGAGAACAGCGGACTGGTCTCGAAGTCCCACACCGCCTGGATCTTCTCGTCCGACGCCTCGTAGATGCTGGAGAGATTGGTCATGTGGGCCTGGCAGTACGTGCAGCCGCTTGCCTGACTGGTGACCAGGCTCACCAGCATCTTGAGCTCCTCGGGGACAGTCCCTTCGTAGAGCACGGCGCGATTCAGGTCCATGAACGCCTCGGCGATCGCCGGCCGGCGGGCCATGGTGAGGATGCTGTTGGGCACGAAGCCGCGGGTGCTCTGGTAGTGCTCGAAGCGTTCGCGGAACTGAGGCGTGGCGTCCCAGGGCAGGGGGTCCAGGTGAGGCATCGGGCAGGTATCTCCTTTACTGATGCGGAATCATGGGCAGGTCGAGGCCGCTTTCGCGGGCGCAGGCGATCGCGTCCTCGTAGCCGGCGTCGGCATGACGCATCACGCCGCTGGCCGGGTCGTTCCACAGCACCCGCTCGATGCGGCGCGCCGCGGCGCTGGTGCCGTCACAGACGATGACGACGCCGGCGTGCTGCGAGTAGCCGATGCCGACGCCGCCGCCATGGTGGATCGACACCCAGGTGGCGCCACCGGCCACGTTGAGCATCGCGTTGAGCAGCGGCCAGTCGGCGACCGCATCGGTGCCGTCGGCCATGGCCTCGGTCTCGCGGTTGGGACTCGCGACCGAGCCGGTGTCGAGGTGGTCTCGCCCGATCACGATCGGCGCCTCCAGCTCGCCGGTGCGCACCATCTCGTTGAAGGCGAGCCCGGCGAGGTGGCGCTGGCCGAGCCCCAGCCAGCAGATCCGCGCCGGCAGCCCCTGGAAGGCGATCCGGTCGCGCGCCTGGTCGAGCCAGCGGTGCAGCGGGCGGTCGTCGGGGAAGAGCTCCTTCACCTTCGCGTCGGTGCGATAGATGTCCTCGGGATTGCCGGAAAGGGCCACCCAGCGGAAGGGTCCGCGGCCGCGGCAGAAGAGCGGCCGGATGCAGGCCGGCACGAAGCCCGGATAGGCGAAGGCGTCCTTCTCGCCGGCGTCGAAGGCGACCTGGCGCAGGTTGTTGCCGTAGTCGATGACCGGCACGCCCATCCGGTGATAGGCGAGCATCGCGCCGACGTGGCGGGCCGCGGACTGCCGGGCGTCGGCGACCAGCCGCGCGCGGGTCGCCTCGTCGCCGGACTCGCGCGCGGCCAGCCACTCATCAACCGTCCAGCCGGCCGGGAGGTAGCCGTTCACCAGGTCGTGCGCGCTGGTCTGGTCGGTCACCGCGTCCGGCCGGATGCCGCGGGCCAGGTACTGCGGCATCAGCTCGGTCACGTTGCCCCGGATGCCGACCGAGACGGCCTGGCCGCGCCCGTGGGCCTCGGCGATGATGGCGAGCGCCTCGTCGATGTCGGCGGCCTGGTGGTCCAGGTAGCGCGTGCGCAGCCGCATGTCGATGCGCGACTGCTGGCACTCGACCGCGATGCAGGACGCGCCCGCCAGGACCGCGGCGAGCGGCTGGGCGCCGCCCATGCCGCCGAGCCCGGCGGTCAGGATCCAGCGGCCGCTCCAGTCGCCGCCGAAATGCCGGCGCCCGAGCTCGACGAAGGTTTCGTAGGTGCCCTGCACGATGCCCTGCGACCCGATGTAGATCCAGGATCCGGCGGTCATCTGGCCGTACATCATCAGGCCCTTGCGGTCGAGCTCGTGGAAGTGCTCCCAGCTCGCCCACTTGCCGACCAGGTTGGAGTTGGCGATCAGCACCCGCGGCGCGTCAGGGTGGGTCTTGAAGACGCCGACCGGCTTGCCCGACTGGATCAGCAGGCTCTCGTTGTCACCGAGACGCTTCAGCGCGGCGACGATCGCCTCGAAGCACTCCCAGTTCCGGGCGGCCTTGCCGATGCCGCCGTAGACCACGAGCTCCGCCGGGTTCTCGGCAACCTCCGGATCGAGGTTGTTCATGAGCATCCGCAGCGGCGCCTCGGTGAGCCAGCTGCGCGCGCTGAGCCGGTTGCCGCGGGGCGCCCGGACGGTGCGGGCGAGGCTCGATCCTGGTGTCGGGGCGTTCATCCGGGTTCCTCCATGGAGCGGGCTGCCCGCGGCCGGGCGAGGCCCGGCGGCACGCCCGCGAGAGAGATCCATGGTAACTGCGGCGACGGATATGAATGTACATTTCAGTCACTGCACCCCGTCCTTCGCCCAGACAACTTCGCAGGGAGAGCTCGATGAAAACCGCATTCATGGCGGCTGCCGCCGCGTCGCTCGTGGCGCTCGCGGCGCCCGCGCAGTCCCAGTCGACCAAGGTCGCGATCGGCATCTCCGGCTGGACCGGGTTCGCGCCGCTCACGCTCGCGAAGGAAGTCGGCCTGTTCGAGAAGAACGGGTTGGACGTCACGCTGAAGAAGGTGCCGCAGAAGGACCGCCACCTTGCGCTTGCCTCCGGCGACATCCAGTGCGCGGCCACCACGGTGGAGACCTGGGTGGTGTGGAACGCCGCCGGGGTGGCCAGCCGCCAGCTCTTCCAGCTGGACAAGAGCTACGGGGCGGACGGCATGGTGGTGCGCAACGACATCAAGAAGATCGCGGATCTGAAGGGCAAGACCGTCGCGGCCTCCGCGCCCGGCACCGCCCCCTACTTCACCATGGCCTGGTTCCTCAAGAAGAACGGCCTGTCGGTCAAGGACGTCAAGGTGGTGAACATGGAGCCGAACCCCGCGGCGCAGGCCTTCGTGGCCGGGCAGAGCGGGATCGACGCGGCGATGACCTACGAGCCCTACCTCTCGCTCGTGCGGGACAAGCCGGAGGCGGGCCACATCATCGCCACCACGCTCGACTATCCGATGATCATGGACTCGGTCGGTTGCACGCCCAAGTTCCTGGAGGCGAACCCGAAGGCCGCCAAGGCGCTGGCCGAGAGCTACTTCCAGGCGCTGGACTACATCGAGGCCAACAAGGACAAGGCCTACGAGATCATGGGCGCCGACGTGAAGCAGTCGGGCGCCCAGTTCGGCAAGTCGGCTTCATACCTGCGCTGGCAGGGCCGCGACGCGAACCGGAAGTTCTTCTCCGGCGAGCTCCAGGCCTTCTCGAAGGAGGCGGCGGACCTGCTGCTGGAGGCCGGCATCATCAAGAAGATCCCGGACATCGACGCCATCATCGATACCTCGGTAGTCAAGTGACGCAGGTGCTCACCTGATGCGACGGCAGGAGCTCCGTCGCCCGGAGGCCGGCCGGTGAGGCCGCTGCAACCGGTCGGCCCGGCCGCGCGAATCAGCCTCGGCATCTCGTTCTTCGTCCTCTTCGTCGGCGGCTGGGCGTTCGCGACCCTGGGCGGCTTCGTTTCGCCCACCTTCCTCGCGGACCCGCTCACCATGCTGCGGGACGGCTGGGACCTGCTGGCGGTCCACGGCTTCCTCGCCGACATCTGGATCACCATCGTGCGGGTGGTCGGCGGCTTCCTGATGGCCTCGGTGATCGCAGTCCCGCTCGGCGTCCTGATGGGGGCGTACAAGCCGATCGAGGCCTTCTTCGAGCCCTTCGTGTCGTTCGCCCGCTATCTGCCCGCCTCGGCCTTCATCCCGCTGCTGATCCTCTGGGCGGGCATCGGCGAGCTGCAGAAGCTGCTGGTCATCTTCATCGGCACCTTCTTCCAGGTGGTGCTGATGGTGGCGGTGGTGGTCGGCAATACCCGGCGCGACCTGGTGGAGGCAGCCTACACGCTCGGGGCGAGCGACCGCTCGCTGGTCAACCGGGTGCTGCTGCCGAACTCCGGGCCTGAGATCGCGGAGATCCTGCGCCTGGTGCTGGGCTGGGCCTGGACCTACGTGATCGTCGCGGAGCTGATCGGCGCTTCCTCGGGCATCGGCCACATGATCACCGACAGCCAGTCCCTGCTCGCGACCGGGCAGATCATCTTCGGCATCATCGTGATCGGCCTGATCGGGCTGGTGACGGACTTCGCCTTCAAGTACGCGAACCAGCGGATGTTCTCCTGGGCGGTGATCCGCTGATGGCCGGCGTCTCCATTGCCGACGTCTCCCGGGTGTTTCCGGCCGCGCGCCGCCAGCCCGAGACGGTGGCGCTGTCGCGCACGTGGCTCGAAGTGGCGGCCAATGACTTCGTCACCATCCTCGGGCCCTCGGGCTGCGGCAAGTCCACGCTGCTGCGCATCGTCGCCGGGCTGGACAGCGCCACCACCGGCCGCGTGGCGATCGACGGCACGTCGGTGCGTGGCCCCGGGGCCGACCGGGGCATGGTGTTCCAGAGCTATACCCTGTTCCCCTGGCTGACCGTGCGCGAGAACATCGGCTTCGGCTTGCGGGAGAAGGGTGTCCCCGAGGCGCAACGAAAAGAGGTGAGTGATTACTTCATAGCGCAGGTCGGGCTGACCGGCTTCGAATCGCACTATCCGCGCATGCTCTCGGGCGGCATGCAACAGCGCACCGCGCTTGCCCGGGCGCTCGCCAACGACCCGAAGGTCCTGCTGATGGACGAGCCCTTCGGCGCGCTCGACCACCAGACCCGGGAGCTCATGCAGGAGTTGCTCCTGTCGATATGGGAGCGCCACAACAAGACGGTCCTCTTCGTGACCCACGACATCGACGAGGCCATCTTCATGGCGAATCGCGTGGTGGTGATGTCCGCCCGCCCGGGGCGGATCAAGCACGAGGAGCGGATCGGCTTCGATCACCCGCGGGACTATCGGCTCAAGACCGACCCCCGCTTCACTGACCACAAGGCCCGCCTCACCGAGGAAATCCGGGTGGAAACCCGGCGGGCGACCGAAGGCGGAAGCGGGATCCAGTCCGCGCCGCTCCCGCCGGTCGCCGCCTAGGGCGCGAGCGGCGAATGACCTGCCTGCCGCGCGCCGGCGCCGTGCGAGCGCGGCGGAGGGCGGCGGAGGGCGGCGGTGCGGCCCTACACGCCCTTCGGCTTGCGCAGGGTGGCCATCCGGTCGGCGGACTTGACCGCCACTTCCTGGACGTCGCCGGACTTCAGGACACGCAGCGGCACCGTGACGCCGGCCGGGCCCAGCTTCCAGACGTAACGGTAGAAGTCCGGCTGGTTCGTGACGGTTTCGCTGCCCACGCCGACGATGACGTCGCCGGCCATGAGCCCGGCGCGGTCCGCGGGGCCATCCTTGGCCACCTTGGCGACGATCAGGTTGCCCTGCACCACCTCGGTGGTGATCCCCAGCCAGGGCTGCGCCGGGCCGCTGCGCCGCCCGTTGGCGCGCAGGTCGGCCAGGATCGGCTTCAGCAGGTTGACCGGCACGAACAGATTGCCCGGGACGCCGCGACGCTCGCGGGCGGCGTCGTTCACCAGGAGCGAACCGACGCCAACCAGCCGTCCGTCCCGGCCGAACAGCGCGGCACCGCTCCAGTTGTTGACCGGGGGAAAGGTGAAGATCGCGTTCTCCAGCAGGTATTCCCAGCCTCCCGCGAACGGCTTGCGCGACACCACGGTGAGCTCGGTGGGCGCCGGCTCTCCGTGCCCCAGGGTGAGCACCGGCTGCATGGCTTCGATCGCATCGGAGTCGCCAAGCTCGATCGGTCGGGCATCCTCCAGCGGCAACGCGGTCTGCACCAGGCCGAGGCCGGACTGGTGGTCGTAGCCTGCCACGCTGCCGGGAATGCGCCTGCCGGAGGCGGTGGTCACCAGCACTTCGTCGGCCTCGATCAGCAGGTAGCCGATCGTGAGCACGGTGCTCGAGTCGAGCAGCACCCCCGTGCCGACCCGCCGCGGGCCGAGCGATTCGGCGCTCTGGGCGTCTCCCGGCACCCTGGCCTCCACCCGCACCACCGTGTCCAGCAGCACCGTGGCGAGCTCCCGGATGGGTTCACCGGCTCGCCGGGGCGTGGCTGGCCGGATAGCCGGCGGCACCGGGTGAAACGGTACTACCGACGGTCCGGGCGGGGAGGGCGACTGGGCGGCCGCCGGGGACGCACCGCCCAGGAGGGCGAGCGCGAGACCGAGCGTCGCGGCGCCGAGCGCGGCGGAAGCCGGCCGGCGAGCCGAAGGCGGCTCGATCGCGCTATCGGCCACGCGGCCCGGCATGCGGGGGGAAAACGGACGCGCAGCGATGGCCCGCGGCCGGAACGAAAGGCAGAACATCGCTGCTTCTCCCGAGACGGATGGCGATCCGATCGCGCAATTATCGGTCCCGCCACCCGGATTGCCCATGGCCTGGAAGCGACGTGGCCCGGGGCGCCACGTGTGCGCCGGAGCCGGCGCCGGCCGTTTGACACCCAGTCGGGCGCGGGCCATAATTTGCGGTTCCCTGGAGGGGTGCCCGAGTGGTTAAAGGGGGCAGACTGTAAATCTGTTGGCTCACGCCTACGTTGGTTCGAATCCAACCTCCTCCACCAGAGGCATCCCGCGCCGGGGCATCTTCGGAGGCTCTTGCGGGGTGGCGAACCTGGGGGGTGCAGTGACCCCGGAATGGACCAGCGGGGCAGCGACGCGGGTGTAGCTCAATGGTAGAGCAGAAGCCTTCCAAGCTTATGACGAGGGTTCGATTCCCTTCACCCGCTCCAGTGCCTCCGAAGGAAGTGCCGCGCGTTGCGTGGCGACCAGGTTTTCAGCCCATGTGGCTCAGTGGTAGAGCACTCCCTTGGTAAGGGAGAGGTCATGCGTTCGATCCGCATCATGGGCACCAGTTTGAAGTTTCTCTCCAGTTCTCTAGACCCGTCGGCAGGAGTCCCGGATCATGGCAAAAGGCAAGTTTGAGCGTACGAAGCCGCACGTGAACGTGGGCACGATTGGTCACGTGGACCACGGCAAGACGACGCTGACGGCGGCGATCACGACGGTGCTGAGCAGGCAGTTTGGTGGCGAGGCGCGGGGTTACGATCAGATTGACAACGCGCCGGAGGAGAAGGCGCGTGGGATCACGATCAACACGTCGCACGTGGAGTACGAGACGAAGACGCGGCACTACGCGCACGTGGACTGCCCGGGTCACGCGGACTACGTGAAGAACATGA
>JAEWGX010000027.1 GCA_023388075.1 Pseudomonadota bacterium
ATGCGGGCGTGGTCGTCGTCCGTGCCGGCCGCTTCGGCGCCCGCCCGCGTCGCCCCGGACGCCAGCGCCGGGACCGGCGGAAAGGCCGCGACGACGAGATCCGGGCCCTGGATCCGGACCGATTCCAGCGTCACCCCGCTCTCCGGGAGCCGGGTGCAGGGATGCGGGGCCTCCCCCCAGTCGATCAGGGTCGGCAGCAGCCCGTAACCCGCGAGTTGCCCGTCGGGTGGGACGGTGATGTCCCATGCCAGGTCACCCCGGGTCATCCGCACGATCGGGCCGGGATCGTAGCGCAGTCGCGGCACCACGGCGGCGAGCGATCCCGGCTCCAGTACCCGGAAAACCAGGTGCGCCAGCCTCGGGCCGCCCGCGAGCGCCTGGGCCAGCGCCGGCTGGTCGAGGCCGAACAACGTGGGGTGGGGCCCCTTCCGGTCGGCGCCGGCCTGCGCCGGGTCCGGCGCAATCAGCTCCAGGTAATGGGCGCTGCCCAGGCGCAGCAACCGATTGTGGGTGCCGTAGCCCGGGTGGGAGCCGCCTGGCGCGAGCGGTGCGCCGAGCCGGCGCCGCAACCACGCCTCGCCTTCATCCAGTGTCGTGGCTGCAACGACCAGATGGTCCAGCGCGAGGGGTAACGAAGGGACGGGGGCCCCAGTCGATAGAATCGGCTCCATGCTCCAGTCTCAGCTCGACAGACTCACCCACGCGTTTCGTGAAGCGATGGGCACCATGGGTCTGGATGCGCCCACCCGCGCGCAAGTCAGCATATCACTCGATCGTCCGCGGCAAGCCGACCACGGCGACGTCGCCAGCAACCTCGCGCTGCAGTTGGCGCGGCCGATGAAGCAAGCGCCGCGCCAGGTGGCGCAGGGGCTGCTGGACGCGTTGCTGCGGGCGGACGGCGGAAAGATGATCGAGCGCGGCGAGATCGCCGGACCCGGCTTCATCAACCTGTGGCTGACGCCGGCCACGAAGCAGCAGGTGGTCGCTGCCGTCCTCGCGGACCCGGACGGCTTCGGCAACGGTACGACGCACACCCGCGAGTCGGTGCTGCTGGAGTTCGTTTCGGCCAATCCCACCGGCCCGTTGCACGTCGGGCACGGTCGGCAGGCGGCGCTGGGCGACGTGCTCGGCAACATCCTCGCGACCCAGGGCTGGCAGGTTTCCCGCGAGTTCTACTACAACGATGCGGGGGCGCAGATCAACAACCTCGCCCTGTCGGTCCAGGCCCGCTGTCGCGGGCTCGCACCTGACGATCCGGCCTTCCCGGCCGACGGCTACCGGGGCGACTACATCGCCGACATCGCGCGCGAGTACCTCGCCCGCGCCACGGTGGGCAGCGGCACCGGGGCGCAGACCGCGAGCGGCGATCCGGACGACCTGGAGGCGATCCGGCGCTTCGCCGTCGCGAGCCTGCGCCGCGAGCAGGACCTCGACCTGCAGGCCTTCGGCGTGCGCTTCGACAACTACTACCTGGAGTCGTCCCTGTACTCGGACGGGCTGGTCGACAAGACCGTGGCGGCGCTGGTCGCCGCCGGGCAGACCTACGAGCGCGACGGCGCCCTGTGGCTGGAGACCACGCGCTACGGCGACGACAAGGACCGCGTGATGCGCAAGTCCGACGGCACGTACACCTATTTCGTGCCGGACGTCGCCTATCACACCACCAAGTGGCAGCGTGGCTTCACCAAGGCGATCAACATCCAGGGGTCTGACCACCACGGTACGGTGGCCCGCGTGCGCGCCGGCCTGCAGGCGCTCGGCATCGGGATTCCGCCCGGCTACCCCGACTACATCCTGCACAAGATGGTCCGGGTGATGCGTGGCGGCGCCGAGGTGAAGATCTCCAAGCGAGCCGGCAGCTACGTGACGCTGCGCGATCTGATCGAATGGTCCGGCGATGGAGACCTGGCGCGCGGTCGCGACGCGGTGCGATTCTTCCTGGCCTCGCGCAAGGGGGACAGCGAATTCACCTTCGATGTCGACCTGGCGCTGTCGCGCTCCGACGAGAATCCGGTCTACTACGTGCAATATGCGCACGCCCGCATCTGCTCGATCCTCTCGGCCGGCGCCGAAGCCGCCGGCCTCGGAGGCGAAGCGGACGCCGCGCAAGCGGCCGGCCGGGCGGCACTGGACCGGCTCGTCACCCCCCGCGAGTTCGGCTTGATGGCCCGGTTGGCGGAGTTCCCGTCGGTGCTTGTCCAGGCGTCCCAGGAGCTCTCGCCCCACCATGTCGCCTACTATCTCAAGGACCTCGCGGCCGATTTCCACGCTTACTATAACTCCGACCGGGTGCTGGTCGACGACGACGCATTGCGGCAGGCCCGCCTCGCCCTGCTCCTCGCCGTCCGCTCGGTCTTGCGACGTGGCCTCGCGCTGATCGGCGTCGGTGCACCGGAGAGAATGTAGATGGCCAGTTCCAGCGGCCGCCGGCGCCAGGCCGGCGGCACGATCCTCGGCATCCTGATCGGCATCGTGATCGGGCTCGCCATCGCGGTCGGCACCGCGCTGTTCGTGACCCGCACGACGCTGCCGTTCGTGGGGCCGTCGGCGCGCCCGGGCGACCAGCCCACGCCTGCGCCAGCCACAGCCGCCGCGCCCGAATCGCCCCAGCCGAAGGTGGCGGTCGCCCCGGACCAGCTTCCGGACCCGAACCAGCCGCTGGGCGCACGCCAGCGTGGTCCGGGGCAGGCGCCGCTCGAGCGGACCGGCGTCGCCACCGTCACCACCGATCCGGCGCTGCCGCCGAACGCGCGCGCGACGCAGCCGGCCGAAGCGACGCAGGGCACCAC
>JAEWGX010000030.1 GCA_023388075.1 Pseudomonadota bacterium
GACTTCCATCACCGACGAATAGCCGAACCGCTTCATCAGGTCGGGAACGACCTTCTCGCGGTAGGCTTGCTGAAGACGTGCCATCAGAGTTTCCTCAAACCTTGACCTGTTCGCCGTTCGACTTGAAGACGCGAACCTTCTTGCCGTCGTCCTGTATCTTGAAGCCGATCCGGTCGCCCTTGCCCGTGGCCGGGTTGAACAGCATGACGTTGGACTGGTCGATCGGCATGGTCTTGTCGACGATGCCGCCGGTCACGCCCTTCATGGGGTTCGGCTTCGTGTGCTTGCGAACGGTGTTGATGCCGTCGACGAGGAGCAGGCGCTCGTCGACCCGGCGCGTCACCGTGCCGCGCTTGCCCTTGTCGCGTCCGGCGATGACGATCACCTCGTCGCCCTTGCGAATCTTCTGACTCATGGCTGCTGCTTCCCTTGTTTCCTCTGGCGTCCCCGCGTGGCCCTAGAGCACCTCGGGCGCGAGCGAGACGATCTTCATGAACCGCTCGGTTCGCAGCTCCCGGGTGACCGGCCCGAAGATGCGGGTGCCGATCGGCTCCAACTTGGCGTTGAGCAGGACGGCGGCGTTGGCATCGAACTTCACCAGCGAGCCGTCCGGGCGCCGCACGCCCTTGGCGGTACGCACCACCACGGCGTTGTAGATCTCGCCCTTCTTGACCCGGCCGCGGGGCTGCGCCTCCTTGACCGAGACCTTGATGATGTCGCCGATCCCGGCGTAGCGTCGCTTGCTGCCGCCCAGGACCTTGATACACATGACGGAGCGCGCGCCCGTGTTGTCGGCGACGCCAAGCGTCGACTGCATCTGAATCATTGACTTATCCTGACGATTTCTAGCCCAACTTGAACCTGAGTCATCGCCCCTTGGCGGGTGCTTCTCAGGACAGTATTGGTCCCGTGGAACGGGTCGATTCAGCGCCCGGGGGGCTAGTCTCGTCAGCCGGTCAGCTACATCCGCGACGGAACCCCGCAAGCGCCCTGCGCTCTACTGCGATCGCTCTACTGCGATCCTTCCCCGACGCGAAAACCTGCGCATCGAGTAAAGAGCCGAGGAGTATAGAACGAACCCTCGCTTCATGCAAACCGGGATCCCGAGATGGTGGCCTGGCCGCTGACCGGGCCCGGCCGCCTGATCCTCGTCGATCAGGCGGCAGCCCGGACCGCACCGTCCGGTCGCCGCTGCAGCCGCCGGAACAGGAGGTGCACAGGGATGCAGGCGGCGAAGAGCGCCGCGGCCAGCACGATCGCCGGGTAAGGATCCCCGGAGCGGTCGTGCAGCCAGCCGGCCAGCGGCGGCGCGGCCGCCATCAGCAGGAAGTTCAGGCTGAAGAAGACGCCCATCCCGACGGCTCGCCGCTGCGGCGCCATTGCCTCGCCGGCAAGCGCCATGATGACGCCGGCCGGAGCCATGCCGATCAGCCCGAAGGCGAGGCTCCAGGCGACGGCCAGCGAGGTCACCGGGAGCAGCAGCAGGACCGCGACGGCCACGGTCAGGCAGAGGTGCAGCATCCGATCGGGCTTGCCGGTCCGGTCGGCGACCTGGCCGCCGACGATGCCCGAGACGATCATCACCCAGCTCGCGAGACTCACGACGGCGGCGGCCCCGGCCTCGCCATAGCCCGAGGCCACCATCAGCCGGGGAGCGAAGCTGAGGTAGACGATATAGCCGGCGTTGAAAAGGCCCCAGACCGCCGCGGCGAGCAGGGTCAACCGCAACTCCCCCGGCGGCAGCAATCCCAGGCGCGAGGCGGGGCCTTCCGGCGGCGCCTGGCTCGCGACTGGTCGAGCCGGGGCAGGAGTGCCTTCCGTCCCCGGCGGCGGACGGTACAGGACGAGGATCGCCAGCGCGCCTGCCACGCAGTGGAGCGATGCCGCCAGGAATGCCGCCGGCCAGCCGAAGCGGATGGCCAGCCAGACATGCAGCAGCTGGCCCAGGGCGACCCCGAACGGCCAGCTCATCACCAGGGCCCCCATCGCGGTGGCGAGCTCGCGGCCGGAGAACCAGTCGACCACCATCTTGGCGAAGTAGAGCGTGGTGAAGACATAGCCTATGCCGGCCACGATCCGCCCCAGCGCCAGAAGCCCGAAGCCCTCCGCAACGGCGGCTCCGAAGCCGCCCGCGCCCTGCAGCAGCAGGCCAACCGCGACCAGCACGCGATCCGAAGCGAGTCGTCCCGCATAGCCGGCCGGCAAGGCCAGGACGAGTCCCGGGAGCATGAAGAGGCCGATGAGCGTGCCGATCTCGGCATAGCCGAAGCCCATCTCGGCAACCAGTTGCGGCGAGACCGAGCCCACCGTCTGGAACTGCAGGCCGAGCGCGGCGCGGCACACGAAGACGAGGACCAGGATCGCCCAGCGTCGGTCGGCGGCGGCAGCCATCAAGCCTGCCCACGAGCCCCGTCGGCCATGAGATAGCGCATGATCATCCGGGATTCTCGTACACCAACGGGGCGCCCGCGCGTATGACTCGCGGCGAGATCATCCTGCATGTCTGCATGCATGGGACCTGTCACCGCGGCAATGCCGGGCTGCTCCTGCAGAAGAACGGGATCCGGCCCAACGACGACCGGATGACGGACTTCCTGGAGCAGCACGCCCGGAAGCCCACGGTCGGGCAGTCGTCCGGCACGCAAGCGCCGGAAGCGAAGAACCCGGCCTGAGCCGGGTCGTGACGGGCCGTACAGCGGCCCTTGCGGACAGGCCCGGGCGATCCGGGCCTCCTGGGTCGGCGGCGCCTCGCGCGCCGTCGCGATCAGACGCCCTTGCTGGGCACCAGCAGGCGCGACACGTACCATGCCTTGGTCCGCGACACGGGCCTGCCCTCCTGGATTTCCACCAGGTCGCCTTCGTTGTACGGTTGTTCGGTGTGCGCGTGGTACTTCTTCGAGTGCACCACGTACTTGCCGTAGACCGGGTGCTTGACCTTGCGCTCCACCAGCACGGTCACGGTCTTCTGCATCTTGGTGCTGGTGACCCGACCCGACAGGGTGCGGGTGTTGGTCTTGCGCGTCGCGCTCTGCTCGCCTGCCTGCTGGATCATTTCGTTGCCGCCTTCTCGTTCATGACGGTACGCACCCGGGCGATGTCGCGCCGCAGCCTCTTCAACTGCGCGCTGTCGCTGCTCTGCTGAGTGGCGATCTGCATGCGCAGCGAAAAATGCGCCTTGCGCAGCTCGCCCAGCTCCTTGTCGAGCCCGGCCGCGTCCTTGGTTCTCAGTTCGTTCGCTTTCATCGTGCTTTCCTCGCCGCGGCTCAGGCGCCGATGTGGCGGCTGACGAACACGGTCGACAGCGGCAGCTTGGAGGCGGCCAGCCTGAACGCCTCGCGCGCCAGCTCCTCGTTCACGCCGTCCATCTCGTAGAGGACCTTGCCCGGCTGGATCACCGCGACGTAGAACTCCGGGTTGCCCTTGCCGTTGCCCATGCGGACCTCCGCCGGCTTCTGCGAGACAGGCTTGTCCGGGAAGATCCGAATCCAGATCCGGCCACCCCGCTTGATGTGGCGCGTCATGGCGCGACGAGCCGCCTCGATCTGGCGCGCCGTGAGGCGGCCGCGACCGGTGGCCTTCAAGCCGAACTCGCCGAACGATACGGATGCGCCGCGCGTGGCCAGCCCCGTGTTACGGCCCTTCTGATCCTTGCGGTACTTGCGTCTGGACGGTTGCAACATGTCGTTCTACCTTGCTGTTCCTGGCGACGCCTTCAGGCGTCGCCCTTGCCTTCCGCTGCCGGTTCGGCAGCCGATTCGGTCGCGCCGGCGCCGGAGACCTTGCGCACCCGCTTGACGGTGGACTTCGGCGGCGCGTCGGCGGCCGGCGCGGGCGCAGCCGCATCGGCGGTTGCCTCGGGGCGGCGACGGCCGCCGCGACCGGCACCCGGACCGGAGCCCGGCCTGCCAGGTCCCGCGCGTCGCGGCCGGCGATCTTCACGGTCGGCTGCCGGGGCCGCGTCCTTCTCGGCACCCTGCGGCGCCTCGTTGCGGCCAAGCGTGTCGCCCTTGTAGACCCAAACCTTGACACCGATGATGCCGTACGTGGTGTGGGCTTCCGAGGTGCCGTAGTCCACGTCGGCCCGCAGCGTGTGCAGCGGCACCCGTCCCTCACGGTACCACTCGGTCCTCGCGATCTCCGCGCCGTTCAGGCGCCCCGCGCTCATGATCTTCACGCCAAGCGCGCCCAGGCGCATCGCGTTCTGGATGGCCCGCTTCATCGCCCGGCGGAACATGATCCGCTTCTCGAGCTGCTGGGTGATGGAGTCCGCCACCAGCTGGGCGTCGGTCTCGGGCTTGCGGATCTCCTCGATGTTGACGTGCACCGGCACGCCCAGCATCCGGTTGAGCTCGACCTTCAGGCGCTCGATGTCCTCGCCCTTCTTGCCGATCACCACGCCCGGCCGCGCCGAGAAGATGGTGATGCGCGCGTTCTTCGCCGGACGCTCGATCAGCACGCGGCCGACCGAGGCGTTCTTCAGGCGCTTGCGCAGGAACTCGCGGACCTTGATGTCGTCGTTGAGCATCCCCGCGAAGTCCTTGTTGCCCGCGTACCAACGCGACGACCAGTCACGCGTGACGGCAAGCCGGAATCCGGTCGGTTGAATCTTCTGTCCCATTGCTTTCCCCGGTCCTTGCTCAGGCGTTGGCCTTGCCGGTACCCACCGTGAGGTAGATATGGCATGTCTGCTTCTCGATGCGCGCGCCGCGGCCCTTGGCGCGGGCGGCGAACCGCCGCAGCGACTGGCCCTTCTCGACGTGGATGCGGCTCACCCGCAACTCGTCGACATCGGCGCCATCGTTGTGCTCGGCGTTCGCGATGGCGGACTCGAGAACCTTCTTCACGATCTTCGCCGCCTTCTTGGGCGAGAAGGTCAGGATGTTGAGCGCGGCCTCGACCGGCTTCCCGCGCACCTGGTCGGCGACCAGGCGCCCCTTCTGGGCCGAGATCCGGACACCGCGCAGGACGGCTTGCGTTTCCATGGTTGCTTATCCTCTCCTCGCCGGTCAGCGCTTCGACTTCTTGTCGGCCGCATGCCCCTTGAACGTGCGGGTGAGCGCGAACTCGCCGAGCTTGTGCCCGACCATGTTCTCGTTGATGAACACCGGCACATGCTGCTTGCCGTTGTGGACGGCGATCGTCAGGCCGATGAACTCGGGCAACACGGTCGAGCGACGCGACCAGGTCTTGATCGGCCGCTTGTCCTTGCCGGCCGATGCAGCCTCCACCTTCTCGAGGAGGTGATGGTCGACGAAGGGACCCTTCTTGATTGAACGTGCCATGTCGGATTACCGGTTATTTCTTCTTGCGCCGCTGCACGATCATCGTGCCGGTGCGCTTGTTGCGCCGCGTGCGGTAGCCCTTGGTCGGCTTGCCCCACGGGTTGACGGGCTCCCGGCCCTCGCCGGTCTTGCCCTCGCCGCCGCCATGCGGGTGATCGATCGGGTTCATCGCCACGCCGCGCACGGTGGGACGGATGCCGCGCCAGCGCATCGCGCCGGCCTTGCCGATCTGGCGCAGGCTGTGCTCCTCGTTGCCGACTTCGCCGAGCGTGGCGCGGCACTCGATGTGCACCTTGCGGATCTCGCCCGAGCGAAGCCGCAGCTGGGCGTACATCCCTTCACGGGCGAGCAGCTGCGCCGAGCCGCCGGCCGAGCGCGCGATCTGGCCGCCCTTGCCCGGCTGCATCTCGATGCAGTGGATGGTGGAACCCACCGGGATGTTGCGGATCGGCATGGCGTTGCCGTTGCGGATCGGCGCCTCCGAGCCCGACATCAGCTCCGCGCCCGCCACGACGCCGCGCGGCGCCAGGATGTAGCGACGCTCGCCGTCCGCGTAGCAGAGCAGCGCGAGATTGGCGCTGCGGTTCGGGTCGTATTCCAGCCGCTCCACGCGCGCCGGCACCCCGTCCTTGTTGCGACGGAAGTCGACGATGCGGTACTGCCGCTTGTGCGCGCCACCGCGATGGCGGACGGTGATGTGGCCGAGGTTGTTGCGGCCCGATCCCCGCTTGGTGGATTCGGTGAGCGACGGTACCGGCCTGCCCTTGTACAGGGACGGGTTCACGACCTTGACCATCGCCCGGCGGCCGGGCGATGTCGGTTTCAGCTTGACGACCGGCATTACTTGGCCTCCGCGAAGTTGATCTCCTGGCCGGGCTTGAGGCTCACGTACGCCTTGCGCACGTTGCGACGGCGCCCCTGGCCGCGGGCGAAGCGCTTGCGCTTGCCGGCGATGTTGATCATGTTGACCGAATCCACCTCGACCTTGAAGAAGGTCTCGATGGCGGCCTTCACCTCGTCCTTGGTGGCATCCTGCAGCACGCGGAAGGCGTACTGGTTGTGCTTCTCGCCGATCATGGTGCTCTTCTCGGACACCACGGGAGCGAGCAGCACCTGCATGACACGGGAGGTGGCTTTCACCGTCTGTTTCATCCCAGCATCTCCTGGACCTGCGACAGCGCAGGCCGGGTAATCAGCACCTTCCCGTAGTGCACCAGCGACAGCGGATCGGCGTGCTTCGCTTCCAGCACCAGCACGTTCGGCAGGTTGCGGGCGGCGAGCAGCAGGTTCTCGTCGAGCGAATCCGTCAGGATGAGCGTCGACTCCAGGCCCATTGCGCGCAGGCGGCTGGCGAGCAGCTTCGTCTTGGGCGCCTCGAGCTCGATCGGGTCCACGACCGCGAGCCGGTCCTCCCGGGCGAGCTGCGACAGGATGGAACACATCCCGGCGCGGTACATCTTCTTGTTGACCTTCTGGCTGAAATTCTCGTCGGGCTTGTTCGGGAAGATGCGGCCGCCTCCGCGCCACAGGGGGCTGGAGGTCATCCCGGCACGGGCCCGTCCGGTGCCCTTCTGCCGCCACGGCTTCTTGGTGGAGTGACGGACTTCGCTGCGGTCCTTCTGCGCCCGGTTGGCGCTGCGCGCGTTGGCCTGGTAGGCAACGACGATCTGGTGGACCAGCGGCTCGTTGAAGTCGCGGCCGAAAACGGTGTCGACCGCGTCCACGGTACCGGCGGACTGGCCTTGATCGTTCAGTAGCTTGAGTTCCATGTCGAACGATCCCCTTCTCAGCCCTTCTTGCCGCCGGCCGCCTTGCCGCCCTTCGCGGCCTTGGCGTCCTCGGCCTTGGCGGCCGGAGCCGCCTTGATCGGATTGAGCCGGCGCTTGACCGCCGGCGTCACCACCACGTCGCCGCCCTTGGAACCCGGCACCGCGCCGCGCACGAGCAGCAGGCCGCGCTCGGCATCCACGCGCGCGACCACCAGGTTCTGCACCGTGCGCGTGACGTTGCCCATCTGCCCCGACATCTTCTTGCCGGGGAACACGCGACCCGGATCCTGCGCCATGCCGATCGATCCCGGCACGTTGTGCGACCGCGAGTTGCCGTGCGAAGCGCGGTTGGAGCTGAAGTTGTGGCGCTTGATGGTGCCGGTGAAGCCCTTGCCCTGCGACACACCCTGCACGTCGATGTACTGGCCGGTCACGAACAGGTCCGCGCCCAGCACCGTGCCCGCGGGAAGCTCGCCCGCCTTCTCGGCTGAAACGTGGAACTCCTGCATCGCCGAGCCCGCCTGCACGCCGGCCTTGCCGAGGTGCCCGGCCAGCGCCTTGTTCACGCGGGTGGGGCGTCGCTCGCCGTACACCACCTGGACCGCGTCGTAGCCGTCGGTGGCGGCGGTCTTCACCTGGGAGACCCGGTTGTTGGCGACGTCGATGACCGTCACCGGAATGGATTCACCATCCTCGGAGAAGATCCGCATCATGCCCACCTTGCGGCCGAGCAGGCCGAGATTGGGCTGAATTCCGGCCGCATCAGGCGCGCCGGAGGAATCAGTCTGAGACCCCATGACGGAGACCCCCTTGAAGCATTTATTGACACCCGCAGCTTCGATTGGCTGTCGAGTCTGACCCGTCCCCTCCAGACCTTCGCTAGGCTTTGGCTGGCCTGCGTCGGCACGGGCGGACCGGACCACAGTCACGGCACCGTGCCTGGCTGGCGCGAGGCAAGAAGGCAAATTCGGGAAAGCCGTCTAGTATAGCGGGCCACCGCGCGACCTGCAAATGGGAGATCACGCCACGGCCCCACCGTGCGCCCCGTTGGCGCGCGAAGGGAGTCAGGATACGGCGGCGAGGGCCTGGAGGAGGCTCTCCTTGTCCGGGGCAGCGGCTTCTTCCTGCAGGACCCGTCCCGATGGGTCCCCGAGCAGCGAGCAGCGGATCATGTGCCGCGTCTTCGTCTGGTCGAAGTCCGGAAGGGCCACGTGCTGGGTGCAGCGGTTGTCCCACATCACGATGTCGCCGACGGTCCAGCGGTGGCGGTAGGTGAACTCGTAGGATGCGGCATGCTGGTTGAGGAATGCCAGGATGGGGGCGCTCTCGTCCTCGGTCATCCCGACGAAGCCCCGCACCCTCTGGCCTGCGAACAGCACCTTCCGGCCGGTCTCGGGGTGGACACGCACCAGCGGATGGGCGATCGGCGGGTTCAGTCGCTTCATGTCGGCGACCTTCGCCGGATCGCGCTTCTCGATGCCCTTGACCAGCGTCACGTCGTGGATCGCCTCGAGCTGCTCCAGGAAGGCACGGTACTTCGGGCTGAGGGTCTCGTACGCCAGGTAGAGGTTGGAGAACATCGTGTCACCACCCACCGGCGGCTTCTCCTTGCAAAGCAGCAGCGCGCCCTTGGCGGGACGGTTGGTGTAGGTGAGGTCGGAGTGCCAGTTGCGCCCGGTGTTGCGGGTCTCGGACGGCTTGCCGTCGCGCGGCCGGTTGGTCACCAGGAGGATCTCCGGGTGCGCCGGGTCGCGGTAATGCGGCGTCGAATCATGGCGATCGAGCTCCCCGAACTGACGGCTGAATGCGATCAGCTCCTCCGGCTCGAGGTCCTGGCCAGGAAATACAAGGACCAGATGCTCCAGCCAGGCCCGGTGGATCGCTTCGCGATCCCGCGGCGAGAGCGCGGAGCGCAGGTCGACGCCGGTCACCTCGGCGCCCAGCGCGAATCCCAATGGTCGTACGGTCGGACCTGACATCGGCAACTCCTTCTTGGATCCCGTTCGGTGCAGAACGCGCAGTTTAGGCTTATTGTCGATTGTCGACAATAAGCCTAAAGCCGACACCTGCGGCAAACTAGCGGCTCCCTCGGACCCAATGCGCGTCCATGCCCCGAAAACCAGCCACGCCGACTTCAATGCCCCCTGCGTCAGCTCTCGCGGCCCCGGCCGTCACCCGGGAGCCGGTCGGTCGCAGCGCGCGCTCGCTGCCGGCGATGGTTGCCGAGCGCCTCCTCGATTCGATCCTTGCCGGCGAGTTGCGACCCGGCGAGCGACTGACGGAGATCGCTCTGGCCGAGCGGCACCAGGTCAGCCGGGCCACGATCCGGGAAGCGCTGGTACAACTGGAGCGCCAGCGTTTCGTCGATCGGGTTCCGCGCTACGGCGCCCGCGTGGCCGCCATCAGCCTGGAGGACGTGACCGAGCTGTTCGAGATCCGCGCGGCGCTGCTCGCGCTGGCCGCTGCCAAAGCCGCGGTGAACGCGAGCGACGAGGCGTTGCAGGAGTTCGAGGCGACGGTGAAAGAGATGGAGCGCATCGCCAGCCGCCCCGCCTCCTCGCCGCAGGCCTATGCCGAGCACTCGATCGCGGCCCAGCACCAGGTGATCGCCATGGGTCGCGGGCGCTGGATCGACGACATCTACCGGCAGATGGCCAACCTGACCGTGTGGCGCACGGTAGTGCGCAACCGCTCCATCAGCTTCGCGACCCCGGCGCGGCGCAGGCAATCGGCAGCGGACTGGCGCCGCATCGCCGACTCGCTGGCTGCGCGCGACCCGGCTGCGAGCGCCGATGCCGGCCGGGAGCTGATCCTCGCCTCCGGACGCTTCGTGGCGGCGCGGCTGGGCGGAGCCCCCCAATCGGCTGATCGCCCGGGGGAAATGAACGGCTGATCGCCCCGGAACCCGGAGCCTGGCCGCTAGCGCGCGAACCGCTCCGCCGTTCCTTCCGGCCGGCGCGCCGTGCCCAGGGCCAGCCAAGCGATCGCCAGCGCGCACAGCGCGCAGACGGCAATGCCCGCCACCATCGGCAGCGCGGTACCGTCGGTGAACAGCCCGCTCACCGCGATGACGACGGCGCCGCAGACGAACTGGAACGTGCCGATGAGCGAGGAGGCCGTCCCGGCGTTCGCGCCGTGCCGATCGAGGGCGAGCACCGACGTCGCCGGGATGACGAGGCCCAGGAAGCCGTAGCCGATGAAGAGCAGCACCAGCAGGACCTCCACCCGGTCGACCCCGAGGAGGTAGAGCGCAAGCAGCAGCGTCATCGCGGCGGCATAGCCGACCGCCGCCCGCCTGACCACCGTCCCGAGACCATGGCGCGCTCCCAGCCGGCTGGTGAACTGCGCGGCCCCGATGAAGGAGATCGCGTTGATCGAGAAGGCGATGCTGTACTGCCGCGGCGTGAAGCCGTAGTGATCGATCAGCGCGAACGACGAACCGGCCAGGTAGGCGTGGAAGCTGGCCACGCCGAAGGCGCCGACGCTCACCAGGGCAAGGAAGCGTCCGTCCGAGAGCACGAGTCGATAGGCGGCGAGCACGTTGCGAAGGCCGCGGTCCACGCGCTTGTGCGGCGGTCGCGTCTCGGCGAGCAGGCCCGCGGTCATGCCGATCCCGACCAGGGCGAGCGCCGCCACCGTCCAGAAGATCCCGCGCCAGCCCACCCATTCGGCCACCAGGCTGCCGGCCATGGGAGCGACGATGGGCGCGACGCTGAACACGAGCATCAGCATCGACATCAGGCGCGCCGCCTCCACGCCGGTGTGCAGGTCGCGCACGATCGCCCGCGGGATGGCGAAGCAGGCGCAGGCTCCGAGCCCCTGCACGAAGCGGAACACGACGAGCGTCTGGACGTCGCGCGCCAGCGCACACCCCACGCTCGCTGCCGCGAACAGGCCGAGGCCGAAGTAGAGCGGAAGCTTGCGCCCCACCATGTCCGAGACCGGGCCGTAGAGCAACTGCCCCATCGCGAGCGCCACGAAGAACACGGTGAGGCTCGCCTGCACCGAATCGACCCCGGCGTCGAGGCTCGCGCCGATCGAGGGCAGCGCCGGCAGGTACATGTCGATGGCGAACGGACCGATCGCCTGGATCAGGCCGAGCACTAGCGCGATCCGCAGCAGGCTTGCCTTCATGTCGACGCCACCCTCGAGCCCCTCGACGCCGGAGCAGCAAACAAGAAGGCCGGGTGGTAGCCCGGCCTTCCCGATCCTGCCCGTGCCTGGGGCGGATACATCACTGCAGCTTGATCTCCACGTCCACGCCGGCCGGAAGATCCAGCTTCATCAGGGCATCCACGGTCTTGTCCGTCGGGTCCACGATGTCCATCAGGCGCAGGTGGGTGCGGATCTCGAGCTGGTCGCGCGAGGTCTTGTTCACGTGGGGCGAGCGCAGCACGTCGAAGCGCTCGATCCGCGTGGGCAGCGGCACCGGCCCGTGCACCACCGCGCCGGTGCGCTTGGCGGTGTCGA
>JAEWGX010000058.1 GCA_023388075.1 Pseudomonadota bacterium
TGTAGCCGTAGAGCAGGCGCAGGTTGGCGAACTTCTGCCAGTCGTCGCCGGGCATCTTCTCCAGCAGGCTGCGCTTGCCGTAGACCACCTCGTCGTGCGAGAGCGACAGCATGAAGTTCTCGGTGAAGGCATACCAGAGGCTGAAGGTCAGCTGGCCCTGGTGGTACTTGCGGTTGACCGGGTCCTCCTTGAAGAACGCGAGCGTGTCGTGCATCCAGCCCATGTTCCACTTCATGCCGAAGCCGAGGCCGCCGGTGTAGACCGGCCGGGAGACGCCGGGCCAGGCGGTCGACTCCTCCGCGATCATCTGCACGTCGGGGTATTCGCGATACACCGCGGAGTTGACCTCGCGCAGGAACGACACCGCGGCCAGGTTCTCGTGCCCGCCGTGCTCGTTGGGGATCCACTCGCCCGCCTTGCGCCCGTAGTCCAGGTACAGCATCGAGGCGACCGCGTCGACGCGGATACCGTCGACGTGGTACCGGTCGAACCAGAAGAGGGCGCTGCTGCCGAGGAAGCCGCGCACCTCGTTGCGTCCGTAGTTGAAGATGCAGCTCTGCCACTCGGGATGGAACCCCTGGCGTGGATCGGCATGCTCGTAGAGCGCGGTGCCGTCGAACTGCGCGAGCCCGTGGGCATCGGACGGGAAGTGGGAGGGCACCCAGTCGAGGATCACGCCGATGCCGCGCTGGTGCAGGTGGTCCACGAAGAACATGAAGTCCTCGGGCGTGCCGTAGCGCGCCGTCGGCGCGAAGTAGCCGGTGGTCTGGTAGCCCCAGGAGCCGTAGAACGGATGCTCGGTCACCGGCATCAGCTCCACGTGGGTGAAGCCGGTCTGCACGAGGTAATCGGCGAGCCGCACCGCCATCTCGCGGTAGTTGAGGAAGCCGCCCGGATTGCCGTCCGGCCGCATCCACGAGCCGAGGTGCATCTCGTAGACACTGAAGGGCGCATCCAGCGCGTTGACCTTGGCGCGGTTCGCCATCCATTCGGCATCCTGCCAGTCGTGGTCCAGCGACCAGATGCGCGAGGCGGTGCGCGGCGGCTCCTCCCACGCGAAGGCGAAGGGATCGCCCTTCTCCAGGACGGCGCCATGTCGGCGGGACTCGATGCGGTACTTGTAGCACTGGCCGTGCTTGGCGCCCGGGACGAATCCCTCCCAGATACCCGAGCCGTCCGGGCGGGCCTGGAGCGCATGCGGCGCCGGATCCCAGCCGTTGAAGTCGCCGATCACGCTGGCGCGCGCGGCGTTGGGCGCCCACACCGCGAAGCGGCACCCGGCCACGCCTTCGACGGCGTCCAGGTGCGCGCCGAGCCGCTCGTACAGCCGCATGTGGCTGCCTTCGCGAAACAGGTAGATGTCGTGGTCGGTCATCGGCGCGGAACGCGTCCGCGCCGATGGAGCCTTCAAGCCTGAAGTCACGGGTGCGCCTCCCCAGGGGCAAGGATATCAGCCAGGAGACGGCCGGCAGCAACAACCGGGCCCATCGCGAGGGCTCGGGCCATCGCGCGGAATATGGCGGCGCGACGCCGCGGCGGTCAGGCGGGGTACGTGCCGGGCACGAGGATCCGCTTGTCGATGTCGTGCACGTCGCGCAGGCCGCACAGCGCCATCGTGACGTCCAGCTCCTTCGCGATGATCTCCAGGCTGCGCGTGACGCCTGCCTCGCCCATCGCGCCGAGGCCGTACAGGAACGCGCGGCCGATGTAGGTGCCGCGGGCACCGAGCGCGAGCGCCCGCGCCACGTCCTGTCCGGAGCGGATGCCGCCGTCCAGGTGGACCTCGATCGAGCTGCCCACCGCGTCGACGATGGCCGGCAACGCGCGGATGGAGGAGACCGCGCCGTCGAGCTGGCGGCCGCCATGATTGGAAACGATGATCGCGTCGGCACCGGTTTGCGCGGCGAGGCGCGCGTCCTCGGCGTCGAGGATGCCCTTGAGGATCAGCTTGCCGCCCCAGCGTGCCTTGATCCATTCGAGGTCGCTCCAGCTCAGCGCCGGATCGAACTGCTCGTTGGTCCAGGAGGCGAGCGACGACATGTCGCTCACGTTTGCCGCGTGGCCGACGATGTTGCCGAAGGTGCGGCGCTGCGTGCCGAGCATGCCCAGGCACCAGCGCGGCTTGAGCGCCAGGTTGGCCAGATTGCGCAGCGTCGGCTTCGGTGGCGTGGACAGTCCGTTCTTGATGTCCTTGTGCCGCTGCCCCATGATCTGCAGGTCCAGCGTCACCACCAGCGCGGAGCATCGCGCGGCCTTGGCCCGCTCGATCAGCCGCGCCATGAAGTCACGGTCCCGCATCATGTAGAGCTGGAACCAGAACGGCCGGGTGGTCGCCGCGGCGATGTCCTCGATGGAGCAGATGCTCATCGTCGAGAGGGTGAACGGCACGCCGAAGCGCTCCGCCGCCCGCGCGGCCAGGATCTCGCCGTCGGCGTGCTGCATGCCGGTCAGGCCGGTGGGGGCGAGCGCCACCGGCATGGCCACCTGCTCGCCGACCATCGTCGTCGCGATGGAGCGGTTCTCCATGTTGACCGCGACGCGCTGGCGGAACTTGATCCCGGCAAAGTCAGCCTCGTTGGCGAGATAGGTGGACTCGGTCCAGGCGCCGGAGTCGGCATAGTCGAAAAACATGCGCGGCACGCGGCGGCGCGCGAGGTTCTTGAGGTCTTCGATGCAGGTGATCACCGGGGCCACGGTTTTCCTCGATCTGGGGAAGATATGATGCTACACCGGCCACCGCGACGTCCGAAACCGGCGAAGGCCGCCACGCGACGAGGCAGACCAACGTGACACGCGACTATCCCCGCGACCTGATTGGCTACGGCCGCAATCCGCCCCATGCCGACTGGCCGGGCGGCGCCCGCATCGCGCTGCAGTTCGTCCTGAACTACGAGGAAGGCGCGGAGAGCTCGGTGCTCCATGGCGACCCCGCGAGCGAGGTGTTTCTCTCCGAGATCGTCAACCCGGCGGCCTATCCCGCGCGCCACCTCTCGATGGAGTCGATGTACGAGTACGGTTCCCGGGTCGGCGTGTGGCGGATCCTGCGCGAGTTCGAGACCCGCGGGCTGCCGCTCACCGTGTTCGGGGTGGCGATGGCGCTGCAGCGCCATCCCGAGGCCGCCCGCGCGTTCGTCGAGCTCGGCCACGAGATCGCCTCGCACGGCTGGCGCTGGATCCACTACCAGGAGATCGACGAGCAGACCGAGCGCAGCCACATGGCCCGCGCGGTCGAGGTGATCCGAGAGGTCACCGGCGCGCCGCCGCTCGGCTGGTACACCGGGCGTGACAGCCCGAACACGCTGCGGCTGCTCTGCGACCTGGGCGGCTTCCTCTACAGCAGCGACCACTACGGCGACGACCTGCCGTTCTGGACCCCGGTGCGGCGCAGCGACGGCACGACGGTGCAGCAGCTGATCGTGCCGTACACCCTCGACGCGAACGACATGCGCTTCGTGAGCCCCTCGGGCTTCGCCAACGGCGAGCAGTTCTTCGCCTACCTGCGAGATACCTTCGACGTGCTCTACCGCGAGGGCGCGGAGCTTCCGCGGATGATGTCGGTGGGCCTGCACTGCCGGCTGGTCGGCAAGCCCGGCAGGATGCGGGCGCTGCAGCGCTTCCTGGACCACGTGGAGAAGCACGATCGCGTCTGGGTCTGCCGGCGGGTGGACATCGCCCGGCACTGGATCGCGCGGCATCCGGCGGGCGCCGGCGCGAAGGGCTGAGCGCGCCGCTGGCGCGCGGTGGTGGCGGAGGCCGCGCAGTCCGGACGCCCCGACATCTACAGGAACGTCCACAGAGGGTTGTGACCGTGCATGAACCGGACGCTCGAGGAGATCGGGCGGATGGATCCGTCGGATGATCTCGACGTCGCCGCCTGGCGCTCGGGAGCAGGGCTGTCCTTGTCCTCGGACAACTGCAAACGCCGCGCCTCCGGCTGCGGGAAGGCGCAGGTCGAATGGCGGCCGCGGCCGATCGGCACGTAGGCGGTACGAGCCACGGGGCACCGGCGAGTGACCGGGGGCTAGAATCGGCCGGTTGCTCCAACCCGGCGGACCACGGCCATGAACCAACCCCATCCCCTGTTCGATACCTTGAAGCGCCCGATGCCGGCGGCGCTCGCGGAGGCGCTCTCGGCCCGCTTCGGCGACCGGTTCTCGACGGCCCAGGCGGTCAGGGACCACCACGGCAAGGACGAGTCGCCGTTTCCCACCGTGCCGCCGGATGGCGTCGTCTTCGTCAAGACCACCGACGAGGTGGTCGAGGTGGTCAACCTCTGTCGCGAGCACCGCTTCCCGCTGATTCCGTATGGCGTCGGCTCCTCCATCGAGGGGCAACTCCTCGCGGTGCACGGGGGCCTGTCGGTGGATCTGTCCGGAATGAACCGGGTGCTGTCGATCGCGGCGGCGGACCTGACCGCGACCGTCGAGCCGGGCGTCACGCGCAAGCAGCTCAACCAGGAGCTGCGCGACACGGGCCTGTTCTTTCCGATCGACCCCGGCGCCGACGCGACGCTGGGCGGCATGGCCGCGACCCGCGCCTCGGGCACCAACGCGGTCCGCTACGGGACCATGCGCGAGAATGTCCTCTCGCTCACCGTCGTCACCGCCGACGGCAAGGTGGTGCGCACCGCCAACCGGGCGCGGAAGTCCTCCGCCGGCTACGACCTGACCCGCCTCTTCATCGGGTCCGAGGGAACGCTCGGCCTGATAACCGAGGTGACGGTGCGGCTCTACCCCCAGCCCGAGGCCATCTCGGCAGCGGTGGTCAACTTCCCGAGCGCCAAGGCGGCGGTCGACACCGTCATCCAGACGATCCAGATGGGCGTGCCGGTGGCGCGCTGCGAGTTCATCGACCCGCCGGCCATCCGGGCGATCAACCAGCACAGCAAGCTGGAGCTGCGCGAGGCCTATACGCTCTTCTTCGAGTTCCACGGCAGCGAACAGGGCGTTGCCGAGCAGGCGGAGATCACGCAGCAGATTGCGGCCGACCACGGCGGCGCCGACTTCGAATGGGCCTCGCGCCCGGAGGACCGGACCCGGCTGTGGAACGCGCGGCACAACGCCTACTTCGCCTGCCTGCAGCAGCGGCCGGGTTGCAAGGCGATCTCCACCGACACCTGCGTGCCGATCTCCAATCTCGCGACCTCGCTCGAAGGCGCCCGGAAGCTGCTGGAGGAGAGCGGCTTCCAGTCCATGATCATCGGCCACGTGGGTGACGGCAACTTCCACTGCGTCATCCTCGTGGATCCGGATGATCCGGACGAGATGCGACGGGCCGAGCTGGTCAACGACCAGATCGTGCGGCTTGCGCAATCGCTGGATGGCACGTGCACCGGCGAGCACGGCATCGGGCTGCACAAGATCGGCTTCCTGGTGGACGAAGCCGGCGAGGACGGGCTGGAGCTGATGCGGCGGATCAAGGTCGCGCTCGATCCGCACAACATCCTCAATCCCGG
>JAEWGX010000080.1 GCA_023388075.1 Pseudomonadota bacterium
ATCCGGCCACGCGCGGCGCAGCAGCCAGGCATACGAGAGCGCGGAGAGCGTCTCGAACACGATGAGCTGCCCGGCAAGCGAGGTAGGCAGCCGCCGCGCCGCCGCGTTCCACCAGAGGGTGCCGAGCCAGGATGCGAGCAGCCCCAGCGCCAGCATCCAGGCGACGAACCGCCACGGCTCGGGGCCGAGCGGCAGGCCGATCGGCTGCAGGCCCGCATGCCGGTCCCATGCAGTGGCCACTGCCATGCCGATGGCTGCGAGCGGCAGGGTGGCGAGGCCCTGCGCCGTCGCCCAGGTGGCGGCGGAGCGGGTCGCATGGCTGCGCAGCCAGCGGGCGTTGCGGATCGGATACCAGGTCCAGCAGGCGGTTGCGAGCACGGCGAATCCGGCGCCGGCCGCATAGCGCAGCGGATCGCCTCCGGCATCGGCGAGATGTCGCAGCTCGGCCCGGTTGACCAGCGCGATACCGGCAGCGATGACCAGCAGGGAGGGCGCCAGGCGGCGCCAGCTCACGGACCGCTCGCCCAGGTTCGACGCGATCGCGATCACCACCGGCAGCGTGCCGATCACCATCGTCGGTAGCGGCGCCCCGGCGAGCTGGATCGACGTGGCCAGCGCGCTGTAGTAGAGCAGGTTGCCGACGAACGACAGCCTCAGGGCCTCCAGCCAGTCGGCGCGCGCGAGCGCGCGCAGGCGATGGCGCGCCTGCCAGCCGATCGGGATGGCGATGAGGCCGAAGGCGAGGTATCGCCCGAAGGCGATCACGATGCCGGGATAGTCCGGCAGGATCAGCGGCGTGACGAACACGACGCCCCAGATCAGGCCGGCGCCGAGCGCGAAGGCGACGCCCGACAGCAGCCGCGGCGAGGCCGTCACCGGTGTCCGGGTTGTCGCGGTGGCCGGGCGGCGACGCTCACGCCGCCCGCTCCGGCCATGGCTCGACGGAATGGCCCGCGGCGCCGTCCGCCCAGGACTCCAGGCCGCGGCGCAGCGCGATTGCCTCGGCCACGTCGTCGGCCAGGGTTCGTTCCCGCCCCGCCAGATCGGCGATCGTGCGCGCCACCTTCAGGGCCCGGTGCAGCGCGCGCATCGACCAGCCGAATCGGGCGGCGGCGCGTGCGGCGAGATCGGCGGCGGCTGGCGCGAGCCCCAGGTGCCGCTGCAGCTCGCCGGCGAGGAGGTCGCCGTTGCATCGCTCCTGGCGGAGGCGTTGCCGTTCCCGCGCGGCTGCCACCCGTCGCGCGACCGGTGCCGAGGCTTCGTTCGCCGACCCGGCGACCGGGACGGCGGTCTCGCGCCGGACGTCGACGCAAAGGTCGAAACGGTCGAGCAGCGGGCCCGAGAGCCGGGTGCGATAGCGGCGCAACTGCGCCGGGGTGCAGCGACAGGAACGCAGCGCGTCGCCCAGATAACCGCAGGGGCAGGGATTCATCGCGGCGACCAGCAGGAACCCGGCGGGGAAGGTCTCGCTCTGGGCGCCGCGGGCGACGGTCACCTGCCCGGTCTCGAGCGGCTCGCGCAGCGCCTCGAGAGCCGCGCGTCGGAACTCCGGGAGCTCGTCCAGAAAGAGAACGCCCTCGTGGGCCAGGCTGATCTCGCCCGGGCGTGGTGGCTGTCCACCGCCGATCAGGCCGGCGACCGACACCGAGTGATGCGGAGTGCGGAACGGCCGGCGCATCCAACGGGCGGGATCCACCGCGTCCCGCAGCGACGCCACCGCGGCGGCGGCCAGCGCCTCGGCCCGGGTGGGGGGCGGCAGCAGCCCGGGCAGGCGCTGAGCCAACAGGCTCTTGCCGGTCCCCGGGGGCCCGGCCATCAGGAGATGATGACGCCCCGCGGCCGCGATCTCCAGGGCGCGGCGAGCGCCCAGCTGGCCCACGACGTCAGCCAGGTCGAGGTCCCTCGTGGGCGCCAGCCTTGCCGGGTCGGCCCCCCCGGATGGCATGATGTCACTGTGGGGTGTCTGCGCCGGCAACCGACGGCGCGCATGCAAGTGGTCACACACTTCCTGCAGCGAGCGTGCGCCCAGGATTCCATCGTGGCCGGAGAGGGCAGCCTCGGGTGCATTCTCCAGGGGGAGCACCAGCGAGCGATCGACTGCGTCGGCCGCGAAGCCGGCGGCCAGTGCGAGCGCGCCCCGGATGGGGCGAAGGGCTCCGCCCAGGGACAGCTCTCCCACCAGCTCGACGGTATCCAACCGTGCGGCCGGCAATGCCTGCGAGGCCGCCAGGATGCCGACCGCGATCGGCAGGTCGAAACGGGCGGAGTCCTTGGGCAGGTCCGCCGGCGCGAGATTTACCGTGATGCGGCGGTTGGGAAACTCGAAGCCATTCTGGATCAGCGCGGCACGGACCCGTTCGCGGCTCTCACGCACGGCTGCTTCCGGGAGCCCGACGATCGTGAAGGTGGGCAGGCCCGTGGCGAGATGCACCTCGACCCGGACCGCCGGCGCCGAGAGCCCGCGCAGTGCCCGGCTATGCGCGACCGCGAGCGAGACCACGGCATGGCGTCTTTGCGGTCGCGGCCGAGGCGGTCAGGCTTCCTGGCCGGTGCCGCCCATGCCGGAGGACGTGCCGGTGGTCGATCCCGTGGTTGATGCGGCGGCCGATGCGGCGGCGGATCCCGTGGAGCCGGTCGGGCCCGTCGTGCCGGTCGATCCGGCCGTGGTTCCGGTGGCGGCGCCCGGCACCACCTCCGGGCCGGTTTCCGACCACGAGCGCGGCGACGTGCCGGAGGGACCCAGCCTGTCCTCCAGCGCCTGCACCCGTTGACGCAGGGCGCGCAATAACTCCACCTGCACGTCGAACTCCTCGCGGGTGACCAGGTCCAGCCGCGAGAACGTCTGGCCCATCAACGCCTTGAGGTTGCGTTCGAGGTCCGCCGCCGGGCTGGCGCGGAACAGCTCGATCAGCTTCTGCTGGAAATCCTGGAGGAAGTTCTGCCTGTCCATGGTCAGCTGCGATCCCGATGGGCGAGTGGTGCGATCGAGGATAGCACGCGGCATCGAATCAGGTCGTCCGTATCCAGCCCGATGGCCTAGTCGCGACGGCCGCTCCGCTCGACGCTCCGATTCCGGCGCATACGGAAGCCCGGGTTCGCCATCCATCATCCCCGCGGCGAAGCGCCGCCTCATCCCGGTGCGTAATTATTGATCGCGCACAGTCGCGGTGCGGATGGGCCGCCAAGAACCGGCCGAGCGCGCGCCATGGCGAGGCATGCACGGGAGCGGAGAAGGTCTCGAGGCAAGGTGGCACGGAAGGTGCATTCAGGCTGGAGCCGGTTCGCCGGCCCGGCCGATGGCATGACGCCCGGCCGGCCCCCGTATCTATATAGAGAACTTCGCGGCCGCGATCGGCCGACAGAGAGGAATCCAAGTGACCAAGTCCGCTTTCCGCCTGACCACCGCGGGACTGCTGTTCGGCGCCGTGATCGCCGGGACATCCGTAACCCCCCAGGCTGCCCATGCCCAATCGCTGAGCGCCAACGTCAGCGTCGTCTCCGACTATCGATTCCGCGGGGTCTCGCAATCCTTCCGGCGGCCAGCCCTGCAGGGCGGGGTGGACTGGGCGCACGACAGCGGTTTCTACCTGGGTACCTGGGCCTCGACGGTCGACGGCGACTTCCTCACCGACACCCACGGCATCGAGTGGGACATCTTTGGGGGCTACAAGTTCCCCGTCGGCGCCGGCTGGACGCTGGACGTCGGCGTCCTGCAGTACCTCTACCCGGGCGAATCGCTCTGGAACACCACCGAGCTCTACCTGGGCGGGAGCTGGGAGTGGTTCTCGGTCAAGTACTCGCACTCGATCAGCGACGACACCTTCGGCTTCACCGATTCACGCGGTTCCGGCTACATCGACCTCACCGTCACCTATCCCCTGCGCGACGGCCTGAACCTGATCGGGCACGTCGGCCACCAGCGGTTCCGGCACTACTCGGACGCCAACTACACCGACTACCGCCTCGGTCTCACCTACGACTGGGCCGGACTCACGTGGGGCGCCTCCGTGGTCGGTACCGACGAGGACTTCACCTTCGCGAAGCCGAGCGGACGGACCAAGGATCTCGGCAAGGCGGGCCTGGTGCTCTCCGTCAGCAAGAGCTTCTGAGCGCCCCTCGAGACCGCGATTCACCGATTCACCAGGAGCAACCATGAAACTCGTCACCGCCATCATCAAGCCCTTCAAGCTCGACGAAGTGAGGGAGGCGCTGTCCGCGATCGGCGTGCAGGGCATCACCGTCACCGAGGTCAAGGGGTTCGGTCGCCAGAAGGGCCACACCGAGCTCTACCGGGGCGCCGAATACGTCGTCGACTTCCTGCCCAAGGTGAAGGTGGAGGCCGCCGTCACCGACGAGCTGGCCGAGCGGGCCGTGGAGGCGATGGAGCAGGCCGCCCGCACCGGAAAGATCGGCGACGGCAAGATCTTCGTCTTCGACCTCGAGCAGGTGATCCGGATCCGCACGGGCGAGACCGGCAGCGAGGCGCTCTGACATCCCCCGACACCTGCAAAGATTCACAGAGGAACTCATGAAGAAAGCACATTCGATCATCCGCGGCGCGGCGGCGCTGCTGCCGCTTGCCGCGCTCGCGCTCGATCCTTCCGTCGCCCACGCCGCCGACGCGGAGCCGGCGCTGAACAGCGGCGACACCGCCTGGATGCTGACCTCGACCACGCTGGTCATCCTGATGACGATCCCCGGGCTCGCGCTCTTCTACGGAGGGCTGTCCCGGTCCAAGAACATGCTCTCCGTGCTGATGCACGTGATGGTGATCTTCGCCACGATCACGGTGCTCTGGGCCATCTACGGCTACAGCCTGGCCTTCGCCGGCGGCGGCAGCTTCTACGGCACCTTCGACAAGCTGTTCCTGAAGGGGATCACGCCGGAGACGCTCTCCGGGACCATCCCGGAGCTGGTCTTCGTGGCGTTCCAGTCCACCTTCGCCGCCATCACCTGCGCGCTGATCGTCGGCTCCTACGCCGAGCGGATCCGCTTCAGCGCCGTGCTGCTGTTCTCGGTGCTGTGGTTCACGTTCGCCTACCTGCCGATGGCGCACATGGTGTGGGCAGAACCCGGGCTGCTCTTCAAGGACGGCGCGCTCGACTTCGCCGGCGGCACGGTGGTGCACATCAACGCCGGGGTGGCCGGCCTGGTCGGCGCCTGGGTGATCGGCCGACGCCTCGGCTACGGTCGCGAGTCGATGGCGCCGCACAGCCTGACCTTCACCATGATCGGCGCGTCGCTCCTCTGGGTTGGCTGGTTCGGCTTCAACGCGGGCTCGGCGCTCTCCGCCGGGCCGGTGGCCGGCCTTGCCTTCATCAACACGATCCTCGCCACCGGCGCGGCGACCCTCGGATGGCTTGTCGGCGAGGCGATGTCCAAGGGGCGCGCGTCGATGCTCGGCGCCGCCTCGGGCGCGGTGGGTGGCCTGGTGGCGATCACGCCGGCGGCCGGCTTCGTCGGCCCGATGGGCTCGATCGTGATTGGCCTGATCGCCGGCCTGTTGTGCCTCTGGGGCGTGAACAGCCTCAAGCGCATGCTCGGCGCGGACGACGCGTTCGACGTGTTCGGGGTGCACGGCGTGGGTGGCATCGTCGGCGCGCTGCTCACCGGTGTGTTCGCCTCGCCGGGCCTCGGCGGTACCCAGGGCGCCGACTTCGTCATCTCCGCCCAGATGTGGGTGCAGCTGAAGGGCGTGCTGATCACCATCGCCTGGTCCGGCATCGTCTCGTTCATCGCCTACAAGGTGGTCGACCTCACCGTCGGGCTGCGGGTGACCGAGGACGAGGAGCGGGAGGGGCTGGACATCACCTCGCACGGAGAGTCCGCCTACCACCTCTGAGGCCGGGGCGGGGCCGGCCCGGACTTCCGGGGGCTTCTGGGGGCGCGTCCGCTTGGGGACGCGCCCCCAGGTTGCGTAGAATGACCGGGTGCGCCGTGCTCCGGCGTGGCGCCCGCAGCTTCGTCGGCGCCCGGCAACAGGCGAGGTCGCCCCGTGTCCCACTCCGTGCCCCCACTGAAGATCGCGTTCGTCATCGACCCGCTGGCCAAGCTCAAGATCGAGAAGGACAGCAGCGTCGCCATGATGGCGGCCGCCGCGGCCCGGGGTCACCGCATCTTCGCCTGCGAGCAGGGCGACATCTCGCTGGTCGATGGCCGCGTGGTGGGCGATTTCGTGGAGATCACGCTGACCGGCCAGGCCCCGGCCTGGTATAGCGCCGGCCCGGCCACCGAGGTGCCGCTCGCGGACTTCGGCGCGGTGCTGATGCGCAAGGATCCGCCCTTCGACATGGAGTACGTCTACTCCACGTACCTGCTGGAGCACGCGGCCCGGCAGGGCGCCGTGGTGGTCAACGACCCCCGGGCGGTGCGCGACAACAACGAGAAGTACTCCATCACCGAGTTCCCGGCGCTCACCACCGATGTCGTGGTGACCCGTGATCCGTCGCGGCTGCGCGCCTTCCTCCAACGCCATGACGACGCGGTGTTCAAGCTGCTCGACGGCATGGGCGGCGCTTCCATCTTCCGGGTCACCGCGCGGGATCCGAACCTCTCGGTCATCATCGAGACCCTGAACCTCTTCGGCGCGCGAACCGTCATGGCGCAGCGCTACTTGCCGGAGATCGCGGACGGGGACAAGCGGGTGCTGATCATCGATGGCGAGGTGGTGCCCTATTGCCTCGCACGCATCCCCCAGTCCGGCGAGACCCGCGGCAACCTTGCCGCTGGCGGCACCGGGCGCGCCCAGCCGATCTCCGCGCGCGATCGCGAGATCGCGCAGGCGGTGGCGCCGGTGCTCGCCGCCCGTGGCCTCTTCCTGGTCGGCCTCGACGTGATCGGCGATTCGCTCACGGAGATCAACGTCACCAGCCCCACCTGCTTTCGCGAGATCGCCGACCAGACCGGCTTCGACGTTGCCGGCCTTTTCATCAGCCGGTTGGAGGCGCTGGTCGCGCGCCGGGCCGCATGATCTCGGTGCTGGTCGTCGCCCATGAGCCGCTCGCCACGGCGCTCATCCACTGCACCCGGCATGTCTTCGGCCGCCTGCCTTCGCAGGTGGCCGCCCTCGACGTCGTCCCGGACGAGGATCCGGCGGCCGCCCTGAAGGCCGCGCGCGATCTCGCCGCCCGGGTCAACGACGGCAGCGGACTGGTGGTGCTGACGGACCTGTTCGGCGCGACCCCGGCCCGGATCGCCGTCCAGTTGGCCGAGCCGGGACGGGTGGCGGTCTTCCACGGCGCCAACCTCCCGCTGCTCCTGAAGCTGCTCAACTATCGGCGAAGCGTCCCGCTGGAGGATCTGGTCGACAAGCTCCAGGCTTCGCTCGAGGCGAGCATCGGCCTGGTCACGCCGGCGATGGCGCAGGCGGAGAATTCATGATTACGGCGGCGGGCCGGGCCCGGATGCGCGTTCCGAGGCCGGCGAACCCGTGAAGCGCGCCGAAGTCACCATCGTCAACCGGCTCGGACTGCATGCGCGGCCGTCCGCCGCGCTGACCCAGCTCGCCACCCGGTTCGCCGCGGACGTCTTCCTCACCAAGGGCACGCGCCGGGTCAACGGCAAGAGCATCATGGGCGTGATGATGCTCGCCGCCGCCAAGGGCAGCGTGATCGTGGTGGAGACCGAAGGCAAGGACGAGGAGCAGGCGCTCGACGCGCTGGTGGCGCTGATCGCGTCCGGGTTCGGCGAGGAGACCACGGAGCAGGGTGCCTGATGTTCACGCTCTTCGGCACCCCGATCGGCGGCGGCATCGTGATGGGCCGGGCCTGCGTGGTGGAGTCGCGTCTGCTCGACGTCCCGCGCTACCGGATACCCGACGGGGCCGCCGGGGCCGAGGTGGCGCGCCTCGCGGACGCGGTGCGGGTGGTCACGGAGGAGCTGCAGTCGGTGGCCGCGCACCTGTCGGCCGATGCGCCGGCCGAGGCCCGGGCGCTGCTCGACGTCCACACCATGATCCTGAACGACCCGGCCCTGCTCGATGCCGCCTGCGCCAAGGTGGAAAGCGACCTGGTCAACGCCGAGTGGGCGATCGCGGAGAAGGCCGAGGAGCTCGCTGCCCAGTTCCGCGAGATCGAGGACCCGTACCTGAAGGAGCGCGGCCGGGACGTCGAGCAGGTGACTGCCCGGCTGCTCAAGGCGCTCGCCGGCTCGCGCCTGCCGCTGCGCAAGGGGCAGGCCGACGAGGCGCTGATCTTCGTCGCCAATGACATCACGCCGGCCGACATGCTGCAGCTGCGCGGCACGCTCGGCTTCGTGATCGAGCGCAGCGGCGCCACCTCGCACTCCGCCATCCTCGCGCGCAGCCTGCGGATCGCGACGATCGTAGGGGCCGGCGGCGCCAGCCGGCTGATCCGCGACGACGACGAGCTGATCCTGGACGGCGACACCGGGGTCATCGTCGTCAATCCCGACGAGTTCGTCCGCCACGAGTATCGCGAGCGGCACCAGCTCGCGCAGCTCGAGGCGCAGCGCCTCGGCCGCCTGATCCACGTGCCCAGCACCACGCTCGACGGCCGCGCCATCGCGCTGATGGCGAACATCGAGCAGCCCGAGGAGGCGCGCGAGGCGCTGCGGCTCGGCGCGGCCGGCATCGGGCTCTTCCGCTCGGAGTTCCTGTTCCTCAACCGCACCCGGATGCCCGCCGAGGACGAGCAGTACGCCGCCTATGCCGCCGCGGTGCAGGCGATGCAGGGCCGGCCGGTGACCATCCGCACCATCGACATCGGCTACGACAAGGCCCTGCCCGGCCACGAGCTCAGCTCCAACGGCGTCTCCGCGCTCGGCCAGCGCGCGATCCGCTACAGCCTGGCCGAGCCGGACGTCTTCCTCGCGCAGTTGCGGGCGCTGCTGCGCGCCGCGGCGCACGGCCCGCTGCGCATTCTGCTGCCGATGCTCTCCCAGGCGCAGGAGATCGAAGCCTCGCTCGCCCTGGTCGCGCGCGCGAAGGACCAGCTGCGTGCCCGGGGCGTGAAGTTCGGCGCGTCGGTGCCGGTGGGCGGCATGGTCGAGGTGCCGGCGGCCGCGCTTTCGGCCGGCTGGTTCGCGCAGCGCCTGGACTTCCTTTCCATCGGCACGAACGACCTGGTGCAGTACACGCTGGCCATCGACCGCAGCGACCCGCGGGTGGCCCATCTCTATGACGAGTTCCATCCCGCGGTGCTGCAGCTGGTTGCCGCGACGATCCGCGCGGCCGGCAAGGCCGGCAAGCCGGTCTCGGTGTGCGGCGAGATGGCGGGCAACGTCGACGCCTGCGCGCTGCTGCTCGGCATGGGCCTCACCGAGTTCTCGATGCATCCGGCAAGCCTGCTGCGGATCAAGCGCGAGGTGCTGCGTGCGGATGCCGGCCGGCTTGCCACGCGAGTGCGGCGGCTGCTGGCCACCGACGACCCCGCCCGGCTGCGCGCCGGGCTCGAGCGGCTGGCGGACCTGCGCGCGCCGACGGCGACCCGGCGCTGGGAGGACGCAGCACAGCCGGATGTCCAGGCAGTGCCGTGACCCTGGTCGTCACACCCTCGCTGATGCGATTCGACGAGCCGTTGCAGCTGCGCAGCGGCGCCTCGATCGCGCCCTACGAGCTGGTCTACGAGACCTACGGTACGCTCGACGCGGATCGCAGCAACGCGGTGCTGATCTGCCACGCGCTCAATGCGTCGCATCACGTCGCGGGACTGACGGCCGGCACCAAGGACGACACCGGCTGGTGGGACAACATGGTGGGGCCGGGCAAGCCGGTCGATACCGACCGCTTCTTCGTGATCGGCGTGAACAACCTCGGAAGCTGCTTCGGCTCCACCGGCCCGATGTCGCTCAATCCGGCTACGGGCCGCGCGTATGGGCCGGACTTTCCGGTGGTGACGGTGGAGGACTGGGTCCGCGCGCAGGCCCGGCTCGCCGACGCGCTCGGGATCCAGCGCTTCGCCGCGGTGATGGGCGGCTCGCTGGGCGGGATGCAGGCGCTCGCCTGGAGCTGCAACTTCCCGGACCGGATCGCGCACTGCATCGTGCTCGCCGCGGCGCCGCGACTCTCGGCTCAGAACATCGCCTTCAACGAGGTGGCGCGCCGGGCGATCGTCACCGACCCCGCCTTCCACGGCGGCCGTTTCTACGATCATGGCGTCGTGCCGGCGCGGGGCCTTCAGGTGGCCCGGATGATCGGGCACATCACCTACCTGTCCGACGACGCGATGGCATCGCGCTTCGGCCGCCTGCTCAAGAATGGCGACTACGGCTTCTCCTTCGACGTCGAGTTCGAGATCGAGAGCTACCTGCGCTACCAGGCCGAGAAGTTCTCCCGCTACTTCGACGCGAACACCTACCTGCTGATCACTCGCGCGCTCGACTACTTCGATCCGGCGCGGGACCACGGCGGCGACCTCGCGGCCGCGCTCGCGCCGGCGCGCTGCAGCTTCTTCGTGGCCTCGTTCACGACGGACTGGCGCTTCCCGCCCGGGCGCAGCCACGAGATCGTGAAGGCGCTGCTCGCCGCGCAGGCGCCGGTCACCTACGCCGAGATCGACGCGCCGCACGGCCACGACGCGTTCCTGCTCGACGACCCGCAATACCATTCGCTCGTGCGTGCGTACTTCGACCGCATCGCCGCGGGGTTGCGGCGGTGAGCTGCAGGAGGATTGTCCCGTGAGCCGGGCGGTCGACTCCAACGGGCTGCGCCCGGACCTCGCCTTCATCGCGGACTGGATCCGTCCCGGCAGCAACGTCCTCGACCTCGGTTGCGGAGACGGCGAGCTGCTCGCCCACCTCTATCGTGCCAAGCAGTGCCGCGGCTACGGCGTCGAGATCGACGACGCGGAGGTGCTCGCCTGCGTGCGCCGGGGCGTGGACGTGGTCCAGCAGAACATCGAGGAAGGGCTGGAGATGTTCCGCGGCGGCCGTTTCGACGTCGTCGTCCTCTCCATGGCGATCCAGGCCACCCATCGCACCGAGAAGGTGCTGCGCGAGATGAGCGAGGTGGCGGCCGAGGGCATCGTGTCGTTTCCGAACTTCGGTCACTGGTTCCACGTCTGGTCGATCCTGCGGGGCCGCATGCCGGTGACCCGGGAGATGCCCTACCAGTGGTACGACACCCCCAACCTGCATCTCACCACCATCCGGGACTTCGAGCAGCTCCTCGGGCAGCTCGGCCTCGTGATCGTCGGCCGGGTCTTCCTCTCGGAAGGCCGGCCGCTCTCCTTCCTGCCCGGCAAGCGGGCGACCCAGGCGATCTACCGCTTCCGGCGCACCTGACAGGCGTGCTCGCGCCCGGCGACGCGGCAGCGCCGCGGGCCCGCCGTGTGCCCATCTCAACAGGCCGGGGCCGGTCCCCCGACCCATGACCTGGGCATGGGCTTTGCTCCCGGAAGGCCTCTGCAGGACTTGACTCCGCGGTCTTCGGCGCAATGTTTAGGGAAATGTAAGCTGCGTGTGCCGAAAGCGCGTCAGCAGCGTTCTGTACTTCACTGCGGTTGTCAGCCCGGTCAGGCCGGCAGGCGCAGGTGTTCCAGGGAGATGACATGCCAGTGTCCGACAAAAACGAACGTATGACCGGTTCCCTGTATCGAACCTGGGGGCTCGGCCGCCGCGCGGATCCGCTGGAGATCTACGATCCGACGCGTTTCAAGTTCATCGCCCGGGTCATGGACCACCTCGGGCTGCGCCTGATCGATGTCCGTGGAGACGGCGAACCCGCCCAGATTGCCCTGGGCGAGCCCCGGAACCCGGAAGATCCTGATGCCGTGAGCCGGCGGGTCACCCCTTTCTTCTCGTCGCTCGAATCGCTGGACTACTTCTGCCGGCTGAACCTGCAGACCTACCTCGCGGTGGATTCGAAAGCCGCGCCGCGGCGCTGGTTCTGGCAGGAAGCTTCCCGTGCCAAGGGCAAGCCGGGCGGTGGCGGCTCCATCGTCAACGAAGCCTCGGTCGCGATCGGCCGCCACAGCTTCGGACATTGACAGCCTTCTGGTGCCAGGGCTAGGGCGCCGGCTCCAGCCTGAGCAGCCGGCCCTCCGCATCGTCCGTCAGTAAATAGACCAGTCCGTCCGGACCCACCCGGACGTCGCGGATCCGCTCGCCGAGATCGGCGAGCAGCCGCTCCTGCCGGACCACGCGCTCGCCATCCAGCACTATCCGCACCAGCATCCGGTCCTTCAGCGCACCCGAGAACAGGCTGCCCCGCCAGCCCGGGAAGCGATCGCCCTGGTAGAACGCGAGGCCGGAGGGCGCGATCGAGGGCGTCCAATGCAGCACCGGCTGCTCCATCCCCTCCTTCGCGCTGCCGACCCCGATCTTCGCGCCGGAGTAGTCGACGCCATGGGTGATGACCGGCCAGCCGTAGTTGCGACCCGGCAGCGGTATGTTGATCTCGTCGCCGCCGCGGGCGCCGTGCTCGCTGGTCCAGAGGCGGCCGGTCTGCGGGTGCAGGGCCGCGCCCTGGACATTGCGGTGCCCGATCGACCAGATCTCCGGCAGCGCATCCTGGCGGCCGACAAAGGGATTGTCCGGGGGGATCGACCCGTCGGGCTCGATCCGGACGATCTTGCCGAAATGGCTGGTCAGGTCCTGGGCCCGGTCGCGCTGGTCGTAGCGGTCGCCCAGTGTGACGAAGAGCCTGCCGTCCTTGGCGAACACCAGGCGCGATCCCCAGTGGTTGCCGCCGGGTGCGTCCTGTGCCTGCCGGAAGATCACCCTCACGTCCGCGAGAGCGTCATCGCCGAGCGAGGCTCGCGCCACCGCGGTGCGTCCGCCCCGGGCGGTCGGCTCCGCGTAGCTGAAGAAGATCGTCCGGTCCTCGGCGAAGCGCGGGCTCGGGACGACGTCGAGCAGGCCCGCCTGGCCCCGGGTCAGCACCCGCGGCAGGTTGCCTATCGGGGGCGACACCGCCCCCGAGGCTGCGACGACGCGCAGACGGCCGGGCTTCTCGGTCACGAGCATCCGGCCGTCGGGCAGGAACGCGAGCCCCCACGGGCGCTCGAGCCCTGCCGTGACCGTCAGCACCCGGAACCGCGCCGCTTCGGATTGCCGTACCGGCGAGGTATCCGCGGCACCCGCGGGGACCGCGGCAACGAGGGCGGTCAGCCCGGCAGCGAAGGCGGCGCCCCTGGCGCGCGAAAGCAGGCCAGTGCGACCGTCGCATGGATGAGCCTGGTACCCGTAATTCATCATCACGACGAACCCTCCGTCGGTGGGGCCGCTGCGGTACCGGCCGCCGTCCCGGAACTGCCGCGACGGGCGAGGCGCTGGCGCAACGCTTCCGAGGTCAACGACGCGAGGTAGCGCGCCTCGATCGCGCGCAGCACCTCGCCGTCCACCGCCGCGAGCTGGTTGAGGCTCTCCTTCATCGCGGCCACGGCGCCGGGCTCGCAGGCGGCCAGTTGCTCCACGTAACGCGTCACCGTGTCGTCGAGCTGTGCCGGTGCCACCAGCTCGCTCAGGAAGCCGATGCGCAACATCTCGTCGGCGCCGATGGTGCAGGCGGTGAGCAGCAGCTTGCGCGCGGCCGTGTCACCCAGGCGGCCGACGTAGCGGCGCAGGCCGTCCTGGTAGTAGTGCAGGCCGAAGCGGGCGGCCGGCATGAACATGCGGCTCGTCGTCACGCCGATGCGCAGGTCGCAGCACAGCGCGAGGTCGGTCGCGCCGCCATAGATGCCACCCTGGATCGCGGCGATGGTGGGCTTGGCCAGATGCTCCAGCCGATCCAGGAACCGCTCGAATGCCCGCTCCTTGAGCCGCGACAGGATCGCCTCGACGGTGTAGCCGGAGCTGAAGGTCTGGCTGCCGCTGCCGCGAAACACCAGCACGCGGACCGCGTGGTCGGCCTCGACCGCGGCGAGGTGATCCATCAGCACCGGCAGGTCGTCGGGATCGATGCGGTTGTGCTGAGCGGTCCGGCGCAACAGGATGGTCGCGGCGTGGCCGGCGACGCGGAGCAGCGGCGTCTCGGCGTCGGGCTGCGGGACGCCGGGGGAGAAAGCGGAAGGTTTCACGGCGGCGGCATGCTCCACGCTACGGGTCGTTGGCTATCATAGGTCCAAACATGGAACCCTCGCCGCCGATGCAACCCAGCAAGGAGCGCACCGCACGCTCGCCCGGACCGGACGTCGGCTTCTGGCAGGCTCGGTTCGATGCCCGAGAGACGCCTTGGGATCGTGGCGGCATCAACCCGCAGATCGAGCACTGGATCCGCTCCGGCGCCTTGCGGCCGTCGCAGGATGCCGATGCGCGCGCGGTGTCCGGCGACGACGCGCGGCTCACCCGGGTGCTGGTGCCTGGCTGCGGTTCCGGCTACGAGGTGGCGCTGCTCGCCGAATGGGGCTTCGACGTCACCGGCGTGGACTTCGCGCCGGCGGCGATCGAACGCACCCGCAATCGCCTGCGGGCGTTGCTCACCTCCCCGCGTGGCTCGCGCATGATGCGCGCGGAGGTGGTGGAGGCCGACGTGCTCGCCTACGAGCCGGAGCTCGCGTTCGACGCGGTGTACGAGCAGACCTGCCTCTGCGCGCTGTATCCCGATCACTGGCGCCGCTACGCCGACCGGGTGCACGCCTGGCTGCGGCCGGGAGGGCGCCTGTTCGCCCTGTTCATGCAGGCGCCGCGGGACGGGGCCCGCACCGGGCTGATCGAGGGGCCGCCCTACCATTGCGACATCAACGCGATGCGGGCGCTCTTTCCCGGTACGCGCTGGGAATGGCCCAAGCCGCCCTACGCCACGGTGGGCCATCCGAACGGCCTGAACGAGCTCGCGGTGGTGCTGGTGCGGCGCTGATCCGACGCCGGCGCACCCCGTGGAGACGGCCGCCTAGTGCAGCAGGTTGCCGAGTGACAGCAGGGCGACCGCCGAGGCGCTGACCACCTCCATGTCCCATTCCTGGTAGAGCTGCCTGGCCAAGGTGCGAATCGAGTCCGGCATGCCCTCGCAATCCGCGATTCGCAGCAGGTAGGCGGTGATGACGTCGCGCCGGCTCTCGGCCTCCATGTCCGCGCTTTGCGAGATGAAGCCCAGCAGGTCCGCAACGGCGGTCGTCGGATGCTCGTCGACGAACGGCCCCAGTTCCGTCGCGGGTTTGTCGCTCATCATCCAGGAACTCCTCGAGTTTGCCGTCTCGCCGGCGCACCCATGCGTGTCAGCGATGGGGAGCGAATATAGGCGCTCAATCCGGCCCCACGCTCCAAGGCCGTGCCATGGAAGGTGTTATCGACGCGCCAGTGCCGACAGGATGATCGTCCCGAGCCACTAGAATTGCCGCCATGGATAACCCTGACACCCGCGGCGCCGCGGCTACCGGCGCAGGCGCGGAGCTCGCCGTGCATGCGCCCTCCGATCTCATCACCACCGACGCGGTCATCATCGGGGCCGGGCCAGTGGGCCTCTTCCAGGTCTTCGAGCTCGGCCTGCTGGAGGTGAAGGCCCACGTGATCGACTCGCTCGCGGAGGTGGGCGGGCAGTGCTCGGCCCTGTATCCGGACAAGCCGATCTACGACATCCCGGGGCTGCCGTCCATCTCCGGACAGGGGCTGACCGACAACCTCATGGCCCAGATCGCCCCGTTCCATCCCACTTTCCATCTCGGCCAGGAAGTGCGCACCCTGGAGCGGCAGGAAGACGGCCGATTCCTGCTCGACACCTCGGCCGGCGCGCGGTTCCTGGCCCGGACGGTCTTCATCGCCGGTGGCGTGGGGTCCTTCCAGTCTCGGCCCTTGAAGCTGGCCGGCATCGATCGCTTCCTGGACACCCAGTTGTTCTACCGGGTTCGCGATGCCGAGGCGTTCCGCGGCCGCCGCGTCGTCGTCGCGGGCGGCGGCGACTCCGCGCTCGACTGGGCGATCGCGCTGGCCGGCACCGCCGCCAGCGTCACCCTGGTACACCGGCGCGACGGGTTTCGCGCCGCACCTGCTTCGGTCGCGCGGATGCGATCGCTTTGCGATGCGGGCGCCATGTCGCTCGTCATCGGGCAGATCGGCGCCTTCGACGCCGCCGAGGACCGCCTGGAGGCGGTCCAGGTCACTGACGAGGCGGGCGCGCCGCACCGGCTGCCGCTCGATTCGCTGCTGGTCTTCTATGGCCTGTCACCCCGGCTCGGCCCGATCGCGGAGTGGGGGCTGCAGCTCGAGCGCCGGGCGATCACGGTCGATACGGAGAAGTTCGAGACCAGCGTGCCCGGCGTCTTTGCCGTGGGCGACATCAACACCTACCCGGGGAAGAAGAAGCTCATCCTGTGCGGCTTCCACGAGGCGGCGCTCGCCGCGTTCGGCGCCGCGCGCTACATCTTTCCGGACCGCAAGATTCATCTGCAGTACACCACCACCAGCACGAAGCTGCACGAGGTGCTCGGGGTGGAGTCGCCCCACTTTGGCTGACCGGGGAATCGCGCCGCGGGCGCCATTCCGTGGCCGAACGGCCGAGCCACGGCCGATTGCGCTCCGCGGCCGGGATGCCGATCATCGACGCCTGCTGAGCGACGGTGACACGGCCTCGCGGAGGACGGCGTGACGTTACCCGACTTCGACCTGGCCTCGACGACCGCGCAGCCCGCCGACCCGCTCGGCATCCTGCGCACGGTGTTCGGCTACGAAGAGTTCCGGGGGCCGCAGCAGGCGGTGATCGATCACGTCGTCGCCGGAGGCGACGCGCTGGTGCTGATGCCCACCGGCGGCGGCAAGTCGCTCTGCTACCAGGTGCCGGCGCTGATCCGGCCCGGGGTGGGCATCGTGGTCTCGCCGCTCATCGCGCTGATGCAGGACCAGGTCGCGGCCCTGCGCGAAGCCGGCGTGCGGGCCGCGTTCCTCAATTCGTCGCTGGATGCGGCCGACGCCGCGCGCGTGGAGCGCTCGGTCCGCGATGGCGCGCTGGACCTGCTTTACGTCGCGCCGGAACGCCTGCTGACCGATCGCTGCCTCGGCTTGCTCGAGCGCGTCCGCGTCGCGCTGATCGCGATCGACGAGGCGCATTGCGTGTCCCAGTGGGGCCACGACTTCCGGCCCGAGTACATCGGGCTCTCGGTGCTCGCGCAGCGCTTCCCGCAGGCGCCACGCATCGCGCTCACCGCGACCGCGGACCCGGCCACGCGCGAGGAGATCGTCGAGCGCCTCGCCCTCGGAGGCGCCCGCCGCTTCGTCACCAGCTTCGACCGCCCGAACATCCGCTATCGGCTGGTGGAGAAGGTGGATCCCCGCGGACAGCTCCAGGACTTCATCGCCGGCGAGCATGCCGGCGCGTCCGGGATCGTCTACTGCGCGACGCGGGCTCGGGTGGAGCAGACCGCTGCGTGGCTCGCGTCGCGCGGTGTCACGGCGCTCGCCTACCATGCCGGTCTCGACAATGCCACCCGCACCGAGGTGCAGGCGCGCTTCCAGCGCGAGGACGGCATCGTGGTGGTGGCCACGATCGCCTTCGGGATGGGCATCGACAAGCCGGACGTCCGGTTCGTCGCGCACCTGGACCTGCCGCGATCGGTGGAGTCCTACTACCAGGAGACCGGCCGGGCCGGACGCGACGGGCTGCCGGCCGACGCCTGGATGGCCTACGGCCTGGCCGACGTGGTGCAGCAGCGTCGCTTCATCGACGCATCCGATGCGGATCCCGCCTACAAGCGCATCGTCGGCGCGAAGCTGGACGCGATGCTGGCGCTCTGCGAGACCGTCGAGTGCCGTCGCGTGCGCCTGCTCGAGTACTTCGGCGAAGCGGCCGCGCCCTGCGGCAACTGCGACAACTGCCTGGAGCCGCCCGAGTCCGTGGACGGCACGGTCACCGCCCAGAAATTTCTCTCGGCGGCGTACCGCTGCGAGAAGGCGAGCGGCTTTCCGTTCGGCGCGCAGCACCTGGTGGACGTGTTGCGCGGCGAGGCGTCGGAGAAGGTGCGCCGCTTCGGTCACGACCAGCTGGCGGTGTTCGGCGCCGGCGCGGAGATGTCCGCGCAGGAATGGCGATCAGTGGTGCGGCAACTGACCATCGCGGGGCTGGTGCAGGTCGACAGCGGGCGCTTCAACGCGATCTGCCTCACCGAGGCCGCGCGCCCCGTGCTGAAGGGCGAGCAGCGCGTCAGCCTGCGCAAGTGGCGGGAGCCGCCGAGCGGCAGGCGCCGCCGCCGCGGTGCGGCCGGCGCCGGCGCGGGCTCAGGTGGCGTGCCGGCCGCGGTCGAGGGCCTGGAC
>JAEWGX010000031.1 GCA_023388075.1 Pseudomonadota bacterium
AGTGCCCGAGGTCCAGGTCCGTTTCCGCACCGTCCTCGGTGACGAAGACCTCCCCGTGCTGGAACGGGCTCATGGTGCCCGGGTCGACGTTGATGTAGGGGTCCAGCTTGAGAAGGGTCACCTTGACACCGCGCGATTCGAGCAGCGCGGCCATCGACGCGGCGGCGATTCCCTTGCCCAGTGAGGAAACCACCCCGCCCGTGACGAACACAAATTTGGTCATGGCGGCTCCGGAAATTCGAAGTATATCAACCGTCCCGCCACGTCAACCGTCCCGCCACGGTTGACGAACCGCTTCGCGCATCGCCTCGGTGAGCGGCGCGGACCGCTGGCGCACCGTATCGATCAGCACCACCTTGGCCGAGCCCTGGGCGTAGATGGTTCCCGGATCGTCCATTCGTGCCAGGTCGACATGGGTCATCACGCTGCTGCGGCCGACCTCGCCGACATGCTGGCGTGCAAGAACGGTGCCGGGATACTCGAGCTGCCGCAGGAAGGTGCAGGCCGCGTTGACGATCACGAAGCCCAGGCCGCCGGGCACTGGCCGCATGCCCATGCGATCGAACCAGCTGATGCGGACCTGCTCCATGTAGCGGAAATAGACGGTGTTGTTGACGTGGCCCATCGCGTCCATGTCGCCCCAGCGGATCGGGACCTCCATCTGGAAGACGAGTACACGCGGGGCCGTCATGCGCCGAAGCCGTCGTCCGCGGTGACCACCGCCGCATTGATGAAGTCCGACTGGTCCGAGGCAAGCAGGAGCAGGATTCCGTCCAGATCCTCCGGCTTGCCCAGCCGCTTGCGCGGCAGCATGCCGATCAGCTTGCGTCCGCCGTCCGTGTCCCAGTGGTGGTCGTTGATCCCGGTACGGATGTAGCCCGGGCAGATCACGTTGACGTTGATGTTGTACCGCCCCCATTCGTGCGCCATGGCGCGCGTCATGTGGATCACCGCGGCTTTGCTCATGCAGTACGTGCCGATCTGGGCGACCACGCGCAGCCCGCCGAGCGAGGCGATGTTGATGATCCGAGCACGCGGCATGTGCGCCGGATCCGCGGCCTTGGCCCGTTCGATCATGCGCCGCCCCACCGCCTGGGCGACGAAGAACGCCCCCCGGGTGTTGGTGTCCATCACGAAGTCGTAGTCCTGCGGCGTCACGTCCACCAGCCGCTGCGTGGTGCTCACGCCGGAGTTGTTCACCAGCACGTCGATCGGCCCGGCTTCGGCCTCAGCGGCGGCGACCGCCTGGGCGATGCTCGCCACGTCGGTGACGTCGAGCGGCACGACGCAGGCCGAGCCACCCTGCGACTCGATCTCCGCGCGCATCTCCTTCAGGCGCTCGGTGCGGCGCGAGGCCAGCACCACCCGCGCGCCGTTGGCGGCGAGGACGCGGGCGAAACGCGCGCCCAGGCCGCTGGAGGCGCCTGTGACCATCGCCGTCTTCCCGCTGAGATCGAAGGTCGTCGTCATGCCGGTCCCCTGGCGGCCCCGGCCGCGCGCATGCAGGGGGGCAGCGAATGGAATGGGTGGATGGGTGGTTTCATCTTGCCTCGCAGGGTCGGGCCGGTGCCCGCGGCCGGGCTGTACCTCTCGCCCCTTGCGGCCGGCCAGGATAGTCGGCCGATGATCGCACATCGGGGCGGACCCGACGCCTCCGGCAGGCCGGATCGCTCGAACGCCATCCCCTTGCCCCGGCACGGCTCGTTTGCGCCGGCGAAGAGCTTTCATCGACAATGCCGGCATCGATCACCACAGGCCGCCGCCGAAGAAAGCACATGGAAAATGAACGCGATTCGATGGAGTTCGACGTACTCGTGGTGGGCGGCGGCCCGGCCGGGCTCGCCGCCGCCATCCGGCTGAAGCAGCTGGCCGAGGCGAAGAACAGCGAGATCAGCGTTTGCGTCCTGGAGAAGGGTTCCGAGATCGGCGCGCACATCCTCTCCGGCGCGGTGATGGACCCGCGCGCCCTCGCGGAGCTGCTGCCGGACTGGAAGGAGCGCGGCGCCCCGGTCACCACCGAGGTGAGCGAGGACCGCTTCCTGTTCCTGTCCGAATCGGGGGCGCGGCGCGTGCCCGGGCTCATGCTGCCGGCCGCGCTCAAGAACCACGGCAACTACGTGATCAGCCTCGGCAACCTGGTGCGCTGGCTGGGCACGCAGGCGGAAGCGCTCGGGGTCGAGGTCTACCCGGGCTTCGCGGCGGCGGAGATCCTCTACGACGAGAACGGCGCGGTGAAGGGCGTGGCCACCGGCGATCTCGGCGTCGGCCGGGACGGCCAGCGCACGGACGCCTACCAACCCGGCATGGAGCTGCATGCCAAGTACACCCTCTTCGCCGAAGGATCGCGTGGGCACCTCGGCAAGCGGCTCGTCGAGCGCTTCCGCCTGGCCGAAGGCAAGGACCCGCAGAGCTATGCCATCGGCATCAAGGAGCTGTGGGAGGTCAAGCCCGCCCGCTTCCAGGCGGGGCTGGTGGTCCACACCGCCGGCTGGCCGCTCGACACCAGCACCTACGGCGGCTCCTTTCTCTATCACTTCGAGGACAACAAGGTCGCCGTCGGGTTCGTCCTCGGACTCAACTACGCGAACCCCTGGCTCTCCCCGTTCGACGAGTTCCAGCGCTACAAGACGCACCCGGCCATCCGCGGCTTCTTCGAAGGCGGCAAGCGGCTGGGTTATGGAGCGCGGTCCATCACCGCGGGTGGGATCAATGCGCTGCCGCGCCTGGTCTTTCCGGGCGGCTGCCTGGTCGGCTGCGACGCCGGGTTCCTCAACGCCTCGCGCATCAAGGGCAGCCACGCGGCGATGAAGAGCGGCATGCTCGCGGCCGAGGCCGCCTTCAATGCCGTCGGCGCAGGCCGCAGGGGCGACGAGCTGACCGGCTATGCCAGCGCGTTCGAATCGTCATGGCTGCACGACGAGCTCTCCCGCGCGCGCAACTTCAAGTCCGCGATGAGCCGCGGACTGTGGACCGGCACGCTGCTGGTCGGGATCGACCAGACCCTCTTCCGGGGCAAGGCACCCTTCACGCTGCGCACCAGGAAGCAGGATCACGAGTACCTGCGGCCGGCCTCGGAGTTCCAGCCCATCGCCTACCCCAAGCCGGACGGCAAGCTCACGTTCGACAAGCTCTCGTCGGTCTTCCTCTCCAGCACCAACCACGAGGAGAACCAACCGGTCCACCTGACACTGAAGGATCCGCGGGTACCCGTGGACCTCAACCTGGCCCGCTTCGCCGGCCCGGAGAGCCGCTATTGCCCGGCGGGCGTGTACGAGTTCGTCAAGGACGAGGACGGCGGCGACCGGCTGCAGATCAACGCCCAGAACTGCGTGCACTGCAAGACGTGCGACATCAAGGACCCGACGCAGAACATCGTTTGGGTGACGCCCGAGGGCGGCGGCGGGCCCAACTATTCCGGCATGTGACCGCCGCAGGCCCAGCGCGGGCATTGGGGAACCAGGGCATTACCATGGGGGCTGTACTCGACAACCGGTAACCATCCATGCAGAAAGTCTTTCCATCGGCCGCCGCCGCCCTGCAGGGCGTGGTGGCGGACAACCAGGTTCTCGCCGTAGGCGGGTTCGGCCTGTGCGGCATCCCGGAGGCGTTGATCGACGGGTTGCGGGACACCGGGGTCAAGGGCCTGACCTGCATCAGCAACAATGCCGGGGTCGACGACTTCGGTCTCGGACGGCTGCTGCAGACGCGCCAGATCCGCAAGATGATCGCGAGCTATGTCGGCGAGAACAAGGAGTTCGAACGCCAGTTCCTCGCCGGCGAGCTCGAGCTGGAGTTCACGCCCCAGGGCACGCTCGCCGAGAAGCTGCGTGCCGGCGGCTCCGGCATTCCGGCGTTCTTCACGCGCACCGGCGTCGGTACCATCGTCGCCGAGGGCAAGGAGGTGCGCAATTTCGACGGCCACGACTACGTCATGGAGCGCAGCCTGGTGGCCGACGTCGCGCTGGTGAAGGCCTGGAAGGCGGACCGCACCGGGAACCTCGTCTACCGGCGCACCGCGCGCAACTTCAATCCGCTCTGCGCGATGGCCGGCAAGGTGACCATCGTGGAGGTGGAGGAGCTGGTCGAGGTCGGCGCCATCGATCCGGACGCGGTCCACACGCCGGGCATCTTCGTCCAGCGCATCGTGGTCAACCCGAATCCCGAGAAGCGCATCGAGCAGCGCACCACCCGGCAAGCCTAGGAGAGCAGCACATCATGGCATGGGACAGGAACCAGATGGCGGCGCGCGCCGCCAAGGAACTGCAGGACGGCTTCTACGTCAATCTCGGGATCGGCCTGCCGACCCTCGTCGCCAACCACGTGCCGAAGGGCATCGAGGTGTGGCTGCAGTCGGAGAACGGGCTGCTCGGCATCGGCCCGTTCCCGACCGAGGACGAGGTGGACGCGGACACGATCAACGCCGGTAAGCAGACCGTGACCACGCTGCCGGGCTCCTCCATCTTCCACTCCGCCGATTCGTTCGCGATGATCCGTGGCGGACACATCGACATCGCGATCCTGGGGGCGATGCAGGTCTCCGAAAAAGGCGACCTGGCCAACTGGATGATTCCGGGCAAGATGGTCAAGGGCATGGGCGGCGCGATGGACCTGGTCGCCGGCGTGGGACGCGTGGTGGTGCTGATGGAGCATGTCGCCAAGGGCGACGCGCACAAGATCCTGAAGGAATGCACGCTGCCGCTCACCGGCGTGGGCGTGGTGGATCGCATCATCACCGATCTGGGCGTGCTGGACGTGACGCCCGACGGGCTCGAGGTGGTGGAGCTGGCCCCGGGAGTGGAGTTCGCCGAGGTCCAGTCGAAGACCGGCGCCGTGGTGAAGGCGGCCAAGGGGATCGCCGCGTAGATCGCGGCTCCGCGACTGCCCGGCGGTTGCCGGCAGGTTCGTCCAAGGAAACGCCGGCCCTCCGGGCTTCCTTGAATCCGGACGGAGGGCGGGCCGGGCCAGGCCCGGCCCCGGGAACGATCGGCCGGGAGCCTTGCGGCTCCCGAAGGCCCCGTCAGCGGCCGCCGCCTCCGCCGTAGCCGCCGCGGCCACCGCCGCCACCCCCGTAGCCCCCGCCACCGCCTCCGCCGTAGCCGCCACCACCGCCACCATAGCCGCCGCCACCGCCGGGTCGCCGGCCTCCACCGCCGCCGCCTGAGCGCTGTTCGTTCGCTTCGTTGACGACGAGCGCCCGACCTTCGAGGTTGTGGCCGTTCAGCGCCGCGATGGCCGCGCGCGCAGCTTCCGCGGTGGCCATGCTGACGAAGGCGAACCCGCGGGAACGGCCGGTTTCCCGGTCCGTCACCACGCGGGCCTCGCTCACCTCACCATGAGCGGAGAAAAGCTGGGTCAATTGGGCGTCGGTGGCACGCCAAGGCAGGTTGCCTACATAGATCTTGGTCGACATGCAGAAGTCTCGGAGAGAGTGAAGAACATTGCATTGCCGGGTACTTCGCCCCCGGCCGCCTGGGCGGTCCGGCTGGAAAGACCTGAGAATGCAACCCGTCCGGAGCGCCTGCCGCTGGGTAAACGGATGGCAGCCGCCCTGGAATTCTTGACCATGGGAGTTGATGAGACGGTGCGGGGATCGGAGGTCGGCGTTGCCGTGCGCTGGGCGAGGTTCGATTGGATGCGACAGATCAAGAAATGATCGGCGATTGAATCGATGCGGTTCCTGCCAGTGCCGGTGGACGTGATCGCAGTACGTCCGGGGAGACGTCCGACGCAACCACCCCGGTATCCGGAAGCCGTTCCTGGAAGGCCTTCCGCTGGGTAGCGGGGCCCCGAAAGCCGAGGTCGTCGATCAAGTGTAGCGCGTTCTTCGCATCGTGGCACATAGCCCCGAAAAAATAGTTGAAGGCCCCGGGATACTGTATAAAATCACAGGCAAGCCTACTTGCCGGAGTACCCCGCTTCCTCTCGGAGCGCCCTGGAGCCGCCATGCGTGAACTCACCCCCCGTCAACTGGAAATCCTGGAGCTGATCAAGCGCCACCTGGCCACCACCGGCTTTCCGCCCACGCGGGCGGAGATCGCCGCGGAGCTGGGCTTTCGCTCGGCCAATGCCGCGGAGGAGCACCTGAAGGCGCTCGCCCGCAAGGGCGTGATCGAGCTGACCTCCGGCGCCTCGCGCGGCATCCGGCTGGTGCTGCTGCCACCGGCGGCGGCCACGGCCCCGGCGGGTGGCCGCCAGCCGGCCCGGCGCCAGGCCGGCGGCAACGCCCTCGGCAACGCCATCAGCGCGGTCCAGGTGGCGCTCACCCTGCCGCTGGTCGGGCGTGTCTCGGCCGGCAGCCCCATCCTTGCAGAGGAGCACGTGGAAGCCAGCTACGCCATAGATCCGGATCTCTTCAGCGCCCGGCCGGACTATCTGCTCCGGGTGCGTGGCCTCAGCATGAAGGATGCCGGCATCCTGGATGGAGACCTGCTCGCGGTGAAGAAGGCTTCGGAGGCACGCAACGGCCAGATCGTGGTGGCACGCCTGGGCAGTGAAGTCACCGTCAAGCGTTTCCGCCGCCATGCCAACCGGGCCATGATCGAGCTGCTGCCGGAGAACCCGGACTTCGAGCCGATCGTGGTGGATTCGCGCAGCGAGGAGTTCGCGCTGGAAGGCATCGGCATCGGCCTCATCCGCAAGTCGGCCTCTTTCTGAAGGCGCACCCCGCGCTTGGAAGGAAGCAGGAATCACTACCCCGGAAACCGCTCGCAGGAACAGGCATGTCGGCAGCATCGACAGCAAGCAGCATTCACACGCAGCTCTGGCAGGCTGACCAGCTCGGCCATGCCACGGTGGCGGCGCATCCCAGCGGCTTCGCGGAGCTGGATCCGCAACTGCCGGGCGGCGGATGGCCGCTCGGCATGCTCACGGAGCTGATTGCCCGCAACCCGGGCGTCGGCGAGCTGCGCCTGCTGATCCCCGTGCTCCGGCAGCTCACGCTGGAGCGCAAGGTGGTGATCATGCTGGCGCCACCGCTCGTTCCCTATGCGCCCGCCCTGGCCGGCTTCGGCATCGATCTCGATTACCTCCTCATCATCCAGGCGCCCAATGCCGCGGACCGCCTGTGGGCGGTGGAGCAGACCCTGAAGAGCACCAGCTTCGGCGCCCTGCTCGCGTGGCTGCCCCAGGACCGTACCCGGCCAGAGCATCTGCGGCGGATGCAGCTTGCCGCCCAGACCTCGCACGGCCCGGTCTTCCTTTTCCGGGAGTTGCCCGCCCAGTTCGAATCCTCGCCGGCACCGCTGCGGCTGTTGCTGCTGCCCCGGCCGGAGCAGCGGCTTGCCGTCCAGGTGCTGAAGCGGCGCGGCCCCCTGCTCACGGACCCGATCCTGCTCCAACTGCCGCAACCGCCGCTCGCCCTGCGCCTGCGCATGGGTAGCAGCACGCCAGCGGATCGCCCGGTGCGGCAGCCGCTGCAAGGCATCCAGGGCCGCTCGGCGCCCACTCCCCTGCTCTCCTGACCATTGCGGAAGATCGGTCGTCTTCCGGTTCGAAGTCGCGATGCTCTGGCTAGGGATCTATCTGCCTCAGCTTCCGTTGGAGGTCTTCGAACGCGGGCTTGCGGATCGCAACGCGCACGGCCCTGCCGCTTCAGCGCTCGCCATCGCGAGGCGCGCCACCATCGAGCTCGCCAACGCAACGGCGCGGGAAGCCGGGGTGCATCCCGGGCAGAAGCGGGCCACCGCGCTTGCGGTCGCGCCTTCCCTGATCATCAGGGAGCGTGATCCGGCACGGGAACGGCAGGCCCTCACGCAACTGGCCAACTGGGCACTGCAGTTCACCCCGCGCCTGAGCGTGCAATGGCCGGACGTTACGCAGCCCGTTGCCGGCCTGCTGCTCGACATCGAGGCCAGCCTCTCCCTCTTCGGCGGGCTGGAGAAGCTGCTCGCACGCATCCGGGAGGATCTTCAGGCGCTCGGGTACCACGCGGCCCTTGCGTGCGCACCCACGCCCACCGCCGCATGGCTGTTCGCGCGCTGGCGCGACGGCCTCGTCGTGCGCACGGAACGCCAGCTCACGACGCATCTCGCGGATCTGCCGATCGGCCTGCTGGCCTCCCTGGACGCTCGTCGGGACACGGTGGATGCCATCGGCCTGAAGGTCTTTCGAGACCTCGCCCACCTGCCTCGCAACGGCCTCGCGCGCCGCTTCGGTGCCGGCCTGCTGCTGGAGATGGATCTCGCCCTTGGCCGGCAGCCGGACATCCGCGCCTGGCATGAGGCGCCCCTCGCGTTCCACACCACCCTGGAGCTGCTCGCGGACGTGGAACAGGTCGAAGCGCTGCTTTTCGGGGTGCAGCGGCAGCTGCGCGAGCTCTGCGGCTGGCTCGCGGCGCGCCATGCCGCCGTGCGCCGCCTGGTGCTGGAAGCCCACCACGACCGCACCCGCCGCGGCCGGCAACGGCGTGGCCCCAGCCTGATCGAAGCGCGCTTCGCCAGCCCGACCCGCGATGCAGGCCGCATGCTTGGCGTGCTGCGTGAGCGCCTGGCGGCTACCGGCCTGCCGGCGCCAGTCCATACCCTGCATCTGCGCTGCGAGGAGATCGCCCCGGCAGACGCGGACCATCGCCAGCTCTTCCCGGCCGCCGCCTCGGCCAGCGAAGGCCTCGCACGCCTGGTGGAGAGGCTGCAGGCGCGGCTCGGGCATGACCAGGTGCAACGCGTGCGCCTGTGCCAGGACCATCGCCCCGAAGCCGCCTACCGGATGCAGGTGCTGGACGAGCGCGGGGCATCACTGCCGGGCCTGTCGGGTGTCGCAGGCACGCGCGTGGCGGGGATGGCGTCGGCGGCGGTTTCCGCCCACCTCATTCCCCGGCCGCTGTGGCTGCTGCCACGGCCGATCGCCCTGCGCGAACACAACCAGCGACCGTGGTGGCACGGTCCGCTCAGGCTGATCAACGGGCCGGAGCGGATCGAAGGCGGCTGGTGGGACTGCCGGCTGGTGCAGCGCGATTACTTCATCGCGGAGGACGACCACGCCCAGTGGTTGTGGATCTACCGCACGCGCGGCGGCCAGGACGGCAACGCCGTCAACGACGAAGCCGGGGAGCGCCACGCCACCTGGTACCTGCAGGGGATCTTCGGCTGAAGAAACGCCTCGCACGGCGGCCAGGAAGGAGAGCGCAGACACCCCACCCCGGCCCGGGGCGCGCAGACACCCCGGCAAAGGCGCGCCGCGGTCAACCGACGGCGATCAGGCGCTGCCGGTGAGCCTCGGATTCAACGTGTAGGTACCCATGATGGCGGCCTTGTCCAGCGTGTGGCGCGAAATCGCCTCGAGCGCCTGGCGGCCGTCGAAGCGCCCCTCCACCGGCAGCCGCTCGACATCCAGCGCGTACACCGTGAACACGTAGTGGTGGACGATGGAATCGTTCCACGGCGGGCACGGGCCGTCGTAGCCGTAGTAGTCCCCGCGCATGTCGTGGTCGGACGCGAACCACTGGGTGTAGTCGTTGATGCCGTGGCGCGCGCCATGCCGGGTCTCGGGTCCGGACTGACCCTTGGGAGTGACCTGGTTGGAGAACTCGCCCTCCGCGATCGTGGTCACGTTGGGCGGCAGGTCCACCAGCACCCAGTGGAAGAAGTCCACTCGCGGCAGGTCTGCGGGGACCTCCCGTCCTTCCTGGTTCACGTCGTCCGGGCGCGACGGCACGTCGTAGTCATGGCAGATCACCGCGAAGGATCTGGTCCCCTCGGGCGCGCCGGACCAGGCCAGGTGAGGATTGCGGTTGTCCGACAGCGCCACGCGGGACGCCTTGTCGATCTTGCCGAATGCGTGCGTGACCGGGATCACGCCGCCATCCACGAACGAATCGCTCTGCACCTTCATGAGTCACCTTGCAAGGTTCGCTGCATGGAAGCGCAGGTGGTCCTCCATGAAGCTCGAGATGAAGTAGTAGCTGTGATCGTAGCCCTCCTGCATCCGGAGGTCCAACGCGACCCCTGCGCGATCGCAGGCCTCCTGCAGCAGCTGCGGCTTCAACTGCTCTTCCAGAAAGCCGTCCGCCGTGCCCTGGTCCACCAGGATCGGCGGACCGGGCCAGCCGACACTTTCCACCAGGGCCGTCGCGTCGTACTGGGCCCAGGCGCCGCGATCGTTGCCGAGGTACCGCGAGAGCGCCTTCTCTCCCCAGGGACAGCGCATGGGCGAGCAGATCGGCGCGAAGGCCGACACGCTCCGGAAGCGCTGCGGGTGCTTGAGGGCGATGGTGAGGGCGCCATGGCCACCCATCGAGTGGCCGAAGATACCGGCCGAGGCGACGTCGACCGGGAAGTTGGCGGACACGAGCGTCGGCAGCTCCTCGACGACATACGCATGCATCCGATAGCCGTTGCGCCACGGTTCGGCGGTGGCATCCACGTAGAAGCCGGCGCCGGTGCCGAAGTCGTAGCTGTCGTCCTCGCCCGGATGGCCAAGGCCGCGCGGGCTGGTGTCCGGCGCGACGATCACCAGGCCGAGCTCTGCCGCGACGCGCTGCGCCCCGGCCTTGGTGATGAAGTTCTCCTCCGTGCAGGTGAGACCGGACAGCCAGTAGAGCACCGGCCTCGGGCCGGATGCCGCCTGCGGCGGCAGGTAGATGCCGAACCGCATCTCGGTGCCGGTTTCCTCGGAACGATGCGAGTACACGCGCTGCTCGCCGCCGAAGCAGCGGCTCGCCGAAACCTGTTCAACCGTTCTAGCCTCCATGCGATTGCCCTCAGAAGGTCACGACGCTGCGGATCGACTCACCCGAGTGCATCAGGTCGAACGCCTTGTTGATGTCCGACAGCGGCATCACGTGGGTGATCAGGTCATCGATGTTGATCTTGCCTTCCATGTACCAGTCCACGATCTTCGGCACGTCCGTCCGCCCCCGGGCACCGCCGAACGCGGTGCCGCGCCAGTTGCGGCCGGTGACCAGCTGGAAGGGCCGCGTCCGGATCTCCTGGCCGGCGCCCGCCACGCCGACGATCACCGAGGTGCCCCAGCCGCGATGGCAGCATTCCAGCGCCTGGCGCATGACGTCGACGTTGCCGATGCATTCGAAGCTGTAGTCCGCGCCGCCGTTGGTCAGCTCGACCAGGTGGGCGACCAGGTCGCCTTCCACTTCCTTGGGATTGACGAAGTGGGTCATGCCGAACTTCTCGGCCAGCGGCTTGCGCGCCGGGTTGATGTCGACGCCGATGATGCGGTCCGCGCCGACCATGCGGGCGCCCTGCACCACGTTGAGCCCGATGCCGCCGAGCCCGAAGACCACGACATTGGCGCCGGGCTCCACCTTGGCCGTGTTGATCACCGCGCCGATGCCGGTGGTCACGCCGCAGCCGATGTAGCAGACCTTGTCGAACGGGGCATCCGGGCGGATCTTCGCGACCGCGATCTCCGGCAGCACGGTGTAGTTCGCGAAGGTGGAGCAGCCCATGTAGTGATGAACCATCTTCCCGCCGATCGAGAACCGGCTGGTGCCGTCGGGCATCACCCCCTTGCCCTGGGTAGCCCGGATGGCGGTGCAGAGGTTGGTCTTGCGCGAGAGGCAGGACTTGCACTGGCGGCACTCGGGCGTATAGAGGGGGATCACGTGATCGCCCTTTGCCACCGACGTGACGCCGGGCCCGACGTCCACGACGACGCCCGCGCCCTCGTGGCCGAAGATGGCGGGAAAGAGGCCTTCCGGATCGGCCCCCGAGCGGGTGAACTCGTCGGTGTGGCAGACGCCCGTGGCCTTGACTTCCACGAGAACTTCGAAGGCCTTCGGCCCCTGGAGCTCCACCTCCTCCACCACGAGCGGCTTGCCCGCCTCGTAAGCCACCGCTGCCCGGACTCGCATGCTGGTTCCTCCATCGATCGATTCCACGCCGCCCGCGGCGGCGAACCGATCGATTCTAGCGCCCGCGGCTCGCTACCTGAGGAACTCCGGCGAGATCAGGCCGGGAATGAAGAGGACGATCCGCGGCCACGTGATGACCAGGGTCAGCACGCCGATCATCGGCAGCAGCATGATCAGCACGTCCTTGATGACCTGCGACATCCGCATCCCACCGATCGAGCAGCAGATCATGAGGCAGAGCCCGTATGGTGGTGTCACCAGGCCGAAGGCGAGCGACACGATGCCGATCATCGCGAAGTGCACCGGATCGAGGTTGGCCGCGGCGGCGATCGGCTGCAGGATGGTGCCGACGATGATGATCGCCGGTATCGCGTCGAGGAAGCAGCCCACCACCAGGAAGACCAGGGCGATGAAGAAGCCGGTGCCGATCGGTCCCATGCCCCAGGCGACAACCCCCTTGAGAAGGGCCTGCGGTATCTGGTAGTAGGCCATGAGCCAGCCGAAGGCGCTGGCGGTACCCACGCAGAAAAGCGCGATCGCGGAGAATTTGCCGGTGTCTGAAAGTGCTCCCAGCACGCGCTTGAAGTTGATCTCCCGGTAGACGAAGATGGACAGCACCGCCGCATAGAGCACCGCGATCGCCGCCGACTCCGTGGCCGTGAACCAGCCGAAGATCTTGCCGCCGATGATGATCACGGGCGTCATCAGCGCGGGCACCGAGACCGCCGCCGAGCGCAGGAACTCCCCCCAGGTCGCCTTGGGATAGGTGGGGTATCCCCGCCGGCTCGCGTAGACATGCACGGTGGCCATCTGCACCGCCACCAGCAATAGCCCTGGAAGGATGCCCGCGAGAAACAACGCCCCGATGGACACCGAGAGAACCCCACCCCAGACGATCATCAGGATCGACGGAGGAATCACCACGGCGAGCACCGCCGACACCGCGGTGATCGCCACCGAGAAGCTGTCGTCGTAGCCCTCGCGCCGCTGCGCCTCGATGAAGATCTTCGACTGGCTCGCCGCGTCCGCGGTGGACGATCCCGAGATGCCGGCGAAGAAGAGCGACAGCACCACGTTGATCTGCGCGAGCCCCCCCGGGAAGTGGCCCACGATCGTGCGCGACAGGAGCAGCAGGCGGTCGGTGATTCCGCCCACGTTCATCAGGTTGGCGGTCAGCAGAAAGAACGGCACCGCGAGAAGGATGAAGGAGTTGTAGGAGTTGAAGGTCTCGCTCATCAGCGTCATGGCCGAGAGCCGCGGCTCGATCAGCAGGATCGGCAGGCAGGCGAGCCCGAGCGCGAAAGCGACCGGCACCCGCAGCACCATCAGGCCGAAGAAGATCGAGAACAGGATCAGGCTCGCCGTCGCAGGCGACAACAGTGCGCCGGTCATCGCGCCCCCCTGCCCGCGACGACGCGGATGTTGTCGACGAACTTCTCGCCGAGGAAGACGATCCACGCGAGCCCGGTCAACGGCCATGCGACGTGGATCACCCACAACGGCAGCTCGGCGAGCTCGGAGATCCGGTACATGGCGAACGCGGTGAACTCGTAGCCGGACCAGACGAAGACCAGCGCGAATACCAGCGTGAACACGTTGCTCACCAGGCGCAGGGCCGCGTCCTTGCGCGCCGAGAGCCGGGGCCAGATGTCGATGTCGAAGTGCGTGCTCTCGCGCACGCCGATCATGGCGCCGATCATGATCATCCAGATGAAGACGAACCGCGCGAGCTCCTCGGTCCAGATGTAGGGCGGGATGAGGTGCGTGTAACGGGAGAGTATCTGCATAGTCACCGGGATGATCAGCACGGCGACTGTCAGTATCAGGAGCCAGTTCAGGGTTGCGGCGAAAGCGGCGGTAAAGCGGCGCCACGCGCCGACCGCGGGCGTCGGGTCATCGGTCATCGGAGTACCTGGATTGCAGGGATGCGTAAGGCGTGGTCCGCGACGTGCAGGCGCAGTCGCGGACCACTGTCGGCCGATCGGAACGCGGCCGGCCGGCTACCGGGCCGCGACCTTTCCCTCCTGCCGGCGTGTCATTTGGTCTCGTTGATCTTCGCGTAGATGGCGTCCGCCCCGATCTCCTTGGCGTAGGCAGCGATCACCGGATCGACCAGGGACTTGAGCTTGTCGCGCTCGGTGAAGGCGATGCGCTTGAGCTTCCCGGCCTTCTCCATCGCGTCGAGCTTCATCCCATCCTCGCTCGACTCGACCTGCCGGCCATAGGCACCGGCTTCCTTGCCGGCCTTGACGATGGCATCCTGCAGCTCCTTGGGCAGGCGCTTGAACGTCTTGCCGGAGAAGCAGAGCGGCCGGATGGTGATCGCGTGCTGTGTCAGCATGAGGTTGGGCGCCACCTCGTTGAACTTCATCGACTCCACGCCCGCCGCCTCGTTCTCGCCGGCGGCGATCACGCCGTTCTGGATCGCGTTGTAGACCTCGCTGTAGGCGATGACGGTGGGCGCCATGCCGGCCGCCTGGAAGGCGCGGCTCCAGATCGGCGCGCCCTGCACCCTTACCTTCAGGTCCTTGATGTCGGCCAGGTTCGACCCCGCCTTGTTGGAGAAGATGTTGCGCACACCGCCGCCGGCATAGCCGATCAGCATGACGTCGGCGCGCTTGGCGATCTCGTCGGCAATCGGCTTGAGCAGGTCGGCATCCAGCACCTTGTTCCAGTGATCCAGGTCGCGGAACAGGAACGGCGCATCGATGAAGGGGGCCGCCTTGGAGAAGGTCGACATGTGGGCCGGCGACACCACCGCGAAGTCGACCGCCTTGCCCTGCGCCATGTACTCGAAGTACTGCTTCTCCAGGCCGAGCTCGCTGTTCTTGTGCAGGACGAATTTGACGGGCTTGCCGTAGTACTTCTCGACCAGCTCACCGAACCTCACCATGGTCTTGGTGAAGGCATGGTCGTCGTTGAACTGCGAGGCCCCGTGCAGGGTGATCGGCTCCTGGGCTGCGGCGGTCCCAGGCAGGGCGAGCAGGCCGGCCAGCGCGGCGCCGGCGGCGATTCCGCAGAACCTTCGTTTCAGCATATTGGTGTCTCCATCCGTCTCGGTGGGATAGTGGGCCGGTTCAACCGGCTGTGACATCGGTTGGCGTTGGCGCGCAACCGGTGGTCCGCGCCCGGCCGCCGCCACGTCGGGCGGCCACCTCGGTGCAGTGCGCAAGCACCGGCCAGGCCCGCAGGCCGGCAGCGGCGCGGGTGGCGGTGCGATGATGCGGGAACAGCCCGGCGGGGTGCGGCCCCGCACTCTCGATGCGGCGCGTGGCTGCGCCGGCCTCGCTGCGGGGCGGCGACCGGCGCGTGGCCGGCAGGATGGGCTGAGGCAGGAACGGCGACGACATCGGGTACGAGCCCCTGTCCGTGTTCGCGGCCGATAGTACAGTGGCGGGACCGGATCGAGCAACGCTCGCGCGCGTCCGCCGGCCCCCGGGTATTCACCGACGCCGGACCGGCTTCCGGGGCCGCCTGCCCCGCCTGCCCCCCGCCTGTCCCAGCCGGATCGCCCGGGCGGTTGTGTGTAACATCCAAGAATCGTCCGCAGGAGGCCGCCATGTCCGAGAAGACCGTACCCACCGTCCCGTTGCTGATCGACGGCAAGCTTGTCGAGTCGCGCACCCGGCAATGGCGCGACGTCCGCAACCCGGCCACCCAGGAGCTGCTCGCGCGGGTGCCGCTCGCCACCAGCGAGGAGCTCGACGCCGCGGTCGCGGCCGCCACGCGTGCCTTCAAGGCGTGGCGCTTCACGCCGATCGGCGCGCGCGCCCGCGTGTTCCTCAAGTATCAGCAGCTCATCCGGGAGAACATGAAGGAGGTGGCGGCCATCCTCACCTCCGAGCAGGGCAAGACCCTGGCGGACGCGGAGGGCGACGTCTTCCGCGGGCTGGAGGTGGTGGAGCAGGCCGCGAACATCGGCACGCTCCAGATGGGCGAGATCGCCAACAACGTCGCCCACGGCGTGGATACCTACACGCTATTGCAGCCGCTCGGCGTGTGTGCCGGCATCACCCCGTTCAACTTCCCGGCGATGATCCCGCTCTGGATGTTCCCGATGGCGATCGCCAGCGGCAACACCTTCGTTCTCAAGCCGTCGGAGCAGGATCCGCTCAGCACCATGAGGCTGGTCGAGCTCGCGATGGAGGCGGGCCTCCCGCCCGGCGTCCTCAACGTGGTCCACGGCACCGAGGACATCGTCAACGGCCTGTGCGATCACCCCGGCATCAAGGCGATCTCGTTCGTCGGCTCCACGCGGGTCGGCAACCACGTCTACCAGCGCGCCACCAAGGCCGGCAAGCGGGCGCAGTGCATGATGGGCGCCAAGAACCACGTGGTGGTGATGCCCGACGCGCCCAAGGAACAGGCGCTCAACGCCGTGATCGGGGCGAGCTTCGGGGCGGCCGGCCAGCGCTGCATGGCCTCGTCGGTCGCCGTCTTCGTCGGCGAGGCGTCCAAGTGGATCCCGGAGCTCGCGCAGAAGGCGAAGGCCCTCAAGACGAGCGCGGGCACCGAGCCCGGCGCCGACCTCGGGCCGGTCATCTCGACGAACGCCCGCACGCGCATCCTCTCGCTCATCGAGGAAGGCGTCTCCGAAGGCGCCAGGCTGGAGCTGGACGGCCGCGATGCCGTGGTCAAGGGCTACGAGAAAGGCAACTTCGTGCTGCCCACCGTCTTCTCGGGCGTGAAGCCGGAGATGAAGATCTACAACGAGGAGATCTTCGGGCCGGTGCTCTGCACGATGTCGGTGGATACGCTGGACGAGGCGATCGAGATCATCAACCGCAACCCGATGGGCAACGGCACCGGCATCTTCACACGGTCGGGCGGCGTGGCACGCAAGTTCCAGGAGGAGATCGACGTCGGCCAGGTCGGCATCAACGTGCCGATCCCGGTTCCGATCCCGCTCTTCTCGTTCACCGGGTCGCGCGGCTCCAAGCTCGGCGACCTCGGCCCCTACGGCAAGCAGGCGGTGCTCTTCTACACGCAGACCAAGACGGTCACGGCGCGTTGGTTCGACGATGCGGTCACGAGCGGCGTGAACACGACGATCAGCATGCGCTGAGCGCAGGCGCGGGCGCATGGATTTCGAGCTGAGCGAGGACCAGCGCGCCTACCAGCAGAGCGCGCGGGACTTCGCGGCCGGCGAGTTCGCGCCCGACGCGGCGCGTTGGGATGCCGAGGGCATCTTCCCGCGCGAAGCGATCGCCAAGGCCGGCGCCCAGGGATTCTGCGGCCTCTACGCCGCACCCGAGCACGGCGGGTTGGGGCTGTCGCGCCTGGATGCGGCCCTCATCTTCGAGGAGCTCGCCGCCGGCTGCACCTCCACCACCGCCTACCTCACCATCCACAACATGGCCACGTGGATGATCAGCGCGTTCGCGACGGAAGAAGTGGCCGCGGCGTGGTGCCCTGCCCTCACCAGCGGCGAGCGGCTCGCCTCGTATTGCCTGACCGAGCCGACGGCGGGGTCGGATGCCGGCTCCATCCGCACCCGCGCGAACCTGGAAGGCGACCACTACGTGCTCGACGGCGCCAAGGCCTTCATCTCCGGCGCCGGCGCAACCGACGTGCTGGTGGTGATGGCGCGCACCGGCGGCGGCGGGCCCGGGGGCATCTCGGCCTTCGTCGTGGCGGCGGACAGCCCGGGCATCAGCTACGGCCGCAAGGAAGAGAAGATGGGCTGGAACAGCCAGCCCACCCGAGCCATCACCTTCGAGGGGGTTCGCGTACCGGCTGCGCAGCGGCTGGGCGACGAGGGCCAGGGCTTCCGGATCGCCATGAAGGGCCTCGATGGCGGCCGCATCAACATCGCCGCCTGCTCGGTGGGCGTGGCGCAGGCCGCGCTCGACGCCGCGCGTGCCCACATGCTCGAACGGCGCCAGTTCAACCAGCGACTGGCGGACTTCCAGGCACTGCAGTTCAAGCTCGCCGACATGGCCACCAACCTGGTCGCGGCACGGCAGATGGTCCGGCTCGCCGCCAGTCGACTGGACGGCGCGGCGCCGGATGCCACCCCCTACTGCGCCATGGCCAAGCGCTTCGCCACCGACGTCGGCTTCGCGGTCTGCAACGACGCGCTGCAGATCCACGGCGGCTATGGCTACATCCGCGAGTACCCGCTGGAGCGGCACGTGCGCGATGCCCGGGTTCACCAGATACTCGAAGGGACCAACGAGATCATGCGGGTCATCGTCGCGCGCCGCCTCCTGGAGAAGGCGGATCTCGACGTCCCGCGCTGAGCACGGCCGGGAGGACGCGATGGCCGATTCGATCCACGTTCGCGAGCTGGCCACCGCCTGCGGCAGGCGCTTCGGCGTCGCCACGCTCGCCGCCCCGGAAACGCTCAATGCGCTCACGCTCGCCATGGTGGACGTCCTGCAGACGCAGCTCACCCGGTGGGCCACCGATCCCGAGGTGATCGGCGTGGTGCTCGACGGCGAGGGCGAGAAGGCATTCTGCGCCGGTGGCGACGTCATGGAGCTCTATCGCAGCATGGTCGACGGCGACGCCATGCCGGACTCGCCGAACACCTACGCGCGCCAGTTCTTCTCGCGTGAGTATCGGCTGGACTACCTGATCCACGTCTACCCGAAGCCGCTGCTCTGCTGGGGCAACGGCATCGTGATGGGCGGCGGCCTGGGCCTCTTCGCCGGCGCCTCCCACCGCGTGGTGACCGAGCGGACCCGGATGGCGATGCCCGAGATCGGCATCGGCCTCTTTCCCGACGTGGGCGGAAGCTGGTTCCTCAACCGCATGCCGGGACGCCTGGGGCGGTTTCTCGCCCTCACCGGGGCCCAGCTGGATGCGGCCGACGCCCGCTTCGTCGGCCTCGCGGACCATCGCCTGCCCCAGGCCGCCCGCGACGCGGTCGACACGGCGATCGCCGAGACCCGCTGGCAGGCGGAGCCGGCCGCGGACTCGCGTCGGTTGAGCCACCTGCTCGAGGCGGTCGCCCGGTCCACCGACGAGGGCGGCGATGCCGGCGCGCGCAGCGCTGAAGGCCCGACCGCGGCATCGCGACTGCGCGGCCACTACGACGAGGTCGACCTGCTGGTCGGGCACGACTCGCTGGCGGACAGCGCGGTGCGCATGGCCGCGGTGGCCGACGACGGTTCCTGGCTCGGCACCGCCGCGCGCGATTTCCGCAGGGGCAGCCCCACTTCCGCGCGGCTGATCGACGAGCTGCTCCGACGGGCTCGCCACCTCTCGCTGCGGGAGGTGTTCCAGCTCGAGCTCGACGTGGCGCTCGGCTGCTGCGCGCACCACGATTTCCGCGAGGGGGTCCGGGCACTGCTGGTGGACAGGGATCGCAAGCCGCGCTGGCAGCCGGCGCGCCTGGAGGATGTCGACGACGCGCTGGTCGCGGATCATTTCCGGCACCGCTATCCCGGGGAGAACCCGCTGGAGAACCTGAGATAGGCCGCGAGGACGATACGGAGGGAGTGATGGCAACGAAAGACAACGCAGCACGACGCGTCGGCTTCATCGGGCTCGGGAACATGGGCTGCCCGATGGCCGCGAACCTGGCCAAGGCCGGCCACGCGATCCAGGGATTCGACCTGTCCGACGCCGCCTGCGAGCAGGCGCGGACGCAGGGTCTGGCGATCGCGGAATCGGTCGCGGCCGCCGTGGCCGAGGCGGAGGTCGTGATCAGCATGCTGCCCGCCAGCCGGCACGTCGAAGGGCTCTACCTCGGCGACGGCGGCGGCGGCCTGCTCGACCGGATCCGCCCCGGCGCGCTGGTCATCGACTGCAGCACGATTGCCGCGGCCACCTCCAGGCAGGTTGCCAAGGCTGCCGCGGACAAGGGCCTGCAGATGCTCGATGCACCGGTCTCGGGCGGCACCGCCGGCGCCGCCGCAGCGACGCTCACCTTCATGATCGGTGGCGAGGCTGCCGCGCTCGATCGCGCCCGTCCGCTGCTCGAGGCGATGGGCAAGAACCTGTTCCACGCCGGCGGCCCCGGCGCCGGCCAGGCCGCCAAGATGTGCAACAACATGCTGCTCGGCATCCTGATGATCGGCACCAGCGAGGCGCTCGCGCTCGGCCTGGCCAACGGTCTCGATCCGGCGGTGCTCTCGGAGATCATGCGCCGCAGCTCCGGCGGCAACTGGGCACTGGAGAAGTACAACCCGCTGCCGGGCGTGATGGAGAACGTGCCCGCCGGACGCGGCTATGCCGGCGGCTTCGGGACCGACCTGATGCTCAAGGACCTGGGGCTGGCGATGGAGTCCGCGCTGGCCAGCGGAACGGCGACGCCGCTCGGGGCGATGGCCCGCAACCTCTACGCCATGCACAGCGCCGAGGGCAACGGCGGCCTGGATTTCTCCAGCATCATCCGGCGCTTCCACCACGACGCATAGCGCGCAGCAGCGGCCACGCGATGCCGATCAGCGACAACACCATGACGGTGCCGCTGATCGGTCGGGTGAAGAACACGGTCCAGTCGTTATCGAAGCTGACCATGGTGGTCATGAAGTTGGTCTCGGCGAGCGGTCCCAGGATCGTGCCCAGCACGAGCGGCGCGATCGGGAAGTCGTAGCGCTCGAAGAGATAGCCGAGCAAGCCGAAGAACGAGATCACGTAGAGGTCCGGGAGGCTGTTGCGCGCGGCGAAGGCGCCGACGAAGCAGAAGACCACCACGAAGGCCGAAACGATCGCCTCCGGCGCGTCCAGCACCTTGCACAGCGGCCGGATCGCGAAGTAGCCAAGGATGCACATTCCCACCACCGAGACGAAGACGGTGGCGAAGATGGCGTAGATCAGCCCCGGATCGCTCACGAAGACCTGCGGTCCGGGCTGGATGCCGTGAAGCAGGAAGGCGGCGAGGATGATCGCGGTGGCGCCACTGCCGGGAATGCCCATGGTGAGCAGCGGCACCATGGCGCCGCCGACCGACGCGGTGGCGGCGGACTTCGCCACCACGATGCCTTCGGGCGAGCCCTTGCCCAGCTCGCCCGACGCCTTGCCGTACTGGCTCTCCATGCCGTAGGCGACGAACGCGGAAACGGTGGCACCGGCGCCGGGAACCACGCCGACTACAAGACCGGTCAGCGTGCCGCGGGCGAAGGTTGCCTTCATCCGCAGCATCTGCGCGAGCCTGGGAAACGCGGTGCGATAGCGGGTGGGGTCCTTGCCGACACCGGCCTGCGCCTGCCCTTCGGCCGTGCCGAAGCCCGCACGCATGCGGGTGAGCACCTCGCCGATGCCGTAGGCGCCGACCATCACCAGCAGGAACTCGATGCCGTCCAGCAGGAACGGCAGCCCGAATGCGAAGCGCTCCGCCCCGTAGATGGAATCGACGCCGACGGTGGCGATCAGCAGGCCGATGCAGAGGCTGACCAGTGAATTCGCCAGCGACGTGCCCGACAGCGTGACGACGCTCGCGAGGCCGAAGAAGACGACCGCGAAGAACTCCGGCGACGAGAAGCTGAGCGCCATGGCGGCGACCGGCTTGCTCAGCAGCACCATCACCATCGCGGCGACGATGCCGCCGACGAAGGCGGCGACTAGCGACCATCCCAGGGCCTCTGCCGCCTTGCCCCGGCGCGTCATCTCGTAGCCGTCCCAGAGCAGCGGCACGTCCATCGGCTCGCCGGGTATGCGGAACAGGATGGCGGTGATGGCTCCACCATAGGTTCCGGAGGTGTACATGGCCGTGAGCAGGATGAGCGCCGGCGTGACCCCCATGTTGTAGGTGAACGGCAGCGCCAGGACCACGCCCATCACGAGCGTCAGGCCGGGAAGCACGGCGACCAGCATGCCGAGCACCAGTCCGATCACCATCACCGCGAAGTTGAGAAGGGAGAAGACAGTGGCAAGGCCGCCCCCCAGGGCGCCGAGGATCTCGATCACGGTGTCACTTCACTCCGATCCATTGCAGCAGCGCAAGTGACAGCACGCGGAAAGGTCCCTCCCCCAGCGGCAGCGAGATGTACGCGACCCGCATGAAGAGCACCACGAGCAGGAAGCTGCCGAGCACGCCGAGCACCGCGCACAGCAGCGGTCGCCGCACGCCCCCCACCCAGGGGAAAAGCATCAGGAAGGCCGCGGTCGTGACGAAGAAGCCGAGCCACGGGACGGCCAGCACGTACCCGGCCACCAGTGCGACGCCGCCCGCGAGCATCCGTGGACGGTCGCTCCCTTGACCCGACGCATCGACGTCCTCTGGATTCGGCGCATCCGCGTCGAGGAGGTCGATGTCCGGCCGCGACGCGAGGCCGGGCGCCTCGGCGGGTGCGCCACGCAGCAGCCGTCTGCCGGCCTCGAAGGCGCACAACAGCCCCATCAGCGCGATGATCGCCTTGGGCCATGCGTCCGGCCCGATACGCGTGCCGCCGCCGGTATAGGCATCGATGTGGCTGGCCGACCAGTACAGGAGCACAGCCGTCACCAGCATCACCAGGTGAGGCAGCGCATGGCGCAGGCGCGCAGCGGCGCTGGGCGACGACTCCTTGCCCGCGGGATTGCCGTCCCTCACGACTTCTTGGGCAGGCCGGCCTCGATCAACTGCAACTGCTCCGCGAGGAACGGGCCGGTCTTGTCGGCAGCGATGAAGCTGTCGTCGAAGGCGAGCTGGTCACGCAGGTACTTCCGGTAGGTATCGGAAGCGGCCGCCTGGGCGAGCGCCTCCGACATTCGCTTCACCTGTGCCGGGTCCGTGCCGGCGCGCATGACGATGGACCGGAACTGGCTGATCGCGAAGGAGACGCCGTACTTGCTTGCGAGCGGCGTGCTTTCGTATCCGACCTGCGGCTGCTCCGCGAAGAAGAGCAGCGGGCGCATCTGCTTGCTCTCCAGGAACGACTTCACGTCCCCCGCCTGCTCCACCAGCACGTCAGCATGGCCCCCCAGGATGGAGGCGTAACGCTCGCCGGGCTTGGCGAACGGCACGGGGCGGAACCGGGAGCCCTTCTCGTTGAACTTCACGACGTGCATCTCGTCCGGGCTCCCGAAGCCGGTGATGCCGCACTTGATGTCGGTCTTCTTCGAATCCTCGAGCAGGTCGTCGAAGGTCTGCCACTTCGCGTCCTGCTTGACGAACAGGCCTGTCGGCTGCCGGATCACCACGCCGACGGGTGCGAGGTCCGACAGCTTGTAGCGGCCGCGGCCCCCCGCCAGCGTGCCGAGCGTATCGCCGATGAACACCGCGATGGAATGACCATCGGCCGGCGCCGAGAGCAGCTTGGCCATGCCCGTATTGCCGGTGGCTCCCGGGACGTTGAGGATCGGCAGCGACACGCCGAGCAGCGGCTCGAGGAGCTGGCCGAGGGCCCGGGCGACCTGGTCCGCGCCGCCGCCCGCCCCCCAGGGCACGATGAACTCGATCGGTCGGGACGGGTATTTGTCCTGGGCGAAAGCCGTGCGTCCGGCGATCGACGTGGTGGCGGCGGCGAGCAGCAACGCCCGCCGGGTGCGGCGATGAGTGCGTTCTTCCATGGCAGTCTCCAATGTCATGCGGCATGGTCGGGGCGGGTCTGCTGCCCGCTCGCGTCGTCGTGGATGCGCTATCCTGCGATCGACGTGGTGGTCATTGTCCTGTCATATCCGCCGATCATGCAAGCGCCTTTCACATGCTGACGCTCAGCCTGGCCCAGTTGGCGCTGCTCGGCACGGGGGCGGCGCTGGGCGGACTGGTCTTCGGCGTGATGGGATTCGCCTATGGCGTCGTCGTGTCGCTCTTCATCCACCACGGCTTCGCCGCGGCCGACGTCGTCTTCATCGTCGTGGGTGGGGCCCTCGCGCTCAACGTCGGCCTGCTGCCGCGCTTCCGGCGCGAGTTGCGATGGCGCTCGGCGGCGCCTTCGCTGGCCGGCGCGGCGCTCGGGCTGCCGCTCGGGCTGTGGCTGCTCGCGAGGCTCGATGTCGGAACCATCCGCGCCATCGTCGCGCTGGTGATCATCGGGTACGGCGTCTTCGCGCTGCGTCGCCACGGGCTCGCGCCGCTGCGGTTCGAACCCGCCAGGCTGCGCGTCGTGGACGGCCTGGTCGGCTTCGCAGGCGGGGTCGTCGGCGGGATCTGCGGCCTCGGCCCGCTCGTGCCTGCGGTGTGGTTCGGCCTGCGCGGATTGGAGAAAATGGAACAGCGCGCCCTTGCGCAATGCTATGGTCTGTGCGTACAAGGCGCCATGGTCGCCTGGCTGCTTGCATCCAGCACCGTCTCCCGGGATGCGGTGGAAGGCCTGTTGCTCGCCCTGCCGGTGATGCTGGCCGGCGCATGGTTGGGACTACAGGGCTTCGAACGCCTCGGCGCCCCGGTTTTCCGCCAGGGCGTGGTGCTGCTCGCGATCGCCGGCGCGGCGGTGCTCCTGGTCCGGCAACTCTGAAAGCGATGCGACGATTCACCGACCTTCAAGCCTGGCGACTGCGCTTGCCGCTCGAGCGCCCCTATCGGCTGGCCTTCGGCCCGGTGGAGGCGCTGGATACCATCGTGGTGCGCGCCGTGTGCGCCGCCGCGGGGGCCGGGCCCACGGGCGAGGGATACGGCGAAGCAACGCTGCTCACCGGCTACACCGAGGAAACCATCGACGAAGCCTGGCGCACGGCCCGCCGCATCGTCCACGACGCGCAGGGCCACGGCTTCGACGTCAGCGCCACGCTGGACCGCCTCGCAAGCCGGCAGCCGTTTCTCGCCACTGCCTTCCGCACGGCCATGGAAATGTCGACGGCCTCGCCGGCGCTGGCCCTGGCGGCGCCTGCGCGCGTGCCGATCCTCGGCCTGCTCCAGGCGGACACGCCAGCGCAGGTCGCCGCGGAAACGGAGACGCTTCTCGCGCGGGGCTATCGGACGCTCAAGGTCAAGGTCGGGTTCGACGCCGCCCGCGACGCCGCGATGGTCGAAGCGGCCCAGCGCGCCGTCGCCGGGCGCGCTCGCCTGCGGCTCGACGCCAACCAGGGATACGAGCCCGCTGCCGCCATCGACTTCCTGCGCCGCCTCCAGGGCGAATCCATCGAGCTCTTCGAGCAGCCCTGCGCCGCCGGGGATTGGGATGCGCACGCGGCAGTGGTGCCGGTCGCCCGGGAGCGGGCAATCCCGCTGATGCTGGACGAGTCGATCTACGACCTCGGCGACATCGAGCGGGCGGCGCGTCTCGACGCGGCGGCGTTCGTCAAGGTGAAGCTGATGAAGTTCGGCAGCCTGGCGCGGCTGCGCGAGGCAATAGAACGCATCCGCGCGCTCGGCATGTCCCCGGTTCTCGGCAACGGCGTAGCCACCGACCTGGGGTGCTGGATGGAGGCTTGCGTCGCCGCGCGGCACATCGACAATGCCGGCGAGATGAACGGGTTCCTCAAGCCCCGCGCCCGCCTGCTTGCCGACCCGCTGGTCTTTCGCGACGGCGCGATCGAGTTGCCAGCGGCATGGCGGCCGCGGATCGATCGCGCGGAGCTCGATCGCCTCGCGATCGCCACTGCCGGCACGGCCGGAAGGAATTGACGATGGACGCGACGCCCACCATCCGCATGCTGCACCCCGCCGTCGGCGCCGAAGTGATCGGCGTGGACCTCGCGCGCCTGGACGATGCCGGGTTCGCGGTGATCCTGCAGGCCTGGCACCGCCACGGCGCGCTGCTGTTTCGCGACCAGGCGCTCGACGACGACCAGCTCGTGGCCTTCAGCCGGCGCTTCGGCGAGTTGGACGCGCCGCCGGTGAACGAGAACGGCCGGACTTTCGTGGAGGGCCAGCCGGACATCTACGTCGTGTCCAACGTGATCGGGCCGGACGGTGTGCCGATCGGCAGCCTTGGCGCCGGCGAGGCCGCATGGCACACCGACATGTCGTACCTCGCCAAGCCGCCGGACGCCTCGCTGCTCTATGCGCTGGAGGTGCCACCCGTCGGTGGCGACACCTGGCTTTGCGGCATGGAGGCCGCCCTGCGATCGCTTCCGGAGCCGCTCGCCGCGCGGCTGCGGGACCTGCGCATCAAGCACGACGGCACCTACAACTCCGGCGGCTATCTGCGCAAGGGGCTGGTCGACAGCGAGGATCCGGTGCACTCCGTGGGCACGCCGCATCCGGCGATCTGCGCCCATCCCGACACCGGCCGGCCAGTGCTGTACCTCGGGCGGCGACGCAATGCCTACGTGATGGGTCTCGAGCTGGGCGAGAGCGAGGCGCTCCTGGATGCGTTATGGGGCCATGCCACCCGGGAGGAGCACTGCCTGCGGCACGCCTGGCGGGTTGGCGACCTGCTGATGTGGGACAACCGCAGCACCATGCATCGGCGTGACCCGTTCGATCCGTCGGCACGACGGATCATGCACCGGACCCAGATCCGCGGCCGCAGCGCTCCGCGCGCCTACCACTCCCGCTGAGTCACGCGCTTGCCCGCTCCCCCGCACCGGTGGCCTCCGGCGCGGCCACGTTGGTCTCCAGTTCGCGCTGCGCGTTGATCCTATCCATCACGTGCCGGGTCATGGCGATTGCGAGCTCGTGCTCGCCGAGGAAGACAGTGCCGGCGTTCTCCGCTCGCAGCAGCCCGGCCTCCTCCTCGCTGTGTGTGCGCACCACCGTCTCGATGTCCGGGTTGAGCGTGCGCGCGATCTCGATCATCTGCCGGACATGGAAGGTGTCCGGAATCGCGATCACCAGCATCCGCGCCCGTGCCACATGCGCCTGGATCAGGACTGCGGGGTCCGAGGCATCGCCGGCCACCGCGTGGTAGCCGCGCTGGCGCAGGAGCTCCACCATCTCGCGGTTCACGTCCGCGAGCACGAATGAATGACCCTGGGACACCAGGGCATCACAGATGCGGCGACCGACCCGTCCATGGCCGACCACCACCACGTGGTTGGTGACATGGCGTGATTCCACGGTCATCGGCAGCTCGGCGAGCGGGTCGCCGGGGCGTTCGAGCGCGACCGCCAGCCGGGGATGCGCGCGGATCCAGACCTCCACCGGCCCCGCCATGCGGAATGCCAGCGGATTGAGTGCGATCGAGATCAGTGCCCCGGCGAGCACCAGGCTCTGCCCCTCCGTGGGCAGCACGCCGAGGGCGACGCCCAACCCGGCCAGGATGAAGGAGAACTCGCCTATCTGCGCGAGGCTTGCCGAGACGATCGCGGCTGTGTTGATCGGATAACGGAAAGCGAGCACCAGCAGGAAGGCGGCGACCGACTTGCCCAGCATGATGATGAGCACCACCACCAGGAGGTGCAACGGCTGCTCCAGGATCACGCTCGGATCGAACAGCATCCCGACCGAGATGAAGAAGAGCACCGAGAACGCATCTCGCAGCGGCAGCGACTCGGCCGCCGCCCGATAGCTCAGGTCCGACTCCCGCAGCACCATGCCTGCGAAGAACGCGCCGAGAGCGAAGGAGACGCCGAAGAGCAGCGCCGAGCCGAAGGCGATCCCTACCGCCGCGGCGATCACGCACAGGGTGAAGAGCTCGCGCGAACCGGTTCTTGCCACCTGCCACAGGAGCCAGGGGAAGAGGCGCCGGCCGATCACCAGCATGAGCGCGATGAACACCGCCACCTGCCCCAGCGTGTAGAGCAGCGCGGACGCGAGGCCGGCCGGGTCGCGCCCGCCCTCGCCGCCCCCGGCAAGCTCCAGCCCCGCCAGCGCCGGCAGCATGACCAGCACCAGGACCATCGCCAGGTCCTCCACCACCAGCCAGCCGACCGCGATGCGCCCGTTGACCGTGTCCAGCACGCCGCGGCTCTCCAGCGCCCGCAGCAGCACCACCGTGCTCGCGCAGGAAAGCGCCAGGCCGAAGACGATGCCGGCACCCAGGTCCCAGCCCCAGGCGAGCGCCACCAGCGCGCCCATCGTGGTTGCGACCGCCATCTGCACCACCGCGCCCGGCAGCGCGATCGTGCGCACCGAGAGCAGGTCGTCGATAGAGAAATGCAGGCCGACCCCGAACATCAGCAGCATCACCCCGATCTCCGCGAGCTGGGCGGCCAGCTCCACGTCCGCGACGATGCCCGGCGTATACGGACCGATGATGATGCCGGCAACCAGGTAGCCGACCAGCGCCGGCAATCCAAGCCGTACCGCGACAAAGCCGAGCGCAAGCGCGAACCCGAGGCCGACGGCCATCGTGGTGATGAGCGAGACGCTGTGCGGCATGAGCCTGGGTCGGTGTGCGATGGACGCATCCGTCCCGTCGGTCGCGGCCGGGGCACCCCGGCCGACGAGGCGGTCGTCCAAGAGTAACAGCATATCGCCCGGGTCGAGAGACAGTTTCGCGCTGGTGCGGCGACAATCGCTCACGAATCGGCAGTAGCACAACCAGGAGGAGAGCGAGCCCATGACAGGATCATCCAGCGTCGTCATGCCCGGAAAGGTGCCGGGGCCGGCGGCGCCGCCGGCCGTCGCGTTCGAGCCGAGTCAGCGCTACCCCGACCCCGCCGTGCGCATCCTCGACCCGGCCTTCGGCCGCTATCGGGTCTTCAGCAGCAGCGTGGAGCGGCTCGCCACCGGCCTGCGCTGGGCCGAGGGCCCGGTATGGTTCGGGGACGGACGCTATCTGCTGGTGAGCGACATCCCGAACGACCGCATCCTTCGATGGGACTCGGCCACGGGGCTGACCGGCGTCTTCCGCCAGCCCTCCAACCAGTCCAACGGCCTCGCGCGTGACCGGCAGGGGCGCCTGCTCGCCTGCGAGCACCTGGCCCGGCGCGTCACCCGCACCGAGTACGACGGAACCATCACGGTGCTCGCGGACAGCTTCCAGGGCAAGCGGCTCAACTCGCCCAATGACATCGTCTGCCGCTCGGACGGTTCCATCTGGTTCACCGATCCGCCCTTCGGCATCGCCGGCAACTACGAAGGCATCCAGGCCGCCCAGGAGTTGCCGCACGCGGTGTACCGCATCGACCCGGCCGACGGACGCGTCGACCAGGTGATCGACGATCTCGCCGGACCCAACGGCCTCTGCTTCTCGCCGGACGAGTCGCGCCTCTACGTGGTGGAGAGCCGCGCGCAGCCGAGCCGCCTCGTCTGGGCATACGACGTGGATGCACAGGGCCGGCTCGCCAACAAGCGCCGACATATCGACGCCGACGGGCCCGGCGCGCTCGACGGCATCGCCTGCGACACGGACGGCAACCTCTGGTGTGGCTGGGGGAGCAACGGCGCTCCCGGCGCGGACGCCGCCGAGCTCGACGGCGTGATGGTGTTCGATGCGCAGGGCAAGGCGATCGGGCACATCCGGCTGCCGGAGCGCTGCGCCAACCTCTGCTTCGGCGGCGAGCGTGGCAACCGGCTGTTCATGGCGGCGAGCCACTCGCTGTACGCGCTGTACGTGGAGACCCGCGGCACGGTTTCGCCATAGCCGCCGGCGGCGCCGGTCGACCGACGGGTCAACCCGACAGCAGCCCGTTGCCACTCGCGCGGCAGCTCCAGCAGCATGCAGGTCCCAGTCCGGCGACGACGACGGGGATGGAGACCGTGGCCAGGAAGGCCGACAGCATCATCGTGACCGAGGTGAACGACAGCATCAGCAGCATCCGCGAGCGGATCCCATCACCAGCTTGGTGACCATGTACAGCAGGAGGTCCTTCGGGGAGTAGACGCCGGCGACCATGAAGATCAGGAGCAGGATCGCAGCAGCTCCTCGAGCTGATCGATCCATTGCGGGCACCGGATCCCGAGGGGCCCCAGAGCGTCCCCCGGCGGCTTCTCCAGTTCCTGCATCCGCTGGACGCATTCGCGCGCCAACCGCGCCTCGCCGAGCGCCACGTAGCAGCAGGCGAGCGTCCTGTGAATCGGCTGCCAGGCCGGACGAACCGTCCGGGCCTCGAGAGCGGCGCGCAGACCCTCCCTCGCCTGCCCGACGAAGAGATGGGCGTGCGCAAGCAGGTCGTACCAGACGAAGTTCTGCGGGTCGTGGCGGTTGAGCGCAAGGCCCCTTTCGAACGCCGGGATCGCCTCGTCGGCGGCTCCGCGAAAAAGATGGCCCATTCCCAGCACGAGGTGGCCCAGGGCGAAGCTCGGGCTCAGCTCGATCGCCCTTTGCGCGGCCAGGACGGATCGCTCCGGCTCGCCGGCATAGGGACTGCAGATGGCCAGCGCGTAGTGTGAGTACGGATTGCGCTCATCGAGCCGGATCGCCCGCGTCGCGGCGTCCAGGCCTTCCCCGATGTCCCGCTGCGGCGCCTCGCTCCAGCCGTACGCGACGATGCCGGCGCTCACCCGGGCGACCCAGATGTGGGCTTCGGCGAGCTCGGGGTCCTGTGCGCACGCGTCCCGGAACAGCGCCCTCGCCTTCAGGTGGGACTCCCGTGCGACGTGGTGGAAATGCCAGGTGCCCTGGCGTACCGCGTCCCGGGCCGTCACGCTGCCGGTGCTGCGGGCCGATGCCCGCCAGGACGACTCGGCCTTGAGGAGCTCGGGCTCGATGGCCCCCGCGACCCGTTCGGCGATGGCATCCTGGACGGCGAGCGAATCCTCCAGCTCCATCTCGTAGCGCTCGGCCCAGATCTGGTGCGCAGAGGCGGCCTCCACCAGCTGCGCCGAGATCCGCAGGTGCCGTCCCGAGCGCCGCACGCTGCCCTCCAGCGCGTAGCGAACGCCGAGCTCGCGTGCCACCTGCCGGGAGTCGATCGACCTGTCCTTGTAGGCGAAGCTCGTGTTGCGTCCGATGACGCGGAACCAGCGGAAGCGGGTCAGCGCGGTGATGATGTCCTCGGTGATCCCGTCGGCGAGATATTCCTGCTCCGTCTCTGCGCCGACATTGACCAGCGGCAGGACGACGATGGAGGCTGCCGCCGCCGGATCCGGGAAATCCCGATTCGAGGTGCGGACGGGCCCGGACGAGGAGACGTCCGCATCGGCATCCAGCGCCTCCACGCGGCCGACGAAGCGGTAACCAACCCGGGGCACGGTGGCGATCCACTGGCTGCCGTCGGCTTGCGGCCCGAGCAGCTTGCGCAGCGTGGCGATCTGCACCGTCAGGTTGCTTTCCTCGACGATGACATCGGGCCACGCCGACTGGATCAGGGTGTCCTTGGGCAGGACCTGCCCGGGCGCCTGCAGCAGGGCATGCAGCAGCGACAAGCCCCGGTGCCCCGCTGCGAGCGGCCGCCCTTCGCGCAGGAGGACGCCGCGCCGCAGGTCGAGCACGAACGGGCCGAACGCGAGGGGTTGCGGAGCCATGGGACGACCTTCGCAGGATTCGGAAGAATTCGGAACGTTTCCCCGCCGTCTCGAGGACTTCGAGCCGCGCTCGCCGCATTCTATCGAGCACGGAACCGTACGACGATGGAGGTCGATCATGGGACGGATGGAACAGGCAAGCGAAGTGCGCGGCGGCGCACCCGCCGGCGACAGGGGGCTCGTGGTCAAGGGCGCCGGCGCCTTCCGGGCCGAGCAGGGGTCCGACTACCGGCCCGGAATCAGCGCGGACAGTGTCGGCGCCAGGTCACTCTGGCTGGGAATCGCGAGCATCGCCCCGGGACAACGTACCAAGGCGCATGCGCACGAGCACCACGAGACGGCCTTCTACATGCTGAGCGGGCAGGAGCTCGAGCTGTGGACGGGGGACCGATTGCAGTACAGGGACGTCGTCCGCCCGGGTGACTACCTCTACATTCCCGCCCGGGTGCCCCACGTCGCCGTCAACCGGGGGCGCGAGCCCGCGGTGTTCATTGGCGCGCGCAACGAGTCGACCGCACTCGAGAGCGTGGTGCTGTATCCGGAGATGGACGCCCGGGTGCCGTAGCCACCGCAGCGGTGCTCAGGCGGTCCCGCCGCGACGCAGGAACGCGAGCGAGCCGGCGGCGACCACCATCAGCGCGCCACAGGCGCGGTCGATCACCAGCGCACCGCCGCCCTGCAGCATGCGGGCGGCGCGCGACCCCGCCCCGGCATAGGCGCACATCACGACGAAGTCGAGCCCGGCGAAGGCGACCGCGAGGATGGCGTACTGCGACGCCTGCGGCTCCGACGGCACGACGAACTGCGGCAGGAACGCCGAGACGAAGAGGTAGCCTTTCGGATTGGTCACCGCGACGAGGAAGCTTCGCATGAAGAGTGCGCGCGGAGAGCCCGGCGCCGCGCTCGGTGTCCATCGGCGCGGTGCCGCCGGTTCCAGGACGGTCGGTTGCGGCATGGGCCGGCGGCGCGAACGCAGCATCTGCAGGCCGAGCCAGGCCAGGTAGGCGACACCGACCCACTTGACCACCGAGAACCAGAACTCCGAGGCGGCGAGCAGCGCGCCCATGCCGAGACCGGCAGCGGCCACGAGCACCAGGTCCGATACCATCGCGCCACCCATGCCCCAGAAGGCCGGGCGCAGGCCGTAGCGGGAACCGTTGCCGAGCGCGACCAGCATGGTCGGCCCGGGTGTCGCGATCGCGACCAGCGCGACCGCCGCGAAGAGCAGCAGGTTCGCGATGGTCATGCCGCCACCTGCGGCGCGAGCACGCGGATCGGCTTGCCGGCAGCCCAGGCGACGATCGCCTCGACCGCGTTGCGGTAGAAGGCGGTCATCGTCTCCGGCGTGACGTAGCCGAGGTGCGGCACGAGGATCACGTTGGGGAGGCCGCGCAGCGGATCGTCGGGCGGCAGCGGCTCGGTGCGGAACACGTCGAGGCCGGCTCCGGCGATCCAGCCCGCGGCGAGCGCTTCCTCCAGCGCGCCCGCCTCCACCAGCTCCGCCCGCGCGGTATTGACCAGGAACGCGCTCGGCTTCATCGCGCGCAGGTCGGCACGGGAGACGATGCCGGCAGTGGCGGGGCTCGCCACCAGATGCAGGCTCACCACGTCGGCGGTCGCGAAGAGATCGGCCTTCCCTACCCTCGTGACACCGGCCGCGGCGGCCCGCTCGTCGGTAAGGTTCGGGCTCCAGGCAACCACTTCCATGCCGAAGGCCGCGCCCACCTTCGCCACCTGGCTGCCGAGCTTGCCGAGGCCCACGACCCCGAGCCGCTTGCCTGCGATCAGCCCGGTGGCGCCGGTCTGCCAGCGGCCGGCGAGCAGCGCCTGGTGCTCCATGGGGATGCGCTTGACGAGCCCCAGGATGAGCCCCCAGGCAAGCTCCGCGGGCGCCGATCCCGAGGAGTCGCCCGGCGCGGCGCAGACGGTGATGCCCAGGCGCTGGCAGGCGGCGAGGTCGATCGAGTTGTTGCGGGTGCCGGTGGTGACGAGCAGGCGCAGGTTGGGCAGCGCCTCGAGCAGGTCCGCCGGGAACGGAGTGCGCTCGCGCATCGCCACGACGACGTCGAAGGGGCGAAGCTCCCGGAGCCTCGCCTCGCGCGACGCGAGATGCTCCTGGAGCACCCGCACCTGCGCGTCGTGGCCGAGCAGCGACCAATCGGCGCTGCCGCGGGCGATGTCCAGGTAGTCGTCGAGGACCAGGACCTTCATCGCTCCCCTCTCCTTCGCTCGGGCGGAAAAACGGACGATGGTAATCGCTCCCGGTGCGCGCCGCGGCTCCGTCGACCCGGCGGGGCGCTGGTGGCGAAGGGCGTGATACTGTATGTTCGTACAGTATCATGCCACCATGATCCCAGCCTACGCGGAGCTGCACTGCGTCAGCAACTTCTCCTTCCTTCGCGGCGCCTCGCACCCGGAGGAGCTGGTGGATCGTGCCTGCGAGCTGGGCTATGCGGCGCTCGCCATCACCGACGAATGCTCGCTCGCCGGCGTGGTGCGGGCGCACCTGCAGGCGCGCGCCACCGGGCTGCGCCTGCTGATCGGCGCGGAGTTTGCAGCCGACGCGCTGGAGCAGGCTCGTGGCGCGACGGAAGAGACCGCGTCGCTCCCCGGCGTGCCGCGCCTGGTGCTGCTCGCGCGCAACCGCAACGGCTACGGCAACCTCTCGCAACTCGTCACCGCCGCGCGCCGGCGCGCGCCCAAGGGATCCTACCGGCTGCTGCCCGAGGACCTGCGCCACGGCCTCGCGGATTGCGTCGCGCTATGGGTGCCACGCCAGGGAGAAGCCGAGTCGAGCCTCCTGCGCCAGGCAGCCTGGCTGCGGCAACGGTTCGGCAAGGACGGCTGGCTCGCGGCCGAGCTGCTCGCGCTTGGCAACGACCCGGCCTGGCTGGAGCGGCTGCTGCGGGTGGAGCGCCGCAGCGGCGTGCCGCTGGTGGCCGCGGGCGATGTCCACTTCCACCTGCGCTCGCGCAAGAGCCTTCAGGACACGATGACGGCGATCCGCCTCAACAAGCCGCTCACGGATGTCGGCTTCGCGCTCGCGCCGAATGCCGAGCAGTACCTGCGGAGCCGCCTGCGGCTTGCCCAGCTCTATCCGGCACGGCTGATGGAGCAGACGCTCGTCGTCGCCTCGCGCTGCAGCTTCTCGCTCGAGGAGCTGCGCTACGAGTATCCCGAGGAGATCGTGCCGGCGGGCGAGACACCGACCTCGTGGCTGCGCAAGCTGACGGAGGCCGGCTGCCGTATCCGCTTCCCGGAAGGCGCACCTGCCGCGGTGACGGCGCAGATCGAGTACGAGCTGAAGCTCATCGCGGAGCTGCGCTACGAGCCCTACTTCCTCACCGTGGCCGACATCGTCGCCTTCGCGCGCGACCAGGGCATCCTGTGCCAGGGCCGCGGCTCGGCCGCCAATTCCGTCGTCTGCTACTGCCTGCAGATCACGGAAGTGGACCCCTCGCGCACCAGCGTGCTGTTCGAGCGCTTCATCAGCAAGGAGCGCAACGAGCCACCGGACATCGACGTGGACTTCGAGCACCAGCGGCGCGAGGAGGTGATGCAGTACATCTACGACAAGTACGGCCGCGACCGCGCCGCCCTCACCGCCACCGTCATCTGCTACCGCTCGCGCTCCGCCGTGCGCGACGTCGGCAAGGCGCTCGGCATCGACCTGCAGCGCATCGACCGGTTCACCCGCAACCAGCAGTGGTGGGACGGCCGCACGCTGCGCACGCAGGCGCTGCGGGAGGCCGGCTTCGATCCCGACGCGCCGGTGGTGCAGCACTGGATGGAGCTCGCCGCGGTGCTGATGACCTTTCCCCGGCATCTCTCGCAGCATACCGGCGGCTTCGTCATCGCCCGGGATTCGCTCTCGCGTCTCGTGCCGATCGAGAACGCGGCCATGGCGGACCGCAGCGTCATCCAGTGGGACAAGGACGACCTCGACGCGCTGGGGCTGCTCAAGGTGGACGTGCTCGCCCTCGGCATGCTGACCGCGATCCGGCGGGCGCTCGATCTCGTCGGCAAGCGGCGGGCGATGCCGTTCCGGATGCAGGACGTGCCCGCCGAGGATCCGGAGACCTACGAGATGATCTGCCGGGCCGACACCATCGGCGTGTTCCAGATCGAGTCGCGGGCGCAGATGAGCATGCTGCCCCGGCTGCAGCCGCGCGAGTTCTACGACCTGGTGATCGAGGTCGCGATCGTGCGGCCCGGGCCGATCCAGGGCGGCATGGTCCATCCCTACCTGCGCCGCCGCCAGGGGCTCGAGCCGGTGGAGTATCCGCGCGACGAGATCAAGCCGGCGCTCGCTCGCACGCTCGGCGTGCCGATCTTCCAGGAGCAGGTGATGCAGGTCGCGATCCTGGCCGCCGGCTTCAGCCCGGGCGAGGCCGACCAGCTGCGCAGGTCGATGGCCGCCTGGAAGCGCCGCGGCGGCATGAGCCACTTTCGCGACAAGCTGATCGCCGGCATGCTCCAGCGCGGCTACGAGCTGGAGTTCGCCCAGCGCATCTTCCGGCAGATCGAGGGCTTCGGCGAGTACGGCTTTCCGGAGAGCCATGCCGCGAGCTTCGCGCTCCTCGTCTACGTCTCCTCCTGGCTGAAGCGCCACGAGCCGGCCGCGTTCCTCGCGGCGCTGCTGAACTCCCAGCCGATGGGCTTCTACGCGCCCGCGCAACTGGTGCGCGATGCGCGCCAGCACGGCATCCGGGTGCTGCCGGTGGACGTGCTCGCGAGCGCCGCGGAGGCCACCCTGGTGGAGCAATCGGCCGCCCCTGCCGCCGTCAGCGACGGCGTCGACTACCGCCCGCAACCGGACGTGCGCCTCGGCCTCAACCAGGTCCACGGCCTGGCGGAGACGGCCATCGCACGGATCGTGGCCAGCCGTGACGCTGCCGCGGCCGCCGGCCGATCGCCGCCCTGGCGCAGCGTCACCGAGCTCGCCCGCGAGGCGGAGCTCGGCCACCACGAGCTGCAGGCGCTCGCGCGGGCCAATGCCCTCGCCCGGCTCGCCGGTCACCGGCCGGAAGCGGCCTGGCAGGTGGCCGGCCTTTCGAAGCTGCCGGGCCTGCTGGCCGGCGCATCGCCGGACGAGGACGCCGTGTCGCTGCCGCCGCCCTCGGAAGGCGCGGAGATCGTCGCGGACTACCGCGCGCTCGGCCTGCCGATGGGACGCCATCCGCTCGCCCTGCTGCGCCGGCAGCTATCGCGCTTTCGCGTGGCGACGGCCGAGGAGCTGCAGACTTATCCGGATGGTCGTCTCGCCCGCGCCAGCGGCCTGGTGACCCATCGCCAGCGTCCCGGCACCGCGAGCGGCGTGGTCTTCCTCACCCTGGAGGACGACACCGGCGCGGTCAACGTGATCGTCTGGCCTGGGCACCTGGAGCGCTACCGCAAGGCCGTCCTGGGCGGCAAGCTGCTGACCGTCTACGGCACCTGGCAGCGGGACGTGAACACCGGCGGGCAGGTGACCAACCTGGTGGCCGAGCGCATCGTCGACCATACCGCCCTGCTGGGCTCGCTCGAAGTGCGCAGCCGGGACTTCCGCTAAGGCCCCGTGCCGCGCAGGTGGGCGAGGTTGTCGGCCACGTAGCGGTCCGGCACGCCCACCAGGACGAAGCGTCGGACCAGGTCGCTCGCCGCGGCGCTTTGCGGATCGGCCAGCGCCTTGCGCAACTGGGCCTTGTCGACCCGGCCCCAGCGCTCGGTGTAGCACATCATGTCGGCATCCTCGTACGCGCCCCAGACGGTGCGGTACATGAACTCGGTCTCGAGATGGTCGCCCTTGTCCGCGGTGATGCGCACCACCGTGTTCAACACGAGCCGCCCGACGCCATGGCACCACGACCCTTCCGGCTCGCCGGCGGGCGCGAGCGCTTCCGGATGCCGGACGTAGGTGAGGTACTTCTCCCAACGGAGGTCGTCGAGCCTCGCCGGCTCGCGATCCAGCGGATTGCGTCGCATCAGGTAGTGCTTCCACAACGCCGCGTCCGCGAAGTGGCGCGTTCCCTCCCCGAACAGCTCCAGGTACTCCGCCGGTCGCATCTCGCCGCCGCCGGGCGGGTTGGGCGGATTCACCTCCAGGTTGCCGCAGCGCGCGTAGATCGCAGGCTGGCCCGGCGCCACGCGCTCCACCTCCGACACCAGCAGCGGCTTGTCCGGCATCAGCATGAAGGCGTCCGAGCAGATCGCGCCGGAGAACGCCCCGTCCTTGAACGGCAGCGGCACGCTGGCGTCGCAGCAGGCGAACCAGGCATCGGGCGCGACCCACCGCTTCGCGCCCCACACCTGGTAGAAGTTGAAGTCGACGCCCACCGCGGGTGTCGCCCGGCCGCGCCGGGTGAGGTAGTGCTCGAACTGCCCGTAGCCGCAGGCGATGTCCAGCACCGGCAGCGCCGCCTGATCCATCCTCTGCACCAGCGCCATCGCCGACAGGTAGCGCGGCATCACGAAGCGGTTGAGGAAGTATTCCGAGAGGTACGGATTGTTGCCGGAGCGCTTCGAGTAGAAGAAGTCGAAGACGTCCTGGGCTCGCGTGTCCTTGCGCTCCAGCAGGCTGCGCAGGCCGGCACGGGTCTGCGCGAGCCCGGCCTTCTCGCCCAGGCCGACCGGCCAGACGTGCGCCCGGGTGAGGCGGCCCTGCAGCGGATAGCGGCGCGGAAACACCAGGCATTCCATGAGCGCCTCGGTGGTGACCCCGCGCTCGATGTCCGCGACCAGCTTCTCGGTCCGCGGCCCGGCATGGATCACCCCGTCGTTCCAGTGCGAGATGATGCCGATCTCGCCCTTCATGAGCACCGGCACGTCGTCGAGCACCGGATACTTGCTGCAGCCGCAGGCGAGGATGCCGTAGTGCCCCTGTCCGGGAGGCGAGGGTTGCGGCTTGAAGCTCAGGCCTCCCGCACAGAAAGGACACCGGAGGATCGAGAGGAACTCTTCGAATTGGGTCATCGTGTGCGTCCGGGAGACACACGCCTGCCCGCGGCGCGCTGAGGCGCCGTGCCTTGTCTACGGGCGGCGTGCGCCCATGATAGCGGCGCCTCGCGCGTTTCGGGGGAGGCGCAAGCCTGGAACGGCCTCCCAGGGGCGAGGCTGATGCTAGCGCGCCACGCTCGGCTCCGACAGGCCGTGCTGCAGGTCGGCACAGATGTCCGCCGGGGACTCGAGCCCCACGGCCAACCGCAAGAGGCCCTCGGTGATGCCGGCCGCCTCGCGCAGCGCCGGTTCCATGCGGCCATGGGTGGTGCTGGCCGGATGGGTGATGGTGGTCTTGACGTCGCCGAGGTTCGCCGTGATCGACAGCATGCGGCAGCCGTCCACCACCCGCCACGCGTTGGCGCGCGCGCTCTCGCGGGTCTCGCCGCGCACCTCGAAGGCCAGCACGGGGCCCGCGGCAAGCTGCTGGCGCCGCGCGATCGCGTACTGGGGATGGCTTTCCAGGCCCGGATAGAGCACGCGGGACACCTGGGGCTGCCGCTCCAGCCAGCGCGCCACCTCGAGCGCGTTGGCCGATTGCTGGCGCATGCGCAGCGGCAGCGTCTCCAGCCCCTTCGCGAGCACCCACGCGTTGAACGCGGAAAGCGTGGGGCCGCCGAAGCGAAGCACCGGCTCGAGCTTCTGCTTCACGTAGTCGTGCCGACCCAGCACGGCACCGCCGAGCACCCTGCCCTGCCCGTCCAGGTACTTGGTTGCCGAGTGAACGACGATGTCGGCGCCGAGGTCGATCGGCCGCTGCAGCGCGGGCGTGCAGAAGCAGTTGTCCACCACGAGCAGCACGCCGCGGCGGCGGGCGAGCGCGGCGAGCGCAGCGAGGTCCACCACCTCGGTGGACGGGTTGGAAGGCGTCTCGACGAACAGGAAGCGGGTGGTCGGCTCGATCGCCGACTCCCAGGCGGCGAGGTCCGTGAGCGGCACGTAGCTGGTGCGCACGCCATAGCGCTCGAAGAGCGCGAAGAGCTGCACCGTCGTGCCGAACACGCCGCGCGAGCTCACGATGTGATCGCCGGAGGCGGTGAGGCTCAGCACCACCGACTGGATCGCCGACATGCCGGACGCGGTGGCCAGGCACGCCTCGGCGCCCTCGAGCGCCGCGAGCCGGTCCTGAAAGAGGCGCACCGTCGGGTTGCGGAAGCGGGAATAGATGTAGCCGTCGATCTCGTTCGCGAACTTGGCGGCGGCGTTGGCCGCGCTGGTGTGCACGAAGCTGGAGGTGAGGAACATCGGCTCGGTGTGCTCGCCGTACGGCGTGCGATCGAAGCCGGCGCGGACTGCCCGGGTCTCGAGGTCGAATTCCGGGTCGGCACCGAGGCCGTCCGGGCTCGAGTCGTCGCGCGAAGGTGTGGAAGATGCGTTCATGATCCTGGCCGGCGCCTTGCCGGCAATGTCGAATCCCGCCTGCGCCATGGCATGCGGCCTTGGAGGCCGGAAGCCACGGGAAGATTCCGATCAGGGAAAGACAGCAGGCAGGACGGGCGTGAACGCCTTCGCCCCACGGTTTAGCTGCATTTCTTACGCGCTCGCAAGCCGGGACAAATCAGCGCACTGCCACTATACCCTATTCCTGCACCGCGGAAAACTTGAGGTTCATCTGGTTGCGGTCCGCGTCCTCGCTGCGCGCGCGCGGACGACGACGCTCGTCCTCGATCCGGTCGAGATACTCCGGGGTGATGTCGCCGGTCACGTAGACGCCGTCGAAGCAGGAGGCCTCGAACTCCTTCACTCTCGGGCCCGCGTCGCGCACCGCGCGCTTCATGCCGTCGATGTCCTGGTAGAGCAGCGCGTCGGCCCCGATCGCCACGCGGATCTCCTCGTCGTCGCGGCCGTGGGCGATCAGCTCGTCGCGCGTCGGCATGTCGATGCCGTAGACGTTCGGGAAGCGGATCGGCGGCGCGGCCGAGGCGAAGTAGACCTTGTTCGCGCCGGCCTCGCGCGCCATCTGCACGATCTCGCGCGAGGTGGTGCCGCGCACGATCGAGTCGTCCACCAGGAGCACGTTCCTGCCGCGGAACTCGATGCTCATCGCGTTCAGCTTCTGGCGCACGGACTTCTCGCGGACCGCCTGCCCCGGCATGATGAAGGTGCGGCCCACGTAGCGGTTCTTGATGAACCCCTCGCGATAGTCCAGGCCGAGCCGCATGGCGAGCTGCATCGCCGACGGCCGCGAGGTGTCGGGGATCGGCATCACCACGTCGATGTCGCCGAGCGGCCAGGCGGCACGGATCTTCTCGGCCAGGCTCTCGCCCAGCTTGAGGCGCGCGTCGTACACCGACGTGCCGTCGAGTACCGAATCCGGGCGCGCGAAGTAGACGTACTCGAAGATGCAGGGCGTGAGCCGCGAATCGGACGAGCACTGCTCGCTGTAGAAGTTGCCGTCGAGGTCGACGAAGATCGCCTCGCCTGGCGCGACATCGCGCACGAAGTGAAAGCCCGATCCCTCGAGCGCGACCGACTCGGAGGCGATCAGGTACTCGGTGCCGTTGTCGGTCTCGGCCACGCCGTAGCAGAGCGGGCGGATGCCGAAGGGGTCGCGAAATCCCAGCACCCCGTAGCCCGCGATCTCCGCCACGCAGGCATACGCGCCACGCACGCGCTGCTGCAGGGCGGCCACCGACTTGAAGATCGTCGCCGGATCGAGCGACACGCCCTCGGCATGCGCCTGCAGCTCGTTGGCGAGCACGTTGAGCAGCACCTCGGAATCCGAATCGGTGTTGATGTGGCGACGGTCGAGCCGGAACATCTCGTCCATCAGCTCGGCCGCGTTGGTGAGGTTCCCGTTGTGGGCGAGCGTGAGACCGAACGGGGCGTTGACGTAGAACGGCTGCGCCTCCTCGTCGTTCGAAGCCGATCCGGCGGTGGGATAGCGCACGTGCGCGATCCCGGAGCGCCCCGCCAGCGCCCGCATGTTCCGCGTGCGGAACACGTCGCGCACCAGCCCGTTGCCCTTCTGCATGCTGAACGCGCGCCCGTTGCTGGTCGCGATCCCGGCCGCGTCCTGGCCCCGGTGCTGCAGCAGCAGCAGCCCGTCGTACAGCAACTGGTTGACCGGGCTACGGGACACGACCCCGAGGATTCCGCACATGCCTTCCTGTCCTTGCGTCTATGTCACCGGGCAGCGCCCGGCCGCGCCCGGTCCGGGCGGCCGCCCCGGAATCCGGATCCTGCCCTCAGCCCCTGCGGGGTGCCGCCGGCAGCCACGGCCGTGCCGCCTCGACCAGCGTCTCCAGCAACGGTCGCGCGGCCGCTTCCCGCCAGGCCGGCGCCTGCGAGAAACCGAGCCGGTGCGCGACGACCGCCACCACCAGGACGATCAGCGCCGCCCGGGCCACGCCAAGTGCCGCCCCCAGCACGCGATCCACGCCGGCGAGCCCCACGGAGCGCGCCCCCTTCAGGAAGAGCGCCCCGGCCATCCGCACCACGATGAACGTCAGCAGGAACGCGGCCGCGTACAGCACCCAGACCGGCAAGCCGGTGATGTCCAGCTCCCGCGCGATCAGCATGCCGCCGAGCGGCGCGCCGATGATGCCGAGCACCCACGCCGCGAGGCCGAACACCGTGCGGATCATGCCGCGCCAGATCCCGAGGCCGGTGGACACGAGCGCCACCACGATGACGAACCAGTCCCATGAGGTCAGCGGCGGGAGCACACCCTCGGTCATGACAGCCGGCCTGTCGAACGCAACGCACGGGCGCGTCGGCTCTGCAAGGCAGCGAACCCGTGCTACAGCGCAATGATCGCGGCGGTGACGCCGGCACGCTTGAGATCCTGCTGCGCGCGCTCGGCATCCTGCCGCGTGGGGAAGGGCCCGACGCGGACCCGGATCCAATCGCCCTGCGCGGTCTTGACGGTCTCCTGGTACGGCCGCAGGCCGGCCTGCACCGCGCGGTCCGACATGTTTCGCGCGCTCTGGACGTTGCTGTAGGCGCCGATCTGCACCAGGAACTTGCGTTGCACAGCCGGCGCGGCCCCGGCGGTGGCCTTGCTGTCGGCCCGCTCGATGAGACGCGCGATCACGTCCGGCCCGTCGTCGCTCCTGGAAGGGCGCGCCGGCTCCTTGGCGGCACCGCCCCCGGCGGCCTTGCTGCTCGCGCTCGCGCCGGCGCCGGACGCGGGGCCGGCG
>JAEWGX010000062.1 GCA_023388075.1 Pseudomonadota bacterium
GACACCACCTACCTCGAGCGGCACGACGTGATGAGCATGCTCGACCGTCCCATCTCCGAGTTCGACGGGCCGAGCGACTCGGTGCGTGTGCCGGTGGTGGAGCCGACCGGCGAGTGCAAGCCCTTCCAGGAGGTGCTGGTGGAGCTCGGCTCGCGGCTGAAGCTGCCGGCGTTCACCACGCCCGACGGCGAGCGCCGCTTCCGGGACTATCCTGACTTCATCGTCAACTTCGAGCACAAGCCGGGCATCGGCTTTCTCATGGGCTGGCGGGGCAAGGACGGCAAGTCGCACCTGAAGGGCGAACCCAACCCGAAGCAGTGGGAGATGTACGCGCGGAACAACTGCGTCTTCCACTACGAGCTGCCGGAAGGGATGCAGTACATGCGCAACTGGAACCGGGCGTACCTGGACTTCGGCATGGCGCACGGCTTCCGCCAGAAGAACGACGTGATCCAGCTCGCGATCTACTCCGACACGCTGCAGTTCTTCCGGCTGGCGGCGCGCGGCAAGACGAGCGGGCGACAACCCCCGGAGCACCTGCGCGAGCGCATCGAGCGCTACTTCGATCCGCTGCCCTTCTGGTATCCACCGCTCGAGGACGCGGCCACCGACACCGACCGCTTCCCGCTGCACGCGATCACGCAGCGGCCGATGGCGATGTACCACTCCTGGGATTCGCAGAACGCCTGGCTGCGCCAGATCCACAGCCACAACTATCTGTACGTGAACCCCCGCACCGCGACCGCCGCCGGGGTGGCGGACGGCGGCTGGGCCTGGGTCGAGAGCCAGTGGGGAAAGGTGCGCTGCATGCTGCGCTACTCGGAGGCGGTGGAGCCCGGCACCGTCTGGACCTGGAACGCGATCGGCAAGGCGGACGGCGCCTGGCAGCTTGCGCCCGGCGCCGACGAATCGCGCAAGGGGTTCCTGCTGAACCACCTCATCTCCGAGGAGCTGCCGCTGCCGCGCGCCACCGGCCAGCCTGGCAATCGTGTCAGCAACTCCGACCCGGTCACCGGCCAGGCCGGCTGGTACGACGTGCGGGTGCGTCTGTTCCCGGCCGAGGCCGAAGCCGAGGGGACGTTGCCACGCTTCGACCCGATGCCCGACGTCCCCGGCGCGCTCGGCGCCACCGGCACCCCGGCCGATCCGCGCGGGACGCGGCCGGCACGCGCCGCACGCGTCCTGGGCTACTTCGCCCGCCGGGCCTCGCCCGCTTCCCCAACCGATTCATGATCCCGATGGCCGAAACCTACGCCAAGCAACTTGCCCTCGTCATCGACCTGAACGTCTGCGTCGGCTGCCACGCCTGCGTCACCGCCTGCAAGGAATGGAACACCTCGGGCAGCGCGGGCCCGCTCAGCGACCGCAATCCGTATGGCGCGGAGCCGTCGGGCACCTTCCTCAACCGGGTCCAGACCTACGAGGCCGGCCAGTTCCCAACCACCGAGACGGTGCACTTCCCGAAGAGCTGCCTGCACTGCGAGGATCCGCCGTGCGTGCCGGTCTGCCCCACCGGCGCCAGCTACAAGCGCAAGTCCGACGGGATCGTGCTGGTCGACTACGACAAGTGCATCGGCTGCAAGTACTGCAGCTGGGCCTGCCCGTACGGAATGCGGGAGATGGACGAGGAGCGCCAGGTGATGACCAAGTGCACCCTGTGCGTGGATCGGATCTACGACGAGAGCATTCCGATGGAACGGCGCAAGCCGGCCTGCGTCAATGCCTGCCCGACCAATGCGCGGCTCTTCGGCGACATCAAGGATCCGGAATCGGAGGTGGCGATGGCCATCCGCGAACGCGGCGGCTACGAGCTGATGCCCGAGTGGGAGACGAAGCCGGCCAACCGCTACCTGCCGCGCACGATCACGGAGACCGTGACCGCGGTGGCCGAGGAGCAGACGACTTGAACCCCGCCTTCTCCGTCGTCTTCTTCACCACCCTGGCCGGCGCCGCCCAGGGGCTCGTCACCGCGCTGGCCGTCTCCGAGCTCGCCGGCTCGGCCATCTCGCGCGCCGTGCTGGCGATCGGGATCGCGGTCGCGCTCGTGCTGCTCGTGATCGCGCTCGGCGCGTCGTTCCTCCATCTCGGCCGCCCGGCACGTGCCTGGCGCGCCGTGCTGATGTGGCGCACCTCCTGGCTGTCGCGCGAGGTGATCGTGCTGCCCGCCTTCATCGCCCTGGTCGCGCTGTGGCTCGTGCTTCGCGTCGACGGCCCGGTGGGTCCGTGGGGTAGTACCATCCTGCCGATGCTGATCGTCGCGACGAGCCTGCTGCTCTGGTACTGCACCGGCATGATCTACGCGTGCATCAAGTTCATCCAGGAGTGGGCGCATCCGCTCACGCTGGCCAACTACACGCTGATCGGCCTGGCCTCCGGCCTGGTGCTCTTCACCCTGCTGGTCGGCTTCGGCGGCCCGCCCGAGCTGGTTCGTCCCGCCGCCTCCTGGGCCTTCGCGCTCACGGTGATCGCCGGCACCGTCCGGGTCGTCTCGATCGCACGCAACGCACGCCTGCGCCCGGCCTCGACGCTGCAGTCGGCCACGGGGATCCGGGGCCCGCGGCTCTCCCAGCAGTCGATGGGCATGACCGGTGGCTCGTTCAACACCCGCGAGTTCATGCACGGGAAGACCCTGGCGTTCCTCGCCCGGATCAAGTACTTCGCGGTGGGCGCCGGCTTCGTGGTGCCGGCGCTGCTGCTCCTGCCCGCGATTCTGCGCGGCAGCGATTCCGCCAACGGATGGCTGCTCGCGGCCGCCTTGGTGCAGTTCGTTGGCGTGCTTGCCGAACGGTGGTACTTCTTCGCGCAGGCCCGCCATCCCCAGAACCTGTATTACCAGGTCGTGTCCTGACACCGGGACGCGGCCGCGACGGAGGAACACCATGGCAGACAACCGGCAGACCACTGCGCCGAGCGTCGAGATGCTCGCCGCCTTCTCGGACGCGTGGAACCGCCACGACGTCGACGCGCTGATGACCTTCATGACCGACGACTGCGTCTTCGAGACCGCCAACGGCGCCGATGCCTGGGGAACGCGGCACGTGGGGCGTGAGGCGGTGCGAACGGCGTTCGAGGCGGCCTGGAAGAACTTCCCGGACGCGCAATGGCGCGACGGCCGTCACTTCGTCGCCGGCGACCGCGGCGTCTCCGAGTGGCTGTTCACCGGCACGGCCGCCGACGGCACGCGAGTCGAGGCGAACGGCGTGGACCTGTTCACCTTCCGGGATGGCAAGATCGCGGTGAAGAACGTGTTCCGCAAGGATCGGCCGCGGCTGCCGCCGAAAGCCTGACACCGCCACGGACAGCCGACGCAGGAAGCCACGAAGATGGATACCACCGCGCAAGGCGCTGCCTACGACCCGCGCTACGATCCACTGGTGTCGCCGGCCGGCCAGGGACAGGACTACGCGCCGACCTACTGGGTGGCGACCGCCGGCGAGCCGCCGGCCGACGACGGCCCGGTCACCGCCGACATCGACGCCGACGTGGTCGTCATCGGCTCGGGCTTCACCGGCCTAGCCACGGCGCTCTTCCTCGCCCGGGAGCACGGCATCAAGGCCACCGTCCTCGAGGCGAACCGCGCCGCCTGGGGCTGCACCAGCCGCAACGGCGGCCAGGGCCAGAACGCCAGCGGAAGGCTCTATCGATCCCAGTGGATCGCGCGATGGGGATTGGAGACGGCGAAGCGGCTCGACCGCGAGATCCGGGAGGGCTTCGAGACCTGGAAGGCGATGGTGGCGCAGGTCGACTGCGACGCGCAGCCTGGAGGACACCTGTACATCGCGCACCGTCCGCGCAGGATGTCGTTCCTGGAGCGCGAATGCGAGGTCATGCGCGAGGTCTTCGGCTATGACGTCCGGATGCTCAGCGCGGCCGAGCTTCGCGAGCAGTACGTGCACGATCGCGAAGCGGCCGGCGCGCTTCATGAATCCGAAGGCATCGGCATCCATCCGCTCAAGCTCGCCTGGGGTTACCTGCGGATGGCCCGCGACGAGGGCGTCAAGGTACATACCGGCAGTCCCGTGATCGAGTGGACCTCCCGTGACGGCTCGCACTATCTGCGCACGCCCGGCGGCACGGTGCGCGCACGCGCGGTGGGCGTGGCAACCGGCGGCTACACCGCGCAGGGCCTGCATCCGATGCTGGAGAGCCGGGTGATGCCGATCCTCTCCAACTCCATGGTGACCCGGCCGCTCTCGCGCGAGGAGCTCGCCGAAGCCGGCCTGCGCAGCCACGTCTTCATGACCGACACCCGCACGCTGCGCTTCTACTATCGTCTGCTGCCGGATGACCGGATGCAGATCGGCAGCCGCAGCGCCGTGCACGGGGCGGATGCAACCGAGCCGCGCCACCTGCAGCTCCTCAAGGACGGGCTCGCGCGCAAGTTCCCTTCGCTGCGCGGCGTCACGGTGGACTACTCGTGGTGGGGCTGGGTGGACGTGAGCCACGACATGATGCCGCGCATCGCCCAGCCGGACCCGACGCAGACGCTCTTCTACGCGCTGGGCTACGGCGGCAACGGGGTTTCGTTCTCGACCCAGGCGGGTCGGCGACTGGCCGAGCGCATCGCCGGCAAGGCCGGGCCGCAGTGGACGCTGCCGATCTACCAGGCGCAACTGCCCGGTCATCCCCTCGCACCGTTCCGGCGCCTGGGGCAGCAGATGCTCTACCGCTGGTACCAGCGCCAGGACGAGGCGCCGTAGGCGGCGAGGCAGGGTTTGCACCCACCTGGTCGGCGATTCAAAAGAGGAGGCACGGCAACGGTTACGCGGTAGATTACGGCTTCGGCTTTCCATGGCCTCGGCTTTCGGCCTTCCAAAGCGGCACCACTCGAATGCAGGACCACTCCGGAGGAACTATGAAGCGACGTCACCTGACCAGGCTGCTCACCCTTTCCGCCCTCGCCGCCGCTGCCGTGCCATGGGCGGGCAGCGCATCGGCCCAGGCGAAGGAGGTCACCATCGCGCACCAGGACATGATGGTGCCCTGGCGCTATGCCCATGCCATGAAGGAAGTCGAGAAGGCGACCGGCTACAAGATCAACTACCGCAAGTTCACCGGCGGCGGCGACGTGATCCGCGCCATGGCATCAGGCCAGGTGCACGTCGGCGAGGCCGGCTCGGCACCGATCGCCGCGGCGCTGTCGCAGGGCCTGCCGGTGCAGCTCTTCTGGATCCTGGACGATATCGGCAGCGCCGAGGTGCTGGTCGCACGCAACGGCAGCGGCATCGAGAAGCTGGAGGACCTGAAGGGCAAGAAGATCGGCGTGCCGTTCACCTCCACGACACACTTCCACACCATGGTCGCTCTGGAGATGGCGAAGATCCAGCCGAACGCGGTGCGCCTGCTCAACATGCGTCCGCCGGAGGTCGCGGCCGCCTGGGAGCGCGGCGACATCGACGCCACCTTCATCTGGGAGCCCGTGCTCTCCCGCGTCAAGGGCAGCGGCAAGGCGTTGATCACCTCGGGCGAGATCGCCAAGCGGACCGGCAAGGCCACCTTCGACGGCGTCCTCGTCAACACCGACTGGGCCAAGTCGCACCGGGACTTCCTGGTGAGCTTCGTGAAGGTGATGGCCAAGGCCGATGAAGACTATCGCGCCAACAAGGACAAGTGGGTGGCCGGCTCGCCCCAGATCAAGGCGGTCGCGGAGATCACCGGCGCCAAGGCCGAGGATGTGCCGCAGGGCATGGGCCTGTACCTCTTCCCCACGCTGAAGGAGCAGGCCAGCAAGACCTGGCTCGGGGGCGGCAAGGAGAGCGGCGCCGCGCTGTCGCTCGCTGAAACGTCCGCTTTCCTCAAGTCCCAGGGGACCATCCAATCCGTGCTCCCGGACTACTCCGTCGGCATCAATCCGTCGTACGTCGAGGCGGCGCTGAAGTAGAGGAGGATGGCGCGCGAACCACGGGAGGGGGCACCAGTGAGCACGCTGGATCTGCAGGGCGTCAGCGTCAGCTTCGCCACCCGGGGCGGCGGCACCACCCAGGCGCTTTCCGCAGTCAACCTGCGGATGAGCTCCGGCGACTTCGTCGTCGCGATCGGCGCCTCGGGTTGCGGCAAGACGACGCTGCTTTCCTGTATCGCCGGCTTCCTGGAGCCCACCGCGGGACGGATCCTGCTCGATGGCGAGCCGGTCACCGGCCCGGGTTCGGACCGCGGCGTGGTCTTCCAGAAGCATGCGCTGCTTCCGTGGCTCGACGTGATCGGCAACGTCGAGTTCGGCCTGCGCATGCGCGGCATGGGCAAGCCCGAGCGGCGCCGGATCGCGATGCAGAAGCTCGAGGCCGTCGGCCTGGAGAAGGTCGCCGACTACCCCGTCTACCAGCTCTCCGGCGGCATGCAGCAGCGGGTCGGCATCGCTCGCGCGCTGGCCTCCAACCCCGAGGTGCTGCTGATGGACGAGCCGCTCGGCGCGCTGGACGCGCTCACCCGGGAACAGCTGCAGGAGACGATCATCCGGCTGTGGGATGCCGAGCGCAAGATGGTGTTCTTCATCACGCACGACGTCGAGGAGGCCCTCTTCCTCTCGACGCACCTGCTGGTGATGTCACCATCGCCGGGGCGTATCGTGCACGAGTTCCGCCCCGACTTCGGACGCCAGTTCCTCGCGAGCGGCAACGCGCGGGCGGTGAAGTCCCAGCCGGACTTCATCCGCATGCGCGAGGAAGTCGTCGGCCTCGTCCACAGCAACCTCCAGTTGCACTGAGCAAGGGCACATGCGCACCGCCCAAGACTCGATCCAGCGCAATGCGGCTCCGGCGGCGGCACAGGCCGCCCCGGCTCCCCGGACGAGCAACGCCAATGTCACGCTGCTCGGCGAGGGCAGCACGACCACCATCTCGGTGGTCACGGTCTGCCTGCTCTTCGCCCTGTGGTGGGTGGCCACGCACCTGCGTTGGCTGCCGCCGCTGGTCCTGCCGTCGCCGGAGGCCGTCTGGAACGCCTTCGTCGCTTCCTATCGCGGCGAGCTGCAGGGGGGCATCACCCTGCTCGAGCACTTCGGCTGGAGCTTCGCCCGGGTCTTCGGCGCCTTCCTGCTGGCCGTCGTCACCGCGATTCCGATCGGCATCCTGATGGGCGTGTCCCGCGTCGCTCGCGGCATTTTCGATCCGCCGATCGAGTTCTATCGCCCGCTGCCGCCGCTCGCCTACCTGCCGCTGGTGATCATCTGGTTCGGCATCGAGGAGGCGTCCAAGGTCATCCTGATATACCTCGCCTGCTTCGCGCCGATGGCCGTCTCCGCGCGCGCCGGCGTGAAGTCCGCCACCATCGAGCAGATCAACGCGGCCCGCTCCATGGGCGCCTCGTTCGGCCAGGTGGTCCGCCATGTCATCCTGCCCGCCGCGCTGCCGGACATCCTCACCGGCATGCGGATCGCGATCGGCTTCGGCTGGACGACGCTGGTCGCGGCGGAGATGGTCGCCGCGACCGCCGGCCTGGGCCAGATGGTGCTCAACGCCTCCAACTTCCTGCGCACCGACATCGTCGTGATGGGCATCGTCGTGATCGGCATCGTCGCCTACCTGTTCGACATGGTCATGCGCCGGATCGAGCGTTGGCTGGTGCCCTGGAAAGGCAAGATGTGACGGCCGCGATCGGCTCGCCGCGCGTCCGCGCTGCCGCCTCCCCGTCCCGGGGCACGGCCGCGTCGGCGGGCGGGTCCGTCTCCGGAGCGAGCCGCAGGCGCGCCACCACCGGCAAATGATCGGAGCCGATGTCCGGCCCCCGCTCGGCCGTGACGAGTCGCCACGCATCGTTCGCGAGGACGTGATCGATCGGGATGCCCATCAGGCCGTGCCAGGCCTCGGGCCAGGTCGGCGACAGTCCCGTCGCCCGCCGCCAGCCGCGTCCCGTCGGCCCCGCGAAGGCGACCGACCAAGGCGTCGCGTTGAAGTCGCCGGCGACTATCGCCCCATCGACGATCGTCCGGCCGGGTCGTCCCGGTGACGCGGGCGTCAGGCAATCGAGCACGCGATTGCGCTCCAGATGGTCGCCCACGGACTGCGGCGTCATCGGGTGGAAGCCGGCCAGGGAAATGCCCCGGCCACGCCAGGCCACCCTGGCGAGCAGAACGCCGACCCCCTGCCGGTCGCGCCACACGCTGGCGGTCTCGAGCGGATGGCGCGAAAGCACGGCAAGGCCGAAGGCGTCCGAGCGCGGCGCGAGGTAGCGGTGCGGATAGTCCTGCCAACCGGCACCTTCCAGCGCCCGCGCGAAACGGTGATTGATCTCGACGATGACGAGAATGTCCGGTCGGATCTCGTCGAGCCATGCCCGCAGCGGGGCCGGGTCACGGTTCCGGTAGTAGACGTTCGCGCTTGCGACCGCGAGCGACTCGCCCGCCTCGGCACGATTGGCGGCCGGTTCGAGCGGCGGCGCCGCGGAGAGCCACGGCAGCGGGAGCGCCAGCAGCAGAGTAGCCGAGCGCCGGCCTCCCAGCGCGACCGCCGCCACGACGCCGGCCGCCAGCAGGACAGTGAAAAGCCACTGCCAGTGCGCGGCAAGGTCCACCGCCCAGGCGAGGGCATCGCCGCGGCCGATCAGCGAGCGCGACAGCCAGGGCGAGACCAGCCCGCCGAGGCTCGCCGCAGCGACGGCGACACAGGCCGCGCGCGCGTAGCGCACCACCGGGCTGCCCGACGCACGACGCGGTCGCGCTTCCGGGACGGACGGCACGCCGGACCACGAAGGGTTTACCGGTCCTTCAGGCATCCGAACCCAGGTAGGCGTGGCGGATCGCCTCGGAGCGAGCGAGCTCCGTCGCCGTGCCCTGCGCCACCAGCGCGCCCCGCTCCATCACGTAGCCGCGGTCGGCCACCGCGAGCGCCTTGCGGACGTTCTGCTCGACGACGAGCACGGTGGTGCCCGCATCGGCGATCCGCCGGGCGATCGCCAGCAGCTCGTCCACCATCCGCGGGGCAAGGCCAAGCGAGGGCTCGTCCAGCAGGAGCAGCCGTGGCGCGCTCATCATCGCGCGCGCCACTGCCACCATCTGCTGCTCGCCGCCGCTCATGGTGCCGGCGAGCTGGCGCGCGCGTTCGCGCAGGCGCGGGAAGGCGGCGAAGACCTCCGCCATGCGACGGCGTCGCTCGGCGGCAGGCACCAGCCAGCCGCCGAGCTCCAGGTTCTCGGCGACGGTCATCTGGCCGAAGAGCCGACGGCCCTCCGCCACGAGGCAGAGGCCGCGCGACACCGCCGTCACCGGCTCGGCCGGCGGGAGCGGGACGCCATCGAGCAGCACGGCTCCCTCCCGTGGCAGCAGCCCCGCGATCGCCCCGAGCAGGGTCGTCTTCCCCGCCCCGTTCGGGCCGAGGATGACCGTGAGGCCGGGCTCCGCTTGCAGGCTCAGGTCGCGCAGGACCAGGAAGCGTCCATAGCCGGCGGCGAGCCCGCGCACCTCGAGCCGCGCCCGCGCGCGCGGGTCGGCTGCGCCGGCAGTCGGCAAGTCCGCCGTGGTCATCCCGCGGCCTCCGTCACCTCGTCGCCGAGATAGGCCTCCACCACCTCGGCGTTGGCGACCACCTCGGCGGGGGTGCCGTCGGCCAGCTTGCGCCCCTGGTGCAGGACGATGACCCGCTCCACGTGGCGCAGCAGGATACGGACCGCATGCTCCACCCAGACGACACAGAGGCCGAGCTCGTCGCGCAGGCGCCGGATGAGCCGCGCGGTCGCCTCGATCTCGTTCTCCGTCAAGCCCGCGGCGACCTCGTCCAGCAGCAGCAGCCGCGGCCGGGTGGCGAGCGCCATGGCGATCTCGAGAAGCCGCTGCTGCGACGGCGTGATGGCAGCGGCCGGCTGCTCCACGCGGTCTGCCAGCCCGACGAGATCGAGGATCGCCGTCGCGTCGGGCAGCAGGGGTGGCGCTTCGCGGTCGCGGCCGGCGAACTCCAGGCCGAAGGCCACGTTCTGCCCCACCGTCATCTCGCCGAAGACCCGCGGTGTCTGGAACGTCCTGGCCACGCCATGGCGGGTGAATACATGCGGGCGGCTGCCGGCGAGCGGCATGCCCCGGATCGCCAGGTAACCGGCAGTGGGGCGGACGATGCCCGAGATCGCGTTGAAGAAGGTGGTCTTGCCCGCCCCGTTGGGGCCGATGATGCCCACCAGCTCGCGCTGCGCCAGCGCGATGCTGACCGAATCGACCGCGAGCAGGCCGCCGAAGCGCACCGACAGCGCGCGCGTCTCGAGGAGAGCGGCCCCGGACGACGAGCCGGTGGAGCGGGCCGACCGCGTCATGCTCAGGCCTGCGGCCCGCCGCGGTCGGCAGCGGCGCCATGGGACGCGCCGCGTCCGCTCCAACGCAGCGAGGCCAGCCCGTTCGGCAGATAGATGACGCACAGGATCAGGAGCAGGCCCAACGCCATCATGTAGACCTGCGGAAGCTGCAGCCGCAGCGCCTCGGACACCAGCGTGAAGACGATCGCCGCCACCACCGGCCCCCATAGCGTCGCCGCGCCCCCGACCAGGGCGATCAGCACGGTCTGGAAGCCGATGAACGGGTTGAACACGCCGTGCGGCTCGATGTAGGTCCAGCGCACCGCCATCGCCGCCCCCACCGCCCCGGCGAACGCGGCGGTGAGGCAGAAGCCCATGATCTTGACGCGGCGCGTGTCGACGCCGAGCGTCTGCGCGCGCTGCTCGTCCGCGCCGATGCCGGTCAGCGCGAGGCCGAAGCGGCTGCCCCGCACGAGGATCGAGGCAGCGACCGCCAGGACTGCCAGGACGAGCACGGAAAGATAGACCGTCAGGTTGTCCGGCACCGTGAGGAGCACCCGCCCCACCGTGCCCGAGACGCTCTTCTCGACGTAGGTGACGGCATGCAGGATCAGCTCGGACATGCCGAAGGTGAGCATCGCGAAATACGTGCCGCGCAGGTGGAGCACCGCGGCGCCCACCAGGAGCGCGAGCAAGGTGGCGAGCGCGGCACCCGCAAGGAGCACCGCCGCCCATGGCCAGTCACCGAGGAGCAGCGCGCTGGTGTAGGCACCCACCCCGAAGAACGCGGACGTGGCGAGCGAGAGATAGCGGCTGCTCCCGCAGAAAAGGGCCCAGCTCGAAGCCAGCACGACGTACATCAGGCAGGTCATCGCCAGCGACACCGAGAAGTCGCTCAGCAGGAACGGCAGCGCGAGCGCTGCGGCGCCGAGCACGGCGAGGACCAGCCAGTCACGCGAGCGGCGCCCGGCCCTCCGGCTCCCCGCAGTGTCGTCCGTAGACGCCGCGTTCATCGCGCGAACAGCCCGTTGGGCCGCCACAGCAGCACCAGGATGAAGACGCTGTAGGACAGGAGCATCTTGAGCGACGGGCTGGTGAAGTGCATCCCGAGCGCCTCCACCACGCCGAGCAGCAGGCCGCCCAAAAGCGCCCCGTGCATGCTGCCGAAGCCGCCCAGGGTGATCACGATCAGCGCCGTGATGGTGTACGGCGCACCCATCGACGGAGAGATCGTGTACATCATCGAGAGCAGGCAACCCGCCACGCCGGCCAGGCCGAGGCCGACCCCGAACATTGCCGGATGCAGCCGCCGGGCGTCGATGCCCACGAGCTGGGCGCCGACCGGGGACTGCATCAGCGCCCGCACGCCCTTGCCGAGCAGCGTGAATCGCATGAGCGCGATCAGCGCAAGGCTGAGAACCAGCGCAAGCGCGAGCACCAGCAGCTTGTTGCCGGCGAACTGGCTTGGGCCGACCGCCACCGGCGCGGTGAGGTAGTCGTAGCCGCGCAGATCCGCGCCCCAGGCGAACGAGACGGCGCCCTGCACCAGGAACATCATGCCGAAGCTCACCATCAGGCCGCGCGCCTCGAAGACGTCGAGATTGGGCGACTCCGCCGCGAGCCGGCGATAGCACAGGCGGTGGATGGCACGGCCGGCGACGAACAGCACGACGAAGGACAACGGCAGCATCAGCAACGGCGACAGTCCCCAGGCGGCCTGCGCCGCCCAGGTCAGATAGGCGCCCAGCACCAGGAACTCGCCATGGGCGATGTTGAGCACGCGCATGAGGCCGTACTGCAGGTTGAGCCCCAGCGCGACCAGCGCGTAGATCCCTCCGGTGATCACGCCGGATGCGATCAGCTCGAACCAGGCGGTCAGCGACACCGGCGCCGCCCCGTCGAGGGGCCGGTGCCGGACGCAGGCCGCCGCGCGGCCGCGGCCGTGGTCACTTCCAGGCCGGCTTCGGCACCACGGGCTGCGCCGTCGCGAGCGACTTGGGCCACACCACCTCGAACTCCCCGGCCTGCCACTGGCCAACCGACCCCGGGATGCTGGCGTTCTCGCTGCCCTCGAACCGGATCGGACCGATGATGGTCTGGTGCTCGTTGCGGGCCACGTGGTCGCGGATCGCCTTGCGATCCAGCCCGACCTTCTCCACGGCCTGCGTGAGGATCTCGAGCCCGGCCCAGCAGTGGCCACTCGCCCAGCGGTCCGGCTCCTTGCCGTCGAACTTCGCCTTGTGCGCGTCGAAGTAGGCCTTCGCCCCCGGGCTCGTCTTGGCGTTCCAGGAGCCCATGCCCATGACGCTCTCGGCGCTCTCGCCGATCACGTTGCGGTAGAGCTGGAACGCGGTGCCGACCGAGGCGTAGAAGATCTTCGGATTGAAGGCGATCTCCTTGGACTGACGCGAGGCGAGGATGGTGTCGGGCGGATAGGTGATGCCGATGAAGGCGTCCGGGTTCTGGTCCTTGATCGCCCGCAGCACCGGCGAGAGATCCTTCACGCCCAGCGGATAGCTCTTGCGCTCCACCACCTCGATGCTCGTCTTCTTGAGCGCACCGTTCAACGCGGCGAAGTTCTCCAGGCCGAACAGGTCGTCCATGTAGAGGATGGCGATGCGCTTGACGCCTTGCGCCTGAAGCATGTCCACCAGGGCCCCCATCATGCGGTCCGGCTGCTGCAGCAGCGAGAAGAAGTACGGCAGGTTCATGTCGACCAGCTTGCGCGACAGCGCCGTGGGCGCCAGCATCGGATAGCCGAACCGGTTGGCAAGCGGCGCCAGCGCGAAGTTCGCGTTGGACCCCCAGGGCGGCAGGATCAGATCCACCTTGTCGCTGCCCATCAGCTTCTCGTAGGTGCGGATGCAGGTCTCCATTTCGCTGCGGTCGTCGAAGGAGACCAGCTCGATGCGGCGCCGCGAGCCCTTGACGCTGAGGCCCCCTGCGGCATTCTGCTGCTCCGCCCACATCAGGTAGTTCGGCTCCTGGCTGACCTGCGCCCCGCCAGCCCAGGGGCCGGTGCGGGCGATGGCGTATCCCACGCGCACCGGCGCTTCGGACCGCTGCGCGATCGCCGGCATGGCGAGGCCGGCGCCGGCCGCGGCGAGGCCTTGCGCGACGCGCCGGCGCGGCGCTGAAGCCAGGGTATTGCGGGTGCCGCTCCGCCGGGCCGACACCTTCTCGTCATGGCTCATGCCTGTCTCCTCCTGGGTTGATCGATCGTCGACCGTGAGGATTGTAGGCATGCCGCGGCTGCGGCGGTGGACTGCCGGTGCCGGCGCGCGGCAGGGGTGCGGAATGGCTGGGGTTTCCCCCTAGAACGCTGTCACGGCCAGAGCCGCGCCTGCACCAGCCGGGCGTCCTCGCGGGGGCTCGCGGCGCCGTGCCGGGTCAGCAGCCGGCTCATCGCCTCGGCCACCCGGGCGCTTTGGTGACGCTGCGCCAGGTCGAGCGGCCGCTGCGACGCGCCGCATTCCACGTTCGCGTCGGCACCGAGCGCGAGCAGCTCGTCCATCACCGCCACCGCGCCGCCGAAGGCCGCCGCGCAGAGCGGCGTGAAATAGGAGGGTGCCATCCCGGGCAGGCCGCCCCAGGGCAGCGGCTGGTCGATCCCGACTTCGCCCGCCCGGATCTGGGCGAGCAGCGGCCCGCCGTCACGATCGACGACGAGCTTTTCGATGGGAGACAGCGACGAGCAGCCGGCAATGCCGGCCACGATCGCCGCGACGATCGCGACGTCGCCGGCAAGGCGGCGCAGACGCCATGGGTGGATCTTTCGCTGGTTCATCGAAGCCGCGCCTGGTGTCCTCTCCACCGTGATCTTGCGCGGCCGGGCCGGCCGCTGCCGCACGCGGCCGACCGGCGGTCAGGGACGGATTTCGGATGGCGTTCAGGCGGCCGCGCGGGTGCCTTCGCGCTCTGGCTGGCGCAGGCCGAAGAACGCCTGCGCGTTGCCGGCCAGGATCGCCGCCTTCTGCGCCGGGTCCAGCCAGGGGCTGTCCGCCACCAGCGAACCGATGCGCTGCTCGCCGAGCGGAAACGGATAGTCCGAGCCGAGCATGATCCGCTCCGGACCCATCACCTCCGCCAGCAGGCGCAGCGCGCGCTGATCGAACACCGCGCTGTCCACGTGGAACCGGTCGACGTAGGACGACGGCGGCCGCGGACAATCCTCGCGCACGATGTCGCGGCACTGCCAGGCGTTCTCGGCGCGCCCGAGCAGAAACGCGAAGCTGCCGCCGCCGTGCGCGAAGCAGAGACGCAACGTCCGCGGGATGCGCTCGAACGCGCCGGAGAGGATGAGCGAGAGGATCCCGAGCTGCGTCTCCGCGGGCATCGCCACCAGCCACGGCAGCATCCATTTCTTCATGCGGCCGTCGGTCATCATGTCCCAGGGATGCACCAGCACCGGAATGCCGTCGTTGGCGCAATGCGTGAGGAAGTCGACCAGGTGCGCGTCGTCCAGGTCGCGCTTGTCCAGGTGGTTGCCGATCTGCACGCCGACGTGGCCGTCGACCTTCGCCCGCGACGCCTCGCGGCAGGCAAGGTCCAGGTCCTGCAGCGGCACCTGGGCGAGCGCCTTCAGCCGGGCCGGCGCATGGCTGCAGTGCTCGAGCGCGAGATCGTTCATGCGCCGCGCCCAGGTGGCGGTGCGCCGCGCGTCGTACGCGTACCCGAAGAGGATCGGGGTTGCGCACACCACCTGGATGTCGACCCCCTGCTGGTCCATCTCCGCCACCCGCTCGGCCGGATCCCACAGGACCCGGTAGACCGGCCGGAACGGCTTGTCCGCCACCATGATCTGGCCGCGGCGGCCGTCCGGCTCGATGGCGAGCCAGGGCGCCCGCGCGGCGTCCAGGGCCGCGGCTTCCTCCCGCGTGACCTGCGGAAAGAAGTGGGCATGCATGTCGATCTTCATGTCCGTTCCCGTGGCGGCGATCGCATTCAGGCTTTTCGCCCGGGATGCACCTTCCCGCAGTTGTGGCAGCGCCGCTTGTCCTCGCTCCCGTAGAACGCCTCGAAGAGCGGCGGCAGGTCGGTGACGATGCTCTGCAGCTGCACCTCGGCCCGATGGACGAGCTGCCCGCAGCCGCCGGGCTGGTCGCAGTACCACTCGAAGCCGTCCTTCACCCCCGCGGGACGCTGGCGCTCGATCACGAGGCAGACGCTGCCCTCCTCCGGCCGCTGCGGCGAATGGCGCACATGCGGCGGCAGCAGGAAGATCGCGCCCTCCTTCAGCGGCACCGTCTCGCGCCGTCCGTCGATCCAGAGGTTGAGGCAGGCGTTGCCGCGCATCTGGTAGAAGAACTCCTCGTACGGATCGTCGTGGTAGTCCGTGCGCTGGTTCGGCCCGCCCACCACGGTCACGATGAAGTCGCTGTCCTGCCAGATCTGCTGGTTCCCCACCGGCGGGCGCAGCAGGTGCGCGTGCTCGTCGATCCACTGCTGGAAATCGAAGGGCGGTCCGTAGGCAAGCGCCGGCACCGCCCGGGCCGGCGCTTTCGTCGCGTCGTTCACCACCCGCTCCTTCTCGGCTGCCATGGCCCGATTCTGGCACACATACAATCAAGTCCATGGACCCGACCTGGCTCTCCGTCGAACGGATCCCGACCGCGGGCCTGGCGGGGATCTTCACCGACATCGACGACACGCTCACCACCGGCGGCAAGCTGCCCGCGGAGGTCTACGGCGCGCTCGAGCAGCTCGCCCGTGCCGGCTACGCCATCGTTCCCGTGACCGGCCGCTCGGCGGGCTGGGCCCACATGATCCTGCACCACTGGCCGGTGGAGGCCGTGGTGGCGGAAAGCGGAGGGCTCCTGCTCCACCGGAACCGGGCCGGGGTGCCGCGCTGGCAGTACCACGACGAGCCGGCCCGGGTCGCGCAGGATCGCCGGCGGATCGCCGAGGTCGCGGCCGGCGTGATGACGCGGATCCCGGAGCTGGTGCTCGCCGACGACAACGAGTTCCGCCTGGTCGATTTCGCCCTGGACCATTGCGAGACCATCCCTGCCGTCGCGCAGCACCGCATCGACGAAGCGATCGCGATGTTCCGCGAGGCCGGGCTGCAGGCGCGCGCGAGCAGCGTGCACATCAACGTGTGGCGCGGCGAGTTCGACAAGGCGCCGATGGCGCTACGCTATCTCGCCGAGGTGCGCGGCGCGTCGCTGCCCGGCGAGCGCGACCGGTGGCTGTTCGTCGGCGACGCGCCCAACGACGCATCGATGTTCGCCGCCTTTCCATGCTCGGTCGGCGTCGCGAATCTCGCAGCGCAGATCCACCACCTGCCGGTCGCGCCGCGCTACATGACGAAGGCGGGCCACGGCGCCGGCTTCGTCGAGCTTGCCCGCCACCTGCTGAGCCGTTCCCGATCCCTGCCCGAGGAGACCTCCCGATGATCCGCTTCTACTACAACGCCGCCCCCAACCCGATGAAGGTGGCCCTGCTGCTGGAGGAGCTCGGGCTGCCCTACGAGCCGGTGCCGGTGGACACCCGCAAGGGCGAGCAGTTCACGCCGGAGTACCTCGGGATCAACCCCAACGGCAAGGTGCCGGCGATCGTGGACGGCGACGTCACCGTGTTCGACAGCAACGCGATCCTGCTCTACCTCGCCGACCAGGCCGGGCGCTTCATCCCCGCGCCGTCGAATGCCGCCGCCCGCGGCGAGCTGCTGTCCTGGCTGATGTTCGTCGCGAGCGGCGTCGGCCCGTTCTCCGGCCAGGCGGTGCACTTCCGGCACTATGCGCCCGAACCCAAGGACTATGCCCTCAACCGCTACGACTACGAGGCGGACCGGCACTGGCGGATCCTGAACGATCGACTCGCCCGGCATTCGCACATGGTGGGAGACACCTACGGCATCGTCGACATGGCGGTGTGGGGCTGGGCTCGCCTGGTGCCCCACGTGATGGGCGACCCGGACGCGTGGGGTCGCTATCCGCACGTCAAGCGCCTGCTCGACGAGATCAACGCCCGTCCGGCGGCAGGTCGCGCCGAGGCGCTGCGCCGCGGCCACGCCTTCAAGGCGGAGATGGACGAGGAGGCACTGCGCAACTGGTTTCCGCAGAACGAGCGTCTGCGTGCCTCGGACGGCCGGCGCTGAGCTCGGCTTTGTCGGAGGATGCAGGGCGATCGGTTAGCATCGCCGCGAATGGGCCGGCAGCGCGCCGGCTGAACCGGAGAATGGCATGGCCAAAGTACTGATACCCGTCGACGGATCCGCCCCTTCCCTGCGCGCGATCGACAGCGTGCTGAAGGAGATCGAGGAAGGTCGCCAGATCGACATCCACGTGCTCAACGTCCAGCCGCAGGTGATTTCCGGCCACGCCCGCGCCTACCTCAGCAAGGAGATGGTGGACGAGTACTACCGGGAGGAAGCCGACAAGGCGATGAAGGCGGCCAAGGAGAAGCTGGAGAAGGCCGGTGCACGGTACACCGAGGAGCGGATGATCGGCGCGCCCGGGGAGTGCATCGCCCGCTACGTGAAGAGCCACGGCATCGAGATGATCGTCATGGGCACGCGTGGCCTGGGAACGGTCCAGGGCATGCTGCTCGGCTCGGTCGCCAGCAAGGTGCTCCACCTGGTGGACGTGCCGGTCCTGCTGGTCAAGTAGCCCGGCTCAGGCGTATCCGGCCGTGCGCAAGACGGCAGCCGCGCAGGCAGGTCAGCGCACCTGCAGCGACACGCTGCCGATCCCGGACACCTCGAACGACACCTCGGTGCCCGGCGCCGGGAACTTCGAGGTCACCAGGCTGCCGGTGGTGACCAGGTCCCCGGCCTTCAGCGAAAGGTTGCGCTCCTGCAGGTGCTCCGCCAGCCACGCCAGGGCATCCAGGGGATGACCCAGGACGTCGGCCCCGGTTCCGCGGCCCACCTCGCGGCCGTCGATGCTCGCCACGCCGGTGGCGGCCAGCAGGTCGCCGGCCGTCAAGCCGTCCACCGGCGCGCCCAGCACCAGCCCCTCGTTCCAGGCGTTGTCCGCGGCCAGGGTGAGGATCGACGATCCCAGCGCGTCATAGTCGGCGTGGCGATCGTCGGCCACCTCGAGCGCCGGAAAGGCGCAGGCGACATACGGCAGGATGGCCTCGCGCGACCACGGCTCCCGCCGCGGCGGCAGGTCGGCGCCGAGCTGGAAGGCGATCTCGAACTCGATCAGCAGCCGGCCGAAATCCGAGGCATGGATGGTGGCGCCCGAAGGCAGCACGCGATCCGCCAGCAGCCGGCCGGAGATCGAGTCGTGAAAGCCCACCATCCTGCGCATCGCCGGCGTGGTGAGCGCGATCTTGTAGCCGCAGCAACTGGTGCCGCGCAGCGCCTGCAGCCGTTCCACCAGGATGCCTTGCACGGCGTAGGCGAATCCGGGATCGCGCACCTCCCACGGCGAGGGCAGCGCGGCGAAGCGCTCCTTGTGACGGTGCTGGCGGAGCAGCTCCTCGGCCGCCGCTGCCGCCCGCTCGTGTCTCGCGGCTGATTCCCCTGGACCCATCAGCCGGAGCTGCGCCTGGGCACCGCGCCGCGACGGCGGCTGCCCGCCGCGGCCATGCGCCGTTCCGCTGCGCGGGCACCGATCGAGCTCCACTGCTGCCAGAGCTGCGCCTGGTAGGTGACGGAGGGCAGCGATCCGATCTCGTTCGCGAGCGCCTCCATGAGGAGCGAAAGCCGATGCAGCTTCTCGAGCGGAGTTTCGTCGCTCGGCCCGGCATGCGGTCCGCGCACCGGCCCCTCGACCGCTGCGCCGGCGGCCTGGAAACCGAGGCGCCGTGCCAGGTCGAGGTAGTCGTCCCGTCCCTGATCGCCGTCGTTCATGTGACCTCCCCGGGGCGCCTGGGTGGCGCCGCAGGCTTTCATGGTGCCACAGACGCTCCGCTGGCGGCCAGAGCCCTTGCCAGCAGGCCATTGTCCTGGAGCAACGCCGTCATGGCCTTGGCGCATCGATGGGGCACGTCGGCCGGGTCGTACCAGCAGAACGCATCGACCTCCGGCAGCATCCGCCCGCTTCGGGGATGGCGGAAGCTGGTGGTGCAGACACAGTCCTGCAGGCGCACGTCCCGGGTGTGAACCCGGCGCGTGAAGAGATGCAGGTCCTTGCGCGGACGGTACCGGTGCCGCCCCAGGTCCGCCCAGCCGTGCTCGTCGAGCGTGATGCCGGTTTCCTCGCGAAGCTCGCGTCGCGCGGCGTCGAACGGCGACTCGCCAGGCTCGGCGAGCCCCTTGGGCAAGTCCCACCAGCGGCTGCCGGTGGCATGCGCGAGGAGCAGCTGGTCCCGCTCGTTGAGCAGGATCACGCCGCAGGACAGGCGCGTCGCATCGGGCATGCCACGATGCTACACCGGCAGCATGAACCCGCTGTCCTCCTCGAGGCAGGCATGTATGGTGGCCTGGATCTCGGCGATGTCCATCGCATCGGCGATCATGCCGCTCTCCGGATCGGACTCGATCCACTGCCGGTAGAGCAGCAGCATGCCCTGCAGGGCCGCGTGCACCGCCGGATCACGCACGTCGATCGATACCCGCATGCCGCGACAGGGCTCCTCCGGGCAGGCAGCGCGGATGGTGCCGACCGCCTCGAGCGCGCGCTCCACCTGGCGTCGTCGCAGCGACGGCTCCTCCGGTGATGCGGGCAGCGAGGACTCGACGATGGCGGGGAGCCGGGGGTCGTCGACGGTGCACTGGACGATGTCGAGCAAGGCATGCGCGGCGGACCGCGACCTGACGATGAGCATGGCGCTTCTCCGGTGAGGCAGGCGCTGGGCGAACGGGTCAACGATAGCGGGAGCGTCGTATCGGCGGGCCGCGACGGGCGATCGACGGCCGGTTCCGCACCCCGAACGGCGCCCGCGGCACCCGCGCACGGGGCCTCCGCTATCATCGGACGCCCATGGTTATCGATTCGCTGGCCCGGCCCTGGCTGCGCGCGCTGGTCGCGCCGCTGGTCCTGGGCGGCGCGATCCTGGCCGCGCCCGCGGCAGTCGCGGTGGAGATCGCGCTCTCCTGCGGGGCCGTCGGCCTCGAGCTCGCGTTGTGTCGCGACGGGGCGGACGCCTGGTCCAGGCGCACCGGCCACACGGTACGAATCGTGTCCACGCCCAACTCGGCCACCGAGCGCCTCGCCCTCTACCAGCAGCTGCTCGCCGGGCGGGCGCGCGACATCGACGTCTACCAGGTCGACGTGGTCTGGCCGGGCATCCTGGCGCCCAACTTCATCGACCTCCGTCCCTATGCCGGCGGCACCGAGGCGGCTCACTTCCCGGCCATCGTCGCCAACAACACGGTCGACGGCCGGCTGGTCGCGATGCCGTTCTACACCGACGCCGGACTGCTCTTCTATCGTCGCGACCTGCTTCACGCGCACGGCAAGCCGGTGCCGCGCACCTGGGACGAGCTCACCCGGACCGCCGCGGCGATCCAGGCGGCCGAACGGCGCGCGGCAGGCGATGCCGACGGATCGTCCACACGACGGTCCGGGGCCACCTGGGGCTACGTGTTCCAGGGCCGGGCCTACGAGGGGCTCACGGTGAACGCGCTGGAGTGGGTCCACGGCGAGGGCGGTGGCCGCATCGTCGACGACGACGGCCGCGTCACGATCGCGAACGACGCCGCGGCACGCGCCCTCGCCCGGGCGCGCGACTGGATCGGCAGCATCGCGCCACCCGGCGTGCTCAACTATGCGGAGGAGGAGGCGCGCGGCCTGTTCCAGTCCGGTCACGCGGTCTTCATGCGCAACTGGCCCTACGCCTGGGCGCTTGCCAACGGCGACGACAGCCCCGTCCGGGGCAAGGTCGGCGTCGCGGCCCTGCCCGCCGGGTCGGCGGAGGGGGCGCCGGCGGCGGTGCTCGGTGGCTGGAATCTCGCGGTGTCGCGGCATTCACGACATCCGGCCGAGGCCGCGGACCTGGTCATGTACCTCTGCAGCGCCGCCGAGCAGAAGCGTCGCGCGATCGCCGCCGCGTACAACCCGACGATTCCCGCGCTCTACGACGATCCCGATGTGGTGGCGGCCAATCCCTTCATCGCGTCGCTGCGCCCCGCCCTGGAGGCGGCGGTCGCCCGACCGTCCCGGGTGACGGGGCGGCACTACAACCGCGTCTCCCATGCCTTCTGGAGCGCGGCCCACGACGTGCTTGCCGGGGAGGCCGCGCCGGAGCCGGCGCTCGATGCGCTCGCGCAGCGGCTGCGGCGACTTGGCCGGCGGGGCTGGTAGCCGTGGCGGCCCGTCCCTCGGCGGTCCCGCGGCCGCATGGCCACGACCTGGAGGGGCACCGCATCCGGGCCGCCTGGCGGCTGCTCGCGCCCACGCTCGTCGTCCTGGGCGTCGTCGCCGGCTGGCCGCTGCTGCGGACGATCTGGTTCGGATTCACCGACGCCACGCTCGCCGACATCACCGACTATCGCTTCGTCGGCTTCGCCAACTACCTCGAGCGCGACGACGGGGAATGGTACGGATTGCTCGCGGATCCCGACTGGTGGGGCGCGGTCTGGCGCACGGTGTGGTTCACGCTCGTGTCGGTTTCGGTCGAGACCGTCCTGGGCCTGGTCGTCGCGCTCACGCTCAACGTCCGTTTCCCGATGCGCGGGCTGGTTCGCGCCGCGATCCTGGTGCCATGGGCCGTCCCGACGGTCGTGTCTGCAAAGATGTGGAGCTGGATGCTCAACGACCAGTTCGGCGTCATCAACCACGTTCTGCTGTCGATCGGGCTGATCGACGGGCCGGTTGCCTGGACCGCCGACCCCGATCTCGCGATGTGGGCGGTGATCATGGTGGACGTGTGGAAGTCGACGCCGTTCATGGCGTTGCTGATCCTCGCGGCGCTGCAGATGGTCCCCGGCGACTGCTACGAGGCGGCGCGCGTGGACGGCATCCATCCGCTGCGGGTCTTCCTCCACATCACCCTGCCGTTGATCCGGCCCGCGCTCATCGTGGCGATCGTGTTCCGGGCGCTCGACGCGCTGCGGGTCTTCGACCTCATCTACGTGCTCACCTCGAACTCGCGCAGCACCATGTCGATGTCCGTCTATGCACGCCAGCAGCTCGTGGACTTCCAGGAGGTCGGCTACGGATCGGCCGCCTCCACCTTCCTGTTCCTGGTGATCGCGATGCTCACGGTGACCGCGATCCGCCTGGCGCGCCTGCGCCTCGACGAAGGCACGCCGCGGTGACCGAGGACGCCCCGCGATGAGACCCTCCCGCGGCAGGCGCGTCGTGCGCGGCATCTGCTTCACGCTGCTGGTCCTGGCGATCGGCGCCGTCGCCGTGTTTCCGCTCTGGTATGCGGTGGTCTCGTCGTTTCGCTCCGGCGCCGATCTGTTCGTCCCGGCCCTGTGGCCGGAGCAAATGGCGCTCGAGAACTACCGCCAGATCTTCGTGCAGCAGGAGTTCGGCCGCAACATCGCGAACTCCGTCCTCGTCGCGACCGCCGTGGTGCTGGTCTCGCTCACGCTTTCGCTGGGCGCCGCCTACGGTCTCGGTCGCGTGCGGATGCGCGGCCGCACGGCGATGCTCGGCGCGATCCTCGCGGTGTCGATGTTTCCCCAGGTGGCGGTGCTCTCGGGCCTCTTCGAGCTGATCCGCGCGATCGGCCTCTACGACACGCTGCCCGGCCTGGTGATCGCCAACCTCACGCTCAGCCTGCCCTTCACCGTGTGGCTGCTCACCACCTTCATGCGGGAGCTGCCGATGGAGCTCGAGGAGGCGGCCTTCGTCGATGGGGCAAGCGTCGCGCAGATCGTGCGGCGGGTATTCATGCCGCTGCTGCTGCCCGCGATGGTGCCGATCGGGCTGCTCGCGTTCATCGTCGCCTGGAACGAGTTCCTGTTCGCCCTGACCTTCGCCCTGTCCGCCGACGTTCGCACGGTGCCGGTGGCGATCGCCCTGCTCTCGGGCGCCAGCAGCCAGGAGCTGCCCTGGGGGCCCATCATGGCGGCCTCGGTGGTGGTGACCGTGCCGGTGATCGTGCTGGTACTGGCGTTCCAGCGCAAGATCGTCGCAGGGCTCACCGCCGGCGCGCTGAAGGGATGAATCGCGCTGTCCCCCCAAGGGCACTGCGTTCGGTCGTCGCGCGGGGTCGTACCGCCCTGCCGCTGCATTGAATCGTCCCGGCTTCGCCTCCATCTGATGCAAAAGGAGTGTCCGACCCCATGAAGACAGCGACCGACAACCTCGTCCTGCGCATCGCGCCGCTCGGCTTTCCGTGGATCACCGCGGACCCGTTCCTCTTCTGCGCCCATCACGACGATGCCTATCCAGCGGGCAACGGCCGCTTCGGCCCGGCGACCCCGCTCGCCGGCCGCGACATCGGCCAGGACTTCAGCCGCAGGGACGGCTGGAGCATGTATCACGGCGAGACGGTGCCCGGATTCCCGGCCCATCCGCACCGCGGTTTCGAGACGGTCACCATCGTGCGCCGGGGGCTGATCGACCATGCCGATTCCCTGGGCGCCGCGGCGCGCTTCGGCGACGGCGACGTGCAGTGGCTCACCGCGGGCGGCGGCATCGTGCACTCGGAGATGTTTCCACTGCTGGAGACGGGCGCGCCCAATCCGCTGGAGCTGTTCCAGATCTGGCTCAACCTGCCGGCTGCAAGCAAGATGGCCGCGCCCTACTTCAGCATGTTCTGGGCCGACCGGGTTCCACGCCTCGCGCTGGCCGACGAGGAAGGCCGTCGCACGGAGGTGGCGGTGATCGCCGGTCACCTCGAGGGAGCGGCCGCGCCGCTGCCCGCGCCGCCGGATTCGTGGGCCGCCCGGGACGATGCCGACGTCGCCATCTGGACCATCCGGATGGATCCGGGCGCCCGCTGGACGCTGCCGCCGGCTGCCGGACGCGATACCCGCCGGCACCTCTATTTCTTCCGTGGCGACCGGCTACGGGTGGGCAGCGAGGCGCTCGACGGCGCCTGCGTCGTGGAGGTCAGGTCCGGCGTCCCGGCAGAGCTGGTCAACGACGGCTCGGCCGCTGCGGAGCTCCTGCTGCTGCAGGGCCGCCCCATCGGCGAGCCGGTCGCGCAGTACGGTCCGTTCGTGATGAACAGCCAGGACGAGATCCGGCAGGCGCTGATGGACTACCGTCGCACGGAGTTCGGCGGCTGGCCGTGGCCGGATGCCGCGCCGGTCCACGGCGAGGATCCGACCCGCTTCGCGCGGCACCCGGACGGCCGGCGCGAAACCGCCGGCCCTGCTCAGGGCGATCCGGCCGGCCGCTGATCCGGTACCGGCACGCCCTCGGCGGGCGGCCAGTCCAGCGGACGCGGCGGGATCTTCGGCAGCGGCGGCGTCGGACCCGGCGCCTCGCGCTGCGGATTCCCGCTCTCCGGATCGGCGGGCTCGCCATCCGCCGGCAGGCGGGTGCCGGCGGGGTTTCCTGGATTCAGTGCCACTCGTCGCCTCCCGTTTCCACCCCCCGCGCCGGCGAGCTTCGTGCCCGGGCTCAGGGCGGAGACTGGCGGTAGTGATGCGCCAGCATGAGCGCAAGCGCGCAGGAGGCGATGCGCGACTCCCGCGCGTCCGCCCGGCTGGTCAGGACCACCGGGACGCGTGAGCCCATGACGATGCCGGCGCTGGAGGCATCGCCCATGAACTCCAGCTGCTTCGCGAGCATGTTGCCGCTCTCGAGGTCGGGCACCACCAGCACGTCGGCGAGGCCGGCTACCGGCGATTCGATTCCCTTGATCCGCGCGGCGGCGGCCGATACCGCGTTGTCGAATGCGAGCGGTCCGTCCAGCACCCCGCCGGTGATCTGGCCGCGGTCGGCCATCTTGCAGAGCGCGGCCGCATCCAGCGTGGCCGGCATCGCCGCGCTGACCGTTTCCACCGCGGCGAGAATCGCCACCCGGGGCTCGGCCACGCCGATCACGTGAGCGAGGTCGATGGCGTTGCGCACGATGTCCGCCTTGGCGGCGAGATCGGGCGCGATGTTGATGGCGGCGTCGGTGATGATGAAGGGTCGCGGATAGGCCGGCGTCTGCATCAGGAAGCAGTGGCTCACGCGCCGCTTCGTGCGCAGGCCCGCGCCCGCGGCGAGCACGGCGCCCATGAGCTCGTCGGTGTGCAGGCTGCCCTTCATCAGGCCCTCCACCTCCGCCTTGCCGGCGAGCGCCGCGGCCCGCTCCGCGGCCGCATGGCTGTGCGGCACATCCTCGATCTCGATCCCGGCGAGATCGAGGCCGGCGCTCTCGGCGACCGCCGCGAGCCTGGCCCGTGGCGCCACCAGCAGCGGCTCGATCAATCCCGCATCGCGGGCGTCCAGCGCCGCGGAAAGGCTCACCGCGTCACAGGGATGGACCACTGCCATCCGGATCCTGCCGAGCCGGGCGACATGCGAGAGCAGCCGTTGCAGGCCGCCCGCACCGGCCACGTCGATGCGGATCTCCGGCAGCGTGGTGCGCTCGCGCTCGACGCGCTCGTCGGGCGCGATCACCTCCGCCTCCCCGTCGATGACCGTCACACCGTCCTGGTTGACGCAGCTGCAGGCAAGGCGCACCTGGCGCGTGGCCGCATCCAGCGCAGACACCTCGACCCGCACGACCACCCGGTCGCCGACCCGCACCGGCGCGTGGAAGCGAAGGCTCTGGCTGCGATACACGGTGCCAGGTCCGGGGAGCGACGTGCCGAGCAGCCCCGAGATCAGCGCCCCGCCCCACATGCCGTGGGCGATGACGCCCTGGAATCGGTTGGACGCGGCGAACTCGTGATCCACGTGGTAGGGATTGACGTCGCCGGACATCACGGCGAAGAGCTGGATGTCCTCCAGGGCGAGCGTACGCTCCAGCGTCGCGCTGTCGCCGACCGCGAGCTCCTCGAAGAGTCGGTTGCGCAGCGGGCCCAGCACGGCCGCGCCGTCGCCGGACGTGGCCGATCGACCGGGGGTCATGCGCGCACCGCCTTTGCGCGGACTGCCTTCGCACGCACCGCCTTGCCGCCCTTGGCCGCCCTGCTCGGGCTCCTGCGTGGCCTGGCGGCACCGGACGGCCGGCGCCGGCCCGTCCCCCGGAGCCCGAAGACGTCGATCACCTCGTCGAGCCGCGCGCGCTCGTCGGCGCCGAGGTCGCCCGTGGCGAGCACCAGGGCCTCCACCCCGCGCCCCACCTCGCGCACCCGAGCGACGGGCGTGGACGCGAGCAGCACCGGCAACGCCGCCATGCTCGCCTTCGGCTCGAGCTTGAGAAGCAGCGCCTGGCGCCGAACCACCCGGCGGAACTCGGCCGGCTCCAGGGGGGCCTCCGGCGCCATCATCTCGCGCAGGCGAAGGGCATGGCGGAAGTGGCGCTCGTCCGCTTCGCCCCGGGTGCGCAGCACGTGGAAGATGGCGCGTACGGCCGCCTCCAGCAGGCCGCCTTCCGAGAGCGATTCATGCAGCCGGCGGGCCCGTTCCTGCACGAAGGCACGGTGCTCCGGGGAGTCGCCCGGATGGTGCCGCGGCGGAGTGTCGTCGCCGATCGTCTGGCCGGCGAGGGCCTGCAGCCACGGAGAGCCGTAGATCGCCTCGAAGGCGAGCTCGATCGCCGCGTCGCGCTGATCCCGATAGAGGTCCAGCGCGCCTTCGATCGCGCTCGAGGCCAGGGCCTGCAGCTGCAGGAACGGATTCTCCGGAGCGGCCGGCCGGCGGTTCGCCCGCACGGTCTCCGCCAGCCGCTTCACGTGGACGGCAGCCGGGTGCTCGTCCGACCAGAGCTGGTATCCCACGCGAAGCGGATGGACCGACTGCAGCCAATGGGCGAGCTGCGGATTGGCCCAGGCGCGCACCCATGGTTGCGCCAGGTTGCGGTACAGCGCCAGGTTGATCTCCGAGACGCGCGCGGCGGCGGCGAAGCGGCGCTCGCTCGTCACGTCCGGCTGGACGATGGCGTGAACGTCCTCGATGTCGCGCGCGTGCAGGCTCAGCAGGAAGTCCTGGCCGGCCGGCGCGGCAGGCTGCGTGGGACGGTCGTCGACGACCGCCTGGAACAGGCCGGCCGGCAGAAGGTCGATCACGTCGATGTTGCTGATGAACTCGCGATGCTCGCGGCGGCCGACGCTGCCCGAGACGAAGATCCCCAGGTGCCCGATGCTGTCGTGCGTCGCGTAGACGATGGTCTGGTCGTGGCTGATGAGGTCCGCCTCGTTGCGGTACAGATCCGTGATCCAGCCGAGCGCCTGCGCGGGCGGCGTGATGTTGTCGCCGTAGGAGCAGAACACGACGATCGGCGAGCGGATGTTGCGCAGGTCGATGCGCACCCCGTCCGACGTGACCAGCTCCGCCGTCGCCAGCTTGTTCCCGATGAAGAGATTGTCGACGATGTACTGCATCTCGACGTCCTCCAGGAACACCAGCCCGCCCCAGTACTTCTCGAATCCGAGGTAGCGTTCCTCCTCGGTGTCGACGTTGGCGTAGAGGTGATACTGCTTGTTCCAGACCGTGTTGGCCGGATCGAGCTGCTCGAAGTTGCTCACCAGCCAGGCGCCGTCGAAGCGCCCGTCGCCGAGATCGCTGGTCAGGGCCGTTAGCCAGCTTCCGCCCGTCATGCCCCCGGTGTAGCGCATCGGCGTGCGGCCAGCCCAATAGGAGAGCGGCGCGCCGGGCAGGATGATCGGACCGAAAAGCTCGGGCCAGACCGCCGCGGTCATCAGGATCTGCCAGCCCGCCTGGCAGTTGCCGATGACCGCGGGCTTGCCGCGGCTCTCGGGATGCAGCGCGGCCACCCGGCGCAGGAACGCGGCCTCCGCCCGCATCACGTCCTCCACCGTCTGCCCGCGGACCGGATGCGGCAGGAAGCCGACGAAGTAGCAGGGGTGCCCGGCGGCGAGCGCCGCGCCGATCTCGCTGTCGGGCTTGAAGCCGCCGATGCCCGGCCCGTGCCCGGCCCGCGGGTCGACCACCACGAACGGGCGCTTGCCCGGCTCGACGGGCCGATCCTGCGGCGGCAGGATACGCAGCAGGCTGTAGTTCACCGGTCGCGGAAGGTCGCGGCCGGACATCACCAGCTCGCTCGGGAAGTGAAGCACGTTCGGCGCGTCCTCGCGCATGTGCTCGCGGTACTGGTTGCCGCGGCGGCGTCTCACGTCGGCGTAGAGCACCGAACGCTGCCAGGCATCCAGCAGGTACTCCGGCCAGGGCGGCAGGCGAATCGGTTCACTGGATTCCAAGGTGCATGTCCTCCGGTCGGGCCGGCCTCGCAGCCGCCCCAGTCATGCCATCTGGCTGATCGTCCTGCGAAAACGGCGCAGGGACATCAGGAACAAGATGGCGCCGATCGCCGCCATTGCAAGGAGCTGCGGCCACACCACGCTGATCCCGGCGCCGCGAAACAGGATCGCCTGCCCCAGCTCGACGAAGTGGGTGGTCGGGGCGGCGAGCATGAGCTCCCTCACGAACGGCGGCATGCTCTCACGCGGTGTCATCCCGCCGGAAAGCATCTGCAACGGCATCAGGGTCAGCATCAGCAGCAGCCCGAACTGGGGCATCGTGCGCGCGATGGTCGCCATGAAGATGCCCATGGAGGTGGTGGCGAACAGGCAGACCGCCGCGCCGGCGAGGAAGAGCGCGATCGAGCCTTCCACCGGCACCTGCAGCAGGCCGCGCACCACCAGCCAGAGCGACACCGCGGCCGCGGCGAGAACCACCGCGGCCATCGACCAGACCTTGGCCAGCATGATCTCGGTCGGCGTCACCGGCATGACCAGGAGGTGCTCGATCGTGCCGTGCTCCCGTTCGCGGATCAACGCGGCCCCCGTAAGGATGATCGACAGCATCGTGACGTTGTTGATGACCTCCATCAGCGCGCCGAACCAGGATTGCTCGAGTGACGGGTTGAAGCGCGCCCGCAGGGCAAGCTCCACGGCGGGCGCGGCCTCGCCACGGTAGCGCTGCACGAACTCGGCGACCTCGCCCATGACGATCTGCTGCACGTAGCCGCTGCCGACGAAGGCCTGGCTCATGCGCGTGGCATCGACGTTGAGCTGGAGGCTGACGCGCTCGCCGGCGAGCACCTTGCGCTGGAAATCCACCGGGATCACCAGCACGAAGGTGAAGTCACCCGCGTCCATGGCCGGATCCACCGCCGGCAGGCCGATCGCCACCGGGCGCCTGAACTGTGGCGGATAGAGCGCCGAGACGATGCGACCCGAAAGCGGCGAGCGATCCTCGTCGACGATCGCGATCGGCGCGTCGTGCAATGTTTCCGGCATGGCCGTCGCCGAGGTATAGACGCCCGCGGTGAACGCGTAGACGATCAGCACCAGCATGACCCGATCACGCCACAGGCTCCACAGCTCCTTCACGCCCAGCCGATGGACGTTGGCGAGGCGCCGCCTCCAGTCCGGTCGCATCAACGCTCCTGCTCCCTCAGCGCCAGAATGGCGAGCACGAGGATCACCGGAACGGACAGCACCAGCGGAATGAACGCACCCTGGAGATCCTGCATGCCGAGCGCCTTGTTGAACACGCCGCGGCTGATGACGAACATGTGGGTTGCCGGATAGCTCTCCCCGATGACTCGGCCGGCGCCCTCGAGCGACGACACCGGGTTGATCAGCCCCGAGAACTGCGCGGCCGGCAGCATGGTGCCGATCATGGTGAAGAACATCGCGGCGATCTGGCTGCGCGTCACGGCCGAGGCGAGCAGTCCCAGTCCCGTGGCCGCCAGGCTGAAGACGAAGGCGGCCAGGAGCAGCGTCGCGAAGCTGCCGGTGAGCGGCACGTCGAACACCGTGACCGCGAACAGGCACATCAGCAGGAAGTTGAGCAGGGCGAGGAGCACGTAGGGCACCTGCTTGCCCAGCAGGAACTCGCTGCGCGTGACCGGGGTGACGTAGAGGTTCACGATGGAGCCGAGCTCCTTCTCGCGCACGACGGCGAGCGCGGTCAGCATCGCCGGCAGCATCAGCAGCAGCATCGGGATCACGGCCGGGACCATGGCCGGCATGCTGCGCACGTCGGGGTTGTAGCGAAAGCGTGTCTCCACGGACAACGTGCTCGCCAACGCGTCCGCGCCGCGCCGCTTCGCCTGCTCGCCGAGCCAGTGCTGATGCACGCCTTCCACGTAGCCTTGCACCGTCTCCGCCCGCGACGGCATCGCCCCGTCGATCCAGGCGCCGATCTGCGCCGGGCGGCCCCTCAGCACGTCGCGCCCGAAGCCGGGCGGGATCTCGAGAGCCAGGGAAATCTCGCCGCTGCGCATGCGTCGATCCATGTCGGCATGATCCGCGATCGGCGCGTGCTCCACGAAATAGCGCGAGCCGGAGAGCTCCAGCACGTAGCCCTGGCTGACGCTGCTCTGGTCCCGGTCGAGCACCGCGAAGGTCAGGTTCTCCACGTCCATGTTGATGCCGAAGCCGATCACGAACAGCAGGACGATGGAGCCGACCAGCGCCAGCGCCGCCCGTACCGGATCACGGCGCAACTCCAGTGCCTCCCGCCAGGAGTAGCTGAGCAGTCGTCGCAGGCTGAAGCGGCGGCGGGCAGGCGCCCCGCTCTCCGGGCTCGAGCCGGGCGCGGTCGCGTGTCCGGTCGCGATCCCGGCCGCGATCGCAGGCGACGGTGCACGTACCGCCGCCGGTACCGGCGGCGGCCCGGCGGCTTCGGACCCGCCGTCGCCCGAGGCTTCGATCAGATAGCCGATGAAAGCCTCCTCCAGCGTGGCGGCGCCGCGCTTGTGCATCAGCCTGGCCGGCGTATCGCTGTCCAGCACCTTGCCCGCGTGCATCATCGACATGCGGTCGCAGCGCTCGGCCTCGTTCATGAAGTGCGTGGAGATGAAGATGGTGACCCGATCACGGCGCGAAAGCTCGACGAGGAAGCGCCAGAACTGGTCTCGCGCCACCGGATCGACGCCCGAGGTCGGCTCGTCGAGGATCAGCAACTCGGGGCGATGGACCATGGCGACCGCGAGGGACAGTCGCTGCCGCATCCCCAGAGGCATGGCGGGCGGCAGGCTCTCCCGCAGGTCCTGGAGTCCGAAGCGGGCCAGCATCTCGTCGACGCGGGCGGCGATGTCCGGCTCGGGCACGTGGAAGAGCCGGGCGTGCAGCACCAGGTTCTGCTCCACGGTCAGCTCGCCGTAGAGCGAGAACGACTGCGACATGTACCCCACGCGGCGGCGCGTGTCGAGGTCATGGGGATCCACCTCGCGGCCGAAGATCCAGGCCCGCCCCTCGCTCGCCGGCAGCAGCCCCGTCAGCATCTTCATCGTCGTCGTCTTGCCGCAGCCGTTGGAGCCGAGGAATCCGAAGATCTCGCCGCGCCGGATGCGGAAGTCCACGTGATCCACGGCGACGAAGTCGCCGAACCGCATCGTCAGGCCCTGCGCCTCGATGGCGATGTCGTCGTGCGTCCCGGCGAATGGAGGGATCTCGACCGCCTCGTGACCGTGCCTGCTCTCCTCGGGCAGCAACTCGATGAACGCGGCCTCGAGCGAACGGCGCCCGGTGCGCTCCAGGAACTCCGCCGGCGTACCGGTCGCCAGCACCTTGCCGGCATCCATCGCGACCAGCGAGTCGAAGCGCCGTGCCTCGTCCATGTAGGCGGTGGCGACGATGACGGTCATGCCCGGGCGCTCCCCCCGGATGCGCGCGATCAGGTCCCAGAACTGCCTGCGGGCCAGCGGATCGACGCCGGTGGTCGGTTCGTCCAGGATGAGCAGGTCGGGATCGTGGATCAGCGCGCAGCAGAGGCCGAGCTTCTGCCGCATCCCCCCGGAGAGCTTCGCGGCGGGCCGCCCCAGGAACGGCAACAGCCCGGTGCTCGCGGTCAGCTCGTCGATGCGACGACGACGTTCGCGCGCATCGTGGCCGAACAGGCGCGCGAAGAACTGCAGGTTCTCCTCCACCGTGAGCGTCGGGTAGAGGTTGCGTCCCAGCCCCTGTGGCATGTAGGCGATCCTGGGGCAGACCGCCTGGCGGTGCCGGCGGCTTGCCATGCTGCCGCCGAGGACCTCGAGCCTTCCTTCCTGGAGCGCCCGCGCACCGGCGACCAGTGCCAGCAGGCTCGACTTGCCCACGCCATCCGGACCGATCAACGCAACCATGCCTCGCGCCGGCACCTCCAGGTCGACGCCGGCGAGCGCGACTGCTCGGCGATAGCGCAGGTGCACGTCCTCCAGCCGTACCGCCGGGGGTACGACAGCGGGATCGTGGCCCGCCGGCGTCACTAGGGAACGCGGACCTGGAGGTGCTCCGGCCATGGTCGCTCGGAGGCGAGCTTCACCCAGGCGACGCCGGGCAGTCCCGTCTTGACGTACTCCAGGTGCTCCAGCAGCAACTCGCGCGGGATCCGCGCGCGCACGCGGAACATCAGCTTCTGGCGTTCGCTGGCCGTCTCGACCGTTCGGGGCGTGAACTGCGCCGTGCTCGCGACGTAGGAGACCGCCGCCGGAATGACGTACTGGGGCGCGGCGTCGAGGACCAGCCGGACCTCACCGCCCAACGCCACCCTGCCGGCCACGGTCTCCGGCAGGAAGAATGTCATGTAGACATCCGAGAGGTCCACCAGGTTGAGCAGCTTTCCGCCCGGTGCCAGCACCTCGCCCGGCTGCGCCAGTCGGAACTGCACCCGCCCCGCTCGCGGCGCCTTCAGCTCGCTGTCCGCGATGTCGGAGTCGATCCTGGCGACCGTGGCCTCGGCCGCCGCAACCCCCGAGCCGGCGCCCACCACCTGGGCCTCTGCCGCCGTGACGGCCGCACGCGCCGCTTCGGCCTGGGCCCGGGACGCGGCGAGCGTCGCCCGCGCCGCCCTCACCCGGGCCCGGTCGTCATCCAGGTCCTGGCGGGAGGCGGCGCCGCCCTTCGCCAGCGTCTCGGACCGGGCCAGCCGCCGCTGAGCGGCGTCGAGCTCCGCCTCGCGCTGGGCGATCACCGCTTCCGTCGCGGCCACGTCGCTTTGGCGAAGCGCGACCTCGGCGCGCGCCGCGGCGACGGCGTGCCGGGCCCGCTGCAGGCCGGCGAACGCCTCGTCGCGCTGAGCGCGCAGGCCGTCCACCTGCATCCGTGCGAGCACCTGCCCCGCCTCGACGAAATCGCCCTCGCCGACCAGCACCTCGACGACGCGGCCGCCCAGGCGCGACGCCACGTCGACTTCCGTCGCCTCGATGCGGCCGTTGCCGCTCACCAGGTAGTCGTCCGCGTCACCGGCCTGGAAGCGGGCGAGCGCGAACCAGGCGATCGCCGCCACCGCGAGCACGATGGCAATGAGCTTGACGGACTTGTGCAAGGGGTATGAATCGAGATCCGGGCGCACGCCAATGGTAGCCCACGAGGGCGCGGCGACAGGCGCTCGGCGGCTCCCCGCCTCGATCCGCGGCAGCGCTTCCCCGAGCAGGAATGCTTCGTGCTGCCGTGGAGCCGTCCACCGCGCCCGTAGCGACCGTGAAGAATCCGACCCCGTTGCTCGGCTTGTCGATCCGGCCGATGCTTCGGCGGGCAGAGGCGAAACCTTCCTCGTGAGACCGCTCCGCGCAGTCGGCCGGCGACGCCGAAGCCGTCGCACTGAGCGGCCACTCGGGGCTCAGCTGCCCGCCGTGCGCGACCCGGGCACGAACGCGTCGGAGTAGCAGAAGCTCTCGTCCAGGCCCTGCGCCATGAACGACGGCACCGCCGCCTCGATCATCTGGACCGAGCCGCACGCATAGAGCTCGTAGCCCTGCATGTCCGGAAAGTCGGCCAGCATCGCCTCGTGCACCAGGCCGCGACGCCCCGTCCACGGATCGTCGGGCGGCACGTCCGAGAGCACCGGCACGAAGTGGAAGTTGGGATGATCGCTCGCCCACCGCTCGGCCAGCTCGGCCATGTACAGGTCCTCGCGCGTGCGCACGCCCCAGTACAGCCACATCGGTCGCCTCACGCCGCGCCGGAAGGCGTCCTCGACGATGCTCTTGATCGGCGCGAAGCCGGTGGCTCCGGCGATGAAGAGGATCGGGCGCTCGCTTTCCTGCAGCGTGAAGCGGCCCAGCGGGCCCTCGAACTCGATCGGATCCCCGACGCGCATCTGTTCGAACACCTGCGACGTGAAACGCCCGCCCGGCATGCGGCGAACGTGCAGCTCGATCAGGTCGTCGGCTCCCGGTGCGGCGGCGAACGAGTAGGCGCGCCGGCTGCCGTCCGCGAGGATGACGTTCAGGTACTGCCCGGCCTGGTAGTCGATGCGCCGCCCGGACGGCAGCGCGAGCCACAGCCGCATCACGTCCGGCGCCAGCAGCTCCATGCGTTCGACGACCGCGGTCTCGTGCTGCACCGCGCCCGCCCCGCCCGCAGCGATCGAGGCGACGTCCACCTCGAGCTCGACATCCTCCAGTGCCGTCGCGCAGCACATCAGCGCCTGGCCGCGTGCGCGCATCGCCTCGGTCAGCGCGGCCTCCTGGTAGGGACCCTGGTCGACGCGCCCGTTCAGCACCGTGCACACGCAGAGGCCGCACCCACCCGATCGGCAGTCGTACGGCAACGCGAGGCCGGCGCGCAGGCCCGCCTCCAGCAGGGTCTCTCCGGCCCGTGCGGGCACCGCGTGGGCGCCCGGATGCATGGTCAAGCGATGACCGGCGCCGACGCCTCCCCGGCGCGGCGGCAGCCAGGGCGCCGCGACCAGCAGCGCGGTGGCGCCCGCCACCAGCAGCCATAGGCCTGCTACCGGCCAGGCATAGACGAGCGGATACAGCCCCAGCAGGAACCAGTCCAGCGCGAGCTCCGTCGGCGCCTCGGACATTCGAGCGGGCCCGCCCTGGCTGACCACCGGTTGCACCGCCGCGAGCACGAGCAGCATCGCGACCGCGCTGAGAGCGATCGCCCTTGGCGGCTGCATGCTCGCCCGCGGCACGCGCTGCACGTGCACCCACATGAGCAGGAGCGTGAGCAGCGGCACGCCGATGTGGATGAAGACCAGCAACGAGAACAACCGGTCGCTCACGTTGGCATCGACGATGAAGTTGCGCACCAGCGTGCCGCCGAATCCGGGCAACCAGTCCAGCCACTCGAAGCTCGCCTGGGTGACGAACTGCGCCAGCCGATCCCACGGCAACATGTAGCCGTTGGCGCCGGCGGCGAACACCAGCCAGAGAAGCACCACGCCGGAGACCCAGGCGAACCAGCGGAACCCGCGCAGGCGATCGAAGGCCCAGTAGCGCAGCAGGTGGACGAGCATCGTGATCACCATCGCGTCCGAGGCGTGGCGGTGCACGCTGCGCACGATGCCGCCCGCCCAGCGCTGCGCGGTCAGCGCCTGCACCGAGCGGTAGGCGCCGGCGACGCTGGTGTCGAAGAACACGTACAGGTAGATCCCGGTGACGGCGACGACGCAGAAGAGGAAGAAGGTCAGCGAGCCAAGGTGGTACAGCGGATTGAGCCGATCGCCGAAGGCGCGATTGAACAGGGCCTCGGCCTGCATGAAGGCCCGGCGAAGAAGGCGTTGAGGCGACAGCGTCATCGCTTCGGCGGCGCGCGCCAGGCGCGCCAGACGACGACCACGAAGAGCAGCCCGCCGACGATGGCCAGCAGCCCGCCCAGCCCCATCAGCCCCATGCCGAGAACCTCGCCCGGACTGCGCAGGACCTGCTCGGCGCCGGCCACCTTGCGCTGCACGCCGTAGCCGCCGGACCAGACCAGGCCGGCAATGTGCAGCAGTTGCCCCAATCCGTACAGCAGCGGCTGCGCCGTGGCCAGCCGGCCGCGTGGCGCGCGTCCGCCAAGCTGCGGCAGGAGGTGGTACACCAGCCCCATCAGCGCAAGCGTCACGCCGACGATGCAGCCGTGGTAGTGCGCCGGGATGCGGACGTCGCTGCCCTGGATGGCCACGCCGATCAGGCCGCCCGCGGCAAAGAGCACGATGGAAGCGAGCAGCGCCGCACGCAGCGGCCGCGCCTGCGCGGTCATCGCGCGCGGCTGGCGAAGCGACGCGACGGTCACCGCGAGCCCGACTGGCAGGATCGCAAGGCCGCCGCCGACACGCATTCCCCAGGTGTGAATCTGCCGATGCTCCATGGAGAGCACGTGGTGCGCCAGGTACGCATAGGGCGTGACGAGCACCGCGGCCAGCGCGATCAGGAACAGCAGGATACTCACGCGTGCGCTGAGCGGCACGGTCGCCCCCGCGGCCTGGGCCAGCCACAGCCAGGCCACCAGCATCAGCAGCGTCCAGGTGAACTGCAGCGCGTGACCGCCGCCCCAGAACAGCAGCTCCCAGTAGGCCTTGCTGTCCAGCGCCCTCGGTACCTCCACCAGCGACCACGCCAGTGCCGCCAGCGCGACGGCAGCCGCCACGGCAGCGGCGTAGAGTCCGACCCGCAACCCCGCCGCGCCGTCGAGCGAGCGCAACGAGGGAACGTTGGCGAGCGCCCTGCCCACCAGGATCGCGCAGCCGCCACCGAACACCGCCAGGCCGCCAAGGAACCCGCGCGACTCGATGACGGGGATATAGTTGGCCATCACCGGCACGCCCGGATCGACGAAGGGCGCGACCGCCATCGTCGCGGCGCCGACGGCGGCGATGCCCAGCGCGGCCCAGCCCCACGCCAGGCCGCGGCGGCCGGCCTGCAGGGTCCACAGCAGGCCGCCGATCGCGAAGAACCACACCAGCACCGAGAGGTCCACATGGACCACCAGGGCGACGCGGAAGAAGTCGACGCCCGGCAGCCGCGCGTTCACCCCCGGCGTGCGCGCCAGCACGAGCAGCAGCGAGAAGAGGCCCGCGCCGACCAGCGCCGCCAGGGCCAGCAGCAGCCATCCACGGGCGAGCGTGACGCTCGCGCCGTCGAACGTCAGGCGAAAGACCGCGGGCGCGCTCGGGCTCGGCGCGCGTACCGTGCCCAGGGAGGGGCTGGCGCAGGTGCTCATCGCAGCGTGATGCCTCCCATCGCGGCGTCGAAGTCGATGACGAGCACGCGCGCCGGCGCGAGCGTGACCTGACGTTCGAGCGTGTACCCGAAGCCCTCGCTGCGCACGTCGTCGCGCAGGCGAACCTGGAGCACCCGCTCGCCTGCCTTGACCGGCAGCCGTTCGTAGATGGCGGAAGCACCGTCGCGCGACAGCCCCGAAGGGTTCGCGACGACCCGGACGACCGGCGCCCCGTCGATGTCGAGCTCCACCGTCACCGGTGATCGCTCGCGCGGGCACGACATCGGCGCCCGCATGTTCGGCGCCATCCTGGCGAGCTCCTGCGCCGACAGCGGCCGGCAGTCCGACACCGGCTTGCCGACGTGCACGAGGCTCAGTTTGATCAGCGCCTCATCGGGTCCCAGGTGCCGATACGTCGGCCATTGCGAGAACACGCCCACGGCCAGGGCGAACAGGCCGTAGAGCAGAGCCTGCCCTGCCCACGCGGCCGGGCCGCGTGGCGGCGGAGCCAACTCGGTAGCCACGGCAGCCCCGTCAGCCCGTGCCGAGGCGTGCGCCGGCACGGCCCGGGCGGCGGCCGCGCCGCTCCCGCCACAGGTAGACACCGACCGTGGTGAAGAAGACGAGGCCGCCAAAGATCTCCAGCAGCACCTTCCAGTCGTAGCGGTACTCTCCGCGGTCCGCGTCGTACACGGTGCAGAGAATGCGCACGCGCTCGATCAGCTCGTCCAGGCTCGGCAGCCGGCCGGCTGGCGGGGCGGAAAGGATCAGCTGGCGCAGCGGCACGCCCAGCAGCTCGGCCGTCATGCGGCCGCCGAGGACCTGGCCATGGATACGGCCCTGGGCATCCAGCACCGTCACGCCAAGGACGTGGTCGAAGCCGGCCGGCGTCTGCACCGCCATGAAACCGAAGGATCGCATCAGCGCCTGCACCTGGTCGCGAGGCGGGCTCAGGAACTCCCAGTTCCCGTAGTCGATGCGGTGCTGGGCCGCGAAGTCACGCAACGCCTGCGGGGAATCGAACGGCTGGTTGAAGCCGATGCTGACCACGTTGAACTGCCGCGGCCCCAGCATGCGATCCAGCCCGCGCACCGCGTCGTGCAGGCTTCGGGTCGTCAGCGGACAGACGGTGAAGCAGCCGGTGTAGATGAAGCTCACCAGCAGCGGCTTGCCCCGATAGTCCGAGAGCCGAACGGCCTGGCCGCGCCGGTCCAGCAGGGTGAAGTCCGGCGGCGTGGTGCCGACCGCGTCGAGGCTCGCCTGCATCGCGACGCGCTCGTCCAGCCGCGGGAGCCCTTCGGCGCGCACAGCCGGCGCGACCGCGAGCGCGAGCAACGACAGCGCTGCCGCAAGCAGCTCAGCGCAGCGCCGCATCCGCAGCCACCCCCGCGACCAGCACGGCGAGCTGCACCATCGACGCGAAGAATGCGCGCATCGCCGTGCTGCGCTGCGGATCGCGGGAGAGCGCGCCCGTGTGGCGCAGGAAGTGCGCGCCGCCTGCCAGCGCCGCCACCAGGTAAATCGGCCCGGCCCCGAACAGCGCCGGCAGCAGCGAGGCCGCCACCAGCAGCCAGGCGTTGCCATGCACGATCCGCGCGGCGCGCTCCGTCCCCATCACCACCGGCAGCATCGGCACGCCCGCGCGGGCGTAGTCGTCGCGACAGGCGATCGCCAGGCTCCAGAAGTGTGGCGGCGTCCACAGGAACAGCACCAGCGCGAGGAGCAGCGGCAACGTGCCGATCCCAGGGTCGGCCGCGGCCGCACCGGTCAGCACGGCGAAGCTGCCCGCCAGGCCGCCGAAGACGATGTTGAGCCAGGTGCGGCGCTTCAGCACCACCGTGTAGATCACCGCGTAGGTGAAGGCGCCCAGGAACAGGAAGAGCGCGGCGGCCGCATTGATCGCGAGCCACGTAGCCCATACCGCCACTGCCAGCATCCCGACGATCAGCGCCATCCATCCCGGCCCCGCGGTGAGCGCGCCGCTTGCGAATGCGCGTCGACAGGTGCGCTTCATCAGCCGATCGGCATCCGCCTCCACGAACTGGTTGAAGGCGCCGGCGCTGGCCGACGCGACGAGCACGGCAAGCGCCACGAGCAGCACCTTCCATCCGGCGGGGAAGGGGGCCGGCGAGATCGCCATCCCGGCCAGCGCCGTCAGCATGATGAGCATCCCGATGCGAAGCTTGAACACGCTGAGCACCGTGCGCCAGCGCGGCACGGCCACCGGATCGGCAACGGAGCGGGTGGTCGAGATCTCCATCGGCGCTCAGCTCATGCCCCACAACGTGGAGAGATACTTCCAGTTGATGAAGTAGTAGAGGACGAAGGCCGCGAGGAAGACCATCGCCAGCACGAAGGTGCCCGGGGCGGCGAACCCCATCGAGCCGTAGCTCTGCGCGGCGAGCGTCGGCGCGGCGCGCCCGACCGGGGTGAAGGTCGGGCTGGTCCTGCCGACGTCCAGCCTGCGCCCCCAGAGGAGCGAGCCGACGGTGACGTAGACGAAGATCGCCCCGCCGACGATCGCCGCCATGCCCGACAGCCCGACCAGCCCCATCATCAGATAGGCCGCCCCGGGCCACTCGTAGGCGAGGGCCGCGCCCTGGAAGGCCATGTCCCAGTGCCGCCGGGAAACGCCCAGCGTGCCGGCGCCCATCATCACCAGCGCGAAGAAGTACATCGAGAAGCCGAACAGGTAGGGCTGCCACTTCGCCAGCGTCGGCGCGATCATCTCGCGCCTGAACAGCACCGGGATCAGGTAGTAGGTGAGCGCCATGAAGGTGAGCGTGGTCCCGATCACCACCGTGGCGTGGAAATGCCCGGGCACGTAGATCGTGTTGTGGATGATCATGTTGAGCTGCTCCGTGCCCATCATGACTCCCGAGATGCCCCCGAGGAAACCGAAGCCCACGATCGAGATGAAGACGCCGCTGAACGTCGGGTTGCCCCAGGGTGCCTTGCGCAGCCATTCGAAGAGGCCTTTCGTGAACCCCTTGCGTCGCTGCGCCACCTCCATCGCGCCGGGGATGGTGAGCCCGTGCAGCATCGACGCCAGCACCGCGAAGTACATGAAGTAGCTGGTGTTGATCACCTTCCAGCCCGTGGAGAGGCCCGGATCCGCAAGCAGGTGGTGGGCGCTGGCAAGCTGCAGGAAGAGGATGTACAGCAGGAATGCGGTTCGGCTCACACGCTCGCTCATCGGCTTGGCGCCAAAGGCGATCGCGGCCACCAGGTACCACACCGAGATGTGGGCCGCGACGTTGATCTGCTGCGACGAGTGTCCGAAGGCCCACCAGATGGTGCGGTAGATCAGCGGGTTCACCTCGCTCACGATGCCGAGCGACAACAGCCAGGTCGGAATCAGGATGATCGCGCCGGAGCTGATCGTGAACACCGCGATGATCGCCGCCGTGATGGCGCCGAAGGTGACCAGCGGCACCGAGCCTTCGTAGGTCCGCTCGCGCTTGGCCACCACGAGCGTGCCGAAGAACACGAAGCACGCGATCAGCGCGCCGACCGCGAAGAGGATCAGGCCCAGGTAGAAGTTCGGCTCGGCCATCATCGGGACGTACGAGGTCATCATGACGCTCGACGTGCCGCGGAACACGGCGATGTTGTTGACGATCGAGCCGATCACCATCAGGGCGAAGGCGAGCCAGGCGATCCTCGGGGTCGCGATCCGGCAGCGCAGCAGCGTCGAGGACGCGAAGTAGAGGACGGCGATCTCGAAGAAGATGATCCAGAAGATCAGCATGTCGAGGCCGTGCGCGGTGAGCACCATGTAGAAGGTGCTGGCGTCCAGCCAGTGGATGGCGGGCCAGCGCGTGAGCACGACGCCGATGGCGAGGATGCCGCCGACGAGGAGCCAGACGACGCCGAGAAAGGCGTTCGCCTTCATCAGCCACTCGGCCTGCTTCTCGAACTGCAGTCCGGAGCGCGGGCAGGTGCGGTAGGTGGTCGAGCTCATCGCGCGCTCACTTGACGTAGAGCCGGCTCACCATCAGGTGGTGACCCAACCCGCAGAACTCGTTGCAGACGACGGCGAATGCGCCGGACTGGTTCGGCGTCACCGTCACCACGTGCTCGAAGCCCGGCACCATCTGGATGTTGATGTTGGCCGGCTGCAGCGAGAAGCCGTGGTTGTAATCCATGGCCGTGAGGTGCAGGCGGTAGGTCTTGCCCACCTCCAACTCGAGGATGGGCCAGAACGCCCACAACCGGGCGAGCAGGTAGACGTCGCTGCCCGGCGGCGGCGCGACCACGGGAATGGCTTCGGCGCTCTCGGTGCGAACCGTGTACTTGTCCACCATCGCCTGCGTCTTCTCCATGAACTGCTCGGGCGTGGTGCGGTACGTCTCGGTCGACAGGTTCTGGCCACCCCAGATGTGCCACCCGACCATCATCGCGAACATGATCAGGCACCAGGTGAGCGCGATGGCGATCCACGTGCCCTCCACCCGGTCGATGGGATGTCGATACCAGAGCCGTTCCGACGGCGGGAGGATGGCGCTCATCGTGGGGAACCTCTCGTGGGATGGATGGGGCCGGCACTCACTTGGACACCGGAACCAGGAGGATCTCGATGACGCCCCACAGGTTGTAGACCAGCATGGGGATCAGCACGCCCAGGAAGAGCAGCAGGAAAGGGTTGTCCATCAGCTGCTGCATCCAGGGAACCGGGTCGTTCTCGTCGTCATGCTCGCCCACGTCTTCCTCCTGATCGGAGCCGGCGCTGCCCGCGTCGTCCTGTCGCTGCGGCCACCGGCGATTCGATTCTGCTCAAAGCGGCACGGTGGCGACTTGAACCAGTTCAAGAATCGCGCGGCGTCGCGTCGGTACCATCGACGCTCCCGCCATGAACGAAGCCACCCGATCCCGCCTGCTCCATCGCCTCGTCTGGGCCTGCGTGGTCCTGATGCTGCTGGTCGTGGCCGCGAGCGCCTGGCTGCGTCTGTCCCAGCCGCGCCCGACCTGCGCCGACTGGCCTGCGTGCGGCACGGTCATCCGGCCGCCCACTCGAGCCTTGGAGCCGGCCGCGGCCGTGACCCGTGCGACCGACGCCGTGCGCGGGCTGCACCGGGCGGCGGCGTCGCTGGCATTGGCGGCCAGCCTGGCGTTGGCCTGGCTCGCGCTGGGGTGGCGTCCACGACGGCTGGATGCCGGCAGGATCGCGCTGATGCTGTGCGCGATCGCCCTGCTGCTTGCCGTGCTGGGCGTCGTGACGCCGGGCTCCCGGTCCCGCGCCGTCCTGCTCGGGAACCTCCTGGGCGGGCACCTGCTGCTGGCGCTCGCCTGGCGGCTCCTGCGCGGCCTGAAGTCGCCGCCGGCGCTGCCGGCGGGCAGGACTGCCGGCGTCGCGGCGCTCCTGCTGCTCTGCCAGGGGGCGCTCGGCGCGCTCGCCGGCGCGGGCGGCGCAGGCGCGAGCCTTCACCTCGCACTCGCCTGCATCGTGCTGCCGCTGCTGGCGTGGATCGGGTGGCACGCCCGCCTCCATGGTCGCGCGCTCGAAGGACGGGGGCTGCTCGCCTTGGCCGCGGCGCAAGGGCTCCTGGGCGGCATCGCGGCGGGCCTGGCGGCGACCGGGATGGTGTCGCCGGCCGTGCTGCTCGCCCACAACCTCGGGGCCGCCACCGGGCTGGCCCTCGTCGTCGGCGTGATGCCGCCGGCGGCACGGCGGGGATTCGCCGAAGCTTGATCCCGGTCAAGACCGGCAGGGCGCGTCCGGCGGAAGATCGAGCCGGCGCTCCCCTCAACACCAGCGCGATCCCGACATGCTCGACACCATTCGTGAGTTCGACATCCCGCGCTTCCTGGCACGCACGCCCCTGTTCTGGAGCGTCTCCACACCCGACCTCGAGCGCCTCGCCGATGGCTGCCAGGTGCGGCGCTTCGGCCGGGGCGAGCTGGTGCTGCAGATGGGAGAGCCCTGCCAGGCCTTCCACATCGTCGTGAGCGGCCAGGTCAAGCTGTACGTCCTGTCCACCTCCGGCCAGGAGAAGGTGGTCGATGTCATCCCACCGGGCGGCAGCTTCGCCGAGGCACTCATGTTCCTGAACCGGCCCAGTGCCGTGAACGCGCAGGCACTGACCGACACACTGCTGGTGACGGTGCGGCGCGAAACGGTCCTCGAGGAGCTGCGCCGTGACAGCAGCTTCGCCCTCTCCATGCTGGCCGGGATGTCGCTTCGCCTGCACGGCCTGGTCCAGGACGTGCAGGCCAGCGCGCTCCAAAGCGGGGTGCAGCGCGTGATCGGCTATCTCCTGCGGGACCAGGAGGACGATGGCGTCGAGGGCGGCGTCACCGTATCCCTGCCGGTCAGCAAGGCGACAGTGGCGTCACTCCTCTCGCTCACCCCCGAGTACTTCTCCCGGGTGCTGCGCGAGCTGGAATCGGCAAGGCTGATCCGCGTCGACAAGCGCGACATCCACGTCCTCGACATCCGGCGGCTGGCCGCCTACCAGGCCTGAGGCACGCAGGTAGGCCAGGAGCCGCTTCCGAGCGTCCGACGCGCCCGCGTCAGACGACACGCTCGCGCCGCACCGCCCCCCTTCCCTCGCCCCTTCTCCTCGTCTGGCTTCGCTTCGCTCGCCTTCGCATCCTTCGCATCGCGTGCATCGTGACCGAGTCGTTTGGCCGCACGCCCCTGCCACGCGAGAATACGGGTCGGTTCGGCCTTGCGTCCTCGGCTCCCTCTCGCCCGGGAGCCGACGCGGACCTGGGACCTCTTGGAAGCCATGGGAACGGAAAGATGGAAGGGGAATGGTGGTACTCGGCTGGTGCAACCCGCAAGGGACCCGTGTCATTGCACGCCCTGCGAGAGATGTACCTCAAGGGCGCCGTGACAAGGAACAGCCTGGTCTGGGCCGATGGAATGCAGGATTGGGCGCCGCTGGAAGAGGTGCCCGAGCTCACCGGGATCGTGCGCAGCCTGCCTCCCGAACTTCCCCCGATCACGACGCGCGATCGACTGGCTTCACTTCCTCCCGCGGGCCCATGGCGCAGGTTTTTTGCGCGAACCATCGATTTCTGGGTGCTGAGCCTTCCCACCGGGTTCCTCGTGGCGCGAATGCTGGCCGCCTACTCGCCCGGCTTTGCCCTCTGGATACAGAGTCCCGGTTCCACCGTCGCATTCGGTTGGCTGGTGGCGCCGATCGTCCTGGCCGTGGAGGCTCTCGTCTTTGCCCTCTTCGGCACCACGCTGGGCAAGGGCCTGCTCGGCGTCAAGGTCACGACGTCGGGCGCCGGGAGAGTCAGCGGGCTCGAGTACCTGAAGCGGCAGGTTGGCGTGTACTGGTATGCGCTGGGCACTGGGTTTCCCCTGGTCTCCCTCTTCACCATGGCCCGGCAGTACGGTCACCTGAAGGCGGGCAGGCCGACCTGGTATGACAGCGGGCGCTTCAGCGTCAGGGCGCCCAGGCTCGGCATCGTGCGGGGCCTGCTGTCCGTGGTCGTCATTTTCGCGCTCCTATTGGTCAATGTTGTTCTCCAGGAGATATCCAACCGGCAGGATCGCCAGTTCCGCACGGGAACCTCATGGACCAACGTCGTCACCGGCAGGACCGTGTCCGTGCCAGCCGGCTGGGTCCACGAGAGGCAGCGCAACGAGGACGACCAGGTGGTCCACGTCTTCGCCGGCCCGAACGACGGCGTGTACGTCCTGTTCGCGAACGAGAACGTGCACCGGTCCATGACCCTGGCCGCCTACGCCAACGCCTGGGTGTCGGCGGTCAAGGGCGACATGACGCTCTCCGTGTCCGGGCCGACCACGACCTCCTCCGGGCACCCGGCGCTTCGCGTCATCGGCACGCTGGCCGACGATCCGACTCAGCGGGTACGCGCGACACTCGTCAGGAAGGACGACCAGGCCTGGCGTGTCCTAGTTGTCGGCACCTCGGGGCGGGATCCGGCGACACCCAATGCACTGGCGCTCGAGAGCCTGCTCTTCGGCTCGATCGGGTGACGACGCCGGCGCGCGACTCGAGCCGCGCCGCGCCTGCCAGTGCGGATCGCCAGCTGGCGGGAGCGGTCGCCGCGACCGCTCCGCAGGCAAGTTGTCATCTTCTTGGCCCGAATCAGCGAGGCGCTGATCGAGGCGGGAAACTGGTGGAGACGAGGAGGATCGAACTCCCGACCTTCGCATTGCGAACGCGACGCTCTCCCAGCTGAGCTACGTCCCCAGAATTCCCGATGTTAGCAAAATCCGGGCGACCTGCTCCAGCCCTGGAGGTTGCGCCTCGCCTCGACTGCGGGTGCCGCTGCCAGGGCAAACCTCTCAGGGCCTCACGACGGGTCAGCCGAATCCAGTCCCATGTAGCGGCACAGCAAGACCTGGATCTCGTACATCAGCGCGGACGCAAGAAAAGCCGTCATCCCGTTGACGTCGTGAGGCGGACTCACCGTATTTACGTCTGCCAAGACCACATTGAGTCCCGACAAGCCTCTTAGG